>JANOQJ010000068.1:0-78335 GCA_031414805.1 Comamonadaceae bacterium
TACTCAGCTGTCTCTGCATTCTCTCTGGCGAAATACGAACCGTTCGCCCTGAGGTATCGAAGGGCTCGCGAGGGCTTCGATACCTCAGCCCGAACGGTAACCTCACACATCGGCGGACTGCATCAATAGCTGAGTAGTTACCTTAAACAAGCCAAATCGGCCACTGGCCCTTGTAGTAATTGCTCAAGCAGCTATTCTTTTAATAGCGCTTCCAACAGCTTGGCATGCACACCGCCAAAGCCGCCATTGCTCATGCACAGCAGCTGGTCGCCGGGTTGGACCACGCGAACGACTTGTTGCACCAGTTCATCGATGCTCGCGGCCACCTGTGCTCGCTCGCCCATGGGGGCCAAGGCCGCGCGGGCATTCCAGTCCAGGCCGCCGCTGTGGCAAAAAGCCAGGTCGGCCTGCTCCAGGCTCCAGGGGAGTTGGGCCTTCATGGTGCCCAGCTTCATGGTGTTGCTGCGCGGCTCGAAGATGGCCAGGATGCGCTGGCCGGGCTTGAGCGTGCGCCGCAAACCGTCGACTGTGGTGCGCATGGCAGTGGGGTGGTGGGCAAAGTCGTCGTAGACCGTGATGTCGCGGCCCGCACCCGCTCCTCCGAACGGCACCACACCGCGCACTTCCATGCGGCGTTTGACGTTTTGAAAGCTGGCCAGCGCTTCGCAAGCTTGCGACGGCTGCACGCCCACATGCTCGGCGGCGGCGATGGCGGCCAGCGCGTTCAACTGGTTGTGCACACCACTCAGGCCCCACTGCACGCGGCCCACTGGCTTGCCTAGTTGCAGCACCGCAAAGTCACCCGGCTCGCCTTCGGCCGTGAGGTCACTTCCGACAGCACCGAAGCTACGCACCGCGCTCCAGCAGCCCGCCTTCAGCACCCGGGCCAAGCTGTCTTCCAGCCCATTGACCACGACCCGCCCCGATGGCGGCACCGTGCGTACCAGGTGGTGAAACTGCCGCTCGATCGCGGCCAGGTCGTCAAAAATATCGGCGTGGTCAAACTCCAGGTTGTTCAGCACGGCGGTGCGGGGGCGGTAGTGCACGAATTTGCTTCGTTTGTCGAAGAAGGCGGTGTCGTATTCGTCGGCCTCTATAACGAAATAGGCCCCCACGCTCCCCACTGCGTGTGGTTCGCTGCCCCCCGAGGGGGCCGCGCCTTGCTTGGGGCGGCCCGGCGCGGCGGCAGTTGCCCCTAAATGAGCCGACACCCCAAAATTCAACGGCACGCCACCCACTAAAAACCCCGGTACCAAACCCGCACATTCCAGCACCCAGGCCAGCATGGAAGTGGTGGTGGTTTTGCCATGCGTGCCCGCCACGGCCAGCACATGCCGCCCGTGCAACACGTGCTCGGCCAGCCACTGCGGCCCGCTGGTGTAGCGCGCGCCGCTGTCCAAAATGGCTTCCATCAGCGGGAATTTGGCGGTGCCATCGGCGGCACGCGCGCGCGACACCACATTGCCCACCACCCACACGTCGGGCTTCAAGACCAGTTGGTCTGCGCCAAAGCCTTCGATCAACTCAATGCCCAGCGCGCGCAACTGGTCGCTCATCGGCGGATAAACCCCCGCATCGCACCCCGTCACCCGATGCCCCGCTTCCCGCGCCAACGCCGCCAAACCACCCATGAAGGTGCCACAAATGCCCAAGATATGAATATGCATGGCCGGAATTTTAAAGGCTGCCTCAAGCCTTCGTTCAATGCCTTTTAAGCGTCAAGCCCTGGTAGCTATTGCTCAAACAGCTACGAAAATAATAGCAAATAAGACGCTGCAGCAAGGCCAGTTTCAAATGCCCTGTCCATGGCCGGCCTGTACCCAGCCGATGAACGCCCGTAAGGCCGTGCTGGTCTGGCGGCGGCTGGGGTAGTACAGCTGAAACGCGGTGGCGGGCGGGCACCAGTTGGTCAGCACGGCCACCAAAGCGCCCGAGGCAATATGCGGCGCGCAACTTGATTCGTACAAATAAGCCCAGCCCACACCGTCCAGTGCGGCGCGTTGCGCCAGTTGTTGGTCATCAACTGTCAGCGGGCCATTCACGTTGAGCTCGTGGCGTTGCCCTGCCCGCTCAAACTCCCAGCGGTACAACACGCCGCTGGGAAAGCGCAGCTTCACGCAGGGTTGTGCCAGCAGTGCTAGCGGGTCTGTCGGCATACCATGACGCGCAACAAACGCCGGCGAGCCTGCCACCACAAAACGCTGCGGCATGCCGATGGGTACGGCCACCATGTCCAGCGGCACCGCCTCCGAGAAGCGAATCCCGGCGTCACAGCCCAGCTCCACGATGTCGACGAACTGATCGTGGGTCACACGATCTCCAGCTGCACCTGCGGGTACGCAGCCAGGAAAGCGGCGACCATGGGCTGCATCAACAAGCAAGCGGCACTGCGCGGCATGTTCAGCTTCAGCGTGCCCGAGACCTGATCGCTCAAACCCGCCACCTGCTGCAGCGCAGCGTTCAGGCCGTTCAAATGCACGCTCAACTGCTCGTACAGGCGGCTACCGGTCTGCGTTAACGACACGCTGCGGGTTGACCGCGCGAGCAACGGCACGCCCAGGTGCGACTCCAGCCGGCGAACCGCCTGGCTGACCGCCGATGGTGACAAGCCCAATTGCTGGGCGGCACGCCGGTAGTTGCGCTGCTGCGCTACGGCAACAAAGGCGCGCAGATGGTTCAGTTCGGGTGTGGACACCACCGCATTGTTCATGAACCTGTGCGGTGACTGTGAAGCTGCGCCGCACGCACCGTGCAGCGCGCAGCGCATTGCCAGCACGACCGCCCGAACGTAGCCTTGGCCTTACCTTTTATTCACCGAGATTGCTCATTCAGCTGAATTCACATGCCTCACTTGCCACTGCCCAAACCCCTGCTGTCCGCCTCATACCCCGACCTTGCCGGTCGCGTCTTCATCGTCACGGGTGCCTCGTCCGGCATCGGTGCTGCCACCGCGCGCCAGTTGGCCGCCCAAGGTGCCAAAGTGGTGCTGGCTGCGCGCCGCCACGCAGCTTGTGAAAGTCTTTTGCAAGCAATTCAGGCGACCGGCGGTCACGGGCTGGTGGTGGCAACCGATATCTGCCAGGAGGCTGATGTGAAGCACCTGGTCGCGACCACGCTGGCAACGTTTGGCCGCCTGGATGGCGCGTTCAACAACGCAGGAACATTAGGGACTGGCGGGCCGGTCGACTCTGTGGACGACCCGGTTTATCAACACGTGTTTGACACCAACGTGCGCGCTGCTTTTCATTGCCTGCGTCACCAAGTGACCGCCCTGCGAGCCGGTGGCGGCGGTAGCCTGGTGTTCAACGCGTCGATGGCCGGCGTAGTCGGGTTTGCGCAAGTAGCGCTATACGCTGCCAGCAAGCACGCCGTGATCGGCCTGATCAAAAGCGCTGCGTTGGAGCTGGCCGGTGACGCCATTCGCGTCAATGCGGTCTGCCCCGGGGTGGTTGACACACCGATGTCTGACGCTGGGTTTGGCGGTGCCGATGGCCGCAACGCATTTGTCGCCACCACCCCTGCAGGGCGTAGCGGCACGGTTGACGAAATCGCCAACGCTGTGTGCTTTCTGCTCAGTCAGTCGTCCAGTTTTGTCAATGGTCACGCCATGCTGGTCGACGGTGCTTACACCGCTGCATAAACCAAACCGAAGGAATTCCATGCCATCACCTCATCCCACCCGCCTGCTGGCCCAACGCCCCGTTCACCCCATTGGTTTGGGGTGTATGGGCATGAGTGAGTTTTATGGGGCCACCGACGATGACCTGTCGTTGGCCACCTTGCACCAGGCTTTTGAACTGGGCGTGACCCACTTTGACACGGCCGACACCTACGGCCATGGACACAACGAGCGGCTGCTCGGCCGCTTTTTGGCTGAGCTCACGCCACAGCAGCGAAGCACACTCACGGTCGCCACCAAGTTCGGCATCGTGCGCGAGCCGGGCCGCTACGAGCGGCGCATCGACAACTCACCGGCTTACGTGCGCGCTGCCTGCGAGGCTTCGCTCCAGCGCCTGGGTGTGGACTGCATTGACTTGTATTACTGCCACCGCCGCAACCCCGACACCGCGCTGCTTGAGCTGGTCGGTGCCATGGCGGACCTGGTGCGCGCCGGCAAGGTGCGCAGCCTGGGCTTGTCAGAAGTCAGCCTGGACAGCTTGCAAGCGGCGCATGCGGTACACCCGATTGCTGCTTTGCAAAGCGAATTTTCGCTGTGGGAGCGCAACCTGGAAGCCTCATTACCGACCCTGGACCGCCTGGGTATTGCCCTGGTGGCTTACAGCCCGCTGGGTCGCGGCATGCTCACCGGCAGCTTGCCACCACCCAGCGAACTGGACGAAGGAGACTTTCGCCGTGCCCTGCCCCGCTTCAATGGCCAGGCCGGTGCAGACAACCGCCATTTGGTAGACCAATTCATGCAGCTGGCGACGACGTGGGGTCTGCCCGCCACCCAATTGGCGCTGGCCTGGACCCTGCACAAAAGCCCCCAGGTTTTGCCTATTCCCGGGGCACGCCGTCCCACCATCTGGCGCAAAACGTTGCGGCAGCAGCGGTTGCCTTGCACCCAGAGCAACTGCAAGCGCTGGACGCGCTGTTTACGCCCGGCGCAACGACGGGTGAGCGCTATCCGGCGGGCGGCTGGGTCGGGATTGAAACAATCAACGGTCGTTGATACGCTCGTACAACACCGCCGACGTGTTGTAGGCTGCTTTGATTCATCACAGGAGCCACCCATGCCCACCGAATCATTCGATGCGATCATCATCGGCGCTGGCCAGGCCGGGCCGTCACTGGCCGCGCGGTGCAGCCAGCAAGGGCTGAAAACAGTCTTGATTGAGCGCGGCGCATTTGGCGGCACTTGTGTGAACGTTGGCTGCACGCCCACCAAAACCATGGTGGCCAGCGCCCGGGCGATTCACGTGGCGCGTCGGGGCGCGGAGTTTGGATTTACCGCGGGCGACATCCGGGTAGACATGGCCCAGATCAAGGCCCGCAAAGACCAGTTGGTACAGCAGTCCAGCCAGGGCGTAGAAAAATGGCTGCGCGGCTTGGCCAACACGCAAGTCATTGCCGGCACTGCCCGCTTTGTGGCGCCACGCACCGTGCAGGTCGGCGACCGAGTGCTGACCGCGCCGCACATCTTTATCAACGTGGGCGGTCGCTCGGTTCGCCCGCATATCGACGGTATTGACGACGTGCCCACGCTGGACAACGTGTCCATCCTTGATCTGGACGTGGTGCCCCAGCACCTGGTCATTGTGGGCGGCAGCTACATCGGGCTGGAGTTTGCGCAAATGATGCGGCGCTTCGGCGCAGAGGTCACGGTGCTGGAAAAATCGGAGCGCTTGCTGGGCCGCGAAGACACCGATGTGTCAGACGGCATTCGCGACATTCTGCAAGCCGAGGGCATTCGCTTTGTGCTGGGCGCTGAGCAACTGGCGTTGTCACAGCAAGACGCAGCCATCACCGTGAAGCTGCAGGTGGGCGACAAAGCCCAAGCCGTCACTTGCAGCCATGTGCTGCTGGCCATAGGCCGCCAACCCAACACGGACGGCCTGGGCCTGGAGGCGGCCGGTGTGCATACCGACGAGCGTGGCTACATCACGGTCGACGACCAATGCGCCACCAGTGCAGAGGGCGTATGGGCGGTGGGCGATTGCAATGGCCGCGGAGCCTTCACGCACACGGCCTACAACGACTTTGAGATCGTCGCCGCCAACCTGTTTGACGGTGATGCACGCCGCATCTCCACCCGGGTGCCCTGCTACGCCCTCTTCATTGACCCACCGCTGGGCCGAATTGGCCTGAGCGAGCAGGAAGTGCGCAAAACAGGCCAGGCTGCCTTGATGGCCACCATGCCGATGGCAAAGGTCTCCCGCGCCCGAGAAGCAGGTGAAACCCAGGGCTTCATGAAGGTCCTGGTAGACGCCAAGACGCAGCGCTTGCTGGGCGCCAGCATCCTGGGCCACAACGGCGACGAGGTGGTTCACAACCTGCTGGGCTTGATGGTCGCAGACCAACCCTTCACGGTCATGTCGCGCGCCATGCACATTCACCCGACAGTCAGTGAGTTGCTGCCTACTTTGCTGCAGCAGCTCAAACGGTTGCAGGGCTGAAGCCTATTCAACTATTCGAGAAATTTCACACGCTCGATTTTTGTAAGCAGCTCAAGCTGGTAGTCCTTGCCGGGCAATCTCGGGTGTCAATATGATTTGTAGCAACAAAACTGACGTGAAAGTTTTTTGAGTTCTCGTCGCCCAGTTAACAGGGAGGTATCGATTGTGGGAAAACTGCACGTGCTGTGGGATTTTGAGAATGTTCAACCTACGCTGGAACAATTAGCCAAACTAACACCTGGCTTTACCGATCTATGGCTCTTCCACGGCCCGCACCAAGCGAAACAGGCGCAACAACTGAAAGAAATTGACAGCCGCATCACCTTGGTCCCTCGCTCCGGTGCCGGCCCTAACGCGCTTGACTTTCACTTGTCTTTTTATCTTGGCTATGTAGCCGCAAAGAATCCGGATTCGTTGTTGGTGGTGGTGGCCAATGACAAGGGGTACGACCCCATGCTCGCGCATGCACGACTGCTCATGTTCAAGGCGAAGCGGGTTGGTTTCAAGACCAAGTCAGTTACCGATGCAAAGCGGGTTAATCAACCGAAGGAACTGTCGCCTCAGACGCCGCCAGATCAAACCCTTTTTGAGGTGAGATTAAAAAATCCAACACCCGTTGCCGCCAAGAAAAAAGCAACAGCAACCAAGACCATTGCTGCCAAGAAAGTAGCTCAAAAAGCAGCGGTAAAGTCCATTAAAAAAATAGTTGCACTCAAAACGCCTGCTGCAAAAAAAACGATTGTTATCAAAGCTCCTGTGACGGTGGACGTGCAATTCAATCGAGTAAAAAAAGGGCTAGTCAAGATGAACGACAAAGCCCCCGCACAAACTGACATCCTTACTGCGTCATATCCGCTCGCTGTTGGGCAAAGACAGTACGGCAGAGGACATCGATGGGGTGGTACAAAAGCTGGAAAAAGCGAAGGTGGTGAGCATCTCTGGTGACATGGTTATGTACAAAAAATGACCCATCAGATGCATGGTCAGACCGTCATTCCCACGGACGCGGGAATCTATTGATTCGGCCCGACGAAGCTTGAAATTTCCGTTGGACTGAGCAAAGGTATCCGGGAAACCCCGTTCAGGCTGGGCTGAGGAGCGCAAAAGCCAGTGGATCAGGGCACGTGCTTGTTTGAGCCGCAGGCGAGTTTGCACGTGACCCCACTGGGTTTGAGCACCGCAAGTTACCCGTAGCGAAGCGAAGGGGCCCAGACTGCCGGGTCGCCTTTCTTTTGCTTACTTTTCTTTGGCGACGCAAAGAAAAGTGAGTCGCTGTCGGGCGACCCCGACATCTGCGCATGCGACTGAGCCCTGTTTTTGCTACTGAATTCGCAGCTACCTGGCTGGGGGCAAACGATTGATACTTCTTAGAGCCGGATCAACAGGTGCCTGTGTCTGCCCGTAGTGAGAGATATGAGCACGCTGCAGGCGAATTCCCGCCTGCGCGGGAACGACGTGTTGGTTGCGTTTGAAGCGTGTCTCACATCAGCATTTTCAAAAATAAATCGGCCGTCAACCCTTATGAATACTGCTCAAACAGCTATCTACTTTATAGCAAACCAAGCAGCCTTCACATCAAGCGACTCACGCCATTTGACGCTTCTCCAACCCCGCCAACACCTTGTCTAGGGTCAACGGAAACTCCCGAACGCGCACGCCGGTGGCGTTGTAGACAGCGTTGGCCACCGCCGCGCCTGCGCCGCAAATGCCCAGCTCGCCGACGCCTTTAATCTTCAGCGGATTGGTTTTGTCGTCGACCTCGGTGAGAAAGTGCACGTCGATTTTGGGAATGTCGGCGTGTGAGGGCACGTGGTATTCGGCCAGGTCGTGGTTGACGAAATGGCCGTCGCGTTTGTCAATCACGGCGTCTTCGTGCAGGGCCGTGCCCACGCCCCAAATCATGGCGCCGCTGATCTGGCTTTTGGCTGTTTTCTCGTTGAGGATTCGCCCGGCAGCGAACACGCCCAGCAGACGACGCACCCTGATTTCGCCGGTGTCGATGTTCACACCCACTTCGGCGAAATGCGCGCCATAAGCCTGCTGGGAAAACTGTTTGGCCAGGGCACCGGGTGCAATATCGCCGCTGGCTTCCATACCCAGTGTTCCGGCCAACTCGCCCAGGGTTTCCGTTTTGCCCGCACTGGACAGGCTGCCGTTGGCAAACGTGGCATCGGCTACTTTCACGCCCATCTTGGTGGCCAACTTTTCACGCAAGTTGGTGCATGCATCAAACAAGCCCGAGCCTGAACTGGCCGCGCCCCAAGAGCCCCCAGACCCCGGCGTGGCGGGAAAATTGCTGTCGCCCAGCTCCATGCGCACCCGCTCGATGGGCAGGCCCATCATCTCGGCGGCAATTTGCGTGAGCACGGTGTAGCTGCCGGTGCCGATATCGGTCATGGCCATCTTGACGGTGAGCACGCCCTCGCGGTTGAGCGCCACATCGCACTTGGAGGGCATCAAAAAGTTGGAGCGAATGGCAGCCGCCATGCCCATGCCAACCAGCCAGCGGCCATCGCGCTTTTGCGCTGGCAGGGCACTGCGCTGGCTCCAGCCGAAACGCGTGGCACCGTCTTTCATGCAAGCCACGAGGTTGCGGCTGGAAAACGGAATTTTCTTGTCCAGGTCTTGTGTGGGTTCGTTGCGCAGGCGCAGCTCAATCGGGTCGAGCTTGAGCTTTTCAGCCAGCTCGTCCATGGCTATTTCAATGGCCAGCATGCCCACGGCTTCGCCGGGCGCGCGCGTGGAGTCTGAGACCGGTAAATCCAACGGCAACCGATAGTGCGGCGTGAAGCGTTGGGGCGCGTCGTACAACAAGCGCGTTTGCAGCGCTGAAGGCTCATAAAAATTATCGTAGCGCGCGCTGTTCGCCCAGGCCTCGTGACCGACTGCAGCCAGCTTGCCGTCACTCGATGCACCCAGGCGCAGGCGCTGCACGGTGTCGCTGCGGTGGCTGGTCACGTGAAACATCTGCTGGCGTGTGAGTGCTGTTTTCACGGGGCGGCGCAGCTCGCGGGCGGCCAGCGCCGACAGAATCACATCGCCATAAATCGGCAGCTTGCTGCCGAAGCCGCCGCCGATGTAGCGGCTGACCACACGCACATTGCCCACCGGGATTTGCAAGGTGGACGCAACGCCTTTCTGCGCGCTGTTGATGAGCTGCGCCGAGCAGTGCACGGTGAGCTTGTTGCCCTCCCAATAGGCCAGCGTGGCCGGCGGCTCCATGGGGGCGGCCGCATGGGCGGGTGTGGTGAAGCGGCTGTCCACCGTCACGGCTGAGCTGGCCATGGCCTTCTCAAAATCGGGTTGGGAGCCGTCAATCAGCGGCTCCATGAACTGCGTCTGGCGCTCGGCTTGCGCCAATCGGCTCTGCATCTCGTGCTCGCCCGCTGCCTGCGCGTAGCAGATGGCAATGAGATGCGACGCGGAGCGCGCCTGCTCAAACGTGTCAGCCACAACATACGCCACTGGCTGGCCGTAATACTCAATCTTGCTGGAGCCCAGCTGTGGGATGGAACGGGCATACCGGTCGGGCAACTCGATGGGGCCCCAGGCGGCTTGCTTGGGCGCGTTCAGGTGTGTCATCACCATCAACACGCCGGGTGCGCGCTCAGCGGCACTTGTGTCGATAGCAGTGACGGTGCCTTTTGAAATCGTGGCCTGCACGATGAAGCCGTGCGCCGCCTTCTGCTCTTTCTGGCCCTCCATCACCTCATGTGCATACGGCGCTTTGCCCATGACCTTCAAGCGGCCTTCAACCCGGTCAACCGGTTTGCCCATCAGGCCCTGACGGTTCTCGTCCAGTGCGTTGCGCGGGGCGGGTGTGTTCATCTGCATGTTTTTTTCCTTAAAAGGGGTGACTTCACGCTTCAGTCAGCACGGCCCGCAAGGTGCTGCGCACCAGCGGAATTTTGAAATCGTTGTGACCAAATCCGCGTGCGCCTTGCAACACCCGGTCGGCTGCAGCATTGGCGCTGGCAGGGTTGGCCGCAACGCCTGTCAGCATGGCTTCGGCATCGAGCACACGCCAGGGTTGGTGAGCCAAACCACCGAAAGCCATGCGGGCGGCGCGCACGTTGCCCCCCGCTGTATCGACGATGGCCGCGACAGAAACCGTGGCAAATGCATACGAAGCGCGGTCGCGCACTTTGCGGTAGATGTGCTTGCCGGGCAGGGGCGGCGGCAAGGTCACGGCCGTGATCATCTCGCCAGGCTGCAGGCTGGTTTCAATGTGCGGCGTGTTGCCAGGCAGGCGGTGAAAGTCGGCAATCGGTATCACACGACGGGCACCGTTGGGTGCGACAGTTTCCACCCGCGCATCCAGCACCCGCATGGCTACCGCCATGTCTGAAGGATGGGTGGCAATGCATTGCTCACTGGTGCCCAGCACCGCATGCAGGCGGTTGTAGCCCGCCAGCGCCGAGCAACCGGTGCCGGGCGTGCGCTTGTTGCAGGCCTGCGCCGTGTCGTAAAAATAGTAGCAACGGGTGCGCTGCAGCAAGTTGCCGCCAGTGGTGGCCTTGTTGCGCAACTGGCCCGAGGCACCGCTGAGCAACGCCCGGCTCAGCACCGCGTAATCCTTGCGAATGCGCGGGTCTGCCGCCAGATCTGCGTTGCGCACCATGGTGCCGATGCGCACGCCGCCGTCGGCCAGGCTTTCAGTTTTGTCCAACCCCAGGCGCGTGATGTCGATCAGGTGCAGCGGCGTTTCAATTTGCAGCTTCATCAGGTCGAGCAGATTGGTGCCGCCTGCGATGAATTTGGCGCCGGGCCTGGACGCCGCTGCAGCAGCAGCGCCTTCTGGCGAAGTGGCACGTTCGTAGGTGAAAGATTTCATGCTGCTGCTCCCGATACATCCCGGATCGCCGCGACGATGTTGGGATAGGCGCTGCAGCGGCAAATGTTGCCACTCATGCGCTCGCGAATTTCTTCTTCGCTGAGCGCGGTGGTGGTGCCCTGCAAATCTTGTGTGACGTGGCTGGGCATGCCCGCTCGAACCTCGGCGAGCATGCCGACCGACGAGCAGATTTGGCCCGGCGTGCAATAGCCGCACTGAAAACCGTCGTGCTTGATGAAGGCTGCTTGCATGGGGTGCAACTCGTCCGAGCTGGACAAGCCCTCAATGGTGGTGATGGCCTGGCCTTCATGCATCACCGCCAACGTCAGGCACGAATTAACGCGCTTGCCGTCCACCAGCACGGTGCACGCACCGCACTGTCCGTGGTCGCAGCCCTTCTTGGAGCCTTTCAGGTTCATGTGCTCGCGCAAGGCATCCAGCAGGCTGGTGCGGCCATCCAGGGCGAGCGGGTAAGTCTGGCCGTTGACCTGCAGGCTCATGCGCATCATCACGGGATCGGGTTCGCGCAGGGACGCGGTGGACACGCTGGGCAAGCTCGCGTTCCCCGGTGGTGTTGCAGCGCAGCCCACCAGCGGGGCCGCCGCCAGCGCGGTGCTGGCTTGCACCATCGCCCGGCGCGACAAACCACTTCTCGTGGGCTCGATGTTTTCAAAGGTATTTGCCTGGCTGGCGGGCGCGTCGGTGGTTGCCGTCATCATGATTCCTTGTGGATTGTGTGAAGCCCAGCCAGCGTTGGCGTGCAGGGGCAGCAGTGAAATTCGCTCAGGCTGATCATGTCGACGCCGCTGGCGCCGCGTGTAGGCGAGGTGGCTGGCATGCGGTCAGCCAAAGTGCCAAGTTGTAGCTGCACGGCGTGGTGTCTGCCGTTGCCCGATATCTGCGTGAATTCAGGTCATATCGGGCTGTAGCCCTTATAAAATATGCTTAAGCAGCTATTTATTTTATAGCGACAGACAAAACTACCGGACGTGTACCTCAGCCCGGCTTACGTTCGTCTGCCAGCTGCGCGTTGAGCGCCTGCGCCCAAGCCTCGCTGTGGTTTTCGTCTGGGACTTGCGGCTCAACCGGGACGGCGCCCAGGAAACGCAGGCTGCGCGATTCGGCTGCTTCCGTACTTAATTTCGCTCGCAGCGCCAAGTCCAGTTCGCCCCAGGCATGTGAGCTTCCCCTCGTGGCATCCCACACCGATCCCAGCGAGCTGGCCACCACCCGAAAGGCGATGGGTTCACCAGTTTGGTAGTCCTTTGGGGCTGCCTGCCCCAAAGCCACGAGCCGACTCAACCGGTTGGAAAACGCCTGGCTGGCCGAAAGGTCGTTGAAAAACAGGGCAAACGTGTCCTCATCGATTTGTGCGACGGTATCGCCGTCGCGCATCACGGTGCGCATGATGCGCACCCACAGCGCGCGTTCTCTCTGCGGGTCGTACTTGTTTACCAGCGCGGCCAGTTCGCGGTCACGCGTGACCTTGACATACGCAATACCCAAATCTTTCTTTTGCTGGCACGCGTCGTCCCACAGGTTTTGTGCCGTCTCGGCAAAATGACATGCAGGTATATAGCCCTTCAGCGGATCCACGCTGGCCAACGTGGTTTCCCGCACCGCGTGCACGTGGTGTGTTTTTGAATGCCATAACAGGATGAATAGCAGAATGGGGAGTTGAAACGCGATGACATACAACAGCATATTAATTGGCAAGGCACCAATTGGATGTTGTTCAAAACGCTGCAGGATTACCAACGCCAGAAAAACGAATAGTGGCGTGTATCCTAAAACCCACCACGGTGCCATAGCAAAACCTTGCCGCCAAGCACGCAAGACTATGAATATGGATAACACAACGCTACTGGTCATGACCCAGGCATATGCATAAATGCGAAATGCCGCATTGGGCAGTATGTGTGCAATTACCGTCGCCAAGGTACATGCCAAATTAAACAGAAGCAAAGTTTTAACCACTCGCCTGATCCGGGTGTGGCGCAGCTCGTTTGCAAACAGAATGCGGCTGAAATGCAGGTGAATGGTGAGTGCCAGCATGACGGGAACCAGCGTCAAATATTTAGGCCACACACTGGCATGGGGCCAAAATAAATAGTTTGATATGCCGATATAACCGGCCACTGCAAAGAAACTCGTCAATCCGAATAATGAATACCAAACATACAGTTTTCTTTTATAGACCGCAGCCAGTATCAGACTGATTATTCCCGTAAACGCCATCAGACTTAAGACAAACCCGGCGTGCAGCAACTGGCTCATTGCCGCGCTCGTCGCGTTTTCTGTCGATTGCAATTTGATTGAATACTGACGCGGTATCCCGGTTTGGACGCGCACATAAAAAGTATGCACGCCCGGCGCCAGGGTGGGCAGGTTGAACCGCGGATAGGTGCCGGGTATCGGCCAACGTGCATTTGGTATGTCGCGCCCGGCAAACTGTCCTTGCCAGACGCCTTGCTCATCCAGGTAGAAAAACGACACCTTGTCAACGAAGGGCGTGGACAGCGACAGCGTCCAGGCGGCGGCACCTGATTTGTCGTCTGCCAGCGCCTGAAAACGCAGCCACAGCACGCCGAAACGGTCGGCGTCGTATGCCTTATCCGGGTCGAAGGCAGCAAAGGTGTGATCAGGCATCGCCGCCACGTCTTGGACCGTCACGTGGGTGGGTACGCCCGCGCGAACCTGCATGGGCAGTGGCTGCCCGGCCCGCGCCAGCTCGGCCAGTGGCACGGCGTTCACCAAGGGGCCTGTGGCGGCAGCCAGTAGCGGCACCACGCTCCACAAGAGCAGCAGGCATAGTGTTTGCCGTATGAAAATAGCCAACAATTTGCTATTCATTTAATAGCTGCTTGAGCAGTATTTACAAGGGCTCGATGCACTTTTTTAATCATTTCAAGCCGGTTTGCGCTCGTCGGTCAACTGAGCGTCCAGCGCTTGCGCCCACGCGTCGCTGTGCAACTCATCTGACACCACGGGCTTGACTTGGCCTGAGCCCAGCAAGCGGATGCTGCGACGCGACCAGCCGCGCTGTGCGTGCAGCCGGGTTTGCATGGCGCGATCCAGCGTGGCCCAGTTGGTGGCGTTGCCACCGTTCACACCCTGTGCGGTGCCGCGTGTGCAGGCGATCACGCGAAAGTGGATGGGCTGCTGCGCACCGTGGTCTTGAGGGGCCATCAATCCCAGGGCCACCAGGCGGATCAGACGGCTGGAGAAGTCGTCGTCGGCCGATTGGCCTTTGAAAAAAAGCGCGAAAACGTCGTGGTCAACCTGGGCAAGGGTATCGCCCTCCCGCATCACCGTTCGCAGGATGCGCACCCACTGCGCGCGCTCGCGGTCGGGGTCGTAGGTATTGACCAAGGTAGACAGTTCCTTATCGCGAACAACCTTCACATATGCAACACCCAGGTCTTTCTGTTGTCGCCGCGCTTCGTTCCACAGGTTTTCTGCGGTGTCTGAAAACGCTGTCGACTGGACATAGCCTTTGAGCGGATCGGCGCTGGACAGCGTGGTTTCCCGAATCGCATAAGCCAGTCGCGTTTTGGAATGCCACAACATCACCAGCAACAAAATGGGCAATTCATAGGCAATTGCATATACCGGCAGCAAGTACGGCATCTGATTGACAGGCCATATTCCGAAATGCTCCACGATAGCAACGCCTAAAACGAACGCCAGTGGCAGATAAGCCAGCAGCCAGACCGCCGCGAGCCACACACCCTGGCGCCAGGCGCGCAGCACCACAACCAAGATAAGCAAGACGCTGCTGTTAATGACCCATAGATATTCGATCTGTCGGACCATTGCATCCGGCGTCAACAGCACAGCCACTGACACCACCAAGTTGAATGCCAAGGCACTGTCGATCCAGCGGTGCAAGCCCGTATTGCGCGCTTCAGTGACAAACATAGACCTGGAAAACTGCAGCTGCACAATGGTGGACAGCATGGTGGGTACCAGGGTGGAATATTCGGGCCACCATACCGCTTCGGGCCAGAACAAAAAGCTGGAGACACCCATATACCCCGCAACTGCAAAAAAATTGGTTATCGCAAACAAGCTGTACCAGCCATAGGCCCAGCGTTTGTAGACGAGCGCCAATATTGCGCTGAGCGCCACCATGAATACCAAAAGACTCAACACGAAACCCGTTGTGAGCAGGTTATGCATATCGCGCGCCTCGATTACCTGGCGAGGCTTCAAGTCAACTGAAAAGTGCAGGGGAATATCTGTTTGCACGCGCAGATAAAACGTATGCGCACCTGCAGCCAGTGCAGGTAGATCGAACTGCGGTGTCAAGGCACGCACGGGCCATGTGCGGTGTGCGAGGCTGTCACCAGCCGTTTGTTTTTGCGAATTTCCTTGCGCGTCCGTCCAGTGAAATTCAACAGACTCAACAAAAGGCTTGGAGATCTCGAGCCGCCAGCGGCCCTCCTGCAGGGGCTCATCCAGCTGCAAGCGAAAGCGCAACCAAAGCACACCCCGCCGGTCAGAGTCGTAGGTTTTTCCCCGGTCAAAGGCCTCGAATGCGTCGCCACGGGCTGCGGCGATCTGGGTCACCGTCAGGTCGGCTGGAACGCCAGTGCGAACGTCTAGTGCAAGAGGCGCATCGGCTAGCGCCAGCTCAGCCAGCCGTTGGGCCGGAAAGCCTGCGCTGGTTGAGGCACACGCCGCGAACGCGGGCCACAACAGGCTGAGAACCAGGCACACGAGGCACCTCAAACGAAAAACAAGCAACATAGACACAGCGTGGCGGGAAGTAGAGGAGGTGTGTCTTTAAGAAATGCATACGGCGCCAACAGTATTCCCGTGGCCTCACAAGTCGTGTTGAGAACCGATCAGTCGGCTGGCTATGGGGCTCCACTGGCGTGAACTAGTTCACGCGCCAGTGCCTTTTCCAGCGTCTGACTGCGCAGCGGGCCATTGGCCCACACCGGCGCCAGGCTGTCTGCGTCAGGCATCAGCAGGCTGGCCACCAGCGGAGCCAGCGGTGTAGTTGCCACATCAACCAGCAGCACGTAGCCGGGCTGGCCATCGCTCACATCGGTAGCCTCCAGCCGTCCGGCCCATTGCAGGTCAAGCAGCGTTTGCAACACAGGCTCCAGCTGCAAGACATCGACGCGCAGCGCCTGAGCGAGCTCTGTCAGGCTCAAGCCACGTCCGTAGGTGGCCCGGTCGGCCTGCAGTCGCTGCAGCACTTCAATGGCCAGCTGAAACGGCCAACCCGGCCCGCCGCCGCGACGCTGCACGCCCATCAGCAGGCTGGGCAGGTAAGCAGCAATCACCGCGCCAAACAGCACGATGAGCCACACCACATAAATCCACAAAAGCAGTATCGGCACGGTGGCAAATGCACCATAAACCATCGAATACGTCGGCACTTGACCCAGGTACAGCGCCAACACTTTTTTAGCCAGTTCGATGCCCACGGCTGCAAACAAAGCCCCAGCCCAGGCATGGGCGGGGCGCACCGGTGTGTGGGGCACGTAGCGATACAACAGCATGAGACCTGTGGTCAGCAGCAGCAGCTCAAACGCGCCCAGCAGCAACTGCACGCCGCCGGGGAGCACGCTCACCACGCCGCTGGATGCCGACAACACATAGGTGGTCAATGCCAGGCTGGCCCCCAGCAGCATGGGCCCCAGGGTCAGCGCAGCCCAGTACATCAGCACCCGCTGCATCCAGGAGCGGCGGCGTTTGACGCGCCAGATGCCGTTCAAGGTCCCATCAATCGTGAGCATCAGCGCCAGCGCCACCACCCCCAAACCCACCACGCCCACCACGCCCAGGCGGCTGGCCTTGCCTGCAAATTGCGTCAAGTAGCCCAGCACCTGGCGCGCAATCGCGTCGGGCACCAGGCTTTGCACCAGCCAGGTCTGCAGGCTGCCCTGCAACTTGGCAAACATGGGAAACGCGCTGAACACCGCCAGCGCCACGGTGAACAAAGGCACCAGCGCGGTGATGGTGGTAAAGGTCAAGCTACTGGCTGTGACGCCCAGCCGGTCAGCCCGAAACCGCTCCCACATCACGGCAGCGGTGTTGCGCCACGGGAAGTTGGCCAGGGTTTGCGAAAGGTCTTGCAACAGGCTGGGTGCGTTCATGCTGGCTATCATGCCCGCGCTATGACCCAACCCACCGACCCCGCTACGCCCGCCCCCGTTTACGTGGGCACTACCCCCCTGCAAATTGCCACCATCCGCGCGCTGGCCGTGGGCAGTGTGCTGGGCTTGATCGCGCTGGGCCTGGCCTGGGAGCTGTTTTTAGCCCCCATTCGCCCCGGCGGGTCCTGGCTGGCACTGAAGGTGCTGCCGCTGTGCATTCCGCTGGCCGGCCTCTTGAAAAACCGCATGTACACCTACCGCTGGGTGAGTCTGCTGGTGTGGATCTACTTCACAGAAGGCGTGGTGCGCGCCTGGAGCGACAAACCGCCTAGTAATTACCTGGCTATGGTGGAGGTGGTGCTCTGCCTGTTGCTGTTCACGGCGTGTGCGCTGCACGTGAAACTGCGTCTGCGTAAGGTCAAGGCTCCCGCGTGAACACACTGCTGGATGCCTTGCGCCAGATTGTTGGCGCGCCACAGGTGCTGACCCGTGCCGACGCAGACCTCAGCGCCTACGAACAAGACTGGCGCAAACGCAGCCACGGCCATGCGCTGGCGGTGGTGCGACCTGCATCCGCTCAGCAAGTTGCCGAGGTGGTGAAAGCCTGTGCAGCGGCGGGCACGTCCATCGTGCCGCAGGGCGGCAACACCGACCTGGTGGTGGGATCGACGCCTGACGGTAGCGGTCAACAGATCGTGTTGAGCCTGTCGCGCCTGAACGCCGTGCGCGCCATCGACGCGGCCAACCTGACGATGACGATTCAGGCCGGTTGCGTGCTGCAAACCGTGCAGCAAACCGCGCGAGACGCCGGTTTTTTGTTCCCCCTGAGCCTAGCCGCCCAAGGCAGTTGCCAGATCGGCGGCAACCTGGCCACCAACGCAGGCGGCACGCAGGTGCTGCGCTACGGCAACGCACGCGACCTGTGCCTGGGGCTGGAAGTGGTGACCGCGCAAGGCGAGATCTGGCATGGCCTGAGCGGCCTGCGCAAAGACAACACCGGCTACGACCTGCGCGACCTGTTCGTGGGCAGCGAAGGCACGCTGGGCATCATCACCGCCGCCACGCTCAAGCTATTCCCCCTGCCCGCCGCCCAGCTCACCGCCTGGGCCGCCGTGCCCTCGCTACAAGCGGCGGTTGCGCTGCTGGGCCTGGCACAGCAGCACCTGGGAGCTGGGCTCACCGGTTTTGAGGTGATGGGCCAGTTCGCACTCAGCCTGGCCGCGCGCCACTACCCTCAGCGGCGGGTGCCGCTGTACGAAAGCAGCCCGTACTGCGTGCTGCTGGAAAACTCCGATAACGAATCTGAAGCCCATGCCCGCGAGCGCTTTGAAGCCGTGCTGGAAACCGCGCTTGACCTGGGTCATGTGACAGACACGGTGGTAGCCGAAAACCTCACCCAAGCACACACGCTGTGGCACATCCGCGAGAGCATTCCGCTGGCGCAGGCCGAAGAAGGCCTGAACATCAAGCACGATATTTCGCTGCCCGTCTCGGCCATTCCCGCCTTCTGCCAAGCAACCGACGGACTGCTGGCGCAACAGATCCCCGGCGTGCGTCTGGTGAACTTTGGGCACCTGGGCGACGGAAACCTGCACTACAACGTGCAAGCCCCACTGGGTGTGGATGGCGCTGCGTTTTTGCAGCAACACGAAGACGCTGTAAACACGCTGGTGTACGACCAGGTGCAGCTTTTCGGCGGCTCGATTTCAGCCGAACACGGCGTGGGCTCGCTCAAGTTAGACAGCCTCGTGACCTACAAATCACCGGTGGCGCTGGGCTTGATGCGGGGCATCAAGCAGGCCCTGGATCCGCAGGGGATTTTGAATCCGGGGCGGGTTGTTGCATTGCTTTAGTTTGCTATGTTTTATATAGCTGTTTGAGCAGTATTTACCTGGGCTGGCGCACTGTTTGGCATAAATCGAGTCGGTGACAGCGTGCCTTGCCCCATCCCGCCTTTGGGGGAAGGTTGGGATGGGGGCGGGTGGTTCGCATCCGTCTCCCGCAGCGCGTCTCAACCGGTCGGTGCGCTCAGCCCTGGCGCAAACTCCATCGGCTCCGGCCCCTGGTCGCCCAGGCGGTACAGCCAGGTGTCGGCGGCTTCGTTGTCGCAGTCCAGCAAGTTGCCATCGCAGTCAAACAGCGCAGTGGAAGGGCCGTGTAGGCCGTGTACCAAGACGCGGGTGTGGGGTTGAAAGGGCTGGGGGTCGGCTAGCTGAATGATTTGCGCGCCAGCGTTGTGCCCCAGCGCAATGCTGAGCCCATCGGGGCTGAAGGCAACGCTTTTCACCCAGCTGCCGTGCCCCTCGAATGTGCTCAGGCTATGGCTGGTCTCCAGACTCCACAGGCGGCCGGTGTTGTCACCACTGCCGGTGAGCACACTGCGGCCATCAGGGCTGTAGGCGACGCTGGTCACCGAGCTGCCATGTCCCTCGAATGTGCGCAGGCTCTGGCTGGTCTCCAGGCTCCACAGGCGGGCGGTAGTGTCAACGCTGCCGGTGAGCACACTGCGGCCATCGGGGCTAAAGGCGACGCTGGTCACCGAGCCGCTATGCCCTTGGAATGTGTGCAGGCTCTGGCCGGTCTCCAGGCTCCACAGGCGGGCGGTGTTGTCATCACTGCCCGTCAGCACGCTGCGGCCATCGGGGCTGAAGGCGATGCTGGTCACCGAGCTGCCATGCCCCTCGAATGTGCGCAGGCTCTGGCCGGTCTCCAGGCCCCACAGGCGGACGGTTTTGTCATCACTGCCGGTGAGCACACTGCGGCCATCGGGGCTGAAGGCGACGCTGGTCACCCAGTCGCCATGCCCCTCGAATGTGCGCAGGCTCTGGCCGGTCTCCAGACTCCACAGGCGGGTGGTTTTGTCATAGCTGCCGGTCAGCACACTGCGGCCATCGGGGCTGAAGGCGACGCTGCTCACCGAGCCGCCATGTCCCTCGAATGTGCGCAGGCTCTGGCCGGTCTCCAGGCTCCATAGGCAGGCAGTGTTGTCCTGGCTGCCAGTGAGCACGCTGCGGCCATCGGGCCTGAAGGCAACGCTGGCTACCCAGTCGCCATGTCCCTCGAATATGCGCATGCTCCGGCCGGTCTCCAGGCTCCACAAACGGGCGGTGTCGTCATAGCTGCCAGTCAGCACATTGCGGCTATCGGGGCTAAAGGCGACGCTGGTCACCCAGTCGCCATGTCCTTCGAATGTACGCAGGCTCTGGCTGGTCTCCAGGCTCCACAGGCGGGCGGTGTCGTCATAGCTGCCGGTCAGCACATTGCGGTTATCGGGGCTAAAGGCGACGCTGCTTACCGAGCCGCCATGTCCCTCGAATGTGCGCAGGCTCTGGCCGGTCTCCAGGCTCCACAGGCGGGCGGTGTCGTCATAGCTGCCGGTCAGCACGCTGCGACCATCGGGACTGAAGGCGACGCATCTCACCCAGTTGTCATGCCCCTCGAATGTGTGCAGGCTCTGGCCGGTCTCCAGGCTCCACAGGCGGGCGGTTTTGTCATTGCTGCCGGTCAGCACACTGCGGCCATCGGGGCTGAATGCGACGCTGCTCACCGTGCCGCCATGTCGCTCGAATGTACGCAGGCTCTGGCCGGTTTCCAGCTTCCACAAGCGGGCGATGCCGTTATAGCTGCCGGTCAGCCCGCTGCGGCCATCCGGGCTGAAGGCGACGCTGCTCACCCTGCGGAGATGTAATGTGCGCAGTCTCTGGCCGGTCTCCAGACCCCACAGGCGGGCGGTTTTGTCAACGCTGCCGGTGAGCACGCTGCGGCCATCGGGGCTGAAGGCGACGCTGGTCACCGAGTCGTAATGTCCCTGGAATACGCGCAGGTTCTGGCCGGTCTCCAGGCTCCACAGGCGGGCGGTGTTGTCATGGCTGCCGGTGAGCACACTGCGGCCATCGGGGCTGAAGGCGACTGCGGCAATGCTTGCCAACGGCACCGCAGCATTCCACGGCCCTTGCAACGCCATGCGGCCCGCCTTATGCGCAGGCCAGCGCCGCCACACATCCCCGCTGCGCACCAGCAGGCCCTGGCGGTCGGCACCGCGCCACTGCACCTGGTCTGTGTTGCAGTCACGCAGCAGGGCTTGGGCCCAGTTGGTTTGCCCGTCACACAGCAGCACGCCGAACTGGCAGCCGTGGGCGCGCAGCGCCAAAAAGTTGGTACCCCGGCAGTCCAGCGGCGGCAGGCCGCGCCAGGCCAGGCCCTGCCACTGCTGGCCTACGCATTGCAGGCCGCGCAAGTTGATGGGGTTGAGAGGCTCCCAGGCCAACTGGCGGGCTACTTGCCGGACAGTTTCGCCAGCATCACCCGGCGCATGCAGCTTGAGCGCCACGGCCATGGCCCACAGGCTGGCATGCAGCGCGGGTGCGGCTTGGTAGGGCAGGTCCAGCAAGCTGCCGTCTTGCAGCACGCGCGCATCGCCACCTTCTTGCAACCACTGCCACAGGGGCAGCGCAAGCTGGGCTTGGCTCCAGGCGCTGCGCTGCGCCCCCTGGACCGGTGCCACGCTGCCCACTTGCGCCCACAGCTCCTGCAAAAAGTTCATGCTTTCCCGGTTCAACTCACGCTCAGGCAGCAGAGGCCGCAACGCAGCAGGGCTGAGCTGCCCGGCGCAGCAGGCCTGCAAGGCATCGATCAAAAAGCGGGCTAAAAAATACTCGGCAAACGAGCGGTGGGCAAAGCTGAAGTCTTCGCTGCCGGTGCGCACGATGAAGGTGGCGGTGCGCAGGTCGTCTTGCAGGGCTTGGGCTTGCTCGGCGCTGTATTGGCCGGGGAAGAGCGTAGCCAGGGTGTGCATGACCCAGGCATCGAGCTGCTGGGCGCTCCAGCTCTCGGCCTCGGCGTTCCACAGGGCAGCGGCCAATGCGCCCATGAGCAGGGGCTTGTGAAAGGCGGTGATGCGGTGCTTGCCATCGTCGCGCGCAATCCATTCGGCCACGGTGATGGTGTACAGCTGGGCGGCGGTGACGGGCTGGCCCTGTGCCACTTGGCGCAGCAGACTGCCCACCTGCTCGCACATCATGGCCAGCAGCACCGGGCGGCTGGCCAGCTCTTGCAGGTTGTAGGTGGTGTCAATGATCTGCGCCAGCTCTTGGGCCTGGTGCTGCGGCAGACGCTTGGCCAGGTAGCTGCGCACGTTGTCGGCGCTCCAGGGCAGCAGGGTGAGGCACAGGTAGTCATCGCCCTTGGCAATGCCTCGCTTGCGCGTGTCAAAAAATGCATGCTGCTGCTCCACGTCGCGAAAGTAGTGGGTGCGGCAGCTGATGATGATGCGGGCCTGGCTGGGCTGGGGTGCCTGCTTGCGCTGGCGGGCATCGGGCTCCAGTATCTTCAGCAGCTGGCCAAAGAGGTTGTGCAGCACCTGGCGGTCGTTGCCCAGCAGCTCGTCCAGCCCGTCGTACACCATCACCAGCTCACCCGCGCGGGCTTGGGCCATCAGGGCATCGACCTCGGCGCTGGTGGCGTTCTGGCCTAGTTGTTTGGTGAGCATCAGGCCCAGCAGGTCGTGCAATGACAGGCGGGCCAGCTCGCTGATGCCGGCCAGCTGGGCCAAGTCCACATACAGCGCACGGGGCGGGGCTTTGCCAGCCTGGCTGCTCAGCGCCCAGGCGGGGTGGGGCACTTCGGCGTTGAGCACCCGGCTGTATTGCACGGCGTGGCTGGTTTTGCCGGTGCCGTAGTCGCCCAGCAGCACCAGCAGCCGGGGGGCTGCCTTCGCCCCAGCGCCTTGCGTCCACGCCAGCATGGCTTGCAGGCAGTTGACGGTCTGGCCGGCGCTGGTTTGGCGCATGTCGTGGGCGGATGCGTCAGCGTCTTGCCACTCCTGGGCGGCCACGGCACGGCGCAGGCCGTGGTGGGCGCGGCCCTCTGGGTAGCGCGCCAACTGCATGTCGTAACGGGCTTTGCGCAGTGCGACGGGCTCGTCTTCGGGTGGCAGTGGCAGCCCAAGGCTGCGAATGCTCGGGATGGGCTGGCTTGATTGAGCGGCGCGGGGCTGCTGCGCAGCTTCTTGCAGCTCTTGGCCGGTGGTTTGCCGGGCCAGCATGTCTTCAAATTGGTCGGGCTGGTAGCGGTTGTTGTCGGGTGTGGCGGCAGCGGGGTCTAAGCCTGGCTCGGCAACAAACCAGAGCTGAGCCGGCTGAGGCATGTTTTTGCTGGCGCGTGACAGGTGCAAACGCAGCGGTGTGCGGCCTTGCTCGGTCTGATAAGGGCGGTTGATGTACTGCGTCATCAACATGCGCCGCGCCTGAGTAGGCTCCAGGCCGGGAAGCAGGGTTTCCAGCACAGCTTCCTGGCTTGCAAAGCCGGCTCCGTCCAGCAGATCAAGCACGGCACCATAGGCCATGCCCACCACGCTGCGCCGCCATTTTTCGGGCAACTGAGCATAAGCGGCGCGAGCTTGCCGGGCTGGGCTTGGGGTGCTGGAAGGGAGCATATCAACCTCTAAATTGCTAATATTTGCTAAATTTAGCAGCTATCGCCTTGTAATTCAAGCCAACCTGGTTAGAATTCGGGCGAAAACCGCCAAATCGACTGATTTTTATCCCGTTTTATTGCCAATACCCCATTCTTTCAATAATTGGAGATAAACATGACTGTTCATTTCAAGCGCTCCGATCTGGCCAAACGAATGGTTGATGAACTGTGTGGCAAGACAGGCTTCTCTGATGCGCCCAACGGCCTGTTTCTGGCGGCAGCCCGCCGAACCGGCAAGTCAGATTTTTTGCAGCAGGACTTGATGCCCGCTCTTAATGAAGCGGGCGTTTTTGTGAGCTATCTCGATTTGTGGGCAAAAAGCGATATGGCCCCGACCGAGTTGCTTGCAGCCAAACTGGCTTTGGATGTGCAAGAAACCCAGGGTTGGGTAGCGCAAGTGGGAGCAAAAACTGGGCTGAAGACTTTCGGCATTCCGGGCACCGGCGTCACGTTTGATTTCAGCAAAGTAGGCAAAACCGGTGGTGTGACCTTGCACGAGACGCTGGCCATGCTGCGCAAGCAAACCGGCAAACGCATCGCCCTCATCATTGACGAAGCCCAGCACGCCTTGACCAGCGCCGAAGGCGAGACCTTCATGCGGGCGCTGAAATCAGCGCGCGAACAGATGAAAGAAAAAGACGGCTCGGGCTTGCTGCTGGTGATGTCGGGCTCCCACCGAGACAAGCTTGCACGTCTGGTCAACACAGCGGCAGCGCCTTTTTGGGGCTCAGAAGTACAGGCACTGCCCACCCTGGGCGCGGCCTACGCCCTGCATGTGGCGCGCGAGCTGGAGCGGGCTCAGCCCGAGTTGCAAGGCATTGACCATGACAAGCTGGTTGACGCCTTCCAGCGCGTGGGCGAGCGCCCGCAGTTTTTGCGAATGGCCTGCGCGCAGGCACTCAAACAAGCCGGCAGCGCCAGTGCGTTTGACGTCGCCTTGCGTACCCATGTGCAGGACCAGCGGGCCCGCGACCGGGCGGCCATGAGCGAGAGCTTTCTACAGTTGCCACCTTTGCAGCAAGCGGTGCTGGAGCGGCTGCTGGCGCAAGGCAAGAAGTACAACGCTTTTAGCGCCGACAGCCTGAAGTTCTATGCGGAGAAAACCGGCGAGCCCGTCACCACGTCCCAAGTGCAAAACGCATTGAGCGACTTGCGAGAGCGAGACGACCGGCTGGTGTGGAAGTCATCGCGCGGTGACTACGCTTTGTATGACGAGAACGTGGCCGAGTGGTATGCCTATTTGCAGAATGCAAAACAGTGGCCACTCACTTAAAGATAGCTGCTTGAGCAGCATTTACCTGGGCTGGAGCACTGTTTGGCATGAAAACGGTTGCCGTTCTGTCAACCATCACCACCAGCCCATCACCCGGCTCCCGCAGCACAAATCGCACCGGCAAAAACTGCTCAATCACCCGCGCATTGGTGCGGCTGTGCTCGGTCAGCTCAGTCGCCCAAAACTGGCCGCCTGGCCCCTTCAAAGCGGCCAGGGCCAGCGGAATCATCAGTTGATCGGCCAGGTGCAAACCCACCGGCGCTTGCGAGGCCTGGTAGGCGCGCACCTCTTGCAACACATTGCGCGCCACCTGTTCAGCGCTCACGCCTTTTTCGCCGAAGCTGGTGAACACCTCGGTGATGTGCTCGTACTGCAGCACCACCATCAACACATTGCCTGGCCCTTCGTTGGCGCGCAAGGCCCGGTCATGCAGTTGCTCGTCGCCCCAACCCAGCGCGTTCTTCAAAATTGCCAGCTCGCGCTGTGCGACCCCCCTGGGCAAGCCCGCGTGCAAGCATTGCGCGTGCGCACTGACCAGGGCGCCGCGCTGCATCAGGCTGAACGGTGCGATGCCCCCGGCGGGCGGCATCAAGCGCACGGCCACCTCGCCACCCCCGGCCGGGTAAAAGCCGTGGCGGCGCAGTTCCAGCTCGAACCACGCATCGCTGTGACCCGACCACGACTGAAACACCTGCTGCAGATACGAGGCAGACGGTGCCATGGGGTTGTGCGTGCCGCCGCGCAGCACGAGCGCTGAAGGTGCTTTGGCCAGCAACAGCGGCCACAGCACGGTTTGCAGCACCAGCATGCAGCTGCCCGCGCTGCCCACGGCAAATTCGTAGTCGCCAGCGTGAATAGGCCCCGGCGTGAAACACAGCGTGGTTTCACCCACTTGCATGGGCTGGCCCGCGTCGTTGCACGCCTGGGTTTGCGCTGCGCCACCCACGGCCACGGCCGCCTGCACGCAGGCCAGGTGCTGACGCATGAGGCCAGGTTTGGGGCGTTTGGCGCGGATGTTGTGGATGCGAAAGGGCTGGCCCGTGATGAGGCTCAGGGCCAGCGCCGTGCGCAATATCTGCCCGCCGCCTTCGCCTTGGGAGCCGTCTAGTTCGATCATTTTTCTTCTCTCAATTTCTTGGCAGCGAGTTTGTGCTGCATACCTTCCAGGCTCACGCGCCTGGCCTCGTCAACCCGCGCGCGCTCAGTCTTACGGCAGCGTCTGCAACGCACGGCCTGGCTGTCAATCGGGCCTTTTGCAATCTCGTACCACCACTTTTGCTGAGTGGCAGTCCACACTTCATCCGAACCGCAATCACAGCAAACAAACGCGCGGTCTCGGTAGAACTCAGGCACGCTCCAGGAGTTATTGGTTGCGAGTTTTGTCGCATCGACCCGCACACCTCGGTTACCACCGTTAACCAGTTTGTTAACACGCGCCAAACGCTTGGCTTTGATCTCTTCTTTGGGTTGCTTTTTGCTTTTCACCGGCCTACCCCTTCACACAAACCACCTGCTTGAGCGTGTAAACCACCTCCACCAGGTCTTTTTGCGCCGCCATCACCGCATCAATATCTTTGTAGGCCATCGGGATTTCATCAATCACGTCGGCATCTTTGCGGCATTCCACGCCTTTCGTGGCTTCTATTTGATCGGCCACTGTGAACAGTTTCTTCGCTTTGGTGCGGCTCATCGAGCGCCCTGCCCCGTGGCTGCAGCTCATGAAACTATCGGGGTTGCCTTTTCCGCGCACGATGAAGCTTTTGGCACCCATGCTGCCTGGAATAATGCCCAGCTCGCCTTTTTTGGCGCTCACGGCACCCTTGCGGGTAATGAATACCTCTTGCCCGAAGTGCGTTTCTTTGGCCACGTAGTTGTGGTGACAATTCACCGCTTCCAGGTGGGTTTCAAACGGTTTGGCAATCACTTTGCGCAGCGCACCAATCACGCGCTGCATCATCACCTCGCGGTTCAGGCGGGCAAATTTTTGCGCCCAGCCCACGCCACGCACGTAGTCGGCGAAATACTGCGCACCTTCTTCAAAATACGCCAAGTCTTTATCGGGCAGATTGCGCTGGTGCAGCTCGGCGTCTTTTTTGGCCAGCTCAATAAAGTGCGTACCAATGGCATTACCCACTCCTCGCGAACCGCTGTGCAGCATGATCCATACGCCACCGGCTTCATCCAGGCAAATCTCCACAAAATGGTTGCCACCGCCCAGGGTTCCAATATGGCGGTGGTTATTGGTGTTTTTCAGGCGCGGGTAATCAATACAAATCGCTTCGAATTCATCGACCAGCTGCGCCCAGGCCGCATCGGCCTCATCGGGCGGGGTTTCCCACGAACCTTTGTCGCGGTTGGATCCATCGCGGCGAAATTGTTTAGGGCTCATACCGTGCGGTACGGCTTTTTCAATTTCGCTGCGCAGCGTCGCCAGGCTATCCGGCAGATCACGCGCATTCAGCGAGGTTTTGCACGCAATCATTCCGCAACCGATATCCACGCCCACAGCGGCGGGAATAATGGCTTTGAAAGTCGGAATCACGCTACCCACAGTGGCACCAATACCGTAATGCACATCAGGCATGGCGGCAATATGGCTGAACACAATGGGCAGGCGGGCTGCGTTGTCCAGCTGCTGCTGGGCCTCGGCTTCTACCGGCACGCCCTGCGTCCACATTTTCACGGGCACGCCGCCGGGTACTTCACGTTGGTTGTAGTTCATGTTGTTTCCTTTATTCATTCATATTCAAAATAGATTAACCACCTGCAGCGACTAGCATTGCTGAAATGTTTACGTGCTCTACCAAACTGAGCTACGGTGCTGCAATAGATTCTTTGCAAGAAAACCCATTGCAGCACCGGCGGGAATCGAACCCGCGACCACGGCATTAACAAGGCTGTAATTCCAACGGCATTCGCCGCAGGCGGTTAAAAACTTCTGCTCTTTCCAGGAAAGAACTTTCAAAAGCGCGACAAGATGGATGAGATTTCACTTGCAGCAGTTGCCCGCCACGCATGACCGGGGTTCGAACCCGACCGGTGTGCATGCACACCTCACCTGTAATCTCACCCGCATTCGCGCTTTTGAAAATTCCTTCTTCAATATTCACAACCACTAATCCCACGTCATTCCCGCGTAGGCGGGAATCCACCGTAGAGATACACAAAACCCCATTTCCGGCCAGTCCTCGCGTCTGGATCCCCGCCTGTGCGGGGATGACGGTCAACGATTCCCCTTCAGTGCCCTCGCCTGACGACAAACAATTGATGTGATGTTTACAGTTTCATATGTAATCACATCGGCATTCGCCAGGCGACGACTTATATACAAAAAGTGCCATCAGCCCTCATAAATACTGCTCAAGCAGCTATCATTTAAATAGCTACCTGAGCATCTTCTCAAACGGTAGCCAAAGCCACCTCGTCAATCAAACCCACCCAGTGGTTGGCCCCCAGTTCTCCGGCGGCAAACATGGCCAGCACCTTGAATACATCGTCGGTAAAACCACCGATGTTCAAAATGTCTTCCCGCTCGCACGCCTGTGTGTGGGCGTAAGGCTGGATGTCGATACACACCAGCTTGGCGCGCGGGTTGCGTTGCTTGAACGCCTCCCACTCGCGCAGCGTCTGCGTCGCACCGCTTCGCTGGTTATCCACCCACGACTCGTTGTCTGACACCAGCACCACCAGATCAGCCTTGGCCTTTTGGGCATTCAGCTGAGCTAGCGGGGCTGAGCAGTTGGTTCCACCGCCGCCAATAGCGGCCAGCTTCTCTGCATTGCTCATCACCGAGTCGCGAGGGTTCAGCGTCAACTTCACCACGTTTTGCTCAAACGGCAGCACCAAAGTGCTGGGGTTTTTACGCAGCAAGGCGGCGGCTACCAGGGCAGCCACATCAATACAGCGCACCGCAGACGTTGCCGACCCACGGTGCCCGGTCACGGCCGAGGCCATGGAGCCGGACACATCAGGGCACACCACCACCTGGCCCGCAAACTCGGGCACGTTGGCAAGCGCAATTTCCATCGCGTCTTGCAAGGCCTCACGCACCTCCAGAGGCACCGACTCATCAGCCGCTTTGTAAGCGGCCATCAACTGGTAAGGCAGCACACGCGCTTTGGCAATGCTGGGCGCATCACGCAGCTTGGCCGCCACGGCTTTTGTGGCCTTGGTGGTACCAAACACGCCGTGGCGCGCAAATGTGTTCAGGTTTTGGCGAACCATTTGCCACGAGCCGTTTTTGGCGACTTGGGTCCATTGGTTCTCCGTCAACCCCAGCGCGGTCAGCATCTGAAAAGGCACGTCTGGCATCACACCTGAGCGGTCTTTTTTGTAGGCCTCATAGGCTTTCGTCACTTCGGGCAGCGCAGCGGCGTCGTATTCGCGACCAATTAACCAGGCAAACCAGGCTGCACGCCAAGGCTCCGCTGGCTTGGGGTGAACCATCTTCACCACATCGGCCAGGCTGGGGCTGTTGCCCACATTGGCGTTCAGCAGTTGCTTTTCCGTGGCGTTGCACAGCCAGTTTTGCACCAGTTTTTTAGGACGCGAGCCTAGCGACTTGCGACCCACCTGGCCGCTGCGCAGAATCTGCACCACGTTTCGCAGCATCTTTCCGCTATCCACCACACGCGGAAACGCCTGGGCAAACAAGGCCACATCTCGCACGGCCAGCGTGGCCAGCAGCAGCGCCGGCATGTCTTTCATATGGCCACGTTCACGGGCATAGATGGCGGTTTTGGCCACAAAACGCACGTTCACCTGGGCGGCCAGCGCCAGCACTTTATCCAGCTGCTCGGCGGCACCGGCGTAGTAGGTGTTGTTCAGGCACCCGGTCACGGCCAGCTGCGCCAGCGCGTGCTTGGGGCTCAGCGCATAGGCGGCTCCACCGGCTTCGTTTGCGGTGTTGGCAGCGGGTAGCAGCTTGCCTTTGCTGGTATGAAAACGTTGGGGGTTTGCCATTTTTTTGCTCCTGTTTGCATTCACCCGGTTGGGTGACGCATGGTTTATTGCAGGGCGCGTGCCAGGTGTGGGTCTGTGAAGCGCTTGATCGTCTAAGTTGTTGATTTCAAATAGCAAAAAAACTTCTCGACGCGTTCGAATGAAATTGCCTGGTGTTGATGAAGTCTGGATAGATTAGATTTTTAGCTAGTAAACTAGCCAGATGAAACGAAAAATCGTCATCGGATTTCTCGGCACCCAGCTCGACTCTGGCCTGGGCGCTGCGCGCTGGGAGAAGTGGCGGCCCACGGTGTCGCTGGCGCAGCACGACGACCTGTCCATTGACCGGCTGGAGCTGCTGCACGACGCGCGCAACACTGCTTTGGCCCAGCGGGTGCGCGATGACGTGATTCAACTGTCACCCACCACGCAGGTGAACCTGATCGAGATGAACCTGGCCAACCCCTGGGACTTTGGCGAGGTGTATGGCGCGCTGTACGACTGGGCGGGGCACTACGCGTTTGACACCGCACACGAAGACTATTGGGCGCACATCACCACCGGCACGCATGTGGCGCAGATTTGCCTGTTTTTGCTGGTGGAGGCGCGGTTTTTACCGGGTGTGTTGCTGCAGTCTGCCCCCGCACGGGGGCGGCAGCGTGCGGGGGCCGGCAGCTATGAGTTGATTGACCTGGACTTGTCGCGCTACGACGCCATCAACACCCGGCTGAACGTGGCGCAGCAAGACGCGGTGTCGTTCCTGAAAAGCGGCATTGCCACGCGCAATGCGCGCTTTAACGCGCTGATTGAAGAGGTGGAACACATAGCCGTGCGCAGCAAAGCGCCCATCTTGCTCACCGGGCCGACCGGCGCGGGCAAGTCGATGCTGGCGCGGCGCATTTTTGAGTTGAAGAAGGCGCGGCATCAGATCGACGGCGAATTTGTCGACGTGAACTGCGCCACCCTGCGTGGCGACGGTGCAGGCTCGGCGCTGTTTGGCCACAAAAAAGGCTCGTTCACCGGCGCGGCGGCCGACCGGCCCGGCCTCTTGCGCACGGCTGACCGGGGCGTGTTGTTTCTGGACGAGATTGGCGAGCTGGGCGCTGACGAGCAAGCCATGCTGCTCAAGGCGATTGAAGACAAGCGCTTTTTGCCCATGGGCTCAGACAAGGAAGTGACCAGTCATTTCCAGCTGATAGCAGGCACCAACAGAGACCTGCGAGCCGAAGTGGCGGCCGGGCGGTTTCGGGAAGACCTGTTTGCCCGTATCAACCTGTGGGCCTACAGCCTGCCCGGCCTGGCGCAGCGGCGCGAAGACATTGAGCCCAACATCGACCACCAGCTGCGCATTGCCTCGCAAGACCTGGGCAAACAGGTGCGCCTGACCACCGAGGCGCGGGCTGACTATTTGCGCTTTGCGCAGTCGCATGAGGCGCTGTGGAGCGGCAGCTTTCGTGACCTGAGCGCGTCGGTCACGCGGCTGGCCACGCTGGCTGACAACGGGCGGATTGGTGCCAGCTTGGTTGCAGCCGAGGTCGCGCGGCTGCGATGGCAGTGGGAGAAGGATGGCGTGGACAAAGCACCGGAAGTCTCGCTGCGCGACCTGTTGGGTAATGCAGCCGATCAGCTGGACCACTTTGACCGACTGCAACTGCAAGCCGTGATCACGGTCTGCCGCCAGCACCACACGCTCAGCGACGCCGGGCGTGCATTGTTTGATTTGTCACGCCAGCAGCGCTCGGTGGTCAACGATGCAGACCGGCTGCGCAAATACCTGCTGAAGTTTGGGTTGGGGTGGGAGCAGGTGTCGTCGTAGAGCGCATGGTTAAACAGCATGTATCATGCACATGAATCATGCACTTTAACCTCAGGAGTAATCCATGCCTGCCATTGCTGATGCCAGCCCCAAACGCCCCGTCAACCTCTCCATCAACGCCAAGACGCTGGAGCAAGCCAAAGCGCTGGGCATCAACCTGTCGCAGGCCGTTGACGGATTTCTCGCCGAAGAGGTCAAGCGCCGCTATTGGGAGCGCTGGAACGAGGACAACAAGGAAGCTATTGCCGCTTACAACGCGCGCATTGCCAAAGAAGGCCTGCCGCTGGCCAAGTACCGGACATTCGCGCGCAGCCTGGGCGATGGGCGCGAGGATTGAGCGGTGGCACGGTTTGACATCTACGCCAACCCCGATCCAGCGAACAAAAAAGCCGTGCCTTATCTGCTGGATGTTCAAAGCAACCATCTTCATGGACTGACCACACGCATGGTTGTGCCCCTGGTGCGATCGAGCCACATCGGCCTGCGATTGCGTGGCTTGAACCCGGAACTTCAAGTTGGAAGCTCTACTGTGGTGATGGATACGGCCGCCTTGGCGTCGGTTCCAACCCGCGGGCTGAAACCACCTGTGGGAACAGCGGGGGCTTCGCAATTGGATGTGCAAGATGCCCTGGACGCACTGTTTGGAGCTTATTGACATGTCCGGCTCGCCAACCAACACCCCTCGCCCCACCCGTTCCCAATACGAAGACTTCATGCGCCACGTGTATGCGCATGGAACCCCCAAAACCGACCGCACGGGCACCGGCACTAAAAGCGTGTTTGGCTACCAGATGCGTTTTGATTTGAACGAAGGCTTTCCGTTGGTCACCACCAAGAAAGTCCACCTCAAATCCATCATCACCGAGCTGCTGTGGTTTTTGCAGGGCAGCAGCGACAACAACTGGCTGCGCGAGCGCGGCGTAACCATCTGGAACGAATGGGCACGACCTGACGGCGACCTGGGCCCCGTCTACGGCGTGCAGTGGCGCAGCTGGCCCACGCCAGACGGCGGACACATTGACCAGATTGCCCAGGTCATACAGACCCTGAAAACCAACCCCGATTCGCGCCGCATGATCGTGAGCGCCTGGAACGTGGCCGAGCTGGACAAGATGGCCTTGATGCCTTGCCATGCCTTCTTTCAGTTTTACGTGGCTCCACCGCAGGTGGCGGGCGAGAAAGGGCGCTTGAGCTGCCAGCTCTACCAGCGCAGCGCCGACATTTTTCTGGGTGTGCCCTTCAACATCGCCAGCTACGCGCTGCTCACGCACATGGTGGCTCAGCAGTGCGACCTGGCGGTGGGAGACTTTGTGTGGACCGGCGGCGACTGCCACATCTACAGCAACCACCACGAACAGGTCGAACTGCAACTCAGCCGCGCCACGCATCCATACCCTGTGCTGAACATCAAGCGCAGGCCCGAAAGCATCCTGAACTACGAATACGAAGACTTTGAGATGCTGGACTACCAGCACCATGCAGCCATCAAAGCCCCGGTGGCGGTTTAGCCATGAAAAACATTGCAATGATCGCTGCCATCGGCCGCCGTGGGGAGATGGGTAAAAACAACCAGTTGCTGTGGCACCTGCCGCAAGACATGGCGCACTTCAAGGAAACCACGCGAGGCCACACCGTCATCATGGGCCGCAAAACCTGGGATAGCCTGCCACCCAAATTCCGGCCATTGCCCGGACGCCGCAACATCGTGATCACCAGACAGAAAAACTGGCACGAATCGGGCGTTGAGGCCGTCGATACGGCTCAAGCAGCTATTGATTTAATAGTAGAGAACGAGCGTGCATTTGTCATCGGCGGCGCGCAGATTTACCAGGCTTTGCTGCCGTTTGCTCACGAATTGATCCTCACCGAGATTGACAACGAGTTCGCCGCCGACACGTTTTTCCCCCCGTGGCCACGCGGCGATTTTGATGAAATCTCCCGCCGCAATGAGACCAGCGACAACGGCTGGGGCTTGAGTTTTGCGGTTTACCGCCTGCGCCAGATTTAACCGAGATTGTTCATTAGGACGCGAGTGCATGGCGAGGCGAGTTGCGAGGCAGTTCGCGCATTCGTGAGGCGGCAATAGCCGTGCTATTGCCAACGAAGGAAGGTGTGAAATGGCCGCAAATCGTCCGCCAGGCACCGCGTAGGCCCGAAAGGGCCGCCTAATGAACAATCTCGGTTTAACCCGGAACCAGCATGACCCTGCAACACCATCTCATCAAGGGCGCGCCCGACCCAGTCGCCCCGTTCAGCCACGCGGTTGAGGCCGACGGCTGGGTGTATCTGACGGGCCAGATGCCTTTTTCGGGCACCTCTGTTCATGAGCCCTATCCGCAAGGCATAGAGGCGCAAACGCATCAGGTCATGCACAACCTGCGCACCGTGCTGACCGGCGTGGGTCTTGATCTGGCGCAAGTGGTTCAGATACGCGTGTACCTGCTGCACTTCGATCGTGACTACGACGCCATGAACACGGTCTACGCCACCTACTTTGCGCCCGGCCAGCGTCCTGCGCGCACCTGCGTGGGTGTGAGCGGCTTGGCCAAGGGCGCGCTGATTGAGATCGACATGGTGGCGCGTAGACCCAAAGGCGCGTGACGGCTGCCGCGCTAAGCCACAGTGATCACCACACTGCCGCGCTTGCGCCCAGAGTCCACATAGCGGTGGGCGTCCGCTATTTGAGCCAGAGGGTACTGGCGGTCGATGAAGGGTTTGAAATCGCCCGCCTGGGCCATTTCAGCCAGTGTTTGCAAGTCCTCAGCGCGCTCGGGCGCTGAGCCACCCAGCACGGTCTTGTCAGTGGTCATGTAAATCCAGGGCATGCGCAGCAAATCGGGCAACGTCGCGGCCACCAGGGCCAGGCGGCCACCGTCTTTGAGCAGGCCTTTGTAGCGTGACCAGCCGGCAAGGCCCACGGTGTCGATGATGACGTCGTAGGTTTCGCCTGAGGTGCCGATTTCTTGTTGCGTGTAGTCAATCACCTGATGGGCACCCAGCTGGCGCACCAGGACCACATTGGCCGTGCTGCAAACGGCTGTGACCTGGGCACCCGCGTGCCGGGCCAGCTGAACAGCTGCCGAGCCCACACACCCCGACGCGCCCACCACCAGCACCGATTCACCAGCCAGAAGTTGCGCGCGTTTCAAAAAGCTGAAAGCTGTGGTGCCGCCAAATGACAAGGCCGCTGCTGCTTCATGACCCAAGCACACCGGCTTCAACGCCAGCGCGCTGTCTTCGTGCATACATTTGTACTCGGCGTGGCAGCCCATCGGCATGCCGCTAAAGCCAAACACAGCGTCGCCAGTCTTGAATTTACGCACCTTGCTGCCCACGGCGACCACGGTTCCAGCGACTTCACTGCCCAGAATCGGCTGGCGCGGCTTGAACATGCCAAACATCGGACGAGCCAGCCAGCCAAATCCAGGCGGCATGTTCAGGCTGCGCACCCGCCAGTCGGCCGAATTGACCGTGGTGGCATGCGTTTTGATGAGCACCTCATGGTCTCTCGGGGTGGGCGTTGTGACCTCTTCAATTCGCACCACGTCGGGTGGGCCGTATTGGCGGTAGACCGCGGCCTTCATCCCAAAATTCTGGGATTGAAGCATCCACAGGAGATCCTGAGTGCTATTATTTTAATAGCTGCTTGAGCAGTTTCCATAAGCTTTCCGAAGTGATTGTTTGTGTATTAATGTCTGTCGTTCACGCTTGGTCCGTCAACCAGACCTTGGTACGGTAAACCGCCAGACTCGACACTCAACGGCGCCGTTTTTTGCGGTGATGTGGCGGGTTTGGTGATTTTGGCAAGAGCCCGAGCGCTGCCCGTGCGAGGGCATCGGCCTGCGTATTGCGATGGCGCGGAATCCAGCACAGTTCGCTGTAAGCAAAGCTGGCCCGTTCGCGACGTGCCAGATCAAACAGATGCGTTAACCGCACGACGATTGCGGGCGGCTGTGCACCGAGCTGCTCCACCACGATGCTGCTGTCCGAATGCAGGCGTAACGCCTGAGCACCCAAAGCACGCGCGGCTTGCATGGCCGCGATCAGCGCCAAGACTTCGGCTTCGTTGTTGCATCCGTAGGCACCTGTTGCGCGGGACAGCGTGTGCAGTTCCCCCGCAGGCGCAACGATCACCACACCGTAGGCCATGCGCCCCGGATTGGGCCAGGCTGTTCCATCACAGTAAATCTGCCAGAGGGCTGGCTGCGCGATTGACATGCCTGACTCGCATCCTGTTTGCTGATAACCACCGATCATCGCAGCCTGGGGTACCATCAAAAAGCAGATATTTCAATCAAATCAACACCTTATCGACCGTGAAACTTGCCACCTGGAACGTCAACTCCCTGGGCGTGCGCCTGCCGCATTTGTTGCAATGGCTGTCTACGCACCCCGCCGATGCGCCACTGGATGTGTTGGGCCTGCAAGAGCTCAAACTGACCGACGACAAGTTCCCGTTTGAGGCATTGAAAGAAGCAGGTTACGAGGCCGCTGCCTTTGGCGAAAAAACCTATAACGGCGTGGCCTTGCTTTCGCGCACGCCGCTGCGCGACGTGGTCCGCAACATCCCCGGCTACGCTGACGAACATGCCCGCGTGATTGCTGCCACGGTGGACAGTGCCACGGGCCCGGTGCGCGTCATCAACGCCTACTTCGTCAATGGGCAGGCACCCGGCACCGAGAAATTTGAATACAAGATGAGCTGGCTGCGCGGCCTGCGGGACTACGTGCGCAGCGAGCTGGAACAGCACCCGCAACTGCTGCTGATGGGTGACTACAACATCACCCCCGAAGACCGCGACAGCTATGACCCCGTGGGCCTGCGCGAAACCATTCACCACACCACTGAGGAGCGCGACCACTTGCGCAGACTCGTGGAACTGGGCTTGACCGACAGCTTTCGCCTGTTTGACCAACCCGAAAAAAGCTACAGCTGGTGGGATTACCGCATGCTGGGCTACCAGAAGAACAAGGGCCTGCGCATTGACCTGATTCTGGTCAGCGATGCGCTGAAGCCTCATGTAAAGGCCTGCACGGTGGACCGGGTTCCCCGCAAATGGGAGAAGCCCAGCGACCATGCGCCGGTGATCTTGACGATTTGATCCCGGACTATAGGTCCGGCCCGGTGAAGTTTGAAGTTTCCGTTAGGGCTGAGTTATCGAAGCCCTTCGATACCTCAGGGCGAACGGTTGACACCTCATCGGGCCGGATCGATGACGAGCCGCAGCGGATAAAATCTGGTTGATTCAACCAAAATTTACTCGAGTCGACCACTTCAGGAGTGACCTATGTCTGCCGTATTGCCATCCACTTTCCCCACCGTCGGGCTTTTTGAAGCCAAAACACATCTCAGTGAATACGTGGCACGCGCTGAAGCGGGCGAAGAAGTCATCATCACGCGGCACAACAAACCGGTGGCCAAAATTGTGCCGCTGAATGCTGTGGCGACCCCGCCCGCACGGGAGGTGCCGCGGTTTGTGCAGCGGGTGTTTCATTCGGGTGGATTCCTGGTTGATTTGACAAAGGCCAACGAGCTGATTGCCGAGCTGGACAACGAGGAATACCTGGCCAAAGTGAAGCGTGGCGCATGAAGCTGGCCGACACCAACCTGCTCGTTTACGCAGCCGACACGGACAGTCCACACCACGCGGTATCGCATCAATGGCTTGAAGACAGCTTGAGCAGCTCTCGCGGATTGGGACTGGCGTGGCTCAGTGTGATTGGTTTCATTCGCCTGACGACGCATCCCAAACTATCGGTCACCCCGCGCACCGTGCCGCAAGCCCTGAGCTATGTTGATGATTGGTTAACCCACGCCAACTGCCGCATCCTGCATCCCACCGTACGCCACGCCGACATACTGGCGCGCCTGCTGCTCGCGGTCGGAACCGCTGGCAACCTGACTAACGATGCCCATCTGGCCGCGTTAGCTATCGAGCACAACGCAGAAATCGGCACCTTTGACCGCGACTTCAAACGCTTCTCCGGCCTTCAATTTCAGCTGCTCCTTTCGTAAGCCTTTAAGCCTCAAAAGCCTCATAAAAAATGACTTCAGAAATTACAACCACCGTCACAGTTTCCGACATCCGCAAAACCTTCCTGGATTTCTTCGCCAGCAAAGGCCACACCGTGGTGGACTCCAGCCCCCTGGTGCCGGGTAACGACCCCACGCTCATGTTTACCAACTCGGGCATGGTGCAGTTCAAAGACGTGTTTCTGGGTGCCGACAAGCGCTCCTACGTGCGCGCGGCCAGCGTGCAGGCCTGCCTGCGCGCCGGTGGCAAGCACAACGACCTGGAAAACGTGGGCTACACCGCGCGGCACCACACGTTTTTTGAAATGCTGGGCAACTGGAGCTTTGGCGACTACTTCAAGCGCGACAGCCTGAAATGGGGCTGGGAGCTGCTCACCCAGGTGTACAAATTGCCCGCCGACAAGCTGTGGGCCACCGTCTACATTGACGACGACGAGGCCTACGACATCTGGACAAAAGAAATCGGCCTGCCGCCCGAGCGTGTGGTGCGCATTGGCGACAACAAAGGTGCCAAGTACCAGAGCGACAACTTCTGGATGATGGCCGACACCGGCCCCTGCGGACCCTGCTCAGAAATCTTCTACGACCATGGCCCCGAAATCCCAGGCGGCCCACCCGGCAGCCCCGAGCAGGACGGCGACCGCTACATCGAAATCTGGAACCACGTGTTCATGCAGTTCGACATGCAGGCCGATGGCTCGCTGAACAAACTGCCCGCACCGTGTGTGGACACCGGCATGGGCCTGGAGCGGCTGGCAGCCATCCTGCAGCATGTACACAGCAACTACGAGATTGATATTTTTGATGCGCTGATCAAAGCCGCAAGCCGTGAAACGGGTTGTACTGACCTGAACAACAAAAGCCTTCGCGTGATCGCCGACCACATCCGCGCCACCGCATTTTTGGTGAGCGATGGTGTGATTCCATCCAACGAAGGCCGTGGCTACGTGCAGCGCCGCATCGTGCGCCGTGCCATTCGCCACGGCTACAAACTGGGCCAGAAAAAGCCTTTTTTCCACAAGCTGGTGGCCGATTTAGTGGGCTTGATGGGAGCGGCATATCCGCGTTTGGCGGCGCAAGAGGCGCGCATCACCGAGGTGCTGCGGGTGGAGGAAGAGCGGTTTTTTGAGACGCTGGAAATTGGGCTTGAGATTCTGGATGGGGCCTTGTCTGGCGGTGCGAAAACCTTGCCGGGCGAACTGGCCTTCAAGCTGCATGACACCTACGGCTTCCCGCTGGATTTGACGCAGGACGTTTGCCGCGAAAGCGATGTGGAAGTGGACGAAGCAGGCTTCAACGCCGCCATGGAACGCCAAAAATCCATGGCCCGTGCCGCAGGCAAGTTCAAGATGGACAAAGCGCTGGAATACACCGGCTCCGGCAATGAATTTGTGGGCTACGACAAGCTGGAAACCACTACGAAAATCGTAGCTATCTATGCAGACGGTACCCCGGTGAACCTGCTGAATGAAGGTCAAGCGGGCGTGGTGGTGCTGGAGAGCACGCCGTTTTATGCGGAAAGTGGCGGGCAGGTGGGCGACGAAGGTTGGTTGGTGCGCAGCCCCTCACCCCAGCCCTCTCCCCAGAGGGGCGAGGGAGTGAATGCAGGGGAGTTACTCCCTCTCCCTCTGGGAGAGGGCGGGGGTGAGGGCCCGAGCGCTACAACGGTATTCACCGTCCACGACACCCAGAAAATCAAGGCAAACGTCTTCGGTCACCACGGCAGCCTCACCCGCGGCTCGCTGCAAGTGGGCGACACGGTCACCGCCCAGGTCAACACCGCCACCCGTGCCCAGACCGTGCGAAACCACAGCGCCACCCACCTGATGCACAAAGCCCTGCACGAGGTGCTTGGCGAGCACGTCACGCAAAAGGGCAGCCTGGTCAACGCCGAGCGCACGCGCTTTGACTTTGCACACAACGCACCGGTGACCGACGCGCAAATCGTCGACATCGAGCAACGCGTAAACGCGCAAATCCTGGCCAACGCCGCCACCAGCGCCCGCGTGATGCCGATTGACGCCGCCAAGGCCACCGGCGCGATGATGTTGTTTGGTGAAAAGTATGGCGACGAGGTGCGGGTGCTGGAAATCGGCACCAGCAAAGAGCTGTGCGGCGGCACGCATGTGGGCCGCACCGGCGACATTGGCCTGTTCAAAATCGTCAGCGAAGGCGGCGTGGCGGCGGGTGTGCGGCGCATTGAAGCCGTCACCGGCGCAGGCGCGCTGGCCTATGTGCAAACCATGGAAGCCACGCTCGCCCAGGCCGCTGGGGCGCTGAGAGCCCAGCCTGCCGAGCTCACGCACCGTATTCACCAGATGCAAGACGAGGTGAAAGCACTGGAAAAAGAACTGGCCGCCGCCAAGAGCAAGCTGGCCGCATCGCAGGGTGACGAATTGCTGACGCAGGCTGTTCAGGTCGGCGGCATTCACGTGCTGGCCGCGCGGCTGGAAGGCGCAGACAGCAAAGCCTTGCGCGAGACCATGCAGCAACTCAAAGACAAGCTGAAAACCGCCGCCATCGTGCTGGCCACCGTCGACGGCGACAAGGTGCAAATTGCCGCCGGCGTCACCGCTGATTCAGTGGGCAAACTCAAAGCCGGCGAGCTGGTGAACTTCGTGGCGCAGCAAGTCGGCGGCAAAGGCGGCGGCAAGCCAGACTTTGCGATGGCGGGTGGTACCGAGCCAGCCCAACTAGGCGCGGCGTTGGCCTCAGTGCGTGCTTGGGTGACGCAACAGCTGGCAGGATGACGTCAATGAATACTCCTGAATTGATAGCTGCTTGAGCAATATTTATAAGGGCTAGTGGCCTATTTGGCTTAAAAGCATGCTCCCCACGCAGAACGGTAGGTTTTGCTCGTTCCCCTTCCGGGGGAAGGCTGGGATGGGGGCTCTGAGCGCCAACCCGCCAACCACCAGGTGCAACTACCGCCCCGCCGTGCGCAGCCCCGCCTGCCGGAATGCGACCAACTCCTGCCGGTCGTTCTGCTCGACCGCGCCATTGCGCAGGCGTACAAAAATTTCGTGCGCAATGTCGCCGCTCACACCGGGTGCCACCCAGATGTTGCGCTCCAGGCGCGCGCCGAGCTGGACATTGAAGCCACGCGCCTCGATTTTGAACGTGTCAAACGTGCCAGCAGGCACGGTGATGGTTTCGCGGGCCACCACCTTCATGTCGTAGCGGAAGGTGTAGGTGATGCCGCCGGGGCGTGCCTGTTTGAAGGCTGACTGCCACTTCTTGCCTACAAAAAGCTCAGCTGGGTAAAACTGGCGCGGGGTGCTGAAACCGCCGCGCGGGTTGGTGGTGGTGTTGCCCATGGTGTCTGAGATGTACTCGCCGTCGTTGTATTCCACCCGGTCGGCTTCCATGTTCACAGTGGTCACTTGCAGGTTGAGCGGCTTGCTGGCTTTGGTGTAAACATCAATCACCTGGTAGTTGAAGAAATCACCCTTTTGATAGCTGCGCTGATGTTCCTGGTAACCCTTGAAGTAGGGTGTGGCGGCCAGGGTTTGGGCCGGGAGTGCGACGCTGGTGGCGGGTGTGCTTTGGGCAGCGGCCAGGGTTTGGGTGGCCAGCCTGGCAGCGGCCTGTTCCTTCTCGGCAGTCAGGCGCGCCAACTCGGCTTGGGCCACACGTGCTTTTTCGGCCTCGGCGGCAGCTTGCGTCTGGCGCTGTTGTTCCACGCGTTGGGCTTGCAGCACAGCCTCACGTTCGCGGGCCTGGGCGGCCGCTACAGCTTCAGCCTGCAACTGAGCCTGACGCTGGGCTTCCTGACGGGCCGCCTGGGCTTTCTCGGCCTCGAGCGCGGCCAGCGCCTGGCGCTCCTGCAGTGCTTTTTGCGCGGCGGCCGCGGCGGCCTGTTCTTTGGCTTGCGCTGCCGCAGCGGCTGCGCGCTCGGCGGCTTGTGCGGCAGCCAGCTCCTGGGCCTGGCGTGCTGCCAGCGCTTGTGCCTGTTCCCGGGCCAGTGCTTGCGCCTGGGCCTGCTCGCGAGCCTGGGCTCGCGCTTGCTCTTGTGCCTGGGCCTCCTGGCGCGCGGCTTCCACACGCTGCGCCTGAACCCGGGCGGCTTCGGCCTGCTGCGCTTGTACACGTGCAGCCTCTAGCTGCTGCGCCTGGACCATCGCCAAGCGCTGCTGCTCTTGGGCACGCTCCTGTTCACGGGCCTGGGCCAGCCGCTGGGTCTCACGTTGTGCGGCCTGTTGCTGCTCGGCCAGCAGAGCGAGCCGGGCCTGCTCTTGCGCCTGCGCGGCCGCCACGCGCTGCGCTTCACGTTGGGCTGCCAGTTCCTGCGCGGCTTTCAGTTGCTGCTCGGCCAGACGCACCGCCTGTGCCTGCTGCTCGGCCTGTCGCGCGGCCTCGGCCCGAACAGCCTCCAGGCGGACCAATTCCGCGGCCTGGGCTTGCTGGCGCGCCACCTCGGCCTGCTGCGCAGCCAGGCGTTGGGCTTCGGCTTTTTCGGCCTGCAAACGCGCTGTTTGCACTTTTTCCTGCGAGTCGCGAATGATTTGTTGCTGCATGGCGTTGGCCGCCACCACCTGCTGCTGATTCGCCTCTTTCACCGCCTGCGCATTCAGCAAGCGGCTCAGGCGCGACTGGGCCAGTTCGCTGGCGCTGCCGCTGGGGTATTCGCGGATGAAATTCACCAACTGGGTGATGTCGCTGGAGGAGCGCACGCGCAGCCAGCTGTTGAGCTCCTGCTCCAACTGTACGTCTTGCTCGGCTTCTGTGAGCTTCTTGCGCTCAAACGGAAACAGGTAGACGTCTTCTTCCAGCGATGTGCTTTCCCACGGCACCTGCTGGCCGTTGGAGGCAATGCGCACGGACAGGCGCACGCGCTTGAAAGCGTCTTCCAGTCGCACACCCTTCACCGCAAATTCGCGCAGCAAATTGCCGGTGTACAGACCGTTGGCGCCGATACCGTCTTGCGCCACTTTGCCGGGCGCGGTGGCATAGGCCAGCAAGCTGCCCGACGGCGCATCGAACTGGCTGAGGCCAGAGGCCGCGGGCTTGAAACCACCGGCAAACGGGTCGTCGCGGCAGGCATCCAGAATCACCAGAAAACTGCGGCCCTTGGCCTGCTCCATGTAAGTGAGCAAGGCGCTCACGTCCACCGTCTGCTTTTGCACGTCGGCTGCCGTGCGGATGTCGGCGGACACCGGCACGAGGTAGTTGCGCCAGTCTTGTTGCAGGCCGTGCCCCGCGTAATAAAACAGGCCGAACTTCACCTTGGGGTCTTTGATCGCTTGCCCAAATCGTGCAACCGCTTGCGTGAGCTGGGCTTGCGAGGTGTCCATTTGCTGGTCCACCGTGAAGCCCGCCTGACGCAGCAGATCGGCCATGGCTCTGGCATCATTTTTGGGGTTGGTCAGCGGCGCGCCGGGGTACGCGGAGTTGCCCACCACCAGGGCCATGCGCTCACTCTGGCTGTAGGCGAGCGGCGTCAAGGCCATCAGCAGGGTGCACGCACAGGCATGCAGCAGTCCAACAAGCGTTTTCATACCCAACTCCAATAGAAATACACGATCGCTTTTAACAAAAAAGGGCACCTCCCACATCACTTTTTTAGGGGTTGACAGGCAACAACCGGCGCATGTACAACCGCATGTAACTTTTGTACGGTTTATACAGTTTGTTTTTCAGCATGCTGACGGCCGTGTGGTGGTTCAATCCTTTCTGGAGTCAAACATGCGTTACGCACCCCTTTTGTTGACAGCCCTGTTTGCCGCCGCTTGCGGTGGTGGTAGCGACAGCCCAGCTCCCGCACCCGCGCCTGTGGCGGTCACCCCGGCGCCAAGTCCCCCTGCGCCTCCACCCCCCCCGCCTCCCCTAGCCCCGCAAGGCGTCATCGACCTCGCACAAGCAGCTGCCACATTTGAGGTAGATCCTGCCGGTGTCGGTGGTGACGGCGCGGGCGACGGCGGTGTCGGCGGCGCGGCGGGTGACGGCTCGCCGCTGCGGCGCGCCACCATCGTGCTGACCGACAGCACCGGCAAAACCCTTACCGGCCAGACCGACGACAAGGGTGCGTATCTTCTGCGCTACAAAATCGCTGACTACAAAACCCCGTTCGTCGTCAAAGTGCTGGATGCCGGTGGCAACGTGCTGGCAGCGCCCAGCGAAATCGACATTCCCGCCGGCAAAGCCGCCCGGGTCAACATCAACCCGTTAACCGACAAGATCACCTCCGATGTATTGCCCGCCACCATCACCGGGACCGACAAACAGTTCAGCGCCGCCAGCCTGAGCGTGGCGGGTCTGGCACAAGCGAAAACCGATCTGCTCGCCTCGGTTCAGGCCGCTTTGGGCATCGCAGGCGTCGCCAACGCCGCGCAGTTCGACCCGGTGCGTTCGGTCTACCGATACGACGGCACGGGCGTTGACGCGGTCATTGAGTCCATCAGCCACGGCCGCAACCCGGCCACTGGCGTCACCCAACTGGCGGCCAAGCTGGCACCGGTGGTCACAGCTGCGGACGGCTCGGTGAGTCCCACCCTGATTTCAGCCTCCACCCCGCTAGCCACCACCCAGGTGGCCATTTCCAGCAACCCGGCACTCACGTTTTCCAAAATCACCGCCTGGGTGAATTTTGTCAACAGCTGCCTGGCTGCAGCTCCGGCAACTGTCAATTGCTCGGGCGCTAACGCACTGAGCTTCGTCTCGCTGAACTACAAGCAAAACAGCAAAGACTTTGCGGAAGACTTCGTGACCTTATTCAGCGAGACGGGCCGCCAGGGCGTGCTGGGTTCGGAGATTCGCAACCCGAACATTCTGTTCATCGGTCGGTTTCCCGGCAGCACCACAGACGATCTGGCGGTGGTTGAAGTGACCATCCGCCAGCCACGCACCGGCCCACTGGCCGGCAACAATCCCAGCCCTATCGAATACACCAAAACACTCGTTTTCAAACGGGACGACACCACCGCAGGCCTGAAAGCCGGCAACTGGGTCCTGCATGGCAACCAGCGCGCCTACAACTGGTCGATCAATCCACGCTATTTCACGCTCATCCAGCAAAACCCAGCCCGTCAGGCCGATGTGGTGGGTAATACGCCCAGTAGAACCAGCAGCGGGATCCGTCTGAGCTTCGATACGGAGGTGTTCAACACGTCTTCACGTACCTATGTAGACGCGGGTCTTTACGCCGTGCGGCTCAAAGGCCCCGGCTTGCCAGCTGCCGGATTGGTTTTTGCACCCACCACCTCGGCTACCGGCGGGTTTTTCACCATCCTGAACAAGACTGGCGTCATACCGGCTGAGGGCACCACCAGTCCACGCACGCAAGCAGACTTCCGTATGGCGGCCGTCACTTATCCCACTGGTGCACCTTACAACCCTGCCACATGGCCTGGGAATCCGACTGGAAACAACTCCCCGATCTATCCGGATTCATCCACGTCAACAGACTTCTCCAAGTTGCAGGCATTCAACCTGTACACCGCCGAGATTTATGTGAAAGGGAGCACTACGCCTGTAGTGGAAACATCGCGCGTGCTGGCCGGGATTGAAGCGCCTATCAACTACGTGCAGCGCCCCCTGCACGACTTGACGGCATCCGTGGCAAGCATCACGCCGCCGCAAGCCGCCGCTTCGAGCATCGTTGCCCGTTGGGTGCGCAATCCGTTAGCTACGCGAATCGAAAACGCTTACTTCGTTTATGGCACGTCTGCCGGTCAATTTTCGGCCAACGCGAACACACCCGACGCGTTCTCGCTGGCACCGACCTCGACCAACGTGAGCATCTCCGTCAACGCCCCGCCCATGACACTTGTCACTGGCGAATCGCGCGAAATTGGCGTTTCCGGCTTTGCCGCCCGTGCCCAGTTCAACCAGTCCGTGATATGGAACAACTAAGACTTTCTGAACGGCCCATCGTATGACCAGGCACCTTGCCACGCGTGATGGCCTGGCTCATGGGTTGGCCAGCGGCATGTTGGCCTGCTCCCTTGGTTTTCTTGCTCAAGGCAGCCAAGCCACCGAAATCCTCGCCATCAAAGGTCAGGTACAAGTGGCACGCCAGCAGAAGGCCGCCTCGGCGGCGGTGGGCACCAAAATTCAGGAGGCCGACACGCTGCTGGTGCCACCGGGCTCCGAAGCACTGGTGCAGTTTGACGATGGCGCCAAGATGGTGGTGCGCAGCGGCTCGCAGCTGGCTTTTCGCAAGTTGGGTGTAGATGGCGAGCCCGGCCTGCGCGAAAAAACCTTGCAACTCATCAAGGGTGGTTTGCGCTACCTGTCCAACAAGCTGCGGCCCAGTGGGAGCAGTGACCGGGTGAGTTTTGAAACAGCGACCTCCACCGTGGGCATACGCGGCACCGACATTGAACTTGCTGTGACCGAGGACAGCCTGGCGGGCAACCCGCCGGGCACCTACCTGAAGGTCAACACCGGCGCTGCCGTGCTGTCGGGGCTGGACGGCACACAGGTGGAGCTGGCACCAGGCGGGCTGGCTTTTGGCCCCGAACCCGTCACCCAGCGCGGCACCCGCTCTTTGGTGCGTCCATCGGCTCGGGCCATGCAGACGGTGCCGGACAGTGTGTTCAAAACAGCAGATCTGGATAGTCTGCTGCGTTGAATCGAGTCGGCACAAGCGCTATTGAATATATAGCTGCTTGAGCAGTATTTATAAGGGCTGCAGGCTGTTTTAACCAAAATGGATTAGGCTGCGTAGAGATCAAAAAGGCGGCATCCCCGCCGAAGGCATCAAAAAGGCGGCATCCCCGCTGCCTGAGCCGCGTTCTCGATCGGCACTGCAAACCCAATGCCAATGAAGGTACGCGCTGGCGTGGGGTTCAGGATGGCGGTGACGATGCCCACCACCTCGCCATCCATCGTCACCAGCGGGCCACCCGAGTTGCCGGGGTTGGCCGCTGCATCAAACTGGATCAGGTTGCGCATCGCCTGGCCGCTCTCCGGTGACCGGAAAACCCGACCCAGGCCCGAGACGATGCCCGCGGAAGCCGACGGTCCAATGCCAAACGGATAGCCCACGGCCAGCACGTCGTCACCCGGCTGTAAGTCGGCTGTGGATCGCATGGTGGCGGCCACCAAATCGTCCGGAATTCTGTGCGCTTGCAACACCGCCAGGTCGTTTTCTGGCTGCACATTGGTGATCGATGCGGTGCTGGTCATGCCATCGGCAAACGCCACCACGATGCGGTCAGCGCCCTGCACCACATGCAGGTTGGTCAAGATTAAACCCTTGTCCACAATCACGACGCCAGTGCCCACGCCGCTTTCGGGTTCATCGTCGTCTGCGTCGGGCAATGTGGGTTTGCCCGGTTTGGCCTTGGCGGATTTGTCATTAGCGGATTTGTCATTCGGCAGAAGCGGCTTTTTAGCCACTGGCGGTGAGCCTGCAACTGGTTTGTCAGCCTTGGGTTTGTTGGTGTACGCCATCACACGCACCACCGATGGCGCGATGTTTTCGTAAGCCGCCGCCGCGCGTGACGGCAGCAGGGTGGTTTCCAGCGTTTTCAGCACCGCGGAGTCAATGTCGGCCTGGGTCAGTTTGCGCTGGCCCTGGCTGAACATCACGGCCAGGCTGCCCACCATCAGCAGTGCCAGCAAAGCCATGGCCCACCAGGGCGCACGCGGTGAGGCCAGCGCTACGCGCCAACGGCGGCGAGGCTTGACGGCAGCTAGCTCTGGTGCTGAGTTGGCTGCGGTTGCTTGGTCAAACGCTGGGGTCGCAGGTGCCGTGGACTTGGCGCTGCTGTAAAGGCTGGGTTTGCGCATGAGGTGTACCTGGTTGATTGCCTGGCGAGCCGACACATAACAGTACCACTGGCCGACCGTTTCAGATCGGCTTTCCCAAGATTGGCCTCACATGGCACAAAGACAATCATCGGCTGGGACAGCGCAGGCATCATTGCCCCATGCCTTCCTGGATCGACACCCACTGCCACCTCGACGCCCCCGAGCTGCGCGCCGACCTTGACGCTGTTCGCCACGACGCCCGCGAGCAAGGTGTCGGGCATTGCGTGTTGCCGGCGGTGGACGTGCACAACCTGGACACGGTTCGCCAGCTGGCCCATCGCTTGCACGACAGCTACGCCCTGGGCATTCATCCGCTGTACACACCCGCGGCCCAAGAAGCCGACCTGCAGACCGTGGCCGACGCACTGGCCCAACACATCAGCGATCCGCAGCTGGTGGCCGTTGGCGAAATTGGCCTGGACTTCTTTGTGCCGGGGCTGGATGCCGCCAAACAAGAACACTTTTACCGCGCGCAACTCCAGCTGGCCCGCCAGCACGACCTGCCCGTCATCGTGCATGTGCGGCGCAGCGCTGACCGGCTTCTCAAGCACCTGCGCGAAGTGCCCGTGCAAGGCGGCATTGCCCATGCTTTCAACGGCAGCCAGCAGCAAGCCCACGCGTTCATCGACCTGGGTTTCAAGCTCGGCTTTGGCGGCGCACTCACCTACGAGCGCGCCCTGCAACTGCGCCGCCTGGTCGTGCAGCTGCCGCTGTCTGCCCTCGTGCTGGAAACCGATTCGCCCGATATTCCGCCGCACTGGCTGTACGCCACGGCCGTCCAGCGCGCAGCGGGCCAGCCACAGGGCCGCAACACGCCGGGCGAGCTGCCGCGCATTGCTGCGGTGGTAGCCCAACTGCGCGGCATATCGGTGGACGAATTGGCCAGCGCCACCACCGCGAACGCGCGGTCGGCATTGCCAAAACTGGCCGCGTTAACCACGTGAATGGGGCCACTCGCCTGATTGGCCTGCCGCCACTGGTCGCGCCTCACACCCGTGTGCTCATTCTGGGCAGCTTCCCCGGCGCGGCCTCGCTGGCAGCCCAGCAGTACTATGGGCACCCACGCAACCACTTCTGGCCACTTTTACAAGCCATTTGGCCCGATAGCCCTTGTAAATACTGCTCAAGCAGCTATGAATATCGTAGCAACTGGTTGCTGTCAATAGGCATCGGTTTGTGGGACGTGTACGCCAGCTGCGAACGCACGGGCAGCCTGGACGCCAACATCCGCCAGGCTCAGGTCAACGACCTCGCAGGCCTGCGCGATCAGCTCCCACAGCTGAGGGCCATTGCCCACAACGGTGGTGAAAGCTACCGTCACCGGCGCCATACCGAGGCGCTGGGCGTGCCGGTGTGCCGCCTGCCCTCTAGCAGCCCGGCCAACGCCTCATGGAGCTTTGAGCGCAAGCTGGCTGCCTGGCGGGTGTTGGAGTCATATGTGGCGGTATCGGGAACACGCGCGTAGGTTGCGCCCCTGGTGCCGATGTAGGACACCGCCGAATCAGGCATTTCAACGTGCGACAACGCACAGACCTGGCGGCAGAGCCGCGCAACCATGCAGCTTCTACAACTCACCTCTGCAATGTCGCGAACCGGGTTGTTTTAAACGGAAAGCCACTATGAACACATCAAACGCATCCCATTTGCCTAGCGAAACCAACATCTCCGGCGCCCGCATGGTCACCGGTTTGTTCAAAGATCGCGAAAGCGCCGAGCGCGCTTACAGCACCGTGAGCAGCCGGGGCTACGGCAACCACGACATCAATGTGGTGATGTCTGACGACACACGCCAAAAACACTTTGCCGACGGCAGCGGCATTCAAACCGAGCTGGGCAATAAAGCCGCAGAAGGCGCAGGCATTGGTGGCGCTGTGGGGGGGACCATCGGCGTCATCGCCGCTGCAATTGCCGCCATCGGCACATCGGTAGTGATTCCAGGTCTGGGTTTTGTGATTGCAGGGCCGATCGCTGCTGCATTGGTGGGTGCCGGCGCGGGTGGTATGGCTGGCGGCTTGGTGGGCGCGCTGGTGGGCTGGAGCATTCCAGAAGAGCGTGTCAAACACTACGAAGCAGCCATTCAAGACGGCGGCATTCTGATTGGTGTCAAGCCCCGATCAGACGCCGATGCCCAGCACTTTGAGAAAGAGTGGCAAGGCAACGCAGGTCAATACGTTTTCCGCTAGGCCAATGAGCTGTTCCCATCAGAAAGCACCCCATGAAAACCGAAACCAAAACCCCAAGTAAAACCAAAACACCGGACGCGGTTGAACTGTTGACGGCCGACCACCTGGCGGTCAAAAAGCTGTTCGACCAGTTCAAAAAGTGCAAGAAGGCAGACGGAACCGACGGCGAGAAATCCGCCATCGTTGAAGAAATATGTACCGCACTGACTGTGCACGCGCAGGTTGAAGAAGAGATTTTTTATCCCGCGATGCGCCAAGCCACAGACGAAGATGACTTGATGGATGAAGCCCAGGTGGAGCAAGACGGCGCGAAGGAGCTGATCGATCAGCTGCAAACCATGGAGCCGGGCGACGACATGTATGACGCCAAGGTCATCGTGCTCAGCGAATACATCGCCCACCACGTCAAGGAAGAAGAAACCGGAATGTTTCCCAAGGCCAAAAAAGCCAAGCTCGACCTGGATGCATTGGGTCAGGACATGGCACAGCGTAAAACCGAGCTGATGCAGGAGTTGGCTCTACCCGAGCTGCCCGACAGCGAAGAAGACGAAAGTGCAGATCCGGTGGGGCCAATCCCCGTCGTACCGGGCGGCAAAAGCAAACCCGCACCGGGTGCGCAATCACGCACACCCAAAACCAAAGCGGCATGACCGGGATCAGCAGTGTCGTTATTCCCGCAAAGTGGGAATAACGACGCCTGGCCGTCCCCACACCAGACTATTGATCTGGCCCGATGAAGCATCAACCGTTCGCGCTGAGGTGGCTGTTCCGATCATCCTGAGGTATCAAGGGAAGGGCTCGCAAGGGCTTCGATACCTCAGCCCGAACGGAGACTTCATACTTCATCGGGCCGGATCCATATCCACCATTCAACAGATAGCGCCTTGAGCAATATGGGTGAGGGTCAGCGCCCTATTTCTGCATGGCCGCGTCTGCACCCTGCTGGCGCTGTGTACACAGCGCCACGTGCAGTTGTTCGAGAGCGTGCACGCAGTCCAGCAGTGCATCGCTGACGCTGGGACTTTCCAATGGGGGGTGGCCCGAGGGCTGTGCTTCGGCCGGAACGTGATCAGGCGCTACCGGCAGCGGTACGCCGGTCACTAACGCAGCGGTGTGGGTCAATCGTTGCAAGACAGCCCAAAACAGGCTGTCCCACTCCGGTGCGGAGATAGCTGGCACCGCACGGGACGTTGCCAAAGTGGTGTGTTGCGCCTGGATGCCGGGAGAGTTCATACGTTCCTCAATCTGAAAAATGCACCCGCAATGTAGTACCGGGGTGCATCAGTTGGTGCGTGAAAAGACATAGACTGAAACCTCACTTCTGGGGAGTCCACTCTATGTCTTTGGTTAGCTGCAAACAGTGCCCCTTGCGCGCACTGCCGCTGTTTTTGCCGCACAGTGCCGACGAGCTGACTTTGCTGGAATCACTCAAAAAACGGGAGCTGGTGCTGGGCTCCGACGAAACCCTCATTCACGAGGGGCAAACCGACGCCGCACTGTATACCTTACTGTCGGGCTGGGCCTTTCGTTTCAAAACGCTCAGTGATGGGCGCAGGCAAATATTAGGTTTTTTGATGGCTGGCGATTTCTTTGGCGTGCAGCAAAAAATGGGGGACTCCGCGGCACACGGGGTCAGCACACTGACCGACACACGTTTTTGCGTCTTTCAGCGCGACGCGCTGTGGGAGTTGCACCGCCAGCAGCCGACCATGGGTTTCAACATCACCTGGCTGACCGCGCATGAAGAGTCCCTGGTGGACGATAACTTGCTGTCGGTAGGACGGCGCAGCGCCGAAGAGCGCGTGGCCGCGTTGCTGATTCAGTTGTTCAAACGGGCTGCTGCGCTTCAAACGGATGGTGGTCGGGCGGGTGTGCCGTTTCCGCTCACGCAGCAACACATCGCAGATGGCCTGGGTCTATCACTGGTGCACACCAACAAAACATTGCGCAAGCTGGAGCGTAGGGGCTTGCACCGTATCGAGACCGGCAAGCTTCACCTGGGAGACGTCAAAGCCCTGGCTCGCCTCGCAGACTTGTACGGTGACGGACGGCCACCACAGAGGCCGCTGATCTAGCACGTTGCGGATTTAAACCCCGCCGAGCCCGATTCAACCCAGCGGAGCAGGTCCGGTATTGCCAGTCCGACCCGACGCCAGGGCGCAAGCGTATTGCAGCAAGGCATCAATTTCAGTGGATTTATCGAACACGCGGTCGGCTCCGAGGTTCAGACATTTGCGCCGCATGTCGGGCGTAGCGTAATTGCTCAGCACGACGGTATGGTGCCGCTTTGGCAACGCCTGCGCGGCTTTCAACACACCCAACCCAGACCCCAGCTTGAGAAAAATGTCCACGATGACCAGATCGACCGCGTTGTCGGGCTCACACACCCACTGGACCGCCGTGGGTTCGTCGGCAGCACTACCCACGACCTGAATTGGCCCGAGCTCTTCCAGCGTGGCAATCAGGTTCTCGCGGATCACGGGGCTGTCTTCGATGATGTAGGTTTTTAGCTGGCGCATAGGACGACGTGACGGTAATAAGTGTGCCTTGCTTTCACGACCACTCAACGTCAAATTGGCGCAAATCGACGTAGGAAATGGCCTACGCAGCTGGGCCGGGTTCAGCATGGGCATAAATTCACACCAAATCCTCGATGGCCAGTAAATGGTATCGCTGGGCATAAGCGTAAGAACCCTGCCGCACCTGCACCATCAGCGCCTGCGCATCGTCTTCGTGACGCACCCGCACCATCACGGCCCAGTGACCTTCGCGCGCCAGCTCCAGGTAACGGTTTACGGTTGCCCCTTCGGTTCCAACCGAGGGCAACGCCAGATCTGATTCCCCGTCCAAGCGCCCGATTTGTCGCAACACGTCCTGCGGACTGAGCAGCATGGCCGGGTCCGCTTGCTCGTTGGCGCCGTCTACAGCGGTCGCAACACGCTGCGCATCTGCCTGGCTGGCAAACATCACGAACGCATAGCCTTTGGGGTAGAACACGCCGCCCATCGTGAGCATGTCGGGGGTCAATTCAAATTTCTGCATAGTTGGATTCGTTTTTTTACTCATCAGTTTAGAGAGCGCGTTAACGCACGGGGAGTTCAATCTGGCGCAACAGGCCGCCACCGTCAACGCTGCCTTGCACCGTGCCCTGGCCTTGCATGCGCAGCACGCACGCCTGCCGGTCGTCATCGCGCAATGCGGCGCAGCGTTGCACCGCGTTGCTGGCGTAGTCAAGGTTGCCGGTGGACGCCAAACTCGTGCGACGAGCCTGCCCATAAGCCGCTGCGGCGTCTTGCATACACACCTTTTGATCAGCAGCACCGGGGCGGGCAGTACAAGCGGCACGTTCCTGCTTGTAGCGCTCTTTTTCTCCCGCCGCGCTGGCTGCGTCGCCTGCGATGCATACGCCCGATAGGACCGCCAACGCGCACGCTGCGCCTGCGCTGCGGATCCACCTGGATGCAGCGCGGGTGCTGCAAGTGGTTAAGGTAGTAAACATGGTGATGTCCTGACGTGAAAAATGAAGGGCGAAATCAAGGTGTAGACAGGTTGGCACGCCACTGCGCCCTTGCCCAGGATGCATGGCGCATTCGTGGCGTAGGACAAAACCGCGTAGCCCCTTTACAGTTCGGTTGAACCCTTAGGAGACTTTTATGGCAACCGCACGCAAAGCTGCACCCACCCCACCCACATCCCGCACGTATGACGTCGTGCTGTACGGCGCATCCGGCTTCGTGGGTCGCCAGACCGTGGCTTACTTTGCCAAGCTGGGCAAGCTGCTCAAACCCGATGGCACACCGCTGCGCTGGGCTGTGGCGGGCCGGTCGGCCGACAAGCTCGAAGCAGTAAAAAAGGCATGTGGCGCGGGCGCGCAAGACGCTGGCGTGGTGGTGGCAGACGCACACGACGTACCTGCGCTGCAGGCGCTGGCCCGCGACACGCATGTGGTGCTCAGCACCGCCGGGCCGTTTGCACTGTATGGCAGCGACCTGGTGGCCGCCTGCGTGAAACACGGCACGCACTATGTCGACATCACCGGCGAAACGCCGTGGGTGCACGACCTGATTGCCCGGCACCACAAAGCCGCCGCCGCCAGTGGCACGCGCATCATTCCTTTCTGCGGCTTTGACTCGGTGCCGTCCGACCTGGGCACATGGGTCGTGGCCACCACCATGCAAGCGCAACACGGGCAGCCGTGCCAGAGCGTGAAAGCCAGCTTCACCATGCGCGGCGGCGTGAATGGCGGCACCCTGGCCTCCGCCATGAACTTCATGGGCGGCCCGCAAGCCCAGCTGATGGAAAACCCCTTCTTGCTCAACCCGCCCGGCAGCACCACACCCGATCCCGCTGGCCACACCGACGTCAAATTACCGATCTACGACGCCGACTTCAAAGCCTGGCTAGGCCCGTTCGTCATGGCCATGATCAACACCCGGGTGGTGCGCCGCAGCGCCGCTTTGCTAACCCCCAGTCGGGGCAAACCTAAGCTGTATGGCAACGACTTTTCGTATCAGGAGTACATGCGCTTTGGCGGTGGCGCGATTGCGGGTGCAGTGGCCACTGCCTTTAGCGCAGGCATGTTCTCGTCGCAGCTGGCCATGAAGTTGGGCGCGGTGCGCAAAGTGGCCGAAAAGCTCATGCCCGGCCCGGGTACCGGTCCGTCGGAATGGGCCATGAACAACGGCTCGTTTCGCTGCGAGTTGGTGGGCAAAAGCGCCGATGGACAGGTGGTGAAAGTGCGCATTGCGGACAAAGGCGACCCGGGTAATCGCGCCACCACCAAGATGGTGTGTGAAAGCGCGCTGTGCCTGGCATTGCAGCTCGACGACTTGCCGGGTGGTCGCAGCTACGGTGGCTTGTTGACGCCAGCCACTGGCTTGGGACAGGTGTTGCTGGACAGGCTGCGGGCGGCGGGGATGACGATTGCGGTGGTGTGACTGACCAGATGAAAAATGATCGACCTGCGGTCTGATGACAAATGACTCGAATGCAGCCTGTCATCTCTGCCATCTGTCATGCGTCGCAGCGCGGCGCGGTCATCGCGTCATCAGGCGAGTCAATACGCAAATATCTTCCCCGGATTCATGATGTTGTGCGGGTCCAGTGCGTGCTTGATGGTGCGCATCATGCCCACCGCGCCCTCGCCCGCTTCGGTCAACAAAAAGTCTTGTTTGTGCAGACCTACGCCGTGCTCGCCGGTGCAGGTGCCTTCCAGCTGCAGGGCGCGGTGCACCAGTTGGTGGTTCAGGGTTTCGGCGGTCTGGCGCTCTTGCGCGCTGTCGGGGTCAATCAAGTAACCAAAGTGGAAATTGCCATCGCCCACGTGGCCGACCAGGAAGTACGGCAGGCCGCTGGCGTCGGCTTCGGCCACTGAATCCAGCAGGCAATCGGCTAGTTTGGAAATTGGCACGCAGGTGTCGGTGCTGATGGCGCGGCAGCCGGGTTTGCTTTGAATGGCGGCAAAGTAGGCGTTGTGCCTTGCGGTCCACAGTTTCGTGCGGGCTTCGGGGGTGCTGGCCCACTCGAAGGCTTGGCCGCCGTGGTCGGTGGCGAGTTCTTGCACGGTTTCGGCTTGCTCTTTTACGCTGGCGGGCGAGCCGTGAAACTCCATGAGCAGCATGGGCTGCTCGCTCAAGCCCAGCTTGCTGTGGGCGTTCACCATGCGCACGGTGTTGGCGTCGATCAACTCCACGCGGGCGATGGGTACGCCCAGCTGGATGATCTGGATGGTGGTGTTCACCGCATCGGCAATGCTGGGAAACGAACACACCGCCGCGCTGATGGCCTCTGGAATCGGGTACAGCTTGAGCGTGACTTCGGTGATCACGCCCAGGGTGCCCTCGCTGCCCACCATCAGGCGCGTGAGGTCGTAGCCTGCGCTGGATTTTTTCGCACGCGTGCCTGTGCGGATGATTTCGCCGCTGGCCATCACCACCTGCAGCGCCAGCACGTTTTCGCGCATGGTGCCGTAGCGCACGGCGTTGGTGCCGCTGGCGCGGGTGGCGCTCATGCCACCAAGGGTGGCGTCAGCGCCGGGGTCAATAGGAAAAAACAGGCCGGTGGATTTGAGCTCTTCATTGAGCGCCTTGCGGCACACGCCCGCCTGCACCGTCACCGTCAGGTCTTCGGCGTTGATGCTCAGAATTTTGTTCATGTGCCCTACATCAATGCTGATGCCGCCCTGCACTGCCAGTAAGTGCCCTTCCAGTGAGCTGCCCACACCAAACGGAATTACCGGCACCTTGTGTTGCGCCGCCAAGGTCACTGCGTCGGCTACGTCTTGCGTGCTGCGGGCAAACACCACCGCGGCCGGCGGCGGCACGGTGGTGTAAGCCGACTCATCGCGCCCATGCTGCTCACGCACCACCAGCGAGGTAACGCACTGGTCGGCAAAGCGCGCCTTGAGCGCGTCCATCAGGGCTGGCGGCACGTCACGGCGGGCGAATTCGGGAAGGACGTGGGCCAGGGTTTGGGTGGAAAGCGGGGCGTTCATGGTGTCTCCGGGCGGGTTTTGGGCTAGGTTCCGTCAAGTATGGCGCGGAACCCGGCGCCATGTCATCGCGGTTTTCGCGGGCCATTGAGCAACTGGCCCACCCACGTGGGTCGAACAGCGTAGTGATAAGTGACCAGCAGAAAAGTTACGCAGAGCGTATTGATTGCTGCGTACTTGATCGTCCAATGCCACGGCAACAGCATAAAAGCCGTTTGCAGCGCCATCACCAGCGGCAGGTGCGCCAGATACATCCAGTACGACGCATCGGCCAGGTAGCGCATGCGCCGGCTGGGGCGATTCAGGAAGCGCACGCCAGCACCTACAAAAGCCAACGCCCAGCACACCAGGGCAATGCTGTAGCTGGCGACGTAGAGCAGCGGGTCAGTGGGTATGGGTATGCCGTTGGCGCTGGGTGGCTGGGCGAGCAGCCACAGGCAGGTGCTGGTCGCCACCAGGCCGATGGCGAAATTCGCTGACCAGCGCTGCGCCAACACATCCAGCAAGGCCCGGTTGCGCGCCAACAACCAGCCGATGGCAAACACATAGCCATAAATAAACAACGGCACAGCAGGCGGAATCAATGTGTAGGCCGGTGTGGGTACGCCCATGCCAACCAGCGCCACCGGAACGTACGCGAAGGCGGCACACACCGGCAGCGCCAGCAGCAGCGGCCCTGCGTGCAAACCCAGCACGGCCTGCAACGCCCGGTCGGCCCACGCGGCGCACGTGCCCCGCGGATCCAGCTTGGCCAGCACAGCCCGCAGCCCCAGGGCCAGCGCATACAGCCACAGCAGCACATATAAAAACCACAGGTGTAGAAAATTGAGTGCGTCACCTGCTTTGGCGGCTGGCAGCGGGTCGGGCAGGCGCCCACCGTTGGCCCGGGCCATTGCCCACAACACCACGGCCACGATCAACACAAAGCTCACCACCCAGCCCAGGGCCAGCGGTGCCAGGATGCGCGCCGCCCGGTTGCGCACAAAAGCCCGTGTGCCCAGCCGACCCAGCAAGGCGTGCGCCAGAAAGCCCGCCACCAGGAAAAAAACCGACATTCTGAAAATATGAATCACGAACATCAGCACGCTCAACGTGTCGCTGGTCTGGGTATCGCGGATCGGCCACAAAGCGGCTTCCAGCCCCGGCACAAACGACAGACTGGCGTGCAGGCAGATGCCCAACAACAGTGCGGCGGCGCGAATGGCGTCTAAAGCGGGCAGGCGATGGGTGGTGTCGGTTGGCGTGTTGATTTGGAATCTCCCGTGAAGCCGTAAATTGTCGATGCGCCAGGCGAGGGATTCGCCGTACTGAAGTAGGGTTCCTGGCTAAGTCGTCGCTTAGCACCCGGGCAAATCCCGTGTCGGGCACGGCTTTTGCTGGTCATCATCCAGCGGAAATCGAGGTGGCTGCCGTTACGATGGCTTCATCATTTTTTTGCCGAGACTGAAATCCCTATGAGCCACTCCAACCCCATGGTCCACGTCATCGATCACCCGCTGGTGCAGCACAAGCTGACCTTGATGCGCAACAAGGAGGCCAGCACCACCAGCTTTCGCCGCCTGCTCAATGAGTTGTCGTCGCTGATGGTGTACGAAGTCACGCGCGACATGGCCATGCAGGACGTGCAGATCGAAACCCCGCTGGAAACCATGACGGCGCGCATGATTGATGGCAAAAAGCTGGTGTTCGTGTCCATTCTGCGGGCGGGCAACGGAATTCTGGACGGCATGTTGAATGTGATTCCAGGTGCGCGTGTCGGCCACATTGGCCTGTACCGTGACCCCAAAACCCTACAGGCGGTGGAGTACTACTTCAAGATGCCGCAAGAGATGACCGAGCGCGATGTGGTCGTGGTCGACCCCATGCTGGCCACCGGCAACTCGGCCATTGCAGCAGTGCAGCGGCTGAAGGTGCTGAACCCCAAATCCATCAAATTCGTGTGCCTACTGACCTGCCCGGAAGGCATTGCCACCTTCACTGCAGCCCACCCTGACGTGCCCGTTTTCACCGCCGCGATTGACCGGCAGCTCAACGACCACGGCTACATATTGCCAGGCCTGGGCGACGCAGGCGACCGCATGTTTGGAACGAAATGAGCTGCCAGCCCATGTATTCATTGCTCAAACAGCTATAAATTCAATAGCGATTGTGTTACCCAACTCCATCGCCCGTCATTCCCGCGCAGGCGGGAATCCAGCCGCTAAGCGCCAGCCATGCCGCACACGGCGAGTCGTTCGCATCGCAAGCCGCTCCTGGATTCCCGCCTGCGCGGGAATGACAGACACAAGACTCTTGAGCAATTGAACTGTTTGTTGTTAGTTGTTAGTTGATTAACCGAAGGAGAAAGCACCATGTCATTTGTGAAACTGAATCGCCGTCAAATCGCCACTCTGGCAGCAGTCCTGGCTTGCGCCACCCCCAGCCTGACCTGGGCCCAAGCCAAGATGAAAGTAGCAGCCATCTACTCCGTGCCCTTCGAGCAGCAATGGGTCAGCCGCATCCACAAAGCGCTGAAAGCCGCTGAAGCGCGCGGCGAGATTGAATACAAGGCCAGCGAAAACGTGGCCAACGCCGATTACGAGCGCGTGATGCGCGAGTACGCGCAGGCGGGCAATGCACTGATCGTGGGCGAGGTGTTCCCCATCGAAGCGGCAGCGCGCAAAGTAGCCAAAGACTTCCCCAAAGTCTCGTTCCTGATGGGCAGCTCGGGCAAGCCGCAAGCGCCCAACTTCAGCGTGTTTGACAACTACATCCAGGAGCCCGCGTACCTCTCCGGGATGGTGGCCGGCGGCATGACCAAGACCAACAAGATCGGCATGGTCGGCGGCTTTCCCATCCCCGAAGTCAACCGCCTGATGCACGCCTTCATGGCAGGTGCCAAAGAAACCAACCCCAAGGTGGAATTCACGGTGAGTTTCATTAACAGTTGGTTTGACCCACCGAAAGCCAAAGAAGCGGCTTTCGCCATGATCGACAAGGGCGCGGACGTGATGTATGCCGAGCGTTTCGGCGTGTCTGATGCAGCCAAGGAAAAAGGCAAGCTGGCCATCGGCAACGTGATCAACACCCAAGACAAATACCCCGACACCGTGATCGCCTCGGCCCTGTGGAACATGGAGCCCACGATTGACCGAGCTTTGAGCCTGGTCAAAGAAGGCAAGTTCAAGCCCGAAGACTACGGTCAGTACTCGATGATGAAATACAAAGGCTCCGAGCTGGCCCCGCTAGGTACGTTTGATGGCAAAGTGCCGGCTGACATCAAGGCCAAAGTCAAGGCCAAGCAGGATGCGATTCTTGCAGGCACGTATACGGTCAAGGTGGACGACACGCAGCCGAAATCAACCGCAAAGTAAGTCATACGCACAGGATTTTTTGAACGCAGAGGGCGCAGAGGTTTCGCAAAGGACGCAAAAAGAACATCCAGAAAAGGAAACTGCTTCCCTCTGAGTGGAGTTGTTTTTTTTGCGTTTTTTGCGAAACCTTTGCGCTCTTTGCGTTCTTACTCACCCCAGCGATGCCCCCCGTCCTGCGCGTTCACAACATCACCAAACGCTTTGGCACGCTGGTGGCCAATGATGCGATTTCTTTGGACTTGAACTCTGGCGAGGTGCTGGCCCTCTTGGGCGAGAACGGCGCGGGTAAGTCGACCCTGGTGTCCATTCTGTTTGGCCATTACCGCGCTGACAGCGGCCAGATTGAAGCCTTTGGCCAGCCGCTGCCGCCGGGCAACCCGCGCGCGGCGCTGGCGGCGGGCATTGGCATGGTGCACCAGCACTTCACGCTGGCCGACAACTTGAGCGTGCTGGACAACGTGCTGGTGGGCAGCGAGCGCCTGTGGCAGCCCTTTTCGCGCCGGGCGGCGGCGCGGGCCAAGTTGCTGGCGGTGTCTGAGCAGTTTGGTTTGCAGGTGCAGCCTGAGGCGTTAGTGGGCAGCTTGTCGGTGGGCGAGCGCCAGCGGGTGGAGATTTTGAAAGCCCTGTGTCGCGGCGCGCGCATCTTGATTCTGGACGAGCCCACCGCTGTGCTCACGCCGCAGGAAAGCGAGGCGCTGTTTGAGACGCTGGCGCACATGGTGGCGCAAGGCCTGTCCATTATTTTCATCAGCCACAAGCTGCCCGAGGTGCTGCGTGTGTCGCACCGGGTGGCGGTGCTGCGCGGCGGCAAACTGGTGGCGACCGCGCCCGCTGCGGGCACCACACAAGCGCAGCTGGCCCACTGGATGGTGGGGCACGATTTAGAAGGAAATAGGCGTTCAGCTCTTGTAAATACTGCTCAAGAAGCTATTGATTCAGGAGCATCTGATGTTTGCACCTTGCGCGATGTACACACCACCGGCCAGGGCCACGACCGCTTGAACGGCGTCTCGCTGCAACTAAAGCCTGGCTGCATCGTCGCCATCGCGGGCGTCTCTGGCAATGGCCAGGTGGCGCTGGCCGAGCTTTTGTGTGGCATGCGCGCAGCCACGCAGGGCGCGGTTTCGCTGCACGGCGTGCCTTTAAAAGCATCGCCTGCCTGGCTGGTAGCTCAAGGCGTGGCGCGCATTCCCGAAGACCGGCATGCCGTGGGCGTGGTGGGTGATTTGCCGGTGTGGGAGAACGCCGTGTCGGAGCGCTTGCGTAGCCGGAGGTTCTCGCACGGCCTGTGGATCAGGCGCAAAGCCGCGATGCAGCATGCACGCGAGTTGCTGGCGGCATTCGACGTGCGGGGTGGCGGACTGCACACGCCTGCGCGGGCGCTGTCGGGCGGGAATATGCAAAAACTGATTTTGGGGCGGGCGCTGATGGAACCGGCCTTGCACCCTCTTCCGTGTACGGGAGAGGGTGGGGGTGAGGGCCTTACCACCCCGCACCCATTTGTATCGCGCAACCCCCTCACCCCAACTCTCACCCCAAGGGGCGAGGGAGCAAAGCCGGTAGCAGGGCACCGTCAACAACGCCGCCTCATCGTCGCCCACCAACCCACCTGGGGCCTGGACATTGGCGCGGTGGCTTATGTGCAGCAGCAACTGCGCGCAGCTCGCGAGGCAGGCGATGCCGTGCTGTTGATTTCAGACGACCTGGACGAGGTGTTGGCCATGGGTGATCAGGTAGCGGTGATGCATGGCGGCCACCTGACCGACGCGCGACCTGCCAGTGCCTGGAGCCGCGAGTCAATCGGTTTGGCCATGGCGGGCGTGGTGACGCACTGATGCGCCTGGAAAAACGCGCCCACAGCTCCACGCTGGCCGTTCTGCTGGCGCCTGTTGGAGCCATTGCCTTTACCTTGCTGGTGGGCAGCCTGCTGGTGCTATGGGCTGGTGCGCCAGTAGCGCAGACCTTTGGCCTGCTGGTCAAAGGCGCGGTGGGCTCCACCTTCGCGCTGAGCGAAACCCTCACGCGCGCCATACCGCTGGTGCTGACTGGCCTGGCCGCTACCGTCGCCTTCAAAGCCCGTTTGTTCAACATCGGTGCTGAAGGCCAGTTGTATGCCGGTGCGCTGGCGGCTGTGGCAGTGGGCGGCCTGCATGGCGGCAACGGGCTGGCGTGGCCCGTCTGGGTTTTATTTCCCCTGATGATGCTGGCCGCCGCATTGGCTGGCGCGCTGCTGTTGCTAGGCCCCGCCCTGCTCAAAACCCGCCTGGGCGTGGACGAGGTGGTCACCACCTTGCTGCTGAACTTCATCGTGCTGCTGGGCACCTCGGCCCTGCTCGATGGGGCCATGAAAGACCCCACCGCCATGGGCTGGCCACAAAGCGTGGGCCTGCAAAGCGAGCTGGAACTGTCAAAACTCATTACCCAAACCCGCCTGCACACCGGCCTGCTGTGGGCCGCGGCGCTGGCTGTGGCTTTGTGGCTGCTGTTCAAGTACACGCTGCTGGGGTTTGACATTCGCGCCGTCGGTGCCAACGCGCGCGCCGCGGCCTTTGCGGGTGTGCCCGTCACGCGTACGGTGGTGCTGGTGGCCATGCTGTCGGGCGCGTTGGCGGGGCTGGCGGGCGCCATTGAGGTGGCGGGCCGCACGGGTTACGTCACGCTGGACATGTCGCCCGGCTACGGCTACAGCGGCATCGTGATCGCCATGCTGGCCGCCCTGCACCCGCTGGGCGTGCTGGCGGCCAGCGTATTTGTGGCCGGTGTGCTGGTGGGTGCCGACAGCATGAGCCGCGCCATCAACGTACCCACCTACATCGCCGACGTGATGGTGGCGACGGCGCTGCTGAGTGTGCTGGTGGCGGGGTTGTTGACACAGTACCGGGTGCGGTGGAAATGAGCGTGAAAAAGACTTGTGTTGGCTCCCTCTCCCCTCGGGGAGAGGGTTGGGGTGAGGGGGCTGCGCCGTACACACATTGTGGCAACGCGAGGGCCCTCACCCCAGCCCTCTCCCGCGAGCGGGAGAGGGAGAAAAACCACCTGGCGGCACCTGCACCGCGGCACGCATGCCCCCACCCCCACCCTCCCCCAGCGGGGGAGGGAGCCATCCGGGGTCAATCGCCAAGACCGACCTCCGCGACATCCTCTCCAACCCCGCCTTCTGGGTGGCCGTGCTGCGCATCGCCACGCCGCTGATTCTGGGTACCTTGGGCGTGCTGCTGTGCGAGCGCGCGGGGGTGTTGAATCTGGGCATTGAGGGCATCCTGGTCGCAGGTGCTTTCAGCGGCTGGCTGGCGGTGTACAGCGGTGCGCCGCTGTGGGTGGGCGTGGCGGTAGCGGCGGCCACGGGTGCGGTGTTTGGCTTGCTGCACGCCTGGCTCACCGTGGGGCTGGCGCTGTCGCAGCATGTGGCGGGCCTGGGCATCACGCTGCTGGCCACGGCGCTGAGCTACTTTGGCTACCGCGTGAGCTTTCCCAAAGTCACCACGCCGCCCACCATCACCCCGTTTACCGAGATGACCTGGCTTCCCATACCCATCCTGTCCAGCCAAACCCCGCTGACCTTGCTCGCCTTGCTGCTGGTGCCCACCCTCGCTTATGTGTTGTACCGCACGCCGCTGGGCCTGGCGCTGCGCATGGTGGGCGAGAACCCGCAGGCTGTGGAGGGCCAGGGCCTGTCGGTGGCCAAGCTGCGCACCGGATCTATCGTCGCGGGCTCGGCCTTAATGGGTGTGGCGGGCTCGTTTCTCACGCTGTCTGCCTTCAACGCCTTCTTTTTCAACATGGTCAATGGCCGCGGCTGGATTTGCGTGGCGCTGGTGGTGTTTGCCAGTTGGCGGCCCGGCAAGGCGCTGCTGGGTGCGCTCTTGTTTGCATTTTTTGATGCGCTGCAACTGCGATTGCAGCAACAAGGTGAAGCGGCTCTGCCTTACCAGCTGTATTTGATGCTGCCGTATGTGCTGTCTATCCTGGCGCTGGTGCTGGTGGCCCGCAGAGCAGCTTACCCGCAAGCGCTGATGAAACCCTACCGAAAAGGTGAACGCTGATGCTGGACTTACTGGTCACAAACGCCACGCTGCCCGATGGCCGCACCCACATGTCGGTGGCGGTGCAAGCCGGGCGCATCACCGAGGTCACGCAAGGTTTGCAAGCGCCTGCGCATGAAGTCATCGACGCCCAAGGCCTGCTGGTCAGCCCGCCGTTTGTGGATGCGCACTTTCACATGGATTCCACCCTCAGCTACGGCCAGCCAAGAGTCAACGAGAGCGGCACACTGCTGGAAGGGATTGCGCTGTGGGGTGAGCTGAAACCGCTGCTCACGCAAGAAGCTTTGGTGGAACGCGCGCTGACCTATTGCGACTGGGCCGTGGGCCGCGGTCTGCTGGCCATCCGCAGCCATGTAGACATTTGCGACCCGCGCCTGCTCGCGGTCGAAGCGCTGCTACAGGTCAAAAAACAAGTCGCGTCCTACATCGATTTGCAACTGGTGGCGTTCCCGCAAGACGGTGTGCTGCGTTATGGCAACGAAGGCGCACGGGGCGCGCCGAGCGCTTTGGAAAACATGAAGCGCGCGCTCGCGATGGGCGTCGACGTGGTGGGCGGCATTCCTCACTTCGAGCGCACCTACGCGCAAGGCACCGACAGCGTACGCCTGCTGTGCGAGCTGGCGGCAAGCCAAGGCAAGCTGGTCGACATGCATTGCGACGAAACCGACGACCCGCACTCGCGCCACATCGAAACCCTGGCGTTTGAGACGCAGCGCCTGGGCCTGCAAGGCCGTGTCACCGGCTCGCACCTCACATCGATGCACAGCATGGACAACTATTACGTGAGCAAGCTGCTGGCCCTGATGGCGGAAGCACAGGTCAAAGTGGTCGCAAACCCGCTGATCAACATCACCCTGCAAGGCCGCCACGACACCTACCCCAAGCGCCGGGGCATGACGCGCGTGCCCGAACAAATCGCAGCAGGTCTGACCGTCGCTTTCGGTCAGGACTGTGCGATGGACCCCTGGTACAGCCTGGGCAGCGGGGACATGCTGGAAGTCGCCCACATGGGCCTGCACGTGGCGCAAATGACCAGCCAGAAAGCGATGCGCCACTGTTTTGAAGCCGTCACCACCCAGCCTGCAAGCATCATGAACCTGGACGGCTATGGGCTGGCAGCGGGTTGCCATGCGGACTTTGTGCTGCTGCACGCGCGCGACCCAGTGGAAGCGATACGGTTGCGGGCGACGCGGCTGAAGGTGTTTCGGCGGGGCAAGTGCATTGCGCAAATGCCTGCGCCAATAGCCCGGTTGGACTTGCAAGGAAGGCCGGGGGAGACGGGGTTTATGGCGGGACGGTGAGGCCAGCGTATCAGCTCGCACGGTTTGGCCGATGCGACAGTTTTCTTACTTTTTTATAAAGTCGGCTGCCAGCCCATGAATACATTGCTCAAGCAGCTACAAAATAAGGAGCGAAACCCTCTCTTCTATGCGAGCGTGAGCCTGTCAGTTGCACTCAACACGTTGACCGTGAACAATGCACGCATGACCACACTCACCTTGACCGAACAGCGCTTGACCCAATACATCCTGGCCGAGTTCAAAAAGACGACATCCATCGATTTGAGTCAAGACCGGCTGGCCTTGGATCGCTTGGAAGATGAAGTCCGCGATGTGGTTGTCGAGCTGTCAATCAGCGAGACTGTTGACATCAATCTGCCTTTCATCATGTCCGATCAGAACGGCCCCAAGCACCTGAACATGAAACTCAACCGCACCCTGCTGGAAAGCCTGGGCTCACCGGTGTTCTCACCACCGACAGCACCCGCGTTCCCGACGCACCTGCAGCGACAACTCGCACCAGGCGAACAAGCAAGCAAGTGGTGGCAGTTTTGGGCTTGAGCTGCCTTGCTGGATAAGCAAAACGCAAATCGATTGTCATTTCAAGCCCCAACCCAGAGATTACCTGCTCAAGCCGCTACAAAATCATGAGTCGTCAACCCATACCCGCAGGGGCAAGGTTCACGCTCAACCCACGCCATGACATATCACCCGGAACCCGCCACTCACCAAGGCGCTGTTGAAGCAGCCATCACCTGGTTGTCCTCCTTGCATCGCAAGGGCTGGAACAACGCATTCACGAATTTGCTCAATGAGGTGATTACCGCGCAGGAGCGGGAAATGCTCACAACCATGGATGCGGCGCTCATCGAGAATGTTCAGATCAACATGAACGAATGGCTGCTGGCCGAGGGAGATATTCATGCCCGTGGCGGCATGCGGCGCATCAATGACTACGTGCTCAGCCCTTCGGGGCCTCGCCTGAATGCTGCCCAACGCGACTGGCTGCAACAGTTGGGCCAACGACCGCTGCGCCTGTATGACGTGACAGATGTGGTGCCAGGTCAACAAATGACGCTGTGTGATGCGCTGGACAAAGAAGCAGAACCGATCGTTGTGCGCGAGCGATCTGGCACCCAAAATTTGAAGCCAGGCGAGTTGCTGGGTTGCCGCATCCTGCGCGTGGCGGATCATTTTGAATTGTCAGGGTCGGTTTATTTGTTCACGCTACTGACGGGGCCGCGAGCGATCGCTCTGGTGCGTCAGCAGCATCAAGCGCTTGGCCAGCAGTTGGATGCGTCCAGAAAAATGGGCTTGCTGATCATGGTCGAATGGCTACAGCACTGGCTGAAACCCGCACCCATGCCAACGGTGATTGACCACTATTCGGGCGAGCCGATGAAGATGATCACCGACCATTACCGTGTCAACGACGAGGTGGCGCTGGCGCGGGCACTGGCCAGCCAGAGCGATGTGCAGGGTAGCCGGCAAGAGGGCTGGTCACGCACCATGAATTGCACGGATGGACAGTTACGCGCAAGCGTGCATCTGAATCCCGGTAAAAAGGCCGACCAGATCGAACTTTTTTATAGAACGCAACGTTATGCCGACGAGGGGCGGGTGTGGTTTGAGGCGCTGGTGGGGGCGAGCGCCACCTTCGTCAAGCGACAGGTGCAGGAGACTGCGGATGCGATGGCCCGATCCCACAAGCAAGCCGACAGGGAATCGTCCAAGAAAGGCAAATCATCGTCTGGATTGCCTCCCGAGTTGGATGCCGCCGCCCTGTCGCAATTAATGACCGAAGTCATCCACAACTTCTATGCCAACTGGGCCGATGAACCGATTCCCGCGCTGGATCACAAAACACCACGCCAGGCCATCAAAACATCCACCGGCCTGGAGCGAGTGAAGGGCTTGTTGCGTAGCTACGAGGCACACGAAGCATCACAGGCAGCGCAGCAGAACCGCACCGAGATTTCGTATGAATTTCTGTGGGCTGCGCTGGGGATAGCGCGATAGCTTGTTGCTCAAGCGCCAAGGGAAATTACGCAATGAACTTGTACTTTGTCAAACCGCACCATGCCGCCGCGTGGGTTCAATGGCTAACGGGTGAAGCGACGGACGACGAACTGGCCGAGAAATACCCTGACGTCTTCAACGAAGACGCCCCCACACCCGCCCAACTGGCCGAGATGCAGCGAATGGCCAAGTTTCTGCAATCGCTGGATACCCACCTTGAGATCAAGCCATTTGACATCAGCGACGAACCATTCCTGGCGCTTTCGGGCGGCACACGCCTTCCCGACTTAGAAATCTACACCGATCACATCTGGATCAACGTACCCGTAACCGCTGCTCACGTGGCCGGCTCGCAGGCCGATGCTCTGGACGCGGCGTTTCGTGCCGACGTGCTGGCCGTCTTTGAACGCGAGGGCCTGGTCGCCATACACGAAGCCTCCGGTCAAGTCATCACGGCTTCAGGCTTCAGTTTTCGCAGCTATCTGGAAACCGGGGCTGAGGTCAAGACTGATTTCGAGCCACACACACCGCCAGAACCCCCGTCATTTTTTTCACCACCGCCTGGTCCAACGGCCCCGCCCGCATTACCCCATTTGTCGCCGGGCGAACAGGTGCACAAGTGGTGGAAGTTTTGGGCTTGAAACAGTGTTGCATTTGACTATTGACTCCAGCCTTCTTTTCACAATCAAATCAATCTCCAGCCCATGATTTAACTGCTCAAGCAGCTACAAAATCAGGAGTGATGACACACAAAAAGTCCATCGAGGCGTGGCATCGTGCTTCAGTTAACCTGATTCGACACAATCTGATTCTTTGACTTTCACGCCAGCAATGAACCAACCCGCAGCAGACACGGCAGCAGCAGCCTACCCCGAGGCGCTGCCAGAGTGCGCGCAGCAGTTTGCCCAGGCCAATTCTCTGCAAGCGCAAATCGACACGCTGCAACGCAGCGACGCCTCCCTCTGGGCCACCATCGTCAACCGCCTGCGAACCGACTGGACCTACCACTCCAACAGCATCGAAGGCAGCACCCTGTCGCGTGGTGAAACCCACTTTTTTTTGTCTGAAGGGCTCACGGTAGAGGGCAAGCCATTCAAGGATTTTGTCGACGCCAAAAACCATGCCGAAGCGATTGACCTGCTGTTTGACGTGGTGGCCGACAAACAAGCCATCACCGAAGGCCTCATCAAGGAAATCAACGCGCTGCTGCTGCGCGGCGTCGAATTCACCCCGGCCAAAAATGCGCTGGGCCAGCGCGTGCGCAAAGCGGCCCACCCCGGGCAGTACAAACGCGAGGCCAACCACGTCGAACAAGCTGACGGCACCATTCATTGGTATGTCGACCCGCTGCACGTCACCGATCAGATGCAGGCGCTGGTGGCCTGGGTCAACGAGGCCCTGGGGCGCCTGCACCCCATCCACATCGCAGCGGTAGCGCACTACAACATGGTGCGCATCCATCCGTTTGACGACGGCAACGGGCGCGGCGCACGCATCCTGATGAACCTGATCCTGATGCGCCAGGGCCACTTTCCCGCCGTCATCCGAACCGAAACCAAGCGCCGATACCTGGAAGTCCTTAGCCTGGCCGATCAGGGCGAACTGGCCCCGTTTGCTGCTTTTGTGGCCGAGGCGGCGATTGCGACCAAGCTGTCGGTGCTCGAAGTATTTGATGGTCGCGCTGCGCAGGCAAGATAGTTCAGCCCGTTTCGAGGTGCCTCATATAGCTTTCAGCCATTTAGCCCAGGATTTGCCTGCTCAAGCAGCTACAAATTCAGGAGTAGCTGTGCACACCCCAAACCCTTCACGCCAGTAACCCAAGCGACTGTTCCGCACAACAATCGGTGCGGATGGTTCCTATCATCGACTCCATACCCCAGCCCGACCCCACAGGAACCCATGACCACCACCAACCGCGTTCTCGCCCACACCGGCGCCCGTTACCCCATCGTGCAAGCACCCATGGGCTGGATTGCGCGGGCGCCACTGGCCAGCGCCGTGTCGCGGGCTGGCGGGTTGGGGGTGATTGAGACATCTTCTGGCGAAACGCAGGCTTGTCAGGGCGAGATTGCCAAGATGACGGCGCTGGGCTTGCCGTTTGGGGTGAACCTGCCGATCCGCTTTTTGAAGGACGACGCCATGCTGCGCTTTGTCTGCGACAGCGGGGTACGCTTTGTGACCACGTCGGCGGGCAGCCCGGCCAAGTTTGTCAAGCCGCTGCAAGACGCGGGCATCACCGTCTACCACGCCGTGCCCACGGTGGACGCTGCACTGAAGTGTGTAGATGCGGGCATTGACGGCCTGGTGGTGGAAGGTGCAGAAGGCGGCGGCTTCAAGAACCCGGAAGAGGTGTCTACCCTGGTGCTGCTGCAGGCCATTCGCGCCCGGGTGGATGTGCCGCTGATTGCGGCGGGTGGCATTTGCGACGGGCGGGGCATGGCAGCTGCGTTTGCGCTGGGGGCAGAGGGCATTCAAATGGGCTCGCGCTTTGTCAGCAGCGCCGAAAGCCCGGTGCATGTCAATTACAAAAATGCGATGGTGAACGCCAAAGAAACGGGTACCTGGGTGCTGAACAAAAAGTCCACGCCCTGCATCCGCTCACTCAAGTCGCAACGCACCCAGGTCATCTACGACGAAGGCCTGATGCCGCCCGACGCGCTGGCGGGCATTCAGCGCCTGTACTTTGACGGCGACATGGAAGCCGCCCCGGCACTGGCCGGCCAGACGGTGGGGCTGATAGACGAGATCAAAACCGCCCAGCAAATCATTGACGACACAGTGGCGCAGTTTTTTGAGATCACCGCACGGCTGGGTGGCTTGGCGCAGGCACGATCTTTTGGGTAGTGAACGCGTCAGACCGGATAAATCAACGAGTTCAGCACCATCTCGCTGTCATACACACACAGCCTGCGTTTGAATTTCAGCTCGCCGTCCACCCGCACCAGTTCATCCACCGTGCGTCCCACGTTGTAAACCTCGCTCACCCCACCGCCCGACGCACCCGGCTTGGTGCGAAACACGGCGTAGTGGGTCTGGCTGTGCACCGTGCCATCCGTCGCTTCACGCACCTGCGCGGGGCTGACGATGTGGCGGGTGTAGTAGGGGCCGTGGTAGATGGTTTGGGTGATGCCGTAGACGCGGTCTTTCATCATGGCGCGGCTTTCCAGGTCCATCAGCGCTAGCGGCAGTTGGCGCTCGTGGTTTTCGCGGGCTTGCAAGGTGTAGCGGCCGTCTTCGGTAAAAAAATCGGGCCAGGCGTCAAAACGCTTGTCGTCCAGGGCGGCGGCGTAGGCGGCGTTGAGCTGGTCAACTTCAAACTGCAATTGCATTCGCTCCTGTATTGATAGCTGCTTGAGCAGTATCTGCAAGGGCGGATCGGCCTTTTCGTTCATAAACGTCATACCGCCATCACTTTCTTCCAATACGCATACATGCTGCGAATCAGCGTCTCGGTGACCATGTGCTCGGTCATTTCCGTGCCCGTGCCGCCCAGTTCGCACAGGGTGCTGCCACCCTCGCCCGCCTGGCGGAAACCGTCCTGGCTGAACTCGATCACCTCGCCATCGTCGGCACTCACAAAGCCCGCCGGGCCAAACAGGTTGGCTTGGCGCAGACGGCGCTGGGTCATCTCGGGGGTGTCGTCGGCAAAGCCGAAATGCGTCCACACAAAATCAAACTCACCCTCGCCGCGCGGCACGATGTGGCGGGTGCTCAGCGAATTGACCTGCTGCTGAATGATGAGGCTGGGGAACAGCGTGATCATGGTGACCGTGGGCGTGATGGTCTGGCCCTCGTTGGCAGGGTCGGGAATGCTCCACCAGGGCTCGGGTGCCACGTCCAGCAGGCGGGCATCGTTGAGCGCCATGTTGGCTTTGAAACTGGTGACGCCTTCGGTCACGGCGGCGTTGGTTGCACCATCATTCCGCCTTGAAATCATCACCGCATGCCGCCCCTGCGCGTCCATCACCATGCGGCTTTTCTGGTCGGCCCGCCACAGGCCAAAGGTCACAAACCAGGTGTGCAGCAGGCCGGGGTGATACGGGTCTTTGATGTTCTCCATCATCAGCTTCCAGTTGCCCGGAATGCGCTGGCGGTTATAGCCCAGCAGGGTGAGCTGGCGTCCCTTGAAGATGCGGTTGACCCACGGCATCACGTTGGGCCCCAGGTAGTCTTCAATGGATTCGACCGCCTCGCTGTAACTGGCAAACACCAGGCCATGCAGCACCGCCACACGCAGCTTTTGCAGGCCATGGTCTTTGATGTCGAAGCCTTCGGGCATACCGCCGTTAACCTCATTGCCGTCTTTCACGCCGTCTTTGAACGGCAGCCCCGCCAGGTCCCCGTTGAGTTTGTAGGTCCATTGGTGGTAGGGGCAGACAAAGCTGCGGGCGTTGCCGTGCGGCTGCTGGCAAAAGCGCACGCCCCGGTGTGCGCAGCGGTTTTCAACCACGCGCAGGCCGTGGTCAACACCGCGGTCTTTTGGCGCGACCCGGTCGCGTACCAGAATCACCTGGCGCTGGCCGACATGGCTGAGCTTGTAGTCGCCCACATTCGGCACTTCCACCTCCAGGCCCACATAACTCCAGTGCGGGCCATAAAAAATGCTGTCCAGCTCGCGCTGGTGCAACTGCGCGTCGGTATAGGCCCAAAATGGCACCCGGCTGGAGCCCGGTTGTGTCCAGCGAGACAAGGTTTGGGGTGCGTTCATGGTGTTCTCCTGTGCGCAAGCCGAATCAATTAATTAATACGCATACTTATGATTATGAGCAAAACACCTGTCGTTCTGGCTTCCCTGCTTACCCTGAGTGCCCTGCAGCAAAGCTGGGCGCAGACCCCCACAAGCCCCAGCGCACCAGCCGCCCCGCAAGCACAAACCTGCCCGGCCCCCGTACCCGCCGACGCCCGCTGCTACACCGGCCAGGACAGCGCGGGTGCGTTTTACTGGCTGGCGCTCCCTGCCAACTGGAAAAACGACGTGCTGGTGATGCATGCCCACGGCGGCCCCGATCAGCCCGGCCCCGCCACCCTGAAGCGCAGCGAAGAAGACCTCAAACGCTGGGCCATCACCGTCAAGCTGGGCTACGCCTGGGCAGGCTCCAGCTACCGGCGCGGCGGCTACGGCGTGACCATGGCCGCGCAAGACACCGAGCGCCTGCGGCAAATTTTTCTGCAGCACTTTGGCCCGGTGCGCCGCACCCTGCTACATGGGCAAAGCTACGGCGGCGGCGTGGCGGCCAAGGCGGCCGAGCTGTACGCCACGGTGGACAACAAGCGTGGTCCGTACGACGGCGTGCTGCTGACCAGCGGCGTGCTGGGCGGCGGTGTGCAGGCCTACAACTTTCGCTACCAACTGCGCACCGTCTACCAACAGGTCTGCAACAACCACCCCAAGCCGGACGAGCCGCAATATCCGCTGTGGCAGGGCTTGCCCCTGGATGCCAAACTGACCCGGCCCGAGCTGGCCGCGCGCGTGGACGACTGCACCGGCGTGCGCAAACCCGTCGCCGAGCGCACGCCCGAGCAACAGGCTCGCCTGGCCACCATCCTGAGCACCGTCAAAATCGCCGAACGCTCGTTGCAAGGTCACCTGAACTGGGCCACCTGGCTGTTTCAAGACTTGACGCAGCGCCAACTCGGTAACCGCAACCCGTTTGGCCCCGATGCCGACCCGCAGGCGGTGGCGCAATTGAACGAAGACAGCGCACCCACCGGCAAAGTGAACGTGCCGATCATCACCTTTCACGCCATCAACGACCCCACCGCTTTCGTCGAACTGGAGTCGGTTTATCGCGAAGCCTTGGTTGGGGCAGGCACACAAGCCTTGCTAGTGCAAACCTTCAGCGACGAGGACGAACACAGCTACCTGAGCGAGCCACAGTACCAGGCTTTGTTTAGTGCCCTGCTGGAGTGGCTAGACAAAGGCGTCAAACCCACACCGCAATCGATTGCCCAGCGCTGCAAGCCCTTGGAAGCGGCTTACGGACAACCCTGCCGGTTTCAGCCGGATTACGCGCCGCAGAGCTTGAGCCAGCGCATGAAATCGCCCTGAGTCATCACTCGTTTTTTGCTATAAATAAAGGAGCTGCTTGAGCAGTATTGACAAGGGCTAGCGTACCTTTAGACCTGATTAGCTAGATACCTCGGACGTCTGCAAACCCGTCATTCCCGCGAAAGCGGGAATCCACCGCTGCAACGCTCCCAAGCGTGTCTTCCGCGTGATGCTCGCGCCTGGATTCCCGCCTGCGCGGGAATGACGCCGCAGGCCTGTATCCAATCAACCCTTTTGCCTAATACTGGAACTTCAACCCGACCGTCACCTGCGATTGCCCATCGGTATGCCCGAGGGTGTCCTTCAGCAGAATGGTTTTGCTCTGCTGGGTGCGGGCATCCACCTGAAAAGTAGACACGTAGGATTTACGCAATCTGGCATCCACGGAGAAACCCGGCGGCCACCTCCCGTCCGAACCGCTTACTCGTGTATCCTCCCCGGCAGGATATTTTTTATGATTTCTACCCATATCCATCAGACTCATCCACAGGTTCTCAATAGGCTCAAGCGGGCCGATGGGCATCTGCACAACGTGCTGGCAATGATCAACGCGGGCAAGCCTTGTCTGGAAATCGCACAGCAACTGCATGCGGTGGAAAAAGCCATTGCTGCTGCGAAAAAGGCCTTGATTCATGATCACCTGGACCACTGCCTGGAAAATGCGGTGGGAACGCAACCGGCAGACAGCCGCGCGGCGGTTTCCGAGTTCAAAGACATCACCAAATACCTGTGACTGCGCTAATTCTTCCAAGCCTCCACGCCACGCCCATGAATATCCACCATGCCTCGCTGTACCCCGGTATCGCCCTGAGAGTGGTTTGGTTGGTGCGTTGGCTGCTCGTGTTGGCGCTGGTATGGGGACAGGCTTTCGCGCCGTTTCACTCGCACGCCGCCGACACCGAAGTAGGCGCAGAGGTTCATGCGCAATGGACAGTCGCAGGAGCGCACGACGAGGTGACCACGCCGCATCTGGAAGGGCGCGATTCGCCTGTCCACGGCGCGCATGCCGTGCTGGCGGTACGGCCCAAAGCAAGTGCTGGCGCGCTAGTGCCCGTTGGTGATCCGGGCGACTGGATTTTGCAAGGCCATTCAGGCCAAGGCGCAGGTCTTGCGCCGCACAGCCAGCCCGTTCGCGCAGCCGCAGCGCCCGAGCCGCGGCGAACGTACCGAAGTTTGCCGCCAGCGGGCCGTGCACCCCCTGCCCAGGCATAACACCCAACCCCGGCCCTTTTCCCAGCGGCGGTGCCTGTTCGCGCTGCCAGCCCTCCATGGAGTTTTCATATGTTTGACTATTTTTCCTGGCGCTTTGGCTCCCGTTGCGCCGTATTTCTGGCTTTCAGCCCCCTCGTGCTGGCACCCGCACACGCCGCCGATGAATTTGCCATGACCCCAGCGCAAATGCAGGCGCTGGGTGTGCAGCTCCAGAAGTTGGCAGCTGGCAGCAGCACAGAAGGTGCAGCCTATCCGGCGCGCGTGGTCTTGCCGCCGCGCCAGGAGCAGGTGGTTAGCGCGCCGCTGGCCGGCGTGATTGACCAGATTCTGGTTTCTGAAAACGATGCCGTGCGCGCTGGTCAGCCGCTGGCCCGCCTGAGCAGCCCGGAGCTGGGCGAATTGCAGCTCAAGCTGATGGAGGCGGCCTCGCAAAACCGGCTGGCCGCCCGAACCTTGCAGCGCGAACGCCAGTTGTTTGGCGAAGGCATCATCCCGCAGCGGCGCGTTCATGAAGCCGAAGCTGCTGCGCAGCAACAGCAGGCCCGCCAAAGCCAGAGTGAAGCAGCATTGCGCATGGCCGGGCTGGACAACGCGACCCTTCGCAAGGTGGCCGATGGTGCCGCGGTGGACAGCGTGGTGATGCTGCGCGCGCGCTCGTCGGGTCTGGTCTCGCAACTGACCGTCAAGCCGGGCCAGCGGGTGCAGCCGGCCGATGCCCTGGTGCGCATTGCGGACGCCAGTCGGCTGTGGCTAGATGTGCAGGTGCCCCTCAGCTGGCAGGCTGGCGCGGGGCCGGTGAAGGGCTTGCCGATGACCGTGGTGGGGCGCGAGAGCACGGCCACCGGCCAAAGCCTGGGGGCCACCGTAAGCGACAGCCAAACGCTGATGCTGCGCGCCGAGGTCACACGCGGCACCCAGCTACTTCGCCCCGGCGAATTTGTACAGGTGCGCGTGGTCATGGGCGCAGCCCAGGGCTGGACCGTGCCGCTGGCTGCGGTGGTGCGGCAAGACGACAAGGCCTATGTGTTTGTGCGCTCGGACAAGGGCTTTATCGCTAAACCCGTCACGGTGTTGGCCAGCGCTGGCCAGACAGTGCGGGTCGCGGGCGACTTGCAGGCTGGCCAGGAAGTGGCTGCCGGCTCGGTCATTGCGCTGAAGGCGGCCTGGCAAGGGACAAACGAAACCAAAGCCGAGGGCAAATGATGTTGTCCCGCCTGATTCAATTTTCGCTGGCACAGCGGCTGTTTGTGCTGCTGGCCGGCGCGCTGCTGGCTGGTGCGGGCTGGTACGCCTTTGCGAACCTGCCCATCGACGCCTTCCCGGATGTCTCCAGCACCCAGGTCAAGATCATCATGAAAGCCCCCGGCATGACACCGGAGGAGATCGAAAGCCGCATTGCGGTGCCAATCGAGGTTGAAATGCTGGGCATTCCCAACCAGCGCATGCTGCGCTCGGTCTCCAAATACGGCCTGGTCGATGTCACGGTGGATTTTCAGGATGGCACCGACATTTTCTGGGCGCGCCAGCAGGTGGGCGAGCGCCTGGCCAATATCAACGCCGAGCTGCCGCCTGGCATCACCGGTGGTATGGCACCGATTACCACGCCGCTGGGCGAAATGTTCATGTTCACTGTCGAGTCGCCCGGCATGTCGCTGGAAGACCGCCGCAGCCTGCTGGACTGGGTGATCCGCCCCGCTTTGCGCTCGGTGCCCGGCGTGGCCGACGTGAATGCGCTGGGGGGCAAGGTGCGCAGTTTTGAGGTGGTGGCCGACCCAACCAAGCTGTCGGCGCTGGGCCTGTCCACCGCCCAGATCAAGACAGCGATTGAGGCGAACAACCGCAACGACGGTGCCGGGCGGCTGGGCGAAGGGGACGAGGTGCTCCTGGTGCGAAGCGAAGGCAGCATCAAAACCCAGGACGACCTGCGCGCCATCGTTGTCAAGCGCGGCAACGGCTCCAGCGTGCGGCTGGGCGACGTAGCCACGGTGCGCGATGGCAGCCTCACCCGCTACGGCGTGGTCACGCAAGACGGCAAGGCCGAGGCCGTGCAGGGTCTGGTGCTGGGCTTGGCTGGTGCCAACGCACAGAAGGTGGTCGAAGGCGTCACCCGCAAGCTCGACGAGATCAAGCCAACCCTGCCCAAGGGCGTGGAAATCAAGGTTTTTTACAACCGGGCCGAGCTGGTGAAAAAGGCGGTGAGCACCGTGTCGGTCGCCTTGCTGGAGGCGACTCTCGTGGTGCTGGTGCTACTGGGTGCTTTTCTGGGCAATGTGCGCGCTGCCGTGGCGGTGGCCGCCGTGCTGCCGCTGGCCGCGCTGGCCACGTTTGTGCTGATGCGCATGGCCGGCATGTCGGCCAACCTGATGAGCCTGGGCGGCTTGGCCATTGCGCTGGGCATGCTGGTGGACGCGGCGGTGGTGGTAGTGGAAAACATCGTGCAGCACCTGGGCCATGACCGTTCCAAGGGCAAGCTGCCCCGGCTGCACATCGTGTTTCGGGCGGTGCGCGAGGTGGCGGCACCGGTGTCAGCGGGCATTCTCATCATCGTGGTGGTGTTTTTACCGCTGCTCACGCTTCAAGACCTCGAAGGCAAGTTCTTCGTGCCGGTGGCCATGACGATTGTGTTTGCGCTGGCCAGCGCGCTGCTGCTGTCGCTCACGGTGATTCCGGTGCTGTCGTCCTTCCTGTTGAAGAAAGTGGCGCACCAAGACCCCTGGCTACCGCGCACGCTGCTCAAAGCCTACGAACCCACGCTGGCGTTTGCCATGCGGCGAGAGAAGCTGATGTACGGCCTGGCTGCAGCGCTGCTGGTGGGCGCTGCGCTGGTGTACACCCAGGTCGGCAAAACCTTCATGCCGCCCATGGACGAGGGCGACATCATTGTGGGCATCGAAAAGCTGCCCTCGGTCAGCCTGGAGGAAACCGCCGCCCTGGACCTGATGATTCATCAGGCGCTGATGAAAAACATCCCCGAGGTGACCGGCGTGGTGGCGCGGGCCGGCTCTGACGAGATCGGGCTGGACCCCATGGGCCTGAACCAGACCGACACCTTCCTGGTACTCAAACCGCGCGCCGAGTGGCAGGCCGCCAGCAAGGAGGCGCTGATCGACAAAATCCGCAAGGTGCTGGACGACCTGCCGGGCGTGAAATACAGCTTCACCCAACCCATCGACATGCGAGTGTCTGAGATGATCATTGGCGTGCGCGGCGATGTAGCCATCAAGGTATTCGGCCCTGAGCTTTCCAAGCTCAACGAGCTGGCCAGCCAGGTCGAGGCGCTGATCAAGCAGGTGCCCGGCAACCAGGACGTGTACACCGTGGAAAACGATGGCGTGCAGTACCTGCGCGTGGCGGTGGATCGCCTGGCGGTTGGCCGCTACGGCCTGTCGGTGGAAGACGTGCAGGACGCGCTACGGGTGCAGATTGAGGGCCAGCGCACTGGCACCGTGATCGACGGCAACCGCCGCATCCCCATCGTGCTGCGCGGGCCGGACAGCGTGAAGATTTCACCTGCCGAGTTCTCCGCCATGCGCATTGCTACGCCTGATGGTCAGAGCGTGCCGCTGCAGGAGCTGGCCAAGCTGACGCGTGACAGCGGCCCGGTGAAGATTGACCGCGAAATGGGCAGCCGCTACAGCGTGGTGATTGCCAACGTGACCGGCCGCGACCTGGTGGGCTTCGTGGCAGAGGCCAAAACCAAGGTGGGCGAGGCCGTCAAGCTGCCCACCGGCTATCGCATTGCCTGGGGCGGCCAGTTCGAAAACCAGCAGCGCGCGTCGGCCCGCCTAGCTCTGGTGGTGCCACTGTCGCTGGGGGTGATCTTCCTGATTTTGTTTTCCACCTTTGGCTCGGTGCGGCAGGCGTTGCTGGTGTTGAGCAATATTCCGTTCGCGCTGGTGGGCGGCATCGTGGCGCTGTGGGTGTCGGGTGAGTACCTGTCGGTGCCCGCGTCGGTGGGCTTCATCGCGCTGCTGGGCATTGCGGTGCTCAACGGCGTGGTGCTGGTGAGCTATTTCAACCAGCTGTATGCCGAGGGCCTGTCGCTGGTGGAGTCGGTGCGCCAGGGTGCGCTGCGACGCCTGCGGCCGGTGCTCATGACCGCGTCCATCACCGCATTCGGATTGGTTCCGCTGCTGTTTGCCACTGGGCCGGGCTCGGAAATACAGCGCCCGCTGGCTATTGTGGTGATTGGTGGCTTGATCACGGCAACCGCGTTGACCTTGATTTTGCTGCCCCTTTTGTATCTACGGTTTGCGCATGCCAAGTCCGCAACCCAAACCAAAACCCGGGAGGTAGCCCATGTCTAGCAACAAACAAATTTTGACCTTGCTGGTGCCGCCCACCGTTCA
>JANOQJ010000069.1:0-9668 GCA_031414805.1 Comamonadaceae bacterium
GCAACCTATGGCAATGCGGGCTGGATGCGTGAGCAGGTCTGCAAATACATGTGTCCCTACGCACGCTTTCAAAGCGCGATGTTTGACCGCGACACCCTGATCGTGACCTACGACGTAGCGCGTGGTGAGGGCCGCGGTTCACGACCGCGTCGTGACACGCCGGCCGAGTACCAAGCAAAAGGCCTGGGCGACTGCATTGATTGCGGCCTATGCGTACAGGTGTGCCCGACGGGTATTGACATTCGCAACGGCCTGCAATACGAGTGCATCAGTTGCTCGGCTTGTATTGACGTGTGCAACGGCGTGATGGACAAAATGAACTATCCGCCAGGCTTGATTCGTAACAGCACCCAAAATGGCGTAGAGCACAAACTCTCACGCAGCGCCATGTTTAAAAGGGTGTTGCGCCCCAGAGTACTGCTCTACACAGCTGTGTTGCTGCTGGTGACTACCGGGTTGCTCTGGAGTCTGCTGACACGTGCTTCATTCAGGGTCGACGTGGTGCGCGACAGGGGGGCTATGGCGCGTATGGTGGGACAGGGCCAGATTGAAAACGTCTACCGCTTGCAAATCATGAATGCGACTGAGCACGGGCAGCGCTACACGCTCAGGGTCGACGGTATCGTGGGGGCACAGATTGTTTCTGACACGCAAGTTGTGATTGATGCTGCTGGCGCGCGTTGGGTGCCGGTACGGGTGCAGGTACCCCCAAACGCTGCCTCAGCAGGGTCGTACCCGATTACTTTCGTGATTTCGACCCAGGATGCACCGCGTGATGAAGTGATCGAAAAGTCTGTGTTTCTGGTGCCCCGTTAACAGCAGCTTTTAAGGAAGTTTCATATGAGCAGTGTTCAACAGAGTCGTGTCGTGGCAGTGTCTGACGTGCGGCCATGGTGGAAAGAGCCCTACGTATGGATGGTCATCGCGGGCCCTGCGTCAGCTGTACTGGCGTGCGCGGTGACGGCGGTCTACATTTTTCAGGGACCCGATGCCGTGGTGTCGGAGAACGCCTATGAGGAAGGGCGCGCCATGAGTGTTCAGGTGCAAGTTGCCAAACCACCGATGCAACCTGCCAACATCGGTCGCAACCACAGTGCGACGGGGGGAAAGCTGGATGTCAAACCTTGAGCTGAAAGAGGCCGGTAACGTCAGGCGCACCGTGCTGATTCTGTGGCCTGCATTCTTGGCGGCCTGCCTTCTGGAGGCGCTGGTTTTTTCCATGGTTGACCCAGGTGAATTTCACTGGTTTGGAGAGGTGGCCCAGCCGTCGCGCCAAGCCGTCTATTCGGTGGCATTTTTTTGCTTCTGGCTGATCAGCGCGGCATGCAGCTGCATGGTTCTATGGCTCGATAGAGAAAAAGACGGAGAAAAGCCCGTTCGCGGCAACTCGGGGGTCGACTGACGATGTGTTGCAGGTCGGACAGATAACCCAAGTATTGCGGCGCGCCACAACCCTCACCTGCGATGGTCTTGATCTACGTCAAGGCGAATCTGCGAGCACAGCTGCACAGTACGGATCAACCTATGGATTGATTTATGAGTGTCGTCTCACCCGATTTACTGAGCAAATTTGACCTGAACGGACCACGGTACACCTCGTATCCCACCGCTGACCGCTTCGTCGAAGCCTTTACGGAAGATGCGTACCTGCAAGCGCTTCGTGCGCGAGGCGTTGGGGCTCGCGCAGCAAGACTGCCTTTGTCGCTCTACGTTCACATTCCATTTTGTGAGTCGCTTTGCTACTTTTGCGCTTGTAACAAGATCATCACCAAACACCACGATAAAGCCGATGTGTATTTGCAATATCTGAGCCGTGAGATTGACTTGCATACAGCTCATTTGGGCCTCACACCATCAGTCGGGCAACTGCACCTGGGCGGCGGCACCCCCACATTTCTGAGCGATGCGCAGCTTGGCACGTTGATGGCCACTTTGCGCCGCAGCTTTGACTTCGTGCCTGGCGGGGACTACGCGATTGAGGTGGATCCGCGCACGGTGGATGCCGCTCGGCTCGCTGTGTTGGCCGGGCACGGCTTTAACCGACTCAGTTTTGGCGTTCAGGACTTTGACCTGGATGTACAAAAAGCGGTGCACCGGATACAACCTGCCGAGCAAGTCTTTGCGTTGGTGGATGCCGCGCGCAAACTGGGGTTTGAGTCGATTAATGTCGACCTGATTTACGGCTTGCCTGGTCAAACGCCCGAGTCTTTTGACCGGACGCTCGCGAGAATAACGGCGCTCAAACCTGATCGCGTGGCACTGTATGCATACGCTCACTTACCGGAGCGCTTCAAGCCGCAACGCCGTATAGTGTCAGCGAATTTGCCCACCGCTACTGCCAAGCTTGCGATGCTGTCTCGTTCGCTTGATGCTTTTGATTCCGCTGGCTATGTGTATGTGGGCATGGATCATTTCGCCTTGCCGGGCGATGCGTTGGCGGTTGCAAAAAAAATGGGTCGCTTGCAACGCAATTTTCAAGGCTATACCGCTCATGCAGACGGCGATCTGATCGCACTCGGCGTGTCTGCTATTGGCAAGCTTGGTGCCACATACAGCCAGAACTCAAAAACCCTGGATGAGTACTACGACCACCTGGATCGGGGGCATCTGCCCGTTGCGCGCGGCCTCGCCTTATCGCGTGACGATCTCATCAGGCGCGCAGTGATCATGGCTCTGATGTGCCAGGGTGAGTTGCAGTTCGAGTTAATCGAGACCGCTTTTTTGATTGACTTTAAAAGCTACTTTGGACCCGAGCTCGATGCGCTGTCAGAACTCACAAACCAAGGCTTGGTAACAGTGAGCGATAGCGGAATACAGGTAACGGCCAATGGCTGGTTCTTTGTACGCGCAGTGGCCATGGTTTTCGACCGCTATTTGCAGACAGATCAAAACCGTAACCGTTACTCAAAAATCATCTGATGCAAACCACTCTGGCCGTCACTGGTTTACTTATGGGGCTTGCAGGTGGACCACACTGTGTTGCGATGTGTGGTGCTGCCTGTGCCGGTATGGGGCGAACCAACGGAGGCACCAACACCCGCTCCATGTGGATTTTTCAGGTTGGTCGGCTGCTGGGTTATTCGGCTTTAGGCGGGGTTGTGGCAGCTTCCATGCAAGGGCTGGGCTGGCTCAGTGTGCAATCTGCCGTGCTCAGGCCCGCGTGGACGCTCTTTCATGTGGCCGCGGGCATGCTGGGTCTGATGCTGCTGTGGCGGGCGCGTCAGCCAGTGTGGCTGGAAGAGGGCGCTCGAATGGTGTGGCTTCGGGTTCGCTCGGTTGCGGGTGGCTTGGGAGGCGGCGCTGCATCCGATGCTGCGCCGCTGTTGCTGGGCTTTCTGTGGTCACTTCTTCCCTGCGGATTGCTCTACTCGGCGTTGCTGGTGGCGGCCCTGACCGGCAACTGGGTGGAGGGCGCAGCCGTTATGGCGTTGTTTGCGCTGGGAAGTGGTGCGTCGCTGATGGCTGGACCGTGGCTGTGGCTCAAGCTGCGAAGGCAAAGCTCCGGCCAATGGGCCATACGCTTGGCAGGACTTGCATTGTTTGCAGCGTCCGTTTGGGCGCTTTGGATGGGATTAGTTCATGACGCAGCGCCATGGTGCGTGGCACCTTGACCGGTGAACGCTCTGCCGTGTGCATGCCTCTGTGTCACCAACCGTAATCCGTTGAAGGATCAGGTTGGCCACAGACCGATAGCGACAAACCGGGCCGCTACCGGAACAACATCTGGCGGAGAAGGCGGGATTCGAACCCGCGGAGGGTTTTACCCCTCGCACGCTTTCCAGGCGTGTGACTTAAACCGCTCATCCACCTCTCCAGACAGCCTAGGATTCTAACCGGGCCAATTTCCTAAGGCGCTTTGGTGGCCTGAACCATCGTCATTGCCGACGCAATCAGTGTCGTGACCTGACCCATGTCGCTGGGCACGATGAGCGTGGTTTTGGCGTCAGCTGCGACTTTGCTGTAAGCCTCAACGGCTTTTTCAGCCACTTTCAGTTGCACTGCCAACTGACCGCCAGGGCGCTCGATGGCTTGGGCAACATAGGCAATGGCTTTGGCGGTGGCTTCGGCTACCGTTGTGATGGCGGCAGCTTCGCCTTCTGCCGTATTGATAGCAGACTGTTTTTCGCCTTCGGACCGAGCAATGAGTGCTTCACGCTCGCCAGTGGCGATATTGATTTGCTCTTGCCTGCGGCCCTCTGATGCAGCAATCAAGGCACGCTTTTCACGCTCTGCAGTAATTTGCGATTGCATCGCGTGCAAGATTTCTTTGGGTGGTGTCAGGTCTTTGATCTCGTAGCGCAGCACCTTGACGCCCCAGTTCAGCGCCGCCTCGTCGATGGCTTGCACCACTTGCGCGTTGATGATGCCGCGCTCCTCAAAAGTTTTGTCCAGCTCCAGCTTGCCGATCACGCTGCGCAGCGAGGTTTGTGCCAGTTGGGAAATAGCCATGATGTAGTTGGACGAGCCGTAGCTGGCGCGCATCGGGTCGGTGACCTGAAAGTAAAGGATGCCATCGACCTGCAACTGCGTGTTGTCGCGCGTGATGCAGACCTGGCTGGGCACGTCCAGCGGAATTTCCTTCAGGCTGTGTTTATAGGCCACCTTGTCAATAAACGGCACCAAAAAATTCAAACCCGGCGCCAGCGTGGCGTTGAACTTGCCCAGGCGCTCAACCACCCAGGCGTTTTGCTGGGGCACCACCTTGATGGCGCGGATGACAAAGATCGCGATGACAACAAATAAAACCAGTGCAACTTCCATACGGTTCTCCTCAGGTTAAAAATTAAGTGACGGTTGTTGGCTCGAGCACCAGACGATTGCCATCCAGCTCACGCACGCGGTGCAATCCAGGTACCGGTGACGTGTAGTCCGAAGCGTTGACCACAGCCCAGTTGGCACCCCGGTATTGCACGTTGGAGGTGCCCTCTGCGCTCCAGGCGGCAACGTGTACGGTTTCGCCAATGTCCAGGTTGATGTTGCGGTTGGCCTCCACATCATCGTGCGAGGGCTTGCCGCGTATCAGGTGCAAGGCAATGCAGGCCGCGCCACCCACCACAGCAGCCACCGCAATCTGTACGACCAGCGACGCCCCGAAATGCGCTGCAATGGCTGCGGCTGTCAAACCGACCGCCAGCATCAGCAGATAAAACGTTCCTGTGACCATCTCGACGGCTACGGCAGCCCCAGCCAAGACCCACCACACGGTTGAATCAGTCATATTGCCCCGGTTGTTGTTGATGTGCTGCGATTCTGGTTGAAATATGGCCCGCTGCAAAGCCCCGCCACACGATGTACTTAAACTGCACCGATTGCTCAATTACCCACGAAAGACAGGCATGAAATTTCGCTTCCCCATCGTCATCATCGACGAAGACTTCCGCTCTGAAAACACCTCTGGTCTGGGTATTCGCGCCCTGGCGCAGGCGATTGAAACCGAGGGCTTCGAGGTGCTGGGCGTGACCAGCTACGGTGACCTGTCGCAGTTTGCGCAGCAGCAATCGCGTGCCAGCGCCTTCATTTTGTCGATTGACGACGAAGAATTCACCCCTGGCCCGGATCTGGACCCCGCCGTGGTCAACCTGCGTAGCTTCATTGACGAGGTGCGCCGCAAAAACCTGGATGTACCGATTTATGTGTATGGCGAGACCAAGACCTCGCGCCACATGCCTAACGACATCCTGCGCGAGCTACATGGCTTCATCCACATGTTTGAAGACACGCCTGAGTTTGTGGCACGCCACATCATCCGCGAGGCCAAAAGTTACCTGGAAGGCGTGCAGCCGCCGTTTTTTAAAGCCCTGCTCGACTACGCCGAAGACGGCTCGTATTCGTGGCATTGTCCCGGCCACAGCGGCGGTGTGGCATTTTTGAAGAGCCCTGTGGGCCAGATGTTTCACCAGTTTTTTGGTGAAAACATGCTGCGTGCCGACGTGTGCAATGCGGTAGAAGAGCTGGGCCAACTGCTGGACCACACCGGCCCGATTGCGGCCAGCGAGCGCAATGCGGCGCGCATTTTCAACGCCGACCACTGTTTTTTCGTGACCAACGGCACCAGCACCAGCAACAAAATGGTCTGGCACCACAGCGTGGCTCCGGGCGATGTGGTGGTGGTGGACCGCAACTGCCACAAGTCCATCCTGCACAGCATCATCATGACCGGCGCCATCCCCGTGTTCATGAAGCCCACGCGCAACCACTACGGCATCATCGGCCCCATTCCCAAGAGCGAGTTTGAGCCTGCGGCCATCCAGGCCAAGATCAAAGCCAACCCGCTGCTCAAAGGCGTTGACCCCAAAAAAGTCAAGCCCCGCGTGATGACACTCACCCAATCCACTTACGACGGCGTGATCTACAACACGGAAGTCATTAAAGACATGCTCGATGGCTATGTCGACACCCTGCACTTTGACGAAGCCTGTCTGCCCCACGCCGCTTTTCATCCGTTTTACGGCTCGTACCACGCCATGGGCAAAAAGCGGGTGCGACCCAAAGAAGCGTTGGTGTTTTCCACCCAGTCCACCCACAAGCTGTTGGCCGGTATCAGCCAGGCCAGCCATGTGCTGGTGCAAGACTCGCAAAACCGCAAGCTGGACCGGCATTTGTTCAACGAGGCGTATTTGATGCACACCTCCACCTCGCCGCAGTACAGCATCATCGCCAGCTGCGACGTGGCCGCCGCCATGATGGAGCCACCCGGCGGCACGGCGCTGGTGGAAGAAAGCATTCTGGAAGCGCTGGACTTTCGCCGTGCCATGCGCAAGGTCGACGAGGAATACGGCAAAGACTGGTGGTTCAAGGTGTGGGGGCCTGACAAGCTGGTGGACGAAGGCATTGGCCGTCAATCCGATTGGCACATGCTGGGCGAAGGCAAATCGGGCAAGCAAAACGCGGCTAGGAACTGGCACGGTTTTGGCAACCTGGCCGACGGTTTCAACATGCTGGACCCCATCAAGTCCACCATCGTCACGCCCGGTATGGACTTGAATGGCAAGTTCGCCAAAACCGGCGTGCCCGCCAGCATCGTCAGCAAATTTCTCGCTGAGCACGGCGTGATCATTGAAAAAACCGGCCTGTACAGCTTCTTCGTCATGTTCACGATCGGCATCACCAAGGGCCGCTGGAACACCTTGCTCACCGCCTTGCAGCAATTCAAGGACGACTACGACAAAAACCAGCCCATGTGGCGCATCCTCCCCGAGTTCTGCCAGCAGTTTCCGCGCTACGAAAAGATGGGTCTGGCCGATTTGTGTCAGCACATTCACAGCCTGTACGCCAAGTACGACATCGCCCGCCTGACGACCGAGATGTATTTGAGCGACTTGACGCCCGCCATGAAGCCCAGCGACGCGTTTGCGCACATTGCGCACCGGAAAACCGAGCGCGTGGCCATTGATCAGCTGGAAGGCCGCATCACCACCAGCCTGGTCACGCCCTACCCGCCGGGCATTCCTTTGCTGATCCCGGGCGAGGTGTTCAACAAGAAGATCGTGGATTACTTGAAGTTCTCACGCGAATTCAACGCCCTGTGCCCGGGATTTGAGACCGACATTCACGGCTTGGTGGAAGTGGAAGACGCGGATGGCAAACCGCACTACTTTGCTGACTGCGTGAAGCTGGACTGAGCGTTTTCAAGCCAAATCGGCCAGCAGCCCTTATAAATACTGCTCAAGCAGCTATCTATTTAGTAGTAGTCATCAACGTGATGATGAGAGGAATGGGATATGGAGCGCTTACGCTCAGTTGTTCAGGTGGGAAGTGTTTGTCATAGACCTGCTGTTCGTGGGCGGCGTGTCCGAAGTGCTTGTGAAAGTCGCTCTTCAATTGCTTTGAGTTTTTCCCGTGAACTGCGTGCCCATGGAGACTGAGTAAAGGCGCTTCCAGGCAGGGCTCGCAAGGCAGCGTGATGACGTTCTCATTGCGCGCCTTGGCTTTCACCTCGTCCGTCCAATCTGTGTCGGTATCAAAAAGCGCTGCTTTTTGATCGAACGCAGCGTTTTGGGCTTGCCGCCGAGCGACATCGATTACGTTGCCCGCCCCCATGCCGCGTGCATTCTTGATGGTTACGGCGATGCCTGAACCGCGCTTCACATGGATTTTCTTCAAGTGCTCAAGTAAAGCAACTTCTGCATAGCCTTCACCCACAATCAAAACAGTGAAGTTCGCTTTACGCCGCGCTGACTTCATAGCTGTGGCACTGCCCCATAGGCTCCCGCCATGTATTTGGCGTAAAAGTTATCGTCGCTTCGAATGCCCCCAACCGAGTCCAGGCGCCAGGCCGAGCTTTCGTTGTGTTCGTTCTTTTCCACCAGCATCACCTGCGATTTGTGCAGCACATTCAGCACCTGCACCGCATGGCAGCTAAACAAAAGCTGGGCTTTGTGCGGGTTGGTGATTTCGCTGGCAAACAAGTCGAGGATGGGCTCCAGCATGTGGGGGTGAAGGTCGTTTTCGAATTCGTCGATGACTGCCAATCCCCCATGCTCCAGCGCTGGAAAAATTTGCGCCAAGAGTACAAATGCAGACTGGGTGCCACCGGACTCCTGGAGAAATGGCAGCTCAAAAGTGGATCCACTTCTTGACTTGTGCTGTCCAAACGGAAGCCAAAAATCTCGGGAAGTGCCGTCAGGCATCGTTTGTATCTGTTCGCGCAGAAGAATCTGCGCGAGGCCGAGATCCCAACCAGACAAAAGTCGCGTCATTTCCCACTCCCGCATGGGTTGGCCAGCAAAGTATCTGGCGGCCGCGCTTAAGGCGGATTCATTAACTGCCCGGCGCCCGAGCGTCCACACGTTGCTGCTGACGGGTCTGCTACCGAGTTCTTTCGCGAGACTCACGCCGTACTGAGCTGCAGTGGAAATAAGGGATGCATTTGGTTTGACTTTTCGAGCCTCAGAAGGCGAAAACCCAAAGTCGTGCTGCTTGATGTCGTAGGTCTTGGTTGCGGGGTTCCAGTCGCGCACAAACACGTAGCCCATCCGTTCGCGCTTGACGTGCAGGGATTCGTGCAATACCAAAAGAGGCGTTGTACGCAGGCGGTACAGCCAGTGCCTGCCATCGAAATCCAGCTCCACCTCAAACTCAGAGGGCTCGTTTTCCTGACTGCCCAGATGGGCGGCGTAGGGCAGCGGCTCGTCGGGCTTCAGGTCGAAAGAGCGGCTCACAAACCAATGAATAAAGGCCATGGCCTTCAACACACTCGTTTTTCCGCTGGCATTGGCCCCTATCACCGCAATTGCTGTGCTCAGGCGTTGGCCGGTGTCGCAGGTTCGCGACCACCCGGTGTCGGGCACCCGCTTATCTAGCACCAGCGACACCTCGGTGCGATCCTTGAACGACTGGAAATTGGAGAAGGCGTATCGGTGCAGCATCAATGAATTAAATCATGTTTGGAGCAAAAAAATGTATCAAACATGACTTGGTTGGCCTACTTGCTATTCAACAAGCACGCTCCTGAGCGTCAAGACCAGTTGTAATCAACAGTCTCCGGCCACCCGCGCAGGCATACATCCTTTGTCAGGACTGTTTCAGTAACTACTCAGCTCACCCCGCAAAGCGCGGCTGAATTGTCTGGCGGTTAAACACGCTGACCAGGCAGGCAAACAGGTTGGCCTGTTGCTTGTGCATGGTTGCCAGATACGAGCGGATCACAAAGAACGTATCGGCACCGT
>JANOQJ010000070.1:0-2035 GCA_031414805.1 Comamonadaceae bacterium
GAAATTGCCGAAAGCCTGACCGATGCCCGCGGCAGCTTGGCGCGCTGGACTTTCGCCGACCAGGCTCTTACCGCCACCCAGGAAAATGCGCGACTCACGCAGCGTGCCTACACCCTGGGCGAGGCTGATTTGCAGGCCGTGCTGCTGGCGCGCCGGCAACTCATCGATGCCGCACTCGGTGCCACCCAGGCACGGCTGGATGCACTCAAAGCACGCTATCGGCTACTGGTGGACGCGCATCTGATTTGGGGGTTGCATGATGAATAGCTACGCACGCAGGATTTGCGCAGCGACGCTGGCTGCGCCTGGCCCGTCCGGGGGAAATAGATCGAACTCCGTCCCCCGTTGGGGAAAGGAGCCAAATACCAGATTGCTTGAGCCCTGCCTAACACCGTAAAAAGCACCCCGTAAGTTCATCAGCCAACCACGACCAAGGCCCGCATGCTTGAAATTCTCAAAAACCGCACCTACCGGCATCTGTTCATGGCGCAGGTCATTGCCTTGCTGGGCACAGGCATGGCCACGGTGGCGCTGGGCCTGCTGGCCTATGACCTGGCGGGGGCTAACGCGGGTGCAGTGCTGGGCACAGCGTTGGCCATCAAGATGGCGGCCTACATCGGCGTGGCACCGGTAGCGGCGGCGTTTGCGGAGCGGCTGCCGCGCCGCGCCATGCTGGTCACCCTGGATCTGGTGCGAGCGGCGGTGGCCTTGTCGTTGCCGTTTGTCACGGAAATTTGGGAAATTTATGTGCTGATTTTTTTACTGCAGTCGGCTTCAGCCGCTTTCACCCCCACTTTTCAGGCCACGATTCCGGATGTGTTGCCTAACGAGGCCGACTACACCCGCGCCCTGTCCCTGTCTCGCCTGGCGTACGACCTGGAAAGCCTGGCCAGCCCGGCGCTGGCGGCGGCGCTGTTGACCGTGGTGAGCTTTCACAGCCTGTTTTACGGCACGGTGTTTGGTTTTATGGCGTCGGCGCTGTTTGTGATTTCCGTGGTGCTGCCCAAAGCCAAGCTACCGCCACCGCGCGGCATTTACGAGCGCATCACGCGCGGCACGCGCATCTACCTGGCCACGCCGCGCCTGCGGGGCTTGCTGGCGCTCAACATGGCGGTGGCGGCGGGCAGTGCCATGGTGATCGTCAACACCGTGGTGCTGGTGCAGGGTCAGCTCAAACTGACGCAAAACGCCACCGCCCTGGCGCTGGCGGCGTTTGGCGGTGGTTCGATGCTGGTGGCGCTGGTGCTACCGAAACTGCTGGACACACTGGCGGACCGCAGCGTCATGCTGGCCGGCGCTGCGGTGCTGGTAGTTGGCCTGGCGCTGGGGCCGTTCGCCTCGGCCAGTCTGCCCACTTTGCTGGCGGTGTGGTTCTGCCTGGGCCTGGGCTACTCGCTGGTGCAAACGCCATCGGGCCGGCTGCTGCGCCGCTCGGCCAAGGCAGAAGACCGGCCCGCGTTGTTTGCCGCCCAATTTGCGCTGTCGCACGGCTGCTGGCTGGTGACTTATCCGCTGGCGGGCTGGTTGGGTGCCAAGGCGGGCATGGAAGTCAGCTTTTTCGCACTGGCCGGTCTGGGTGCTGTGACCGCCGTGGCCGCCATGCGTTTGTGGCCGCGCGACGATCCGCAGGACATCGCGCATGCGCATGACGACCTCAACCCGGCGCACGATCACCTGAAGGAATTCGCAAGCTCCACGCCCCCGCGCCACTCGCACCCCTTTGTGATCGACGACGAGCACCGCAAATGGCCGACTTGAGGCCGCAGCCGGGGCGAATTTGCCGACCCACGGTGTCATTCGGTTGCTACGAAATAGATAGCTGGCTGTGCTGTTCGCAGCTGCTTGAATGGCCAATTTGACTCACAAATTCGAGGCCTGAAGCGGCGTCACTGCGACCGCGTTGACCTTGATTTTGCTGCCCCTTTTGTATCTACGGTTTGCGCATGCCAAGTCCGCAACCCAAACCAAAACCCGGGAGGTAGCCCATGTCTAGCAACAAACAAATTTTGACCTTGCTGGTGCCGCCCACCGTTCA
>JANOQJ010000071.1:0-32367 GCA_031414805.1 Comamonadaceae bacterium
CGGCGGCTCTGGTAGTTCGGGCTCAACCTTCGGCAGCTCCGGCTCCGGCTCCGGCTCCGGTACCAGCCCCGGCACCACCACCCTCAGCACACCCGCCCAAGACCCTTTCAATCCGTCCAGCCCTTCCAGCACCCCCGAGCAACCCGTCCAGCTCCAGGCCCCCACCCTGCCGCCCCTGCAACTGCCCACCAGCGAAGACGTCACTTTAAGCATCAGCGTGGCCGCTTTGCTGGGGGCCGGTGCAACAGCGTCCGGCGGCACCCAAACCCTCACCCTGGCGGGCGTGGGCCAGGCCACCGGCGGCACCGTGAGCCTGCAGACCAATGCCGATGGCAGCCAGACCATCGTCTTCACCCCCGCGCCCAACTACAGCGGCCCGGCGGGCTTTACCTACACCGTGACCAACCAGCACGGCCTGCAGACCACCGCCACCGCGCAGCTCACCGTGCAAGCCGTCAACGATGCACCCATCACGCAGGGCGAGGCGCTCAGCGGCTCAGAAGACGTGCCCCTGGTGCTGTCAGCCGCCAGCCTGTTGGCGAACGACTCAGACCCCGAAGGCGATGCGCTCTCGATCAGCAGCGTAGGCCCGGCCAGCCGGGGCAGCGTCAGCCTGGATGGGGCGGGCAACGTGACGTTCACGCCGCAAGCAGACTTTCACGGCCAGGCCAGCTTCACCTACACCGTGCAAGACAGCCAAGGTGCCACCCGCACGGCGATGGCCACCATCAACCTGGCCGCCGTCAACGATGCGCCCACAACCACAGCCGACAGCCTTACCACCCTGGAAGACCAGACCCTGGTCATCCCCGCGGCCAGCCTGCTGGCCAATGACACGGATGCCGATATCGCGACGGACGGCGACGTGCTCACCCTCAGCCGCGTGGGCAACGCCACGCACGGCAGCGTGAGCCTGGATGCGCAAGGCAACGTGACATTCAAGCCCGATGCCAACTTCAACGGCACCGCCAGCTTCACCTACTGGGCCATCGACACAGCAGGCGCTGAAACCCCCGCTACCGTGACCGTGCGCATCACCCCCGTGAACGACACACCCATCTCCAGAGACACCCCGGTGGACAGCCTGGAAGACGAGGCGGTGGCCTTTACTACCGCCGCCTTGCTGGCCAGCGTGGCCGACGCCAGCGAGGGCGATGCCTTGAAGCTCACCCGCGTGGGCCAGGCCGAGCATGGTGTGGTGACGATGGATGCGAATGGGCGCGTGGTGTTCACGCCCGATACCAACTACCACGGCCCGGCCCGCTTTACCTACTGGGTGGCCGACGACAGCGGCCAGGAGATCGCCGCCACGGTGAACTTGCGCATTGCACCGGTCAACGATGTGCCGGTGGCACGCGGGGAAAGCCTGCCAGCGGGCAGTGAAGACCAGGCGATGGTGATTGATGCCAGAACGCTGCTAACGAACGACACAGATGTGGACACCGCCACGGGCGACGTGCTGTGCTTGGGCTCCGTCAGCGCCGCCCAGAACGGTAGCGTGCAACTGATCAACCGCCCCGACGGCACCCAGCAGGTGATCTTTACCCCCGACGCGAACTACCACGGGCCTGCCCAGTTCAGCTACACCGTGCAAGACAAAGCCGGGGCTACCAGCACCGCCATCGCCCGCTTTGAGGTCGCCAGCGTGAACGACGCACCCGTGGCCAATGCCGACAACGTGGCCGGCACCGAAGACACCCTGCTGGCCATTGCGGGTGCCAACCTGCTGGGCAACGACTACGACGCCGATGCCACCACCGATGGCGATGTGATGCGCATCACCACCGTGACGGGCGCCACCCATGGCACGGCCACGCTGGTCAATCTGCCTGACGGTAGCCAGCAGGTGCTGTTTCAACCCAACGCCAATTACTACGGCCCGGCCAGCTTTACCTACACCGTGACTGACCTGGCGGGTGCGCAAAGCACTGCCACGGTGAATCTGACCATTGCGCCGGTGAACGACCTGCCGGTGGTGCAAGGCGAGACGGTGGCGGCCAATGAAGACACGCAGCTGACGTTTGACCCGGCGCTGCTGCTGGCCAATGACAGCGACATCGACAGCCCGGGGCCTTTGCGCATCAGCGCCGTGAGCAATGCCCTGCACGGCAGCGTCAGCATTCAAACCATTGCTGGCAACCAACGCATCGTCTTCACACCCGAGGCCCACTACGCCGGGCAAGCCACGTTTACCTACACCGTACAAGACAGCGAGGGCGGCACCGCCAACGGCACGGTGACCGTGAACCTGGCCGAGGTGAATGACGTGCCGGTGGGCATCAACGATGGCGTGACCACGCCCATTGCCTTCCCCGAAGACACGGTGCTGCGCATCAACGCCAGCACCCTTCTGGCCAACGACATTGACCCCGACACCACCAACAGCAGCCGCAACCCGGCGCTTGCCAACGATGTGCTGCGCATCACCGGCGTGGCGGCCCTGCCCGGCCAGACCCACGGCACGGTAAGCCTGGGCACTGACCCGGCCACCGGCGAGCCACAAGTCATCTTCACGCCCGACGCTAATTACAACGGTCCGGCCGCCTTCAGCTACACCCTGAGCGATGGGCGCGGCGGATCCTCCACCGCGCAGGTCAGCTTGAACATCACCCCGGTGAACGACGCGCCTGTGGTGGCCGCCGAATCCATTGCCAGCGACGAAGACAGCTTGCTCGTCATCGACCCTGCGGCCTTGCTGGTCAACGATGTGGACATCGACAACGCGCCGGGCGACTTGCGGGTCAGCGCGGTGGGCAACGCGGTGCACGGCAGCGTGAGCTTGCGGCCAGACGGGCAGATCGCTTTCATCCCCGAGGCCAACTATTTTGGTGCTGCCAGCTTTGATTACACGGTCAGTGACGGCTCGGGCGGTTTCACGGTGGGCACAGCGGCTGTCAATCTGGCCAATGTGAACGATGCGCCCATGCCCGTGGCAGAAACGGTGAACGCCACGGAAGACACGGTGCTGACCATCGCCCCTGCAGCGGTACTGGCCAACGACGTGGACATTGACAGCCCGAATGCCAACCTGCGGGTGACGGCTGTGGGCAACGCAACGCACGGCAGCGTGGTGCTCAATGGCGACGGCACCATCAGCTTCACGCCAGACGCCAACTTCAGCGCCAACGATGTGGCGGCCCAGGGCCCTGCCAAGTTTGACTACACCGTGGTCGATGGTGACGGTGGCACCGCCACGGGCACGACCGTTGTCAACATTGCCCCGGTGAACGACGCCCCGGTGGCGGCAGGCGATGTGGCGGCCCCGGTGGATGAAGACACTGTTGTGCGTTTCACCCAGGCCCAGTTGCTGACCAATGACACCGATATTGACAACCCCGCTGGCGATTTGACCATTGCGACCGTGGGCAATGCAACGCACGGCACGGTCGCCCTGGCGCCAGACGGATCGGTGGTGTTCACGCCTGACGCGAACTACAACGGCCCGGCCAGCTTCAGCTACACCACCAGCGACGGCACCGGTGGGCCGACGAGCCTGTCGAATCAAGCGACCGTTAACCTGAATCTGACGGCTGTTAACGATGCGCCCACGCTGGTGGGGGCCACCCTGGTCGCCACAGAAGACACGGCTATGACGGTTTCCACGCTGGGCTTTCTGGCCAATGACAGCGATGTGGACAACGCCCAGGGCGATTTGCGCATCACAGCCATTGGCGATGGCTCGGGCCGCTCCAGCCACGGCACGGTGAGCATCGACGCTGGCGGACAGGTGCGCTACCAGGCAGACGCCAACTTCAACGGCACCGACACCTTCAGCTACACCGTCAGCGACGGCGCAGGCGGTGTGAGCACGGCCACGGCCACGGTGCAGGTGACAGCAGTCAACGATGCGCCGGTGGCCAGCGCCGATGTGCTGCCCGCGCAGCTGGAAGACACCAACCTGGTGATCAATGCCGCGGCCCTGCTGGGCAATGACAGCGATGTGGATGTGGCAACCAATGGCCAGACCATGCGCATTGACACGGTGAGTGCCACCGCACAAACCCATGGCACGGTGTCGCTGGACGCCAGCGGCAATGTGCTATTCAGCCCCACGCAAAACTATGCAGGCCCGGTGTCGTTCAATTACACGATGAATGATGGTGCAGGCGGTTCGTCCAGCAGTACGGCCCGCTTTGACATCACCAATGTCAACGACGCACCGGTGCTCGCACCCGACGTGTTTTATTTCAAAAATCAGCCCAACATCGTGCTGCCCGCTGCCAGCCTGCTAGGCAATGACTACGACCCGGATGCACCGTACACCGGTGATGTGCTGACGGTGACCGGCGTCAGTGGCGCGGTGAACGGCACCGTGTCGCTGGTAGGTGGGCAGGTGCAGTTCACGTCGTTTGGTGGCGTGGGGCAGTTCAGCTACCAGGTGAGCGACGGCCGAGGGGGTGTGAGCACCGGGGTGGCAGCGATTGACACCACCAACCTGGATCCGATTGCAGCGGTCGACACCATCACCATCAATGAAGACACGCCCACCGTGATTTCGGGCGCACTACTGCTGGCCAATGACTCCGATCCCGACAACATACAGAGCGATTTGCGGGTGTGGGCGGTTGAAGACGTCACGCATGGCAGTGCAGCGGTGGTGGGCGGCAACGTGGTGTTCACGCCCGAGGCCAATTACAACGGGCCTGCGCAGTTCAAGTACACCATTGCCGACGGTGACGGCGGTTATGCGTGGGCTATCAATACGGTCAACATCACCGCCGTGAATGACGCGCCGACCTTGACCGGTGAAAACATCGCGTTGCAGGAAGACGAGCTGGTGAGCATTGACACGGCTTTGCTGCTGGCTAACGACAGCGACATTGATAGCCCGCAAGCTAACTTGTTTGTTGATTCGATAGGGTCGGTGAGGAACGGAACGGTCGCGGAGTTCACCGTTGTCGGCAAGGTTTTGAACGTCATCTTTGTGCCGACTCCCAACTACTTTGGCACCAACGCGGGATTTGATTACACGGTCAGCGACGGTCAGGGCGGCCGCAGCCAGGCCAGCATCAACATCAGCTACGCAGCGGTCAACGATGCGCCGGTGGTCAACAGCGAGGCGCGGGACTTCGCCTTCGATGTGGCGAACGTGACCATTCCTCTATCAGCATTGCTGGCCAACGACGAAGATGCCGAGACACCGCGGGGCAGCCTTGCGATCAATGCGGTGGTCAGCGGCACGGGCGGCACCGCCACGATTCAAGGTGCTGACGTGGTTTTCAGCCGCCAAATCGGTTTTGTAGGTGCTGCCTCGTTCCAATACACCGTGGTGGATCCGCAGGGTGCCTCTGGCGTGGGCAGCATGACGCTGAATTTTGCGGCTACACCGAGCGTGCCACCCGTGGTGATTGACTTGGGGGGCGACGGCACACGCTTGCTGGCCGCCAGCGAATCCAATGTGCTGGTTGATCTGCATGGCGATGGCCGCCGACAAAGGCTGGGCTGGGCTGCGGCGGGCGACGCTGTGCTGGTGCTGGATGCCAACCTCGACGGCCAAGTGAGCATTCCCGACGAGGTGAGCTTTACCCGCTTTGTGCCGGGTGCCCAGACCGATCTGGAAGGCCTGGTGGCGTTTGACACCAACCGCGACGGAAAAATCAGCGCAGCCGATGCGCAATGGGCTGACTTTGGACTGTTGCAAGACAAAAACGGCAACGGCGTGCAGGACGCCGGTGAGTTCACCGCGATTGCCGATTCCCCCGTGGAATCGATCAGCCTGCAACGCACCGGCACGCCCACTGTGAGCAATGGCAACACGATTTATGGCACGTCGGATGTGCAACTGAAAGACGGCACGACGGTGCAGGCCAGCGATGCGCGGTTTGCAGCGGTGGCAGTGACACCTGCGCCGACAGTGGTGGTTTCTGCCGCTGATCTGGTGACGGTCAACAGCACGGCGTTGCCTGCGACGCATGCTGCAGCAACGCCGGTGGTTGTCACCGCCTCGGGCGTGCACGCCTTGACGTCGACCGTCGCTGCCACGTCGTCGCTAGTGGCGGTGGCGCACGGTGCCGCAGCACCTGTGCCGCAGGTTGTGACCACGCCTGTGCCCCTCACGCTGAGTCCGGCGCCTGCAGCGGTGACCAGTGGTTCGCCCTCGCCGACCCCGGCCGCGTCAGTTCAGGCGGCGGTGTCGGTGTCAGCTCCCGCGTCAGCGCCGGTGGCAGCAGCAGTGCTTGCGCCGGCAGCGCCTGCGCCTTCGGTTCCTGCGCCACCGCAGGCTGCAGCCGCACCAGCCCCGCACGTGAGCGTGAGTGTGACCACGAGCCCAGCCGCACCACCTGAGCGCACCACCCTTGCCGTACCAGCGATGGTGGAGCCGGTGCCCATGGTGGGCGGCCGGTCTACAGCCGACACGCAAGGGGTCAGCGCGCCCGGGCCTGTTGTGTCCAGCCCCACACCGACCGCGGCAGTCATATCAACTGCATCAACTTCGGTGGGTTCCAGTGGATCGGTCAGCAGTGGCCCGACACCCGCTGCACCCATGGCAACGCATGCCGCACCGGCAATTGCGCTGCCCCCAACCGCAGTCATGGCAGCACATGCCTCACCGACAACCCCGCTGCCGGCCTCCACCGCTGCGCCAGTGCCCCAGGGTCCAGCCCCCTTGTTGCCAGCCGCCCACGGCAATGCCGACACAAAACCCGGCCCGGCGGTGCCATCAGGCCAGTCAGCTCCAGTCGTGGCCCCGGTAGCAGTGGTTTCTGATGTGGCATCCGATCGGGTGGCGGGCCCAACGGCAACTGCGCCGACAGGTGTGCAGACCCAGGGGGTGAGCATGGCGGTCCTGGCTCCTGCAGCAAATCCACCGGCGAACGACACGTTGACCGTCACACAGACTGCGGGAACCGACGCACCGATTGCAAGCGCCAGTTCAACTGTGGCAGCAACACTTGGTGCAAGCCCGCAGCCAATCGTTAATACGGCGTCTTCTGAACCGGTGTCACCCGCACACTCGCCAACCGCAACCGTTGCGCCAGTCCCAGCAACTACTGCAGTGGCAGGCGTGCCACCTGCTCAAGCGCCTGCAAGCGACGCGCAGGTGGCGCAGATGGCCTTGGTGCTGAACAGTTGGTCGAACGCCGCGAGCCCGCCAGGCAGTACAGCACCGCTGGCTTTCGTGCCTGCTGCGCAAGGCGCGATCGAGGTGGTCATGGGTCCTGAGGCGACACAGCTGGACGCAGCCAATGCGCCCTTGTCCACGCCGGTTTTCGTCACCGCGCCACCACCACCGGCAATGGCAGTGGGTTGAAGCGATTGGTTTTTTGGATTTCATTTTTCTCAAGTTAAAAGGGTGCAGCGTGGACGATATGGATAAAAAAGCCCAAACAGGGCAGTCACAGGAGGCGGGTGCAAACCCTGCGCACAGCGTGCAACAGGCCTTGGATCTGTTGCGCGTGTACGCGCAATTGCAGGGCTTGACGGTGGATGTGGGGCAGCTGGCACACCAGTTTGCCGATTCAGCACAGCCCTGGACAGAGGCCCGAACTTTGCTGGCGCTTCAAACGCTAGGCTTCGAGGCGAAGCGGCACGCTGGCAGCGTGATGGCCTTGGGTAAAGCGGCGCTGCCGGTGCTGGCATTCAGCCGGGACGGTGAGATGCTGGTGGTGGGGCAGGTCAGTCCTGACACGGTGGTGTTTCAGCGCGCCGGTGGCAAAACCCCCGAGACCCTGACTCCCGCAGCCTTTGCCGAGCTGTGGATGGGTCAGTGGATTGGGGCGCGGCGGGTTCAACCGACGGCGGCGCCGCTGGATGGTCCGCAGCCTGGGCGTTTTGGTGTGTCGTGGTTTATGAACGCGCTGAAAAAGTACCGCGGCGTCATGGCAGAAGTGCTGCTGGCATCGTTTTTTTTGCAAATTCTGGCGCTGGTCACACCGCTGATGTTTCAGGTGGTGATTGATAAGGTGCTGGTGCACCGCACGCTGACCACGCTGGATGTGTTGGTGATTGCGCTGATCGGGGTGAGCATTTTTGAGGTGGTGCTGGGTGCCATGCGCCACTACCTGTTCAGCCACACCACCAACCGCGTGGACGTAGAACTGGGCTCGCGGCTGTTCCGGCACCTGATGCACTTGCCGCTGAACTACTTTGAAAGCCGACGCAGTGGTGACACCGTGGCCCGGGTTAGGGAGCTGGAAAACGCGCGCGCTTTTCTCACGGGGCAGGCACTGTCCAGTTGGTTGGACTTGCTGTTCGCCGGCGTCTTCTTGGCGGTGATGTTTTATTACAGCGCCACGCTGACCTTCATTGTGCTGGCCAGTCTGCCGGTGTTTTTTTTGGCCTCGTGGTTGATGACGCCGCTGCTGCGCAGCAAGCTGGAAGACAAGTTTGTGCTGGGCGCTGAAAACCAGGCTTTTCTGGTGGAGTCGGTGACGGCGATGGAAACCCTTAAAAGCCATGCGGTGGAGCCGCAATGGCAGCGCGAATGGGATCGACGCCTGGCCGACTATGTGAACTCGGCTTTTGAAGCGGGGCATCTTGCCAATGCCACCAACCAGTTCATTTCGCTGGCCAGCAAGCTGCTGACCGTGCTGCTGTTGTGGGTGGGTGCCAAACTGGTCATCGACGGTCAATTGACAGTCGGTGGCCTGATTGCCTTCAACATGCTTAGCGGACGGGTGAACGCGCCCATTTTGAAGCTGGCTTCGCTGTGGCAGGACTTTGCGCAAATGAAGGTCAGCATTGCACGGCTGGGCGACATCATGGATGCGCAACCGGAACCAGCCTTTCAGCCTGGCCGCGTGGCACCGCCCGCCATGCAAGGGCAGATCCGTTTTGACCAGGTGAGTTTCCGGTATGCCCCGAAAACACCCGAAGTATTGAAAAACCTGAGCTTCACGGCGCAGCCGGGCGAGATCATTGGCGTGGTGGGCGTGTCTGGCGCTGGCAAAACCACGCTGATGCGCCTGATTCAGCGCCTGTACACACCCGAACAGGGTCGCGTGCTGGTTGATGGCATGGATTTGGCGCTGGTCGACACCTCGTGGCTGCGTCGACAGATCGGGGTGGTGGGCCAGGACACGGTACTGTTTAACCGGACCGTTTTTGAGAACATAGCCTTTGGCAACGCCGATCTGAGCATGGAAGACGTGACCCGCAGTGCCGTGCTGGCGGGGGCACATGAGTTTATTTTGCAGATGCCGTTGGGCTACGACACGGTGATTGGTGAGCGCGGTAGCAAGCTGTCGGGCGGGCAGAGGGCACGCATTGCAATTGCCCGAGCCCTGGCGGTGAACCCCAAGCTGTTGCTGTTGGACGAGGCGACTGCCGCGCTGGACTATGAAAGTGAACGCGCGATTCATGACCACATGGCGGAGATATGCGCAGGCCGTACGGTCTTCATCGTGGCGCATCGCCTGCCCACCTTACGGCTGGCGCATCGAATCCTGGTGCTAGACGGCGGCGCACTCGTGGAATCGGGCTCGCATGCGGAGTTGATTCAACGCGCAGGGCGCTACGCGTCGCTGTATCAGGCGCACCGCGTACTGGAGACCACACCGTGAAACCCAACCCATTCAGCTCAGAGGCCATTGCCTTACAGCAGCGCCCCCCGGCCTTGTTGGCACGCATGGTGTCGCTGTTCATTTGTGTGATTGCTGCGCTGACCGTGGCCTACACCTGTTTTGCGTCAGTGGATGTGGTCGTCACGGCTCAGGGCCGGGTGATTCCCTCTGGGAAAAGCAAGGTCGTCCAGCCACTCGAAGCGGGTGTGGTGCGCGCCATTTTGGTGAAAGACGGGCAAAAGGTGAAAGCGGGTGAGGTGTTGGTGGAACTGGATACCACCAATACCGGGGCTGATCGTGACCGCTTGCAGCGCGAGTTCTGGGAGGCGGAGGCGGACGTGGCGCGCATCGCGGCCATGACAGCAGGGCGCGACAACCTGGTGCTGGACAAACAGATTCCCAAAGAGGTGGCGGTGAACCAGCAGTCGATGCTGGCCAGCCGCTTGGGCGAGCACCGCTCCAAGGTGGCTTCACTGCAATCAGATGTGGTGCGCCGGCAGGCCGATGCCGATGTGATCACATCGACCATTTCCCAACTACGCCAGAGCCTGCCGCTGGTGAAAAAGAAACTCGCGATGCGCGAAGACCTGGCGCGCAGCGGGCATATCACGGAAGCGGGTCTGATTGACGTGCGATTGGAGGTCATCAACAGTGAAAAAGATCTGGCAATCCAGACCAACCGACTCAAGGAATCAGAAGCGTCATTGAACTCGGCCAACCTGCAGATTCGCCAGACTCAGGCGGAATTTCTTGCCAAAGCGCAAGGGGAATTGATGGAGGCGACCAAAAAGCGGGAAGCGGCCAGCCAGGAGCTGATCAAGGCCAGCCTGCGCCGGGAGCTGCAAACGCTGAAAAGCCCGATTGACGGCGTGGTACAGCAGCTCACTGTCGCAACTCTGGGCGGCGTGGTCACGCAAGCCCAAGCCATGATGACCGTCGTACCCGAGAACACCGCGCTGGAGGTGGAGGCGCAGGTGCAAAACCGTGATATTGGCCACATCAAGCTGGGGCAACGGGTCATCAACAAGGTGGAAACGTTTGATTTCACCCGCTATGGCTACATCGAAGGCTCGGTGCTGTGGGTGGGAACTGACGCCGTGGCAGACCCGCGCATGGGTTTGGTGTACCCGGTACGCATCAAACTCAATGCCAGCGAAACGCCGAGTACGGTCAATGGCCGCAAGGGCGTGGTGACGGCCGGCATGAACATCACGGCGGACGTGCGGACGGAAGAACGTCGTCTGATCGAGTACTTTCTGGCACCGATGCTGCGCTACAAGCAGGAGGCCCTGCGTGAACGTTGATCTCTTCAAGCCGACCCTGCTGGCGCTTGTATTGTTCACAGCTGTGCCGGTATGCATTGCCGACGACTTGTTTACCAGCTACCAGAAAGCACAAGCGCAGGATCCGGCACTGACCGCGGCACGCTTGCAGCGTGATGCGGTGGCTCAACGCCAGGCGCAGGCCACGGCGGCTTTGCGCCCATCCGTCAACCTCAATGCCAATGTGAACCGACAGGTGGGGGAGGCTTCATTCAACAGCGCCGAGTACACCAGCCGCAGTGTGCGCAGCACAGCCTGGACGCTGCAACTGTCCCAGCCGCTATGGCGCCCGGCATTGCTAGTGGCCCATGATCAGGCCAATTTGCAGGTGCAGCAAGCGCAGGAGGTGCTGCGCCAGGCCAGCACCGACCTGATACTGCGGGTGGCGCAGGCCTACCTGGATGCACTGGTGGCGCGCGAAAGTGCCGCTGTGGCTGACAGCCAGGTGCGGGCTGTGGAGCAGCAACTGGGGTTGGCCCAGCGCAACTTTGAAGCAGGTCTGTCCACGGTGACCGATGTGCACGAAGCCCGGGCGCGCTTCGAACTCGCGCGAGCCCAACGCACAAGCGCCGTCACCGAGGTGGACGCCCGCAATGCCGAGCTGCAACGGGTGTTGGGCTACTTGCCCACGCAGCTGGCCCGCCTGCAGCCACAGGCGCAAGGCCCCCTTCCACAGCCGTCTTTGGTGCAGGCCTGGATCGACCGGGCCCAGACGCAGAGCCCGCAGGTGCTGGCGCAACAGTGGGCGGTAGCCATTGCGGCGCAGGAAGTCCGCAAGGCCAGCGCCGCGCACAGCCCGTCACTGGATTTGACGGCGGGTTACGGCAACAACTTCAACTCGGGCAGCATGACCTCACCCACCGAGCTGGCCTCGCGCTCGCGTGCCACCCAGGTGGGCTTGCAACTGAGCGTGCTGCTGTACGCGGGTGGTGGCACCCAGTCGCGCGTGCGGGAAGCGACTTTGCTGCACAACAAGGCGTTGGCCGAGCTGGAGGCCAGCACCAGACAGGTGGCTGCGCAGGTGCGGCAGGCCTTTACCAGCCTGGTCAATGGTCAGGCGCAGATTGAGGCGCTGACCGCCGCGGTGGCGGCCAGCAAGGCGGCGGTCGATTCCAACAAGATTGGGTACCGGATTGGCACCCGCATCAACATCGACGTGCTGAACGCCGAACAGCAACTGTTTGCCACCCAGCGCGACCTGTACCGGGTGCGCGCCGACACCTTGTTGCAAACCCTGCGCCTGAAGGCCGCCAGCGGTACCCTGGACGAGCCCGACCTGCAAGCCGTGAATGCTTTATTGAAAGAAGACCAATGACAACCCCCCCAAACAAGACAACAAGCACTGCTACCAGTCCTGTGAACCCGGCAACACCCGACATGCCGCAGCAGGACATTGACCACCTGGCCCTGCTGGCCAAAGAACATGCAAAGAACGTGCTCAAGAAAATCCCGGTTCTGGGCCCAGTGGTGTGGCTGATGATGTCCCACGGCATGACCCGCCACACCCTGGTCAGCGAGCTGGAGTGGCGCGTGATGCCTCCACTGGTGCTGGACCAGGCCAAGCTGTACTTCCGCGATGAGGCACCCGTGGCTTTCGTGTCCTGGGCCAAACTGTCTGACGCAGCGGCTCAGCGCTACCGCGCCGCGCCCCACCATCTGACAGCGTCTGACTGGAACAGCGGGCCCCATATCTGGCTGGTCGATGTGCTGACGCCGTTTGGCGGTGCGCAGGAGGTGCTGAAAGACCTGCGCGAAGTGGTCTTCAAGGGGCAGGCCATTCACCAGCTGATGCCCGATACGGCCGAACAGGCCAAGGTGTTGACTTGGCCTGCGGTGTGACAAGGTCGTGATGTTGCCAGCCAAGGGCCGGATAATGCAAAGCTTTGTCCAGCCTGCCTCTATCCATGTCCTACGCCCAAGAAACCCGCCGCCGCCGCACCTTTGCCATCATTTCGCACCCCGACGCCGGTAAAACCACGCTGACTGAAAAACTGCTGCTTTTTTCGGGTGCGATCCAGATCGCGGGGTCGGTCAAGGCGCGTAAGGCCACGCGGCATGCGACCAGCGACTGGATGGAGATTGAAAAGCAGCGCGGCATTTCGGTGGCCAGCTCGGTGATGCAGATGCTGTATCGCGACCATGTCATCAACCTGCTGGACACGCCGGGCCACAAAGACTTTTCGGAAGATACGTATCGTGTGCTCACGGCTGTGGACTCGGCTTTGATGGTGATTGACGCGGCCAATGGTGTGGAGGCCCAGACGCGGCGGCTGATCGAGGTGTGCAGACAGCGCGACACGCCCATCATCACTTTTGTGAACAAAATGGACCGTGAGGTGCGTGAGCCACTAGACATTCTGGACGAGGTGGAGCGCGAGCTGGGCATGCCCTGCGTGCCGATGACCTGGCCGGTGGGCCAGGGCAAATCATTCAGCGGCATCATGAATTTGCGCACCCAGGCCATGACCGTTTTTGAGTCGGGCTCTGACAAGCGACCACAAGACTTTGATGCGATGCCCCTGGCTCAACGCGAGGCGCTGATCGCCCGCTTTGGCCATGAATTTGAGCTGGCCGAGCAAAGCATGGAGCTGGCAGTCGGTGCATCGCCCGCCTGGGACCACGCGGCATTTCTGGCGGGCAAGCAAACCCCCGTGTTTTTCGGCTCTGGTGTGAACAACTTTGGCGTGATGGAAGTTCTGGACGCGCTGGTCGATCTTGCCCCGGCGCCCCAGCCACGCAAAAGCTCAGCGATGGTCAACCGCGCGCCGGTTGAAAAAATCATTCAGCCCGAAGACAGCGCGTTTGCTGGCGTGGTCTTCAAAGTGCAGGCCAACATGGACGCCAACCACCGCGACCGCATTGCCTTTGTGCGCATGGCCTCGGGCAGGTACACGCCGGGCATGAAGCTCAAGGTCCAACGCACATCCAAAGAGCTACGCCCAACCAGCGTCGTGACCTTCATGAGCCAGCGGCGTGAGGCGGTGGACGAGGCTTACGCCGGCGACATCATTGGCTTTACCACCCATGGCGGCGTGCAGCTGGGCGACACGATTACCGACGGTGCCTCGCTGCAGTTCACCGGCCTGCCGTTTTTTGCGCCAGAGCTTTTTATGGTGGTGATTCTAAAAAACCCGCTTCGTACCAAGCAGCTGCAGCAAGGTCTCGCACAGTTGGGCGAAGAAGGTGCCATTCAGGTCTTTCGCCCGGAAATTGGCGGTCCCATGCTGCTGGGCGCGGTGGGTCAGTTGCAATTTGAGGTGGTGCAGCACCGCTTGAAGGCGGAGTACGACGCCGACATTCGCCTGGAGGGCTGCCCGTACACCGGCGCCCGCTGGATCACTGCCGACACACCTGCTGAATTGAAGGCGTTTACTGACGCCTATCCGCAGCGCTTGGCGCTGGACGCGGCAGATACCCTGGCCTACCTGTGTACCAGCCCATATGACGTACGGCTGGCGCAAGAGCGTTTCCCCAAAATTCACTTTCACCCGCTGCGCGAGCATGCGGGGTTGTCGTTAGGCAACGCGGGCTAGCCACGATTGATCGCAAAAGACCAAGTGCAGCAAAGCCTGTAGATAATCCAGCTAACTTTTTGCTTCTTTTTTTAGTTTTTCGAAGGGGACAGGCCATGAAGACATCCACGATGACGCGCCTCTCGGCACTGATGGCATCGCTTGCGCTGGCGGCGTGCGGCGGCGGCGGTGGCAGCTCTGGGGCCTGCACGGCCAGCCCGTCGGTGTGCCAGCCCACCACGGCTGCCGTGCCCGCCCCACCGCCTTTGGTGGTTGCAGACACCCCTGCGGCTCCGGCTCCGGCCCCAGTGGCGCTGACACCCGCACCGGCGGGATCAGCCCCGGCGACTCCGGCCCCCGCTCCATCACCAACTCCAACCCCGGCACCTGCGGCCACCCCTACACCAGCGCCACCTGCGCCCGCCCCTACACCGGCACCTGCCCCAACGCCTGCCCCGCCACCCAGCTCTCCAGCACCCGCGCCAGCACCCGCCGGTATTCCGACCTCCGCCAGCGTGGCCAACGTGTGTACGTTCAGCGGCCAGCAGTCGTTCACCCGCGCTTACCTCAACGAGGCGTATCTCTGGTATCGCGAGGTACCTCAGGTCAACCCTGCCAACTTCACCACCATTCCCGGTTACTTCGACGCCCTGCTCACACCACTGCTGGACAGCACCGGCGCACGTAAAGACCGGTTTAGTTTTGTGATCACCAACGCCCAGGCCGACACCTCGGCGTCTGGCGTGGGTGCCAGCTACGGCGCCGAGTTCATCGTGGACAGTGCCGATCGCATCCGCGTGGCAGAGGTGGAAGCCAACTCCCCGGCAGCCAATGCCGGTTTGGCTCGGGGCGGTGAGGTGGTACGCGGCTACACAGGTACCTTGTTTCCCTCGCAGGCCGGCGTATCGATCACCATCTCCTACAAAACAACGCCTACCGCAACCGCTCGCAACGTCACCATGGTGTCCGCCATTGTTCAAAACGACCCGGTGCCACAAACCAAAGCCTTCCAGACAACCAGTGGCAAAAAGCTGGGTTATGTGCTGTTCAACGCTCACTCCAGAGGTGCGCAAGACAAGCTGATTGCGGCGGTGCTTGGTTTGCAGCCGCTGGGCCTGGACAGCATCGTGCTGGACATGCGCTACAACGGTGGGGGGTTTATTTACACCGCGCAGTCGCTGGCGAGCATGCTGACAAGTGCGACCAACGACGGCAAAGTGTTTGAGCGCCTGCAGTTCAACGACAAGCGTGCGCAAGAAACAGCTGACAGCACCTTCAGCTTCACGCGCAGTCTGGAGTTTGGCGAGACCACCTACCCCCGCGGCTACGTACTCCCACGCCTGGCACTCCCCAAGGTCTATGTGCTGACCACGGGCGACTCATGCTCTGCCACAGAATCCGTGATCAACGGCCTGCGCGGTGTCGATGTGCAAGTGGTATTGATTGGCTCGACCACCTGCGGTAAACCCTACGGTTTTGCCCGCCAGGACAACTGCGGCCTGTCGTACTACCCGATCGAGTTTCAGGGCACCAACGCCAAAGGTTTCGGCGAATATCCAGCCGGCTTCACCGCTACGTGCAACGTCGGTGACGATCTAACCAAGCCCTTAGGCGACCCGACCGAGAGCATGCTGGCCGCAGCGCTTAGCCACGCCGAAACCGGCACATGCCCACCCGCGGGCACTGCTCGGGAGCAAGCGAAAAGTCAGTCGCTGCTGAACGCCGAGCGTGCTGCAATTGGTAAGCCTCTGAAACCCGGCAAGGTCATGGGGCAATAGGCCAACGCCCATGCAGGTTTGGTTTCGCTGACGCCGTGCAACCGCTCGCTGATTGGCCCGCACCTGCGCGAGCAGGCCTGCTGGGCCTGTTCACCGACATCGACGACACGCTGACCACACATGGGGCCATCACGCCCGACGCGCTAGCCGCTCTAGCCGACTTGAAAGCCGCTGGCTTGCGGGTAGTGGCCATCACGGGCAGGCCCGTCGGCTGGAGCGAGCCTTTTGCGCGCACCTGGCCGGTTGATGCCATCGTGGCGGAGAACGGCGCAGTGGCGCTGATTCCAGAGCCTTTCTCAGACCAAAATTTAAGCCAAATCGGCCTGCAGCCCAAGCAGACACTGCTCAAGCAGCTATCAAAAAGATATCAGCAAAGTGCCTCAGTGCGAGCCGATAACCTCGCCCTGCTGCATGCTGCCGCCCAGCGGGTGTTAGTACAGATCTCCGGCACCCAGCTCGCGCGAGACAGCGCAGGCCGCGAGACCGACATCGCCATTGACCACAGCGAATTCACCTACCTGCCCCCCGAAAAAATCGCCCAGGTGGTGGCCTTGCTACAAGCCCAGGGCCTGCACGCGACCGTCAGCAGCATCCACATCAACGCCTGGCTGGGCCAGCACAACAAGTGGCAAGGCGCGCAGTGGATCGTGCGTGAGCTGTGGGGGCGAAACTTGGCGCAGGAGATTGATCGGTGGGCCTTTGTCGGTGACTCCACCAATGATGTACTGATGTTTGAAGCCTTCCCGCATAGCGTGGGGGTGGCGAATGTGCAGCGGTTTGCGGCGCAATTAACGTATTTACCGCGTTACGTCACCACTGGGGTGCGCGGGGCGGGGTTTGCGCAGGTGGCGCGGGCGGTGTTGGGGGCATAACGATGGACTGAATTTTGAGATCGCAAGCTAAAAAGCCCTGCACAATGAATGACCGAAAAGGAAACTTCATGCTCACTCGACTGAGAGTCAAAGGCTTCAAAAATCTGCTTGATGTGGATGTCAGGTTTGATCAATTCACCTGTATTGCAGGCCCAAACGGCGCAGGTAAATCCAACCTGTTTGATGCCATCACATTTTTGGGTGATCTCGCCTCTATGCCGATCATGAAAGCGGCCAGCCGGGCGCGAGGGACAAATGGGCGAATATCAGACTTTCAAAATTTGTTTTTCAAGAATGCAAACGGAGAGTTTCTGCCGATGCTTTTCATTGCAGAAATGATCGTTCCAGTATCGGTAACAGATGATTTTGATCGTGTGGCAAAACCTACAGCCACGTTTCTGGAGTACACATTGGAGTTGCGCTTGAGCGAAACTCATTCTGATGCATCACCTACTGATCCTATTTTTATAGAGCAAGAAGGTTTAAGGGCGATAAATTCAAGCGAGGCAGCCAAACACCTTGGGTTTTCAAAATCCGTCGCCTGGATAAAAAAATATATATTCGGCCCAGGTAACAAACGTACACCGTTTATCAGCACTGATAGTTCAGGCAGCCCAAACCAGCCAGCTATCAAGCTATTTAGCGACCAAACCGAAAGGGGCGGCCCTCCCTTTTTGGTACCCGCGAGAAAATCGCCACAAACCATCGTGTCGGGTGTCAACTCATCAACGCACCCTACAGCGCTGGCGGCGCGAAGTGAATTGCGATCCTGGCGGCTGCTACAGCTTGAACCAACCGCTTTGAGACGGTTTGATAATTTTGGGGACGACACGCACATCACATCTACAGGCGAACATTTGCCAGGCGCATTGATGCGGCTTGATAACTACGCAGAAGTTTCTGAACGGTTATCAAACCTGCTTCCTGACATCGTTTCAGTGCGTGTGGACGCGGACGAGAAGCGTCAGGTCAAAACGGTGCTTCTCACTATGAAAGATAAACAAACCTACACCGCGAGTTCCCTCTCGGACGGCACTTTGCGCTTCATGGCTTTAGCTGTTCTCGCGCTTGACCCGAATTTTGGAGGTTTACTTTGTATGGAGGAGCCAGAAAACGGGATTCATCCGTCACGCATACCGCAAATGCTCAGTCTGGTTCGCAGTTTGTCGATGGATATTGACGAGCCTACCGACCCAGTGAAAAACACAGGAATTCGACAAATTATCATTAATACCCACTCCCCACTGGTTGTAGCGGAGTTGAATGATTCAGAACTGTTGTTTGCCGAGACACTGAAAATAAAATCAAAAGCATTCGTTAATTTCAAACCACTGGATAAAACGTGGCGCCAGTTAGCCCCAGATGGAAAGCCCACTGAACTGATTACACGGGGCCAGTTGATGTCTTATCTGAGTGGTCACACGCAGAGGGTACGAGCGAATGTTCATACAGGTCTCGTCGGACGCTTTGCGAGCAAGCCTGGCGAATCAACGGAAGACCTTTTTCAGCGACTTGAATCATGAAAAGATTAAGCGCAACGCTTCTAACGGATGGATGCTCTGACCGGCTACTTCAACCCCTGATTGAACTGCTTTTTAGCGAATATACCGATCTGCCATATCAAGTGAACTGCGCGGAAGGTCTTCCACCGCTAGCAGACGGCCTGCAGTCCCGCATCAAATCAGCACTGGCCCTGTTTCCATGTGATTTATTATTTGTTCACCGTGACGAAGAGGGTATTGGGGTCGCAACAAGGCAGAAAGAAATTGAAGACAGTTGGCCTGACGGTATGCAGCAGAGCGTCTTGATCTGCGTAATACCCGTTCGTATGACCGAGGCTTGGCTGATTGTAAATTCTGAAGCGATCAGGTCGGCGGTTGGCAATCCGAACGGACACGAGTCTCTTGATTTGCCAGAAATAAAAAATATTGAATCTTCACTCGACCCCAAAGAGATACTTTTTACGGCGCTGAAAGCAGCCTCTGGGTTGAATGCCCGCCGGAAAACACGGTTCAACCCACACCAATTCAGACATCGCGTCAGCGAATTGACTGAAGATCTGGAGTCGTTACGCAAGCTGCCTTCGTTCAAACATCTTGAGAATCAAGTCAGGAAATATCTTCAAAGACTCCCTGCCACTTGAAGATGCCTGCTTACCTGCCAGCCTGTCTTATTTTTTGCCCGGCCGAGTCCACCCCTGAACACTGACCGGCTTGCCCCGCACCACCGCTAACGCCCCCGGCGGGGTGCTTTTGGTAATAACCGAGCCTGCCCCCACGGTGCCACCCGCACCAATCGTGAGCGGGGCCACCAGCACGCTGTTACTGCCGATGTGTACATCAGCCTCGATCACGGTGCGGTGTTTGTTGGCGCCGTCGTAGTTGGCGGTGATGGTGCCTGCGCCGATGTTCACGCGCTCGCCCACCGTGGCATCGCCCAGGTAGGTCAGGTGGTTGGCTTTGGCACCTGGGGCCAGGGTGCTGTTTTTCACTTCCACAAAGTTGCCGATGTGCACGTCTGCGCCCAACTGCGCGCCGGGGCGCAGGCGGGCGAACGGGCCGACGATGGCGCCCTGCCCTACCTGTACGCCCAGGGCTTCGCCATCAATGTGGCTGAACGGGTGAATCACCGCACCGGCTTGAATCTCCGCATTCGCCACCACGCAGTGCGCGCCAATGCGCACGCCCTCGCCCAGGTGCACGCGGCCTTCAAAAATACAGCCGAGGTCGATTTCGACATCTCGCGCGCAGACCAGCTCGCATTGGCCACGACTGTCAGCTCGCAGGTCGAAGCGCGCCGGGTCGGTCAGGCGCACGCCCGCTTCCATCAGCGCGTGGGCCTGGCGCAGCTGGTGGGCGCGCTCTAGCTGGGCCAGCTGTACGGGGCTGTTCACGCCGTCGACCTGCACGGTGTCGGTGGTTTGCGTGGCCACCACGCCCACGCCATCGGCCACGGCAAATTTCACGATATCGGTCAGATAAAACTCTTTTTGCGTGTTGTCGTTGCGCAAACGGGCCAGCCAGGGTTTGAGCAGGCGGTTGGGCACGGCCATCACCCCGGTGTAAATCTCTTTGATTTGGCGTTGCACGTCGCTGGCGTCTTTGTGCTCCACGATGGCTTGCACCGCGTCCCCCTCACGCACGATGCGACCGTAACCGGTGGGGTCGGGCATTGCCACCGTCAGCAGGGCCAGTTTGTCGCCGCCACAACTGGCCAGCAAGGCTTGCAAGGTGTCAGCCTGGATCAGCGGCACATCGCCATTCAAGACCAGGGTCACGCCGTCATCCGGCAAAACAGGCACCGCCTGCTGCACGGCGTGGCCGGTTCCGAGTTGCGGCTCCTGGCGTGCACAACTTAAGTTTTTTGCATCAAATTGGCCACCAGCCCTTATGAATACTGCTAGAGCCGCTTCCACTTTTATAGCACCGTGACCGGTGATCACCACCATCTGGCGCGGCTGCAACTGGCTAGCCGTGCTCACTACATGCGCCAACAGAGCCCGCCCTGCCAGCCGGTGCAGCACCTTGGGACGGGCGCTTTTCATGCGGGTGCCCTTGCCGGCGGCCATGATGACCACGCTGAGCGAACCAGAACCCGACCCAGCCTGGGCGCTAAGTCCTACATAAGTCGCGGCTGTTTCACTGTTAGCCTGAACCATCTGCACATTCGCCGTATCAGTCGTCTTCACTTCACCCATCTTTTCCATGCTGATTCCCTCAAAAATTCGCCAAATTATCGGCTGGCCCGTGATCAGTCTGGCCCTGGCCACATTGCTGTTGGCAGGTTGTAGCGCCATACGCCTGGCCTACAACCAGGCGCCCGACCTGTTGTACTTTCAGATCGACAGCTACCTGGACTTCAACGACACCCAGTCCCAGCGCGTCCGTGAAGATTTAGCTCGGCTGCAGCAATGGCACCGCACCACGCAGCTGCCGGCCTATGCCGATTTGCTGCGCAAGACCAGCCAGCAACTGCCAGAACCCATCACCGAAGCCCAGGCCTGCACTACTTTTAACGAGGTGCGCGGCAAGCTCGACGCGGTGCTGGACTATGCCCAACCCACGGTTTTGTGGGTCGCGACCCAGCTGGATGAAGAGCAGCTGAAATACCTGGAACGCAAACAGGCAAAAACCAATGCTGAATGGAAAAAAGAGTGGCTGACTGGCACGCCCAAGGAAATTCAGGACCGCCGGTTCAAGCAAGCCCTCGATCGTTCCGAGATGCTCTATGGCAGCCTGGACGAACCCCAGAAAGCAGCCATACGCGCCAGCATCGAGCGCTCCGCTTTTGACGCCAATATGGTGCTGGCTGAGCGGGTGCGTCGGCAGCAGGACGGCCTGCAGACCCTGCGGCAGATTGCAGCCCAAAAGCTCAACGCACAACAAGCCCAATCGTTGATGCGTGCCTACTTGGACCGCTCACTGACCTCGCCCAACCCGGCCTACCAGCGCTACGCCAGCAGCATGCTTGCCGAAGGCTGTGCCAGTTTCGCCCGCGTGCACAACGCGACCACACCCGCGCAGCGGACCAAAGCAGTGCAAACGCTAAGAGGTTATGAAGACGACTTTCGCACGCTGGTGGCGCAGCGGTAATCCTGATGACGGCGCTGCGCGCCATGACCTCGCTGCGCTTGGATGACAAATGACTGCGGATTTATGTCATGGCGCGCAGCGCCGTCATGGCAAGCGCCGCGAGCGTCATTTGTCATGCATCCGCCGCCAGTAGTAACACCACCGCCCGCGCCTCCATGCTCTGACCCAGCCCCACCGGCCCCAGGTGCTCGGCAGTTTTAGCCTTCACATTCACCTGATCCAGCGCCAGGCCCAAGGTCTTGGCGATGATCGCGCACATGGCCGGTATGTGGGGTGCCAGCTTGGGGGCCTGAGCGATCACGGTGCTATCAATATTGGCAATCTCGTAGCCGGTTGCGCGCACGCGAACGGCTGCCTCGGCCAGCAGCACCGTGGAATCAGCGCCTTTGAAGCGCGCGTCGGTGTCAGGGAAATGCCGGCCAATATCGCCCAGGGCCGCGGCACCCAGCAGGGCGTCGGTGATGGCGTGTAGCAGCACATCGGCGTCCGAATGACCCAGCAGGCCCAAAGCGTGGGGAATGTGTACGCCGCCGATGATGAGCGGGCGGCCGGGCACCAGGGCGTGGGTGTCCCAGCCTTCGCCGATGCGGAACGGGGTCATGGTGTGGCGCTCATGGAATACGGCTTTCTAAAACGGCTTGCGCCAGTGTGAAATCGTCTGGGTAAGTGACTTTGAAGTTCAATGCGCTCCCCGGCACCAGCAGCGGTTTCAAGCCCAGGGCCTCAATGGCACTGGCTTCATCGGTGGCTTGCAGGTCTATGGCCTGCAACGCATCCAGCAGCACCCCCATGCGAAACATCTGGGGCGTTTGGGCCAACCATTTGCCGCGTCGATCCAGCGTGTCGGCCACCCGGCCGTCTGCCTCGGTCTTCAAGGTGTCGGCCAGGGGCTGTGCCAGCAACCCACCCACGGGGTCCTGCTGGCAGGCATCGATCAACTGGTTAATTTGTGCAGAGGTGATGAGGCAACGGGCGGCATCATGCACCAGCACCCAGTCGTTGCGGGTGGCTCCGTGGGCCAGCCAATGGCTCAGGCCGTTGAACACGCTGGTGGCCCGGGTGGCGCCGCCACAGCGTGCCACCGTAAACGCGGCCAGCGCCGGTGGCTCAAACGCATCGTCTGGTGCCACCACCAGCAACCGCCCCGCCAGCCGGGGCACCGCCGCAAACGCGGCCAGGGTGTGCAGCACCATGGGTTGGCCCGCAACTGGTTCGTACTGTTTGGGCACTGCGGTACCGGCGCGGCTGCCGGAACCGGCGCAGGGGATAACGGCGTAGAGGCGAGGGGTCATGTGGGCTTGATTTTAAGGATTTGCCAACCACTTTTAAGGCAAAACAGCCATCTGCCCAGGTAAATACTGCTCAACCAGCTATCAATTTGATAGTAATTGCTGACACTGCCAAAGCCCCCTATGCCTGCACTTTCGTAAAATCGATGACTTCTGTCACCCCGCCCCATCCTGCAAGCGGGGTATTTGCTTTTCTGGCGCCCCAAAAATGGATCTTCCCAAACTCACCCCCGGCAAACGCTACACCCTGCCCCGCCCCACCGGCTCTGCCGACGCCTTGCTGCTCGCGGAACTGGCGCAGCGCGAAAAAGCAGCGGGCAAGCTGGTGGCCATCGTCACCGCCGACGCGAGCGATGCGCAGCGCCTGATTGACGAAATGGCGTTTTTCGCCCCCGAGATTCGCTGCGCCTTGTTCCCCGACTGGGAAACCCTGCCCTACGACAGTTTTTCGCCGCACCAGGACTTGATCAGCGAGCGGCTGGCCACGCTGTGGCGCATCAGTCAACGAGACAAAGCCACCGGCGCTGACGTGGTGCTGGTGCCCGCCACCACCGCCCTGTACCGCGTGGCCCCGCCTGCGTTTCTGGCCGGCTACACGTTCTCGTTCAAAACCAAGCAAAAGCTCGACGAAGCCAAGCTGAAAGCGCAGCTCACCCTGGCGGGCTACAGCCATGTGACGCAGGTGGTGAGCCCCGGTGAATATGCGGTGCGCGGCGGGCTGATTGACCTGTTTCCCATGGGCAGCCTGGTGCCTTATCGGGTGGATTTGTTTGACGATGAGATCGACAGCATCCGCACCTTTGACCCCGACACCCAGCGCAGCCTGTACCCCGTGCCCGAGGTGCGCCTGCTGCCCGGCCGCGAGTTTCCGATGGACGAGGCGGCGCGCGCCAAATTCAGAAGCCGCTGGCGCGAACTGCTGGAGGGCGACCCGACCAAGAGCCGCATCTACAAAGACATGGGCAATGGCGTGGCCACGGCGGGTATTGAGTACTACCTGCCGCTGTTTTTTGACGAAACGGCCACCGTATTTGATTACCTGGGCGCAGGCACGGACAACCCGGCTACCGTGGTGATGCATGGCGACCTGGAACCCGCGTTTGCCCGCTTCTGGCAAGACACCCGCGACCGCTACCGCCTGCTGCAAGGCAACCCCGAGCAACCGGTGCTGCCGCCGGACGCGCTGTTTTTGAGCAGTGAGCAGTTTTATGCACGGGCCAATGGGCATGCGCAGTTGGTGGTGCGGGCGGGGAGTGATGTAGCGCTCGTGCCCCCACCCCAACCCTCCCCCAGCGGGGGAGGGAGCCTGATTTCCTCCCCCAGCGGGGGAGGGAGCAATACCGAAATCCCGATGGCTTCACTCCCTCCCCCCCTGGGGGAGGGCGGGGGTGGGGGCATGCGCGCCAACCCCTCCATCGAAGACCCAAGCCCCTACCCCTGGCTAGCCCCCCTCCCAACACTCTCAGTAATCCGAGGCGCAGAAGACCCCCTGTCCCGCCTCAAAACCCACGCCCAAAACACCCAACACCGCCTGCTGCTGCTGGCCGAAAGCGATGGCCGCCGCGAAAGCCTGCTCGACTTCGTGCGCGCCAGCCAGCTGTCACCACCGGCCTTCGACTCGCTGGAAGACTTCCTCACCAGCGACGAAAAATTCGGCATCGCCACTGCCGCTTTAACCATCGGCTTCAGCTGGCTCGAACACGCGGTGGACTTCATCACCGAAACCGAGCTGTTCGCTGCTGGCCCCACCACGCGCCGCCGCAAAAAACAGGAGCAGGTCAGCGATGTGGAAGCGCTGATCAAGGACTTGAGCGAGTTGAATGTGGGCGACCCGGTGGTGCATTCGGCCCACGGCATTGGCCGCTACCGCGGCTTGGTGAACATGGACCTCGGCGAGAAAGACAGCAAGGGTGAACCCGCGCTGCAGGAAATGCTGCACCTGGAATATGCCGACGCGGCCACCTTGTACGTGCCGGTGAGCCAGCTGCACCTGATCAGCCGCTACACCGGCGTGAGCGCCGATGAAGCACCGCTGCACCGCCTAGGCAGCGGCCAGTGGGAAAAGGCCAAGCGAAAGGCGGCTGAACAAGTCAGGGATTCCGCCGCCGAGCTGCTGAACATCTACGCCCGCCGCGCCCTGCGCGAAGGCCACCCCTTCCGCTACAGCGCGCAAGACTACGAAACCTTTGCCAACGACTTTGGCTTCCAGGAAACCGCGGACCAAAACGCCGCCATTCACGCGGTGATTCAAGACATGATTTCCCCCCGCCCCATGGACCGCCTGGTCTGCGGCGATGTGGGTTTTGGCAAAACCGAGGTGGCCTTGCGCGCCGTGTTTGTGGCGGTCACAGGTGGCAAACAGGTGGCGTTTTTGGCCCCCACCACCTTGCTGGCCGAGCAACACTACCAAACGCTGGTCGACCGCTTCAGCAAGTGGCCGGTGAAGGTGGCCGAGGTCTCGCGCTTTCGCTCGGGCAAAGAAATTACCGCGTCCATCAAAGGCATTGCCGATGGCACGGTAGACATCGTGGTCGGCACGCACAAGCTCTTGAGCGAGTCCACCAAATTCCACAACCTGGGCCTGCTCATCATTGACGAAGAGCACCGTTTCGGCGTGCGCCACAAAGAGCAAATGAAAGCCCTGCGCGCCGAGGTAGACGTGCTCACGCTCACCGCCACGCCCATTCCCCGCACCCTGGGCATGGCGCTCGAAGGCCTGCGTGATTTGAGCGTGATTGCCACCGCCCCGCAGCGCCGCCTGGCCATCAAAACCTTTGTGCGCAGCGAAGGCGCAGGCGTGATCCGCGAAGCGGTGCTGCGCGAGCTCAAACGCGGCGGGCAAATCTACTTTTTGCACAACGAGGTGGAGACCATCGAAAACCGCCGCGCTCGCCTTGAGGAGTTGCTGCCCGAAGCCCGCATTGCCGTGGCCCACGGCCAGATGCCCGAGCGCGAGTTGGAGCGCGTGATGCGCGACTTTGTGGCCCAGCGCTACAACCTGCTGCTGTGCTCCACCATCATCGAAACCGGCATTGACGTGCCCACGGCCAACACCATCGTGATTTCCCGTGCCGATAAATTTGGTCTCGCGCAACTGCATCAACTCAGAGGAAGGGTGGGCCGCAGCCACCACCAGGCCTATGCCTATTTGATGGTGCCCGACACCGAAAGCCTGACCAAACACGCCCAGCAGCGGCTGGATGCCATCCAGCAAATGGAAGAGCTGGGCAGCGGCTTTTACCTGGCCATGCACGACCTGGAAATTCGCGGCGCGGGCGAGGTGCTGGGCGAAAACCAGAGCGGCAACATGATGGAAATCGGCTTTCAGCTCTACAACGAAATGCTCTCGGAAGCCGTGCGCTGCCTCAAGGAAGGCCGCGAGCCCGATTTGCTCAGCCCTTTGAGTGCCGCCACCGAAATCAACTTGCACGCACCGGCCTTGCTGCCCAGCGATTACTGCGGTGATGTTCACCTGCGCCTGTCGTTCTACAAAAAACTGGCCACCGCCAAAAACAACGACCAAATTGACAACTTGCTCGAAGAAATCGTCGACCGCTTTGGCAAGCTGCCGCCCCAGGGCCAAACCCTCATCGACGTGCACCGCCTGCGCGTGCTCGCCAAGCCCTACGGCGTGGTCAAGGTCGATGCCGCGCCCGGCGTGATCACCATCACCTTCAAGAAAGACCCACCGATTGAAGCCATGCGCATCATCGAAATGATCCAGAAAAACCGGCACATCAAGCTGGCGGGCAATGAAAAGCTGCGCATTGAAAAGGAACTGCCCGAGCCGAAAGACCGGGCGCAGATGGTGCGGGATGTGCTCAAAAATTTGGGGCAACCAAAGGTGGCGGTGGCTACAGCTGCTTCAGCATAGGTTAATGGCATATGCCAAAATATGCCTTTCAAGACCAGGAGCGCACCATGCACGAAGTCCGTGAAAACACGCCACCTTATTTGACCAACACCTACCCCGGCCAGATCCCCATCGCCGCAGAAGAAGCTGGCCCATCACGCACCGTGCGCCTGTTTCGCAACGGTGCCAACCAGGCCGTGCGCATTCCGAAAGAGTTTGAGTTGCCCGGTAAAGAAGCAGTGATGCGCCGCGAAGGCAACAAACTGATTCTGGAACTGGCACCCGACAAACCAAAAAAAGGAACCATCGGTGCCTTGGCACACGCGTTGCGTGAAATGGCAACAGAGGGGCCCATCGAGGAGGCGTTTGCGGATGTAGACGAGAGCCTGCTCCCGTTGGACGACATTGACTTTGGAGATGAGCCTTGAGCAGCACAAACCTGTACCTGCTGGACACAAACGTGATTTCCCATTTGATGCGCGACCCCACAGGCCCAGCGGCCAAGCGCGCGTTCGCCATTGAAGCGCGTGACGAGAGCAGCGCCATGTTTACCAGCGTCATGTGTACCAGCGTCATCGTGCAGTGTGAATTGCTGTTCGGGATGGCGCGCCTCACCAGTCCCAAGTGGGTCATTCAATACCAGCGCGTCATGTCGGGCCTGGAAGTCTTGCCTCTCGAGCCCAATGTGGCAACCCACTATGCCCAGTTGCGCGCCGCGCTGGAACGAAACGGCACCCCTATCGGTGCCAACGACAGCCTGATTGCCGCGCACGCCCTTGCTCTCGGTGCCACCCTGGTCACAGCCGACGCTGAATTTGCCCGAGTGCCGGGTTTGCGGGTGGAGAACTGGTATGACTAAAACCGCTGCTCGCTCTACCATCCCAAACTTGAGCAAACCCTTTGTCTTTGGAGGCCCCTATGCCAACCGTTGTCGCCACACCTCTTGAAATTTTAGAAGCCCAGGTCATGCAGCTGGAGGGCGCAGACCGTGCGCATCTACTGGAACGCCTGATCTGGAGCCTGGACAAAGACCCAGAGGTCGAGGCCGCATGGGAGCGCGAAATCGACCGGCGCGAGGCTGAGTTGGAGGCTGGCACTGCCACTCTGATACCGATGGAAGAAGCGATGGCCAGGTTACGCGCGCGCTACATCAAATGAGTCGCTCGATTCATTTTGAAGCGGAACAAGACCTGGTTGACGCGGCGGATTTCTATGAACGATCGGCCGGCCCAGATCTGGCAGCCCGCTTTTTCCTGGAGTTTGAACGCGTTGAGCAGCTGCTCGCCGAAAACCCAGGCTTTGGCACACCCATCTCAGGAGGCAGACGGATATTTCCGCTTAAGGGTTTTCCGTATTCCATTGTCTACCGCGTGCAAGTCAGTGGCATTCGTGTTTTAGCCGTTCGCCACCAAAGCCGAAAAAACAGTTTCGCCAGCAAACGGCACTGAACGCCGACCGAATTACTGCAACTGTGACCACGCCCTACTTGAAGCAGTGTCTCTGAACAAGCTCAGTGGCGCTTCACATGCGTACCATCACCCCCCTTTCACTTTCTACCCAACAAGCACCCCATGGCACAAAAAAACGACTGGGCCAGCAAAGTGCTGGCGCTCATCAAAGGCGGCAATGCTGACGCGGCGGTGGCGCAGATCAAAGTGGCGCCCAGCGTGAAAGACATCAAGGCCCTGCATGCCGCGCTCATCGTGGGGCAGTTGGTAGGCCGTTGGCCGGTGGTTGATCAGGCCGTGGCCGATTCCACCCAAGCCCTGTCGGCACCACGTTTGCACCGCTCGCCATGAGCGATGCATTTACTCAGTTAGGCCTGTCCAACGCCCTTGTCAGCGCCGCGCTGGCCCAGGGTTTTGCGGTGCCCACGCCGGTACAGGTGCAGGCCATTCCCGCTGTGCTGCAAGGGCGTGACCTGCAAGCCTGCGCTCAAACTGGCTCGGGAAAAACCGCTGCTTTTGCCCTGCCGTTGCTACAAAAATTGCAGCTGCTTGAGCAACAAATACCAGGGCGAAAGCCTGTTTTGGCACTTATTCTGGTGCCCACCCGGGAATTGGCGGCTCAGGTGGGCCAGGTGCTGCGTGACCTGGCGCAAGGGCTGCCGGTGCGCAGCCAGGTGGCCATTGTGTTTGGCGGCGTGTCCATCAACCCGCAAATGATGCGGCTGCGGGGCGGGGCCGATGTGGTGGTGGCCACGCCCGGTCGCCTGCTCGATTTGGTGGCCCACAACGCTTTAAGCCTGTCCAACGTGCAGACCCTCGTGCTTGACGAAGCCGACCGCCTGCTGGAACTGGGCTTTGCCGACGAGCTGAACCGCGTGCTGGCCCTGCTACCAGAGGCAAGACAAACCCTGCTGTTTTCCGCCACTTTCCCAGCCGCTGTGCAGGCGCTTGCCGATGGGTTGCTGCGCGACCCGGTACAGATAGCCATCGCCGGCACCCCGCAGACCACGCCCGACATCACCCAGCGCGCCATCGCAGTCGATGCCGCCAAGCGCACGCAGTTGCTACGCCATTTGGTCAAAACCAATGGCTGGCAGCGCGTGCTGGTGTTTGTGGCCACCAAATTTGCCGCCGACACCGTGGCCGAAAAACTGTACAAAAACGGTGTCTTTGCCACCCCTTTCCACGGTGAATTGAGCCAGGGCGCACGCACCCAGGTGCTAGCCGAATTCAAGGCCGAGCGCTGGGAAGTGGTCGTCACCACCGACCTGGCCAGCCGCGGCATCGACATTGCGCAACTCCCCGTCGTCATCAACTACGACCTGCCCCGCAGCCCCACCGACTACACCCACCGCATCGGCCGCACGGGCCGCGCAGGCGAAAGCGGCCTGGCCATCAGCTTTGTGACCGCCGACAGCGAGGCGCACTTTGGGTTGATCGAAAAACGCAATGGTTTCGAGCTGGCGCGAGAGCAGCTGGAAGGCTTTGAGCCAACCGATGTGCCTGCGAAACCCGCAGTGGACTTGGCTCCCGTGCCGGGCACTGGTGGCATCAAAGGCAAACGGCCCAGCAAGAAGGACAAATTGCGGGCGGCGGGGTTGCGGTGAGCTATTGATCCGGCCCCATGAAGTGTCAACCGTTCGCCCCCAGCCAGGTAGCTACGAATTCAGTAGCAAAACAGGGCTTCTTGGCATGCGCAGATGTCGGGGTCGCCCGACAGCGACTCACTTTTCTTTGCTTCGCCAAAGAAAAGTAAGCAAAAGAAAGGCGACCCGCAGTCTGGGCCCCTTCGCTTCGCTGCGGGTACCTTGCGGTGCTCAAACCCAGTGGGGTCATGTGCAAACTCGCCTGCGGCTCAAACAAGCACATGCCCTGATCCACTGTGTTTTGCGCTCCTCAGCCCAGCCTGGACGGGATTTTTCTGCTTGGATTGACACCTCTCTCAGCCCGATCTGAAACCCCCACCCCCACCGCCAACAAAGCCGCCACCAATGGCACCCAGGCCTGCACCGAGCCCATGGTAGCCAGTGTGGCGGCGCTGGTCAGGCACCAGGCGATGCTGATGATCCAGACCACGGCGCGCATCCACCCGGCCACCCGTTGCTGGCTGTCGGTGCGCCGGGTGCACAGCAGCCAGGCCAGCACGGCCAGCACAGTGGGGTCAGGCATCAAACCCAACCATTCGGCTTGAGCCAGCGGGCGGCTCAACAGCAGCGCGACTGCAGGTTGCCCCAGCAGGGCGAAGACCATGAGGCCGATGCCTATCGGGCGGCGCAAACCGCAAGCCCATCCGGTGTACAGATCTCGGGTTGCCAACATGGCCAAAGCAATGCTGGATGCAGCCAGTACAAAGGCCATGTCGTACGCGGCCCAATTGATCTGGCCGTAGCGCAGCTCCACGAAGGTCCAGGCCACAAAAAATGTGAGGGCCGACAACAAGGCCGCGCCAGCACGCCCCGCGTGCGGCCAGCGCTTGCACAGGCCCAGCAGCAGCGCAGCGCCCGCGCTCAAGACCAGCACATGCCAGGGCCACCACTGCGCGTTGTGCAACGCCATCAGCCGCCAGTAGGCGCTGGGAGAAAACATCAAAAAATCCTCGGCGCGGTAGGTCCACCACTCGCTCATACGCACGCGGCTACAGCGCCGCCCCTTCGGCGGCCATGCGTGCGCGCATGGCCACATCGGGCACAGGCCCCATTGCCGCACCCAGGTTTTGCCGCACATGCGCCAACTGGCTGGTGGCGGGGATGGCGCAGGTCACAGCGGGGTGGCTCAGCACAAACTTCAGCGCTACGTGCGCCCAGCTGTCGCAGCCAGCAGCCGCCGCCCAGCCCGGCAGCGCGCGGGGCCGCAACTGCTGCAGCAAAGCCCCCTGGCGAAACGGCCGGTTCACGATCACCGCCATCCCACGCTCCTGCGCCAGGGGCAGCAGCCGCTTTTCGGCCTCGCGGTCGACCAGGTTGTAGCTCAGCTGCACAAAATCAATCGGATCGCTGCGCATGATTTTTTCCAGTTCGTCATGCCGCCGCCCCTCCGACGTGCTGATGCCCACATAGCGCAGCCGCCCAGCAGCCTTCCAGTCAAAAAGCCTTGGCAGATGCTCTTGCCAGGCCAGCAGGTTGTGCACCTGCATCAAATCAAAGCGCGGCACGCCCCAAAAAGCCCGCGAGGCTTCCATCTGCGCCACCCCGCGCGCGGGGTCGCCAATCCACACTTTCTCGGCAGAAAACAGCTGCGCGGGATGGCTCAGCGCTTTCAGCGCATGCCCGATCACGGGCTGAGAGGAGCCGTACATCGGCGAGCTGTCCACCATGCGCCCGCCGCCCTCAAAAAATGCCTTTACCACCTGCGTGCAATTCGCCCGCGCCACCGCGTCGTCGCCCACATTGAACGTGATCCAACTGCCCAGCCCCACTGCCGGAATCATCTCGCCGGATGAAGGAATACGCCGCATCCAGCGCGCGCCCGGCCCCGCAGGTGTGGACTGGGCGCGGCTGGGTTCCAGCCCGGCCAGTGCAGCGCCCGCGGCCAGCAACGCGGCCATGCTGCGGCGACGGCTGGCCTGCGGCAATTGGGTTGGATGGGTGTTACTTGGCATGGTCACTCAAGCTCCAGAAAGGGGATTGATTTTCTGACGAGGCCAGAGGCGGCGAGTTCCGGGCTTGCACTCCTACGGCGCAAGGCATCCCCTTGTGAACACAACGACATGCTCCTGAATCAATAGCTGCTCCAGCAGTATTTACCTGGACTGGTGGCCAAAAACACCAATTTTCCCGATATCCCCCGCGCAGGCGCTGATCCAGTTCCAATGCATTTCACTCAAACCATTCCCGTTCGGGCCGAGCTAGTCGAAGCCTTCGCGAACCCTTCCTTCGATACCTCAGGACAGTCGGAACAGCCACCTCAGGGCGAACGGTGCCTATTGATCCGACCCTATGAAGCCCCAGCTGGGTATCCCTATGAGTGCCAAGCGCCCAAGACTGGGGTATTGGCACGCGTAGATGTCGGGGTCGCCCGACAGCGACTCACTTTTCTTTGCTTCGCCAAAGAAAAGTAAGCAAAAGAAAGGCGACCCGCAGTCTGGGCCCCTTCGCTTCGCTGCGGGTACCTTGCGGTGCTCAAACCCAGTGGGGTCACGTGCAAACTCGCCTGCGGCTCAAACAAGCACGTGCCCTGATCCACTGGCTTTTGCGCTCCT
>JANOQJ010000072.1:0-22655 GCA_031414805.1 Comamonadaceae bacterium
GACCCCACTGAGTTTGAGCACCGCAAGGTACCCGCAGCGAAGCGAAGGGGCCCAGACTGCGGGTCGCCTTTCTTTTGCGTGACTTTTCTTTGGCGAAGCAAAGAAAAGTGAGTCGCTGTCGGGCGACCCCGACATCTACGCCTGCCGCTCCCCCAGTCTTTGCTCAGTTTGTCCAGGGTGTGCCGTTCTACGTCTTCTGCCGTGTCCCAAGCCCCGTCATTCCCCGCTTCTAAGCCAAATCGCCCACCCGCCCTTTTAAATAGTGCTGAACCAGCTATCCTTTTTATAGTGAGGGTCGTACTCCGCGTCACCGCCCCCACATCCACCGCACTGCTAATCTGCCCCGCCTGCGCAAAGGCCGCAAAGTACAGCCTGCCGCCCACAAAGCCCACCACGCCGGTGCTGTCGGGCAGCAAGGCAGTGCCGCTGTCGCCGTAGTAGCCCACTACTTTCACGGCAGCGGCCACTTCGGGGCTGGTGTTGCCAGGGCGGGCGTCGCCGGGGGTGCCGTCCCACTGGATGTCGGCGCAGAAACAATCGGTGCCGAAACAATCAATTACGCCGCTTCCCATAGTTTCTGAGGTGGCTTCGGCAGAGTTGTTCATTTGACTGCTTTCAACCCCATCAAGTCAGCCGTGGCCTGCTGCGGGGTTCGCACTGCAATACTGGAGCCTGCGTGAAACGCATTGCCCAGTAGAAAGGGTGGCGCTGCGAACTCCAGGTATTGCGTTTGCTTATTCCCCAACTTGGCGGTGTATTCGTAAGTGCTGCCAAAGGCACCTGGTTTGACATTGACCAAATGGTCGCCGGGGGCAACCACCCAAAGGATGTAGGAACCATTGAGCAGTTCGCCTTCCTCCTTTTGGTTCAGCTTGACGCTGAATGCCTGGCCGCTGGCGTATAGCGCAGATTTTCTGTAGAGATAGATATGGGCCTTGCCCTCAGGCGGCGATACGTAATCGGAGAATGACTGCCCTGTGGGCGTCGCACAGCCCGATACAAGTAGTGCTGCGGCTAAAAGAGCAGCCACGCCTGTCGATCGACGGGAAATACCAGTTTTGAAGTCAGATGGGGCAATGCGGGCGGTGATGGACATAGGGTTCCTTGTTTACGAACGGTTAGTTAAAAAACTGGTTAGTCAGCGGGGTGAATAGTCAATGAAAATTAGCTCGGTGGTGTTTGTGCCGCGGCACCAATCTGCCACACCCCATCCACCTGCAGGCTTTTGGGCAACGCATGGGTAATAAATAGCATGCTGACGCGGCCTTTTAACTGGTTGATGGTTTGCGCAAAGCCTTCGGCGGTTTGCTCGTCCAGCGCGCTGGTGGCTTCGTCGAATATCAATACCTTGGGGCGTTTGAGTAAGGCGCGGGCAATGGCGATGCGCTGCTTTTGGCCGCCCGACAGGCCGGCACCGCGCTCGCCAATTTCGGTTTCATAGCCTTGGGGCAATTGCTCGATGGTGGTGTGAATACCTGCCCATTGCGCCGCCTGGGTTATTTGCTCGAACGTGGCAGCGGGGTTGCCCATGCGCAGGTTGTCCAGAATGGTGCCGCTGAACAATATGGTTTCTTGCGGTACCACGCCGAAATAGGCCCGCAGTTCATTGGCGCTGAGGTTACGCACGTCAATACCATCTATTTGAATACTGCCGGCACTCGGCGTGTAAAAGCCCAGCATGAGTTTGGCCAGGGTGCTTTTGCCGCTGCCGCTGGAGCCCATGATGGCAATAGCCTGGCCGGGTTTCAGGGTGAGGTTGAGGTTTTCGTACAAATAGGGGCGCTCGGGGCCATAGCGGAACGCCAGGCCCTGCACAGTCACCAGGCCATGCCCATCGTGGCGGCGCTGGGACGTGAGGCTGTAGGGCTCGGCGGGGGCGTTCATCACGTCGCCCAGGCGCTCTACCGACAAGGAGGCTTGTTGAAACTGCGTCCACAGGCCCACGATGCGCAGCACGGGCTCGCTGAGCTTGCCGGCAAACATTTGAAAGGCCACCAGCATGCCCACGGTGAACACGCTGTCGGGCGTGGGGTGCATGACCATCCAGGCACCGGTGATCAAAATGGCCAAGGTCATGATTTGCTGCAAGCCGTTGGCCACGGTGTTGTAGGTATTGGCGATCTGCTTGGTGTGAAAGGCGCTGGCCAGCAGGGTGGCCAGGTAGCCGCTGTAGCGTTGGCGCAGCTGGGGCTCCATTTGCAGGGTTTTGACGGTTTCAAACCCGGCAATGTGCTCGGTGACAAAGGCCTGATTGCGTGCGCCCAGCAGAAACTGCTCGTTGAGCTGGCGCTGAAAAACCGGGGCCATCACCAGGCTGGCAATCGCTATCAAGCCCAGAATGCCCACGGCAATGGCGCTGAGCACCACGCTGTACCAGATCATCACGGCCAGGCAGATCAACAGAAATGGCAGGTCCAGCACCAGCGAAATAGCTGCACCCGAGATGAATTCGCGAATGTTCTCCACCGCGTGCAGCCGGGCTGCCACCACGCCGGTGGGGCGGCGCTCAAAGTAGCGGGGCGAGAGTTTGAGCAGGTGCTCCCACACGGCGGCTCCGAGCACAGCGTCTACCCGGTTTCCGGTGTGCAGCACCAGGTATTGGCGGCCCCAACCCAGCAGGGAGCTGAACACGGTGAGCAAAACCATGGCAATGCCGATGGTGATGAGCGTGCTTTCGGTGCGGTGCACCACCACCTTGTCGATGATGGCCTGGGTGAACAAGGGCGTGGCCAGGGTGACCAGCTGTAGCGCCAGGGAGGCCAGCAGCACATCGCGCCACACGGTTTTGTGGTGCAGCAGCTCGGGGATGAACCAGCGAAAGCTGAAGGCTTGGCTGGTGCCGGCGGTGGGGCTGGTTCCGCTATCCCGTGTCTCGGTTTCACCATCGCCATCGTCGCGAAGGGCTTGCGGCTGGGGGGCGATTAGCCAGGCCCCGTCGGCCAGCTGCGCATCCAGGTCTTCAAGGCTCAGGGTTTGGGGTTCGCTTCTGCCGGGCGAGAACAACACGACAGCTTTGCTATCGGCTGCCGTGACAAGGGCTAGGCGGGTCGGCGCGCAAGCGGGTTCGGGAGGTTGGGACTGCGGGATTTCAGGTTCGGGCTCGTTGATTTGCACCAGAACTGGAAGCGGAAGGCTTGCACAGTCCCTGGCACGAATACGAACACGCTTGGCCCGAAAGCCCAGGCGCTGGGCCGCTTGCAGTAAGGTGGATTCGAGGTAATGCGCGCCACCGGCCGAGCGGGTGGGCGGAAACTCCTGCGTCAGCAATTCAGGGCAAAAGTGGCGCTGATGGAGTAAGCAGACGCTTCCCAGAGCCCAAGCCAACTGATTGGCGTCAAAAATGGCTGGGGCTTGCCGTGTGGCACTTCTCGTGAACCGCATTTTTCAATCCCTGTATCGCTTTGTACCCAAATGTTAAGCCAGGCTGTCAGTTTGGAGAAAGAAATCTTTGGCCCTGTGTTGCCGTTGGAGCAAAAAGACACCATTTGATGGGTGCCAGACAATTGCTGGTCACACAACTCACAAGACTCAAGTCACATGCCCACCCAAACCGAAATCACCCAATTCCTGGCCACCGAATTCCCCCAGAGCCAGTGCATCGTGCTGGCGGTGGGCGATATGTCGGCGACGGTCAAACACCCTGTGGGCATTAACGAGTTGCGCCCCGGTGGCACGGTGTCTGGCCCGGTGATGATGACCCTGGCGGACGTGGCTTTGTATGTGGCCATATTGGGTGAAATTGGTATTGTTCCGCTCACGGTGACCACGAGTTTGAATATCAATTTTTTGCGCAAACCGGCGGCGGGTGCGGCGGTGATTGGGGTTTGCAAGCTGATCAAACTGGGTAGGTCGCTGGCGATTGGCGAGGTGTCGATCTATTCGGAGGGCAGCGACGCGTTGGTGGCGCATGCGGTGGGCACTTATGCGATTCCACCGTCGCGCTGACAGGCCAGGCCCATGACGACGGTCATCACCGACCCGGGCGTGGCGCAGGTTTTTGCGGGCTACCCGCCCGCCATTGCGCCCGCGATGTGGGCCTTGCGGGAACTGATCTTGCGAACTGCGGCGGTAACGCCTGGCGTGGGTCCGCTGGAAGAAACGCTCAAGTGGGGCGAACCGGCTTACCTGACGACCCAAAGCAAAAGCGGCAGCACGATTCGCCTGCGCTACCAGCCCAAACACCCCACGCAGTACGCCTTGATGTTCAACTGCCAGACCACGCTTTTGGAGACCTTTCGTACGTTGTTTCCAGGCGAGCTTCGCTTGGAAGGTCAGCGAGCCATCGTGTTTGATGCCGCCCAGCCTTTCCCCACGCAAACTGTCGCTTTTTGTATTGCAGCGGCGCTGACTTACCACCGCAAAAATCAGCACTGAGGTGATTGCGCCGACACGGTGCTGCGGGTGCCTGGCAAGCCGGGATTTAGCCCGTTTTTAAGCGTTTTATGCCTTCCGCCCTTGTAGATATTGCTCAAGCAGCTATATAAAACGTAGCACTCAGACTATTCCAAACGAGGTCATAAGTATCCGCAACCAAGCGGTTGCCCAGGCCAGCTGTTCGCCAGCTTGCCAGGCAGGCTAAACATCCGCTTGCAAGTGTCGGGCGCAAACAAACAACTGCGCCAGCGACAGCCTCTATGGTCTGGCACAACTTGTAGCGAAAGCCATCTCATATGAACGAACTGTCTGCCTTCTGGGCCGAGTGGATCAAACCTTCTGCGGGGCTGCCCACGGTGCAATGGTCGCTGCTGCTGGCTTTTGCAGCGGCGGCGGGGCACTTGGTGCAGCGCTATATGGGCCTGTCCAAGGTAATCGGGTACTCGTTGGTCGGTACGGTGGCGGGTGTTGCAGGCTTTGATGGGGCCGGCTTCGGCGGGGCGATCTGGCCACTGCAAGGCACTGCCCTGTTTTTGCTGGAGCTGGCGGTGGCCGTGGTGCTGTTTGAGGCGGGTGGGCGCCTGCCGCTGCGCTGGTTTCGCTACAACCCGATGGTGCTGGTGCAAAGCCTGGTGGAAGCCACGCTGACGTTTTTTGCGGTGTATTTCACGCTGCGCTGGCTGCAGGTGAGCCCGGCGGTGGCAGAGCCGCTAGCCATCATCGCCATGGCAGCGTCACCCGCCGTGCTCAACCGGGTGGTGATGGACTCACGCGCCGACGGGCCGGTGACCGAGCGGGCGCTGGCACTGAGCACCTTGAGCACCCTGTATGCGCTGACCTTGGGCAGCGCCAAAGCCGGTCTGATGAACCGCACGCAATTGACGATGACGGATGCGATTTATCCCGTGCTGGTGGTACTGGGCCTGTCGGTGGTGGTGGGCGGCGCGCTGGCGCTGGCGCTGCGGGCGGCGCTGCGGGTGATGAACCCCGTGAGTGAGAACACCTCGGTGCTGCTGCTGTGTTTAATTGCCGCCAGCGCCGCGCTGGCTGCGCACTCCGGAGGCTCGGCCCCGCTGGCCGCGCTGCTGGCGGGCATGTTGCTCAAGCAGCTGAACCCACGGCCCTGGGCCTGGCCACGGCAGTTGGGCAGTGCCGCCACCATTTTGGTCATGCTGATGTTTGTGCTGGTCTCGGTCGTGGCGGCCAACGCCGACTGGAGCTTGGCGGTGCTGGCGCTGTCGCTGGCGGTGGTGGCGGCACGGGCGGTGGCCAAAATTTCGGGTGTGGCACTGGCCAATTTTGGTAGCGGCACGCAGTGGCGGCAGGCAGTATGGACGGGTTGCGCGATGTTGCCCATGTCGTCGGTGCCCCTGCTTCTGGTCTCGCAGTTTGTGGTGTCGGCACCGCTGCTGGGCGCACAGGTGGCGCGGGTGGCTTTGCCGGCCATTTTGCTGATGGAGGTGCTGGGCGCGGTGCTGGCCACCTACGCGCTGCGCCGCGCCGGGGAGAGCATGCAACGGGAAACCCTGGCACCCTTGGCTGCGTTGAACACGGTAGATGTGAGCGCACCAGCACCCTTCAGCACGTCAGGAGCCCGCCATGGCGCTTGAAGCCTTTCGCGCCTCGGCCCCGCTCACCCTGGGTGTGGAGCTGGAACTGCAGCTGGTGAACACGCACGACTACAACCTGGCCCCGTATGCGGACAACATGCTGCGCCTGATGGCCAAGCTGCCACTGCCCGGCGCCGTGGTGCCTGAGATGACCAGCAGCATGATTGAGATTTCCACCGGCATATGCCACTCGTCGGCCGAGGTGCTGGGCGAGCTGACCCTGATTCGCGATGCCCTGGTGCGCTGCGCCGACAAGTTGAACATTGCAGTGGTGGGCGGCGGTACGCACCCTTATCAGCGCTGGCACGAGCAGCGCATCTACGACAAGCCGCGTTTTCGCCAGTTGTCTGAGTTGTATGGCTACCTGTCCAAACAGTTCACGATTTTTGGCCAGCATGTGCATGTGGGCTGCCCCGATGCCAACAGCGCCCTGCTCATGCTGCACCGCCTGTCACGCTACATCCCGCACTTCATTGCGCTGTCGGCTTCCAGCCCGTTTGTGCAGGGACAAGACACGCAGTTTGATTCGGCCCGGCTCAACTCCGTGTTTGCCTTCCCCATGTCGGGCCGCGCGCCTTACACGCTGGACTGGGGCCAGTTCACCGAGTTTTTTGACAAAACAACCCGTACCGGCGTCGTCAAAAGCATGAAAGATTTTTACTGGGACATTCGCCCCAAACCTGAATTTGGCACAGTCGAAATTCGCGTGTTTGACACGCCCCTGTCCATCGAACGCGCCGCCGCGCTGGCTGGTTTCGTGCAGGCGCTGGCCAAGTGGTTTGTCACCGAGCAGCCCTTTGTGCCACAGGAAGACGACTACCTCGTCTACACCTACAACCGCTTCCAGGCCTGCCGCTTCGGGCTGGAAGCCGTCTATGTCGATCCGGTCACCGGGCGGCACCAGCCCCTGCGCGACCACATCAGCCAGACCATTCGCCAGATCGAACCGTTTGCCCAAACCGTGGGTGCCGGTACTGCCGTCAACATGCTGCGCGCCAGTGCCGAGCGGGGCAGCAACGACGCACGCTGGCTGCGCGAGCTGCAAAGCCGCGAGCGGCTGCTGGCCGAGGTGAGTCGGCAGGCAGCGCTGCGGTTTCGGGGGCAGTGACCGGATGCGCCTTTGGAATCACCCGAATGAACTTTATTCATTAGATTGAAGACGGCTATCTCTCTACATTGCGGCACTTCGCAATCATGCGATGCAACCTGTGGAGACAAACATGCAAACCGTTAGCCGTGGCCTGCTGGCCAAACCTTTTCGTGCATCTATCGCCGCGCTGCTGTGCGCATCAATGGGTGCTTTGAGTGCCAGCGCGCTGGCACAAACCAAAACCATCAAGCTGGGCCATCCACAGTCGGCCACCTCCGCTTTTCATGCGGGCTCAGAAGCCTTTGCCGTAGAAGTGGAGCGCTTGAGCAAAGGCACCATGAAAGTGCAACTGTTTCCCGGTGGCACCTTGGGCGGCGAACGTGAAATGGTGGAAGCCGTGCAACTGGGTACGCTGGAAGTGGTGGTCACGTCCACCGGGCCTGTGGGCAATTTTGTGCCCGAGACCTTGATCACCGACATTCCGTTTTTGTTTCGCGACTACGACCACGCCCGCAAGACGCTGGACGGCCCGATTGGCCAAGAGATTTTGTCGAAATTCCCTGCCAAAGGCATGGTGGGCCTGGCCTGGGCCGAGAACGGTTTTCGCCATGTGACCAATAGCAAGCGCGCCGTCAATGCACCGGACGATTTGAAGGGCCTGAAGCTGCGCACCATGGAAAACCCCGTGCACATGCTGGCGTTTCGCACACTGGGCGCACAACCCACACCCATGGCGTTTCCCGAGGTGTTTGGCGCGCTGCAACAGGGCACGGTTGACGGTCAGGAAAACCCCATTCCCGTCATCGTGTCGTCCAAGTTCGGCCAGGTGCAAAAGAACCTCACGCTGACGGGTCATGTGTATTCGCCGGCGCTGTTCATCACGTCTACCGCCTACTTTGGCAGCTTGAGCGCCGAGCAGAAAAAGATGCTGCAAGACGCCGCTGCCGTGGGTGCTGCGGCCATGCGCCGCAAGGTCAACGAGATCGAGAACAAGGGCATTGATGACCTGAAAGCGCAGGGCGTGAACGTGGTCACCACGGTAGACAAGGCGCGCTTTCAAACGGCGCTGGCACCGGCCTATGCCGACTACGCCAAGCGCTTTGGCAGCGAAACCATCGACAAGATCAAAGCTGTTAAGTAAGCCTCGTCGTGCGAGTTTTTGAAACGGTTCTGCTGGCGCTGAACCGCTGGGTTTTGATTGTGTTGCTGGCGGCCATGTCCATCATTGTGTTCACCAATGTGGGCAGCCGCTACATCACCGGCGACTCCATTCCCTGGGCTGAAGAAGTGGCCCGGCACATGATGATCTGGCTGACGTTTCTGGGCTGCGGCCTGGTGCTGCGCTCGGGCGGCCACATTGCCATTGACAACCTGCAAGACGCGCTGGCACCGCGTGCCGGGCGCTGGCTGCGCGCAGCCATCGTGCTGATGATTGCAGGCTTTTTTGCGCTGCTGATGGTGGTGGGCGTGACGTATGTCCAACGCACCATGTTTCAGCTCACAGCGGCGACGCAGATTCCCTTTGGCTACATCTACCTGGCCATGCCGGTGGGCTGCGCCCTCACCCTGATTCACCTGGCCGTGGTGGCACGCCGATGGATCACCGAGCGGGCATTTATTGCTGACGAAGACTTTGACGCGAATGCGAGTGCATCCCTATGACCATGAGTTTGATTTTGTTGGTAACCACCTGCGTGTTGCTGGCCATTGGCGTGCCGGTGGCTTTTTCGCTGGGCATGGCCGCACTGGCCGCAGTGGCGTGGCACCCCAGCTTTCCCATGCTGGTGGTGCTCAAGGAAACCTTCACCGGCATTGACAGTTTTCCACTGATGGCGGTGCCGTTTTTCATTCTGGCGGCCGAGCTGATGAGTGGCGGCTCGCTCACAGTGGTCTTGCTGCGGTTTGCCGGGCAGTTTGTGGGCCACAAACGCGGCGGCTTGGGCTACACCAACGTGGTGTCGCTCACATTTTTTTCGGGCATTTCAGGCTCGGCGCTGGCCGATGCCGCAGGCCCGGGCTCGATGCTGATCAAGATGATGGACAAGGCAGGTTACGACCGCTCGTATGCAGGTGCGCTGACCGCCTCCACCGCCATCGTGGGGCCCATCATTCCACCGTCCATCATCATGATTGTGTATGCGCTGCAAGATGAGAACGTCTCGGCTGGCGCACTGTTTGTGGCGGGCATCGTGCCGGGCATCCTGATTGCGGCGGCGATGTGTGTGGTCAATTGGTACATCTCCAGGCAGCGCAACTACCGGGGCGAAGGCAGCATGCCGGGTTGGAGCGAAATTGCGCGAACCACCTGGCGCGCGATGCCTGCTATTTTGCTGCCGGTGTTGATTTTGGGCGGCATGCGGGCGGGCTGGTTCACGCCTACCGAGGCGTCGGTGGTGGCGGTGTTTTATGCGCTGCTGTGTGGCAAGTTTGTGTATGGCACTTTGGAGTGGAAGGCTGTGCCGCATATCCTGATCCGCTCAGCCTTACTCACCGCATCGGTGCTCATCATCATCGGTTTTTCAGCGGCCTTTGCCTGGATTTTGACCATCGAGCGGGTGCCCCAATCCATGGCCGAGGTGATCATTCAATGGCAGCTAGCGCCCTGGCTGCTGCTGATTGTGGTGAACGTGATGCTGCTGATTTTTGGCATCTTCATCGAGCCGCTGCCCGGCGTGATGGTGCTCACCCCCATCCTGGCACCTGTGGCCATGGCGGCTGGTATTGACCCCGTTCACTTCGCCATGATCGTGATCTACAACCTCACCCTGGGCATGATCACGCCACCGGTTGGCGGCCTCCTCTTCGTTACCTCGAACGTGGCCAAGATCCCGATGAGCAGCCTCACCCGGGAGCTCAAGCCCTTTCTGTGCGCGCATGCAGTGGTGCTGGTGCTGCTGACCTTTGTGCCAGTGCTGTCGACGGGGTTGCCACGGTGGTTGGGGTTTTGAGTAGGCGGTTGATCGCCTTGCCGATGCATGCTGAAGATGCTTCTCTTTTGATAGCTGCTTGAGCAGTATTTATAAGGGCTGACCCGTTTGCAGCAGAACGCGTGCAAAAAGTGTTGGTCGCTGAATTGGCCGAAGAACGTGTATGCATGGTGGGCCATGTCGTGCTGTGTGAGCTGGTTTGGGTGCTTCACCGCCTGTACGGCTACAGCCTTGCCCAGCGTCAGCAAGCGATTGCCAGCTTGCTGGACTTTGCAGGTTTGCGCTTTGAAGCATTGCCTGCGCTGTTAACCGCTTATAAGGCTTGGCAAAAACATGGCGGCGACTGGGCTGACCATTTGATTGGTGCGCAAATGCAGTCGCTTGGATGCGAGGCGGTTTTGACCCTGAACAAAGCCGCTAGCCGCACGCAGACGCACCGCCTGCTTGCATAAACGGCATATTCCAGCAGGTTAGGCATGAAAACGCGCTATAGCCCTTATAAACACTGCTCAAGCAGCTACTATTTAAATAGCAATCACCGCGTCAACCGACCATCCCGACCAATCACCGTGAGCTCCGAAAAGCGGGAACCGTTGTGCGAGGTGGGGTGCAGTTTCACAAAGAAGCCGCCCAAGTCCACCTCGGGTAGTCGCATCAGTGCTTCCAGCACTTTTTCGCGCGTGGGGTTGGGCCCCGCCCGCTTGATGGCTTCCACCAGCACCAGTGCGCTGATGTAACCCTCCAGGCTGAAGTAATTCGGCGTGGCATCGGGTGCCTGGGCAGCAAGCTGACGACGGTAGGCGCGCACCACTTGCACCGAGTCGGTGTAGGGGAAGGGAAACACCTGCGAAAAGCCGATGCCGTGTGCCATTTCCTGGCCCACCTTGCGGGTGACCGCCGCCGGGTCGACGACGGACAGGGACACCAGACGCGTAGACATGGCCTTGGCGCGAAAGCGCTTGATAAATTCATACACCGGCTCGCCGACGGCCACCATCACGATGGCCTGGGGCTGAGGCTGGGCCGCCAGCAAGGTGGCTACCGCTTTGTCGATGGTGGGAATGACTCTGTCAGCGGTTTTGTCGTAGGCAGCCAGGGCCACTGGCTTGCGGTTCTGCGTGGCCAGCGCTTTTTCCAGCGCATCGCGGCCTGCCTGGCCAAACGCATCGTCGACATAAAACAGGCCAATACGCTCGATGGACATGCGCCCCAGCTGGTTGACGATCTGGGTGATTTCTTCGCGGTAGCTGGTGCGCACGTGAAAAATATTGTCGGCACCCTGCACTTCTTGTGCGCCGGTGAGCGTGCCCACCAGCGGAATACCGGCTTGCGTGAGCAGACCTGACTTGATAAGCGCCAGCGTGTTGGCTGTGCCCCGATAGCCCGCCAATGCGATGGGCTTTTCCTGCTCCAGCAATTGCGCGGTCAGGCTCACGGTTTCGGCCGGCAGGTATTGGTCATCGCGCACTGCCAGACGCAGTTTGCGGCCATTGACGCCGCCAGCGGCATTGGTTTGCCCCAGCGCCAGGCGCAAGCCCAGCTGCAAGCCCTGGCCCAGGTCTGCTCCGTTGCTGCCCGTCATGGACGCCACCTGGCCGATCACCAGTTCGGCTGCGGTGCTTTGGGCGTACACAGGCAGGACCCAGGTGCTCGCGCCCAGCGCAGCGGATAACGTCAATTGACGCCGTGTGATGCCGTTGTTTGTGTCTCTCATGTTTTGTCTCCTGATGCGATGTGTCGCTCTGCAGGCCGCTCTGTGGCGGCTTGGTGGTTAAACACGCCCTGTTGAAGAGTTGCCCTCAGCTTTCACCCACACCCCAAATCTCGCGCATCAATGTCAACATGGCTTGCAACGCCGGGTTGTGCGCTTGTGCTTGTGGGTAGATAAAAGACAGAGGGCATGGCTGCTGCATGCCGGGAAGAATCAGTACCTGGTCTTGGGCCGCAGCCGACTGGGCCAGTTCGTCGCGCATCAGGCACAGGCCCACGCCGCTACGCACCAGACTGATCATGGAAGCCTCCTGATCGGCCTCCACCGCAATGCGGGGTTGCAAGCCGTGCTCGACCAACATCTCGCGCACCAGCCGGTTTTGCGAGCTGTGCGCCGGCGTGCCCACCCACGGCAAGGCACCCAGCGTGGCCCAGGTGGCCCCTGCGGTTTGCTGTGCCCACTGGGGCGGTGCCACCACGCGGTAGGTGACCGTTTGCAAGAGCAGATGGCCCACACCGGTTTGTGCAATGCGCCCCAGGTAAAAGCCACAGTCCAACTCGCCGGCCTGCATCTGCTGCATCACCCAGCCCGAAATGCCGTGCTGCAGCTTGACCTGAATGAGTGGGTAGTACTGCAACAGCAGGCCTAGAAAGGCACCTAACTTGATGGAGTCCGGATCAATGATGGTGCCCAGCCGCACGCTGCCTGCCACCTCGCCGCGCATGGCCTTGGCCTGGTTCAGCAGCTCGGTGGCGGCATGCAGGGCGCGTTCGGCTTGCGGCAACAACAACTGACCCGACGATGTCAGCGCCATGCCGGAGGGCAAGCGGGTGAAGAGCAACACGCCCAGCTCTTCTTCCAACGCCTTGATCTGCTTGGACAGCGCCGGTTGCGTGAGATGCAGCTGGTCTGCCGCCCGCGTGATGTTGCCCAGCCGGGCCACCGCCAGAAAGGTGCGAAGTTGGTAACTTTCCATCGCCTCAGGCTACACCGGCCAGACCAGTCGCAGCAAGTTGGTAGACCCGGGGGTGGCAAAGGGCAAACCCGCCACAACTGCGAGCGGCAGTTGGTCCAACGGCATGTTCATGGTTTTGGCGGCGGCCACCGCGTTGTCGATCATGCCTTCCACGGTGTCGGCATTGGGTGCCAGCACCGGACGCACGCCCCACACCAGGCACAGCTTGCGGGCGGTGGCGGCGTGCGGCGTCAGGCCAATCAAGGCGGTTGGAGGGCGTTCGCGGGCAATGCTCAGAGCGGATGCACCCGAGGTAGTGTAGGTCACTGCAGCGGCCAGCGGCTGCACAGTGCACACCGCACGCAAGGCCACCCCCATGGCGTTGGCCCGGCTGTTGTCAGTGGGCGCGTTGAGGGCTGGCGCTTGTGTAGCGACGTGCTCGCGCTGGTCACGCTCGGCGCGGGCCACGATGCGGGCCATCATTTCCACCGCCTGCATGGGGTAGCTGCCTGCAGCAGTTTCGGCTGACAGCATGACCGCGTCAGCGCCCAAATAAACAGCCGTGGCCACATCAGAGGCTTCTGCCCGGGTGGGCGTGGGCGCGGCAATCATCGACTCCAGCATCTGCGTGGCCACCACCACCGGGCGGCCCAGGCGGCGGCCCACTTCAATGATGTGGCGCTGCAAACCAGGAACATCTTCGGGCGGCACCTCCACACCCAGGTCGCCACGCGCCACCATGAGTGCGTCTGCTGCTTGTGCAATCGCCTCCAGGTGGACCATGGCGCCCGGCTTTTCCAGCTTGGCAATGATGCCCACCCGCGTGCCCACGAGTTCGCGCAGTTGCTCTACGTCCTGCGCATGCTGCACAAACGACAGGGCCACCCAGTCCACGCCCAGTGCCAGACCAAAGGCCAGGTCTTCGCGGTCTTTGGCGGTGAGCGCCGACATGGACAGCCGCGTCGACGGCAGGTTCACGCCTTTGCGGTCGGACAGCACACCGCCCACCTGCACCACCAGCGTCGCCCGCCCCGCTGACACGGCCTGCACCTGCAACTGCAGCTTGCCGTCATCCACCATCAACTGATGGCCCACCTCCAGCTCGGCCAGGATGTCGGCATGCGGGAATGGAATGGACAGCACATCGTCAGGCTTGGGGGCGGCGTCAAACACCAGCGTGCCGCCCACCACCAGCTCTCGCGGCCCGCCCGGTATGCGTCCAACCCGGATTTTTGGGCCCTGCAAGTCCAGCAACACGCCCAGTGGCTGGCCTAGCTGCGCCTCGGCTTGACGAATGGCCTGAAACCGCGCCTGGTGCTCCGCGTGGCTGCCATGCGAAAGGTTCAGGCGAAACACGTTCACGCCAGCTTGTGCCAGTTGCGCGATGGCCTGAGGTGTCGAGCTGGCGGGGCCCAGCGTGGCCACAATTTTGGTACAGCGTTGCATATTTGTTGGAGGTGTGGATTACAGGATCAACGTGGCGCGAAAGTCGTTCACATTGGTGCGGGTGGGGCCGGTGACCACCAGGTCGTCCAGGGCTTCAAAGTAGCTGCACGCGTCGTTGCGTGCCAGGTGCTGGGCCGCATTCATGCCCAGCGCACGACCACGCGCCAGCGTGTCGGGCCCAAATACAGCGCCAGCGTTGGTTTGCGACCCGTCGATGCCATCGGTATCAGCGGCCAGGCCCCACACGCGCGGCAGTTCGGCAGTCGCCAGCACCTGCGCCAGCAGCAATTCGGCATTACGCCCACCTCGGCCCGCGCCATTGACCGTCACCGTCGTTTCGCCGCCTGACAACAACACGACGGGTTTGCCGGCGGGCTGATCGGTGGTCGCCACCTGGCGCGCAATGCCTGCCAGCACCGTGCCTACGTGGCGGGCCTCGCCCTCCAGGGCGTTGCCCAAAATGACCGCCGTCAGCCCCATGGCGCGAGCCCGTTCTGCCGCGCTGTCTAGCGCCAGTTGAGCCGTGGCAATCACGGCGCAATGCCGCGGCCCCGACTGCACGGCCGGTGCGGTGACCAGACCCAGCCGCAGCGCCGCGTACACGCGAAGCGGCGGCGTGATGCCAAAGCGTTGCAACACCTGGAGCGCATCTTGAGGGGTGCTGTCGTCGACCAGCGTGGGGCCTGAGGCCACGATGCGCGGGTCATCACCGGGCACGTCGGAGACCACCAGGGTGGCCACCGCGGCAGCGCCGCAGCGTTGTGCCAACTTACCGCCTTTGATGGACGACAGATGGCGACGCACGCAGTTGATCTGCGAAATACTGGCACCACTGCGCAGCAGCGCGTCGGTCACATCAGCCTTGTCTTGCAAGGTGATGCCCTGCGCGGGTTGAGATAAGAGCGATGAGCCGCCGCCCGATATCAGGGCAATCACCAGATCGTCCTGCGTCAGGCCGTCCACCAGGTCCAAGATGCGCTGCGCTGCGGCCTGACCCGCCGCATCGGGCACCGGATGCCCAGCCTGCACCACCTCAATCCGTTCACAAGGTTCGCCGTGTCCATAGCGGGTCACCACCAGCCCTTGCAGCGGCGCATCCCACGCCTGTTCCAGCGCCAGCGCCATGCGTGCAGAGGCCTTGCCTGCGCCCACCACGATGGTTCGGCCTTTGGGTTTGGGCGGTAAATGAAGTGGCACCAAGTGCAGCGGGTCTACCGCAAGCAGCGCAGCTTGAAAGAGCGACAGCAAGGCCGCACGCTCCGTGCCGGGCGAAAGCAATGAGGGGGCGGGTTGGGTGGTCAAAGCAATGTCCTGAAGTAAGGGTGCCCGCTCCATGCAGCACCGCCACCGCACTGTAGAAAATCAAGGCCCGCCAGGCCAATGGTGAATATTCATGCCGGGAATGCGCCAGGGGAATGCATAGGTGTACCCACACGTGGCGTGGTGCCACAAGATGCTGGGAAAATACGGTGATGATGGCTGCGACCCACGACCGCCACAAAACACTTTTGCCTTTTCAGCTCCACTTTCCATGCACTTCGACCTCATCGCCTTCGACTGGGACGGCACCCTGTACGACTCCACCGCCATCATCGTGCGCTGCATTCAGGCGGCGGTGGCCGATGTGGGTGGCACCGTGCCCAGCGACCAAGCGGCCAGCTACGTGATTGGCCTGGGGCTGATGCAGGCGCTGGCCCATGCCGCGCCGGATGTGCCACAGAGCAAATACCCCGAGTTGGGCGCGCGTTACCGCCACCACTACCAGGCCCACCACAGCGATTTGAGTCTGTTTGACGGCGTGCTGCCCTTGCTCGATGCCTTGAAAGCACGCGGGCACAAGCTGGCGGTGGCCACCGGCAAGTCGCGTGCGGGGCTGGACGAGGCGTTGCATGCGGTGGAGCTGCAAGGCCGGTTTGACGCCTCGCGTACCGCCGACCAGACCGCTGGCAAGCCGCACCCGCGCATGCTCCTGGAATTAATGGATGAGCTGGGCACCACGCCCGCTCGCACGCTGATGGTGGGGGACACCACGCACGACCTGCAACTGGCCCTGAACGCGGGTTGCCCCAGCGTGGGCGTGAGCTACGGTGCGCATGAGCCCGATGCATTTGCCGTTTTGACACCGCTTTATGTGGCGCACTCGGTGGCGCAGTTGCATGACTGGTTGATTGACAACGCCTGACTTGCCATGAACGAGCTTCAACCCCTTTGTAACAGCGCCGACCTGCAAGACGGCGGCGTGGCCGTGCCGTTTGACGTGACCTACGGCGGCCAGACCTGCCGCGCCTTTGCCATTCGCTTTGAAGGCCGGGTACACGCCTACCTGAACCGCTGCAACCACATTGCGATGGAGATGGATTACCAACCCAACCGGTTTTTTGACGACACCGGCCAGTGGCTGCTGTGCGCCACCCATGGCGCGGCCTACAAGCCCGACAGCGGCGAATGTGGCGGTGGACCCTGCCGCGGCGGGCTGATCAAGATTACCCTGAGCGAAGCAGTTGGTGTGGTGCACTGGCATACTGCTTTCAACCTTCAACCAGTAGCCTTCTAAGGTTGCCCCTCACATGCCCGATCCGACTCCTCCCTCCGGCCCTGATACTGAGCCAAATGGCCCGATTGACTATACCAATGCTGCTCAAGCAGCTACAAAAAACATAGTGAATAACACCCCTGAACCCAACCCATCGACCAATGGCCAATGGGCCAGCGCGACGATGGAAAAGCTGCTGTTTGCCACACTGGCCGAGCAAAAGACCGCGCGCCGCTGGCGGCTATTCACCCGCCTGGCCTGGCTGCTGTTTGCGGCGTTTGTGCTGTGGTCGCTGACCAGCAAGGGCGGCACCAGCAGCGCCGACAAAACGGGTATGCACACGGCTGTGGTGGAAATCAAGGGCGAGATCGCCTCCGGGGCTGATGCCAGCGCCGACGGCATCGTCAACGCCCTGCGCGCCGCGTTTGAAGACACCAGTGCCCAAGGCATCGTGCTGCTGATCAATTCACCCGGCGGTAGCCCCGTGCAGGCTGGCATCATCAACGACGAAATCAAGCGTTTGAAGACCAAACACAACAAGCCGATTTACGCCGTGGTGGAAGAGTCGTGCGCCTCGGCGGCTTACTACATCGCCGCTGCAACCGACAAAATTTACGTCGATAAAGCCAGCATTGTGGGCAGTATTGGCGTGCTGATGGATGGTTTTGGCTTCACCGGCCTGATGGACAAACTGGGCGTGGAGCGGCGCCTGATGACCGCCGGTGCCAACAAGGGCTTTCTAGACCCCTTCAGCCCGCAAACGGAAGCCCAACGCGCCTTTGCACAGACCATGCTGGACCAGATTCACAAACAATTCATCGCCGTGGTGAAAGCTGGCCGTGGCGACCGGCTGAAAGACAGTCCCGAGCTGTTCAGCGGCCTGTTCTGGACCGGCCAACAAGCCATTGAGCTGGGTCTGGCCGACCAGCTGGGTAGCCTGGACTTTGTAGCCCGTGAGGTCATCAAAGCCGAAGAACTGGTGGACTACACCCGTCGCGAGAACGTGGCCGAACGGCTGGCCAAACGTTTTGGCGCAGCGATTGGCGAAGGGGCTGTGCGGGCGATTCGCGCCGTACCAGCCGTGCAATGACGTCGCCCGCGGTGCAATGACGGGATGACTTCGCCTGCGGCGTCAATGACAGATGACTGAAGGCAGTTTGTCATCTGCCATGTCGGCTGCGCAACAGCCACGTCATCTGTCATCGCCCCAGCGCAAACACCGCGGGCGCGTCCCCCACACCGCCTGGCTGGGCTTTCCAGCCCTTGACCGTTTCACTGCGCGTGGTGGCCGTCGCCAGTGTTAGACCACTGCTCACAGCCAGCCGGGTATTACTTTGCAGCGTTTGCATCAGGGCCGACAGCAAGGCTGCATTGCGATAGGGTGTTTCGATAAAAAGCTGGGCCTGGCCGGTTTTGAGTGCCAGCGATTCCAGCTCCCTGATTCTTTGTGCCCGCTCGCCAGGGTCTTGCGGTAGATAGCCCACGAACGCGAAGTTCTGGCCGTTCAGGCCACTCGCAGCCAGCGCCAGCAACAGCGACACCGGCCCCACCAAGGGCAGCACGCGCAAACCCAGCGTGTGCGCGGCGCGAACCACCGAGGAGCCGGGGTCGGCGATGGCGGGCATGCCCGCTTCGCTGACCAGGCCGATGTCATGGCCCAGCAGCGCGGGCGCCAGCAGGGTTGAGGCATCGAAGCTGGCGGAACCTGCGCCTCCATGGTCACCTTTTTTGTGCACCTCGCGGGGCAGCTCCTGAATCTGCTGGGCTTGAATCGGTAGCGCCAGCGGGTAGAGGTCGCCCACTCGCTTCAAGTAGGCCCGCGTGGTTTTGGCGTTTTCGCCAATCCAGTGGGTCAGGCGGGCAGCGGTTTGCAGGGTAGCCTGGGGCAGCACATCGGTGAGCGGCGCTTGGGTGGTGCAGCCGAAGTCCAGAGGTGCAGGAACCAGGTACAGGCTGCCTTTTCGTGTTTCGTTTGTCATGTGTTGTTCATGGCACCACCAAGCCTGCAGCACGCAACATTCGACAGGTGCGTATCAACGGCAGGCCGATTAAGGCGGTGGGGTCGTCGCTATCAATCGCGTCCAGCAGGCTGATGCCGAGGCCTTCGCTTTTGGCGCTGCCCGCGCAGTCATAGGGTTGTTCGGCCAGCAGGTAGCGCTCGATCTCGTCGTCACTCAGCTGGCGAAACTGCACGCGAACAGCGGCCAGGTCGGTCTGCGCAAAACCAGCGTGCTGGCAGACCACCGACACCGCCGTTTGAAACACCACCGCCTGGCCCCGCATGCGGCGCAGTTGCTCGGTGGCGCGCGCGTGGTCACCGGGTTTGCCCAACGGCTGGCCTTGCAGGTCTGCCACCTGATCGGAGCCGATGACCATGGCGTGCGGGTGCTGCGCGGCCACCGCCTGGGCCTTGGCCAGAGCCAGGCGCAGGGCTAAGTCGCGCGGGGCTTCACCCGCGTGGGGGGTTTCGTCTACCTGCGGGGCGACCACCTCAAAAGGCAGGCGCAAGCGGCTCAGCAACTCGTGGCGATAGCGGGAGGTGGAGGCGAGGATCAATAGGTTTTTCAATTAGCGCGCGACTCGGTACGGTTCATCAAAAATCACAAAGTCTTTCTCAACCAGTGCATCGGCTATCCATGCCTTGACAGCGGACAGCTCACACACGCGGTTCACGTAATCGGTGATGGTTTGCGGCACCGGCAGCGCATAGGTTTTCAAGCGCATGCACACGGGTGCGAAGTAGGCGTCTGCCACGCTGAAGCTGCCGAACAGCATGGGGCCGCCATGCTGGGCCAAGAGTCCATCCCACATCTGCACGATGCGCTGCACATCGCTGCGCACGGCGGGTTTATCGCGCCAGACGAGCGCGCCAATGTCGGGCAGATGGGCTTCGATGTTCATCGGGCAACTGCCACGCAGACCGGTAAAGCCGCTGTGCATTTCCGCACACACGCTGCGGGCAGTGGCCCGCGCGGCGGCATCGGCAGGCCACAGGTTTTTGGCAGGGAATTTTTCCGCCGCGTATTCCGCAATGGCCAGCGTGTCCCACACCGCTAGGTCATCATCCACCAGCGCAGGCACGCGCCCGGTAGGGCTCACGGAAGCGATGGCTTTTTTGAAAGCGGAGCCGGCATCAAAGCTGTCGAAGCGCAGCATCACTTCTTCAAATTCAACGCCTGCCTCTTTGAGCAGCACCCAGGGGCGCATGGACCAGGACGAGTAGTTTTTATTGCCAATGTAGAGCTTGAGCATGGGAATTTCTTTCGAGTGAATTAAGCAGTGGATGCTAGGTTTTCACAGAACGGCGATTGATGCAAAAAACCCACCAGATTGATGCCGCAGGCTGAATTAATTTCATTGATTCGGCCTGCTAGAACCGCCCCGAGGTTTTGCGCAACCCCAGCAATGCGCTGCGCGGCCCGGTACCGCCCGCGTCAACACCCAGATAGCCACTGGCAATGCTCATCAAAGGCGCAGCGGTGATGCCCAGATCGGCCAGGCCCGGCAGCGTGCCGCTGGCCACGTTGTCAGTGGCCAGCGCGTCCAGGTTGTCGCGGCTCATTAGTGGCTGGCCCGGGGCCAGCTCCATCGCCAGCGCTTGCAGACGGCCCAGCGCCATCGGCAAGTCGATCACCGGGCGGGGGCAACCGGAAAGCGTGCCGGCCAGTTGCACCAATTGCTTCAAAGTGAAGACATCCGGGCCGCAGCCCTCGTAAATACTGCTCAAGCCGCTATCATTTTTTAAGCAATGCACCACGGCATCGGCAATGTCTTCAACCCAAACCGGCTGCAGCCGGGCACTGCCTCCGGCCAGCGGCATCACTGGAAACACGCGCTGCAGCTGGGCAAACAGGTTTAGAAATTTGTCTTCCGCACCAAAGATCACGCTGGGGCGGAGCATCGTCAAGTTCAAACCACCGCCTTGCAACACCGCCTCACCCGCCGCCTTGCTGCGCTGGTACATCGCCTTGCCCTGCGCGCTCGCCCCCAGCGCGCTGATGTGCACCACGCGTTTCAAGCCTGTGGCTTGGCAGGCTTGCACCAGATTGCGTGGCAGCGTCACATGCGCCTTTTCAAAAGCCGCTTCGTTGCCATGCAGGATGGCCACCAGATTGACCACCGCATCGTGGCCCGGTAGCAGCCGCGTCAACGTCGCCAGGTCGTGCACATTGCCTTGCACCAGCTCCACACGCGGCAGCATTTGCAGGGATTTGGCTACACTCGGCTGGCGGCTGGGTACCGTGACTTGCCAGCCCAGACGCACCAACTTTTCGCAGATGTGGCGGCCCACGAAACCGGTACCGCCGAGGATGAGAATTTTTTTCATGGGGCGAATTTAACGCCATGGGTTTGACAGCCCTGCGCAAACGGTCTTTTCAACCCCGAAAATAGCCTGATGAAACACCTGATCCCTTCGCTTCTGACGGCTACCTTGTTGGCCTGGCTGCCCAACACCCACGCGCAAACGTCCGTTTGCAGCAAGTTCCCCACCCTAGGTGCCAAAACCCAGCCCGGCTGGTGTGCCGACATCGTCAGCACTGCCGCTTTGGGTCTGCGCATGCCGCGAACGGTGCTATGGATGGGCCGACAAAACGGCGTGGACGAGTTGCTGGTGGTGGACATGGGCAGCTGGGAGCCCAACCGGGGCCGCTTGCTGGCTGTGTCGGTCAACGCAGCCCAGGGCACGGCCAGCGCCAAAGAGCTGCTCAAAGGCCTGGACAGACCGCACGGCCTGCGCCTGGGGCCGGATGGGCGGGTGTACCTGGGCGAAGCCTCGCGCATTTCGCGCTTTGCCAAGCCGGGCTCGGAAGCTGTCGTTCTGGAACCCGTGGTCAGCGATTTACCCATAGAAGGCCGCCACCCCCTCAAAGAGTTTGTGTTCGGCGCCGACAAGTCGCTGTACATCAACGTCGGCGCGGCCACCGACCGCTGCGACAAAAAAGCCAGTGTGGGTGCCGACGGCGCACCTACCTGCCCTGAGATGACCACGCCCAAACCCCAGGCGGCTGTGTATGTGGCGCGCTTTGAGTGGCCGCACGGCAAGCTGACCAGCGTCGCCCCGTTTGCCATCGGCCTGCGCAACTCCATGGCACTGGTGGCACACCCGTCGGGCAGCGTTTTTCAGGCCGAAAACAACATCGATTTCCCCGAAGAAGCCTTTCCCGCCGAAGAAATCAACAAACTGGTTTCAGGGGGCCATTACGGCTGGCCCGGCTGCGTGGAAAACCGCAAACCTTTGGGCAGCTTCACCCCCGCCGCCTGCGCCAAAACCCTGGCCCCCGCCGCCCTGCTACCCGCCCACGCCGCACCGCTGCACATGCAATACAGCCAGGCCGCGTTCGTGCCCGGGCAAGCCGCGCAGCGCAGCGGCCTGCTGGTCAGCTTCCACGGGTACCGCACCACTGGCCAGCGCCTGGTGCGCTACGACATTCAGGCCGACGGCACGCCCGTGGGTGCGCCGGTGGAGTTGTTGTATGACCCGGGGCCTGGGAACATGACGAAGGGTGCGGAGGGCGGCAAAAACACCCGCAAACCGGGTGGGCCGGTGGGCTGGGCGGAGGATGACAAGGGGCAGCTTTGGATTGCGGATGACCGGAACCGGTGGTTGGTTTGGTTGCATCGGGGGCGGTAAATATTGATTCGGCCCTATGACGTATCCACCGTTCGCCCCCAGCGAGATGCCAAGCGCCCAAGTCCTGGTAGAACGACCTCAGCAGCCCATTTTTGAGTCAAATCAGGCAAACGTGCACGCTGGTAGGGCACAAGCAGCTACTAATTCAGTAGCAAAACAGGGCTCAGTGGCACGCGTAGATGTCGGGGTCGCCCGACAGCGACTCACTTTTCTTTGCTTCGCCAAAGAAAAGTCACGCAAAAGAAAGGCGACCCGCAGTCTGGGCCCCTTCGCTTCGCTGCGGGTACCTTGCGGTGCTCAAACCCAGTGGGGTCACGTGCAAACTCGCCTGCGGCTCAAACAAGCACGTGCCCTGATCCACTGGCTTTTGCGCTCCT
>JANOQJ010000073.1:0-82499 GCA_031414805.1 Comamonadaceae bacterium
TGTGGCCTGCGGACAAGCCACTGTCGGGCCTGGTGGTCACGCGCTATGGCCACATACCGGCCAGCAATGTGACCCACCCCCGCATTGAAATCGTGGAAGCCGCGCACCCGGTGCCCGACGCGGCAGGGCTGGCGGCGGCGCAGCGCATGTTGGCGCTCACGCAGGGTCTCACGGCGGATGACCTGGTGCTGTGTTTGATCTCTGGTGGTGGCTCGGCGCTGCTGACCTTGCCGTGCGAGGGGCTGACCTTGGCCGACAAACAACGCATCAACCAACAACTGCTCAACAGCGGCGCAGACATTGCGCAGATGAACTGCGTGCGCAAGCACTTATCCGGCATCAAGGGCGGGCGGCTGGCTGCCGCTTGTGGGCCGGCCCGGGTGGTCACGCTGGCCATCAGCGACGTGCCCGGCGACGACCCGGCCATCATCGCCAGCGGGCCCACCGTGGCCGACGCCACCACCTGCGGCGACGCACTACAAATTTTGAAGCGCTACAACATTGATCTACCAGGGCCAGTGGCCGAAATGCTCGAAAACGGCACGCTGGAAACGCCCAAGCCGGGCGATGCAGTGTTCAACCAGCACACGCTGCACATGATCGCCACGCCCCAACAGTCGCTCCAAGCCGCTGCCGACGCCGCCCGTGCCGCGGGGCTGGAGGCATACATCCTGAGCGACGAGATCGAGGGTGAATCGCGCGAGGTGGGCAAGGTGCATGCGGCACTGGCCCGGGCCGTGGCGCGCGGCACTGGCGCATGGAAAAAGCCTTGTGTGATCTTGAGTGGCGGGGAGACGACGGTGACGGTGCGCCCCCAGCCCAATGGAACCGCCCGAGGTCGCGGAGGCCGGGCCGGCGAGTTCTGTATGGGCCTGGCCCAAGCCCTGCAGGGCCAGGCCGGTGTGTGGGCACTCGCAGCCGACACCGACGGCATTGATGGCCTGGAAGACAACGCGGGTGCGTGTGTGGCGCCCGACACTCTGCAGCGCGCGCAGGCGCTGGGGCTGAAACTCAGCGACCACCTGGACCGCAACGACGCCTATGGTTTCTTTCAACCCCTGGATAGCCTGGTGGTGACCGGGCCGACGTTTACCAATGTGAACGACTTCCGGGCACTACTGATTTTGTAGCTGCTTGAGCAGGTTTTATAGGGGCTGGAAGCTGATTTAGTGATGTGACGCGGCTTATCCCCGACTGTCCGCCCAGAGGTATCGAACGGCTCGCGAGTGCTTCCTTCCGTCGATACTTCAGGACAGTTGGAGCAGCGACCTCCGCCCGGACAGGAAATCGTTCCGGATTGATAGCTTGAGAACGAATGCATCGACTCAGCGCGGTGATACCGCCAATCAGCCCGGAGCCCCGTCCCGCCTGGCCATATGCACCTGGTGCAGGGTGATCTTGCGCACCTCGGCTTGGCTGGCTTGTATGTGGGTGCGCAGCAGCAAGGTAGCGGTGTCGGCGCGACCACCGAGGATGGCTTTGAGAATTTTGCTGTGTTCGTCGTAAGTGGCGGTGATGCGGGCCTGCTGGGTGAAATCGAGCCGCCGGATGATGCGGATGCGCTCGGTCACGTCGCGGTGCACGCGAGCCATCTCCAGGTTACCGGCAGCTTGTACCAGGGCGCAGTGGAAGGCTTCGTCCCATTGGGCGACCTGCACGGTGTCGGTGCTGCGCTGGTCTGCGGGCACCAGCCAGACGGCGGCCAGCTCGGCCAGCATGGTTTTGCTGACCGCGCTTTCACTGCTGCACAGACGCTGCACGGCGGTTGTTTCCAGCACCATCCGCAGGTCATACAGCTGCTCGAACTGGTCAAAGTCAAACGGCAGCACGCGCCAGCCGCTTCTGAACAGCACTTCGACAAAGCCCTCTTGTTGTAATTTGAACAGTGCCTGACGCACGGGGGTGCGCGAGACGCCCAAGCGCACGCAAATTTCGTTCTCGGTGAAGCGGTCGCCGGGTACCAGCTGGAAGCTGGCGATGTCGCGCTTGAGCTGTGCATACACATCGTCGGCGCGCGACAGGCGCACCACGGGCTCTGAGCGGCGGGTTGCGCGGGGAGCGAGACTGTTCATGCGCAAACTTTATCAGCGGGCGGCTGCGGGCAAAGCGGCCAGCAAGGTGGCGCTGGTGGCCGTCCACCCCACGATGGCACCCTGCGCGCGCACCATCTCCAGTGTGGCTGCCTTGAACTGCGGGAAATAGCTCTCGGTGCAGTCTTCTAATAACAAGCAGTCGTAGCCCCTGTCGTTGGCTTCCCGCACCGTGGTTTGCACGCAGACCTCGGTGGTCACGCCCATCACGATCAGGTGGGTGACGTGGGCCATGCGTAGCGCGGTTTGCAGCGCCGTGGCGTAGAACGCGCCCTTGCCGGGTTTGTCAATCACCAGCTCGCCAGGCCGCGGCTGGAGTGCTTCGATGATCTGGCTGCCCGCCTCGCCCGCCACCAGGATGCGGCCCATCGGCCCCACATCGCCAATGCGCACACTGGGCTGACCCCGGTTGCGCTTGGCCGGTGGGCAGTCGGACAAGTCGGCCTGGTGCTGCTCGCGCGTGTGCACCACCATGCCGCCTGCGCCCCGCCAGGCGGCCAGCACCGCCTGACAGGCCGGCACGATGGCCGACAGCAGCGACACATCGTTGCCCAGGCTTTCACCGAAACCGCCTGGCTCGATGAAATCGCGCTGCATGTCGATGATGAGCAGCGCGGTGTGCTGCAGCTCGAATTCGAAAGCGAAGGGTCGGGCGTTGAGATGGATCATGTTGTTAGGTAGAAACCCTGTTCAGGCTGGGCTGAGGAGCGCAAAACCCGGTGGATTAGGGCATGTGCTTGTCTGAGCCGCAGGCGAGTTTGCACATGACCCCACCGGGTTTGAGCACCGCAAGGTGCCCGCAGCGAAGCGGAGGGACCCAGACTGCGGGTCGCGTTTTCTTTGCTTACTTTCTTTTGGCGAAGCAAAAGAAAGTGAGTCGCTGTCGGGCGACCCCGACATCTACGCGCACCACTGAGCCGTTCAACCAAGTCTTGGGCGCTCGTCACCGGCGGGAACACGTGGCTGAGGGCGAACGGTTGATACGTCATAGGGCCGGATCAATGAGTTTCTAGCGTGCCGTGACCGCCCATGTGAGCACCCAGCTCTTGCCGATTCGCGCTGGCAGCGCGCGTTTCAAACACGATGCGCCCCTCACTCATCACCACCAGCCGGTCAGCCAGCTCGAGCAGCTCGTCCAGGTCTTCGTTGACCAGCAGCACCGCGCCGCCGCTGTCACGCACTTGGCGAATGCGCGCATGCACCTCGCGCACAGCGGCAAAGTCCAGGCCAAACACCGGGTTTGCCGCGATCAGTACCTTGATTCGCCCCGCCAGCTCGCGCGCCAGCACCGCGCGCTGAACGTTGCCGCCGGACAGGCTGCCAATCGGCGCGTCTTCGCCTTGGGTTTTGATGCCGTAGTCGGCTATCCACTGACGGGCCCGGCTGCGCCAGGCACCGCCGCGCAGCCAGCCGCCGCGTGAGAGGGGCGGCTGGTCAAAGTCACGCAGCGCCATGTTTTGCGAGACGCTCATGTCCGCCACGCAGGCGTTGCGCAGCGGTTCCTCGGGCAGGCTGCGCACTTGCAGGCGGTGGTTTTCCGCCCGGCTGGCGGCATAAGGCTGGCCGGCCACCTGCACCTGGCCGCTCAGACGGGGACGCTGGCCTACCAGGGCCTGCACCAGCTCGCGCTGGCCATTGCCAGCAATGCCCGCCACACCCAGAATTTCGCCGGGCCGCACCTGCAGATCAACGCCGTGCAGCGCCAGCGCCCCCCGGTCGCCCATCACCTGCAACTGCTGAACCTGTAGTGCGGGTGGTGTATCAGTTACTACTGAATTGATAGCTGCTTGAGCAGTATTTACTTGGGCGGAAGGCACTTTTGACTCTAAATCGGCCGTTTCTCCCATCATGGCGCGTGCCAGCAGCGCCGGACTGGTGTCGGCCACCGCGCTGTGCTGCACGGCCTGGCCTTTGCGCAGCACAGTCACGCTGTCGGTATAGGCCATCACTTCGCGAAACTTGTGGGTAATGATGAGCACCGTGCATTGCCCGCTGCGCGCCAGTTCGCGCACATGGCCCAGCACCTGGTCGGCCTCTTGCGGCGTCAACACCGAGGTGGGCTCATCCAGAATCAAGAGGCGCGGCTTCAGGTATAGCTGCTTGAGCAACTCCAGCTTCTGCTTTTCACCGGCGGCCAGCTCGCCGGGGCAGGCGTCCAGGTTCAAACTGAACGGCGTGGTGACCAGGAAGTCTTTCAAGCGGGCTCTGGTGGCCGTCCAGTCAATCACAGGGGGTATGCGGCCAGCGGCCAGCAGCAGGTTTTCAGCGACCGTCATGCCTGGTGCTAGCGTGAAGTGCTGATAGACCATGCCAATGCCCAGCGCACGGGCCACCACCGGGTTGGCAATGCTGTGCTCGCGCCCGTCAATCAAGATGCTGCCGCCATCGGGCTTTTGAAAGCCCGCCACACACTTGACCAGCGTGCTCTTGCCCGCACCGTTTTCCCCCAGCAGCGCATGCACCGAGCCGGGCTTGACCTGCATCGTGACCTGGTCCATCGCAGTAAAGCTGCCAAAGCGTTTGGTCAGTGCGTAGGTGTCCAGCGCCATGGCACCGGTGTGACTGGGCAAAGCGCCAATGGGCGTGGTCATGTTGAGCATCCGATGACAGATGATGGCCGCCTGCGGCGGGCCATGACAGATGACTGAACTACCCTGCGTGGGAGCTGGCTTGAGTCATCTGTCTTGGCTGCAACGCAGCAAACGTGATTCATCATCAGAGCGCCTCCAGCACCGCTTTTGAGTCCGCATGCGCGCCAAACACACCATGCTGCATCGTGATCATCTTCAGCGCCGCCAGGTGGTTGCCATGGTCGGTGGCCGCTGTGCCGTCAGACAGCACCAGGCACTCAAACCCGCGGTCGTTGGCTTAGCGCATGGTGGTGTGAACGCACACGTCGGTGGTGATACCGGCGAGCAGCAGATTGGCAATGCCGCGCGTGTGCAGGATCAACTCCAGATCGGTGGCGTAAAACGAGCCTTTGCCGGGCTTGTCGATCACCACCTCGCCCGCCAGCGGGGCCAGCTCGTCAATGATGTTCCAGCCCGGCTCGCCGCGCACCAGAATGCGCCCGCAGGGCCCCGGGTCGCCAATGCCGACGCCGTCGGTGCCGATCTGCTGCGAGCGCCAGCGCTTGTTGGCCGGCAGGTCTGACAGGTCGGGGCGGTGGCCTTCGCGGGTGTGCATCACGGCGTAGCCTGCGGCGCGCATCGCGGCCATCAGCACCTGCAGCGGCGCAATCGGCGCGCGGGTCAGTGAGATGTCGTAACCCATCTTGTCCACATAACCTCCCACACCGCAAAAATCGGTCTGCATGTCAATCACCAGCAGCGCCGTGTTGTCCGGCCGCAGATCGCCGTTGAAAGGCCAGGCGTAGGGGTTGGCTTGGATGAAGCGGGTCATGGCAGTTGTGGTGCGGGCTCAGGGCCTTTGTAGGCACGGGTAGGCGGTGCGAAACCGCACGAGCTGCCGTCGGTGTGCTCCACCGGCCAGGGCAGTTGGTAGCGGCCTGCCGCCATGTCGTGCATATAGGTATAGGGGCAGTCTTGCGCGCCGCCTTGCACGGCCACATAACCCCGGTGGTACAGCTGGTAAGGGTTGTTTTCCACGCCCCAGCCGGTGCGGGCTTCGCGCAGCAGATCCGGGCGCAGCTCGCAGGTGATGATTTCGTCGGGCCGCGCGCCGCCTTCCACCAGAACCGTGCCGTCAAAGTTGCAAAACATGCCCTGGCCCATGGAGTCAAACGTGCCGTCGCTGCCGCACATGCACACGCTGGCGGTGTAGGCCAGGTTGCAAAACGCATTGGCCTGGTTGGTGATGCGCCAGGCATGGCGGATGGGTGCCGTGTAGCCGGCGGTGCGGATGATGATTTCTGCGCTTTTGTAGGTCGCCTCGCGCGCCATTTCGGGAAACATGCCGTCGTGGCAAATGATGAGCGACAGCTTGCTGCCATTCGGCCCGTCACACACCGGCACGCCCAGGTTGCCCGGCTCCCAGGGCTCCACCGGCACCCAGGGGTGCAGCTTGCGGTAGTACAAGACCACTTCACCGCTGCTGTTGATGATCAAGCCGCTGTTGTACGGGTTGCCGCCCGGATTCAACTCCATGATGGAAAAGCAGCCCCAGATGGCGTTGTCCACGCAGGCTTGCTTGAACGCCGCTACTTCAGGCCCGTCCAGCGAACACATGATGGCCGGGTTGGTGTCCATGCTCAAGCCGTGCAGCGCGTACTCGGGAAACACCACCAGGTCCATCGTGGCCTGGTTGCGCCGGGCTTTGCCGACCAGCTCGCAAATGCGCTGCGTCTGCGCCGCCAGGTCGGCGGGTGTTTGCACCACGGGCAGTTGCAGCTGCACCAGTCCGATGACCACGCCATGTTTTGATTTATTCAGTCCACCGAGTCCGCTCATTGCAAGGCCTTCTATCTAGTTTGTTGAGGAAAGTTCACCCGGGCTGCCTTTGGCAATGCTGCCGGGCTTGCAACTGATCACCAGAATCACCAAGGTCAACACATAGGGCACGGTGTTGAACAGGTGGTAGCCCCAGCCGATGCCGATGGACTGCAACGCCGGGGCTACCGCACCCGCCCCGCCAAACAACATGGCTGCCCAGACGCAGCGCACCGGGTTCCAGCGGGCAAAAATGACCAGCGCCACCGCAATCAAACCCTGGCCGCTGGAGATGCCTTCGTTCCAGCTGCCGGGGTAGTACAGCGTCAGGCAGGCACCGCCCAGACCCGCCACCATGCCGCCCGCCGCGGTGGCCGCAATCCGCAGGCCCGAGACCGAGTAGCCCAGTGCTCGCGTGGCGTTGGCCGAGTCGCCCGCCATGCGCAGCAACAGGCCCACGCGTGTGTTCGCATAGGCCCAGCGCAAGCCAAATGCCAGGGCAATGCCCAGTGGCACCAGCGCATTGACCTGCAAGGCCGACTGAACCGCCGACACCGTGCTCCAGCCGCCCAGCGCAATAGAGGGCAGCTGCGGCGCTTGCGGCTGAATCAGCGGCTTGCCCAGATAAAACGCCAGCCCCGTGCCCAGCAGCATCAAGGCAATGCCGGTGGCCACATCGTTGACCCGGGGCAGCGAGCACAGCAAGCCGTGCAAGGTGGCCAGCAAACCGCCGGCGGCCGCTGCGGCCAGCACGCCCAGCCAGGCCGAACCCGTCAACCAGGCCACGCCAAATGCGGTCATGGCCGACAGCACCAGCACGCCTTCCAGCCCCAGGTTGATGCGCCCGGCTTTTTCCGTGATGCACTCGCCCAGGCTCACGAACAAAAACGGTGCCCCCACCCGCAGTGCGCCACCCACAATGGCAGCGACAAAAATCATGATCTGGTCGGCGGTCATGTCTTTTCCAGCGTGGCAGGCGCAGGTGTCGGCAACCCCGCAAACAACCGGCGCGCACGGGCCGCCCAGTCCACATCACGCAGCGATCAGCGGCATGGTGGTTAGGCCCCTCGGTTGCCCGCGGGTATTGCTCCTTCCACTCCCGGGGGAAGGTTGGGATGGGGGCACGCGTGTGACAGCGTTGGTTGGCGCGCGGCCCCCACCCCTGCCCTCCCCCAGCGGGGGAGGGAGTTATCGATATATCTCCCCCGAAAGGGGAGGGAGTCAGTCATGCTTTTCACGCCTTCACCAACTGCCGATAGTCCGGCTCCAGGTGAAACCAGTACGTGTAGCCCGAAATGTTGTTCTGCATGGCCACGTCCTGCGTGGGTTGCACCAGCGGAATGCGGGGCACCTCGTCAAACGCCAGCTTCACCATGTCTTTGACCATGCCGTCGTACAGCGGCTTGCTCTCGGCAAATCGCGCGTTGGTGATCAGCTTGTCCATCACCGGGTTTTGGTAGCTCATGGTGTTGAACACGGCGTTTTGCCCGTGGTAGCACCAGAAGAAAAAGTACTCGGGGTAGTTCAACCAGCCGCCAAAGCGGTTGATGACCATGGGCATGTCCTTTTTCAGCAGCGCAGCGCGCCAGTTGGCACCAGGCACTTTGTTGATGGTCAGCTTGATGCCGATTTGCGCCAGCGCCTCCTGAAACAGGATGGCGGTGGGTTCACTCACGGTGGCCGAGCCGAGGTCAAAACTCAGCGTGGTTTCAATCGGGCCGACACCCGATTCGGCCATCAATTGCTTGGCTTTGGCCAGGTCGGTCTTGTAGCCATGGGGCTGCGGCCATACGGGGGTTTTAACGTCGCCGCCGCCCGACTGCTTGGTGCCGCGCTGGTAGAAGGCCGACTCATACATCTTGTCGTAAGGCAAGGCCCAGGCCACAGCCTGGCGCACTTTCACGTTGTTGAACGGGGCTTTGGATGTGTTCATGCCCAGATAAAACAGCGCGTTTTCAATGGGCAGGCTGACCACTTTCACCTTGCCCTTGTCGCCCGAAAAATCTGCAAAGTCTTTGGGCGGCAAGCTGTAAGTGATGTCGATGTCGCCCTTTTGCAGCAAGGCACGGCGGTTGCCCGCGGAGGGCACGTCGCGCTGGATGATGCGTTTGATCTTGGGCAGCGGGCCACTCTTCCAGTCGTCAAACCGCTCATAAACAATCTCTTGCCCCGGCTTCCAGCTGGCCACTTTGTAGGCACCGCCGCCGGCCTCGTTGGTCTTGAGCCAGTCGGCGGCCCAGGGGTCTTTTTCGGTGGCGTTTTTCTTGGCCAGCGTGGAGTTGTAGATGGAGGCTACCGGCACCGCCATGTCGGGCATGGACAGCTTGTCTTTGCGGATGAACTTCACGTAGAAGGTGTGCGCGTCCACCGCCTTGAATTGGGCCGGGTCTTCCAGCGAACCAGCTTTCATCTGGAAGGTGGGAAAACCGCCCATGGCCAGCGCCCGGTCGTAGCTCCATTTCACGTCGTTGGCGGTGACCGGTGTGCCGTCATGAAACTTGGCGTCTTTGCGCAGGTTGAAGGTCACGCCCATGCCATCAGCGTCCATCTTCCAGCTGCTGGCCAGCTCGGGCTCCAGCTTGGTGAAGTCATATTGCATGTTGCCGTCAGGCGTCTTTTTACGGCCGTACGTCATCAGGCGGTCATAGGCATTCCAGGCCACGCTGTAGCTGGGCCGGTTGGCCCCCAGGCCATGAATGTCCAGCATGTTGGGGCCCAGCTCGTTGGCCGCCAGCAGGGTGTCTTTTTTATCTTGCGCATGGGCCTGGGTGGTAGCTAGCGCGCCCGCTGCAACCGGCGTGAGGCTGGCGGCTTTGAGCAGTGAACGGCGGTTGATTGAAGGCATTGAAATTCTCCTGAAGGAATGGTTAAGGTTTGCCAGATGCGATAAATGCGCGCCAACCGCCGAAGTGCGAGATGTCTTGCGCACCTTGGGTGGCCCATGCCTCGCACAGAAAGCCTTGCACCGCGCTGCCGTCGGAAAGGGTCAGCGTGCCAATGCCCAGCGGCGCAGGAATGAGTGCAACAAACGAGCCATAAGCTGCCACCGGCATGTCCCACAGCTCCAGCGCAATGCAGGCCCCGGTGCCGGGGGTCACGCGCAGCAGGCCGGGCTTGGGCGGTGTGGCGCCGGGCAGGGCAAAAAGGCGGTAGTCGGGTGCGGTTTCGGCCTGTGCAAACAACCACGCGCCGCGCTCGGTGAGCTGGCTGTTCAGCGGCATGCCGGAGAGGTGAGCGCCGACCACGGCGATACGAATGGTTTTCGTAGGCTGGATGCCTGGAATGGCTTGCATGGCTGGCAGGGGCTGGCCCGTCGCGCCCAGCGTCAAGCCCGTGGCGTGGTGGTAGCGCTGGCCCAGCTCGGCCAGTTGCCAGTCGCTGCCGCAGGGACCAATCAGGGTGATGCCAAACGGCAAGCCGTCGGCGCGCAGGCTGCTGGGTACGCTGAGCGCCGCGTAGTCGAGCAAATTCACAAAGTTGGTGTAAGCCCCCAGGTTGCGGTTCAGCGCCACCGGGTTTGCTTGCATGTCTGCAATCGTGTAGTGCGTGGGCGCGGTGGGCACCAGCAGCAGGTCTATGCCCTGAGGCGCCGGCGACCACATCCGGGCAGCCTGCTGGCCCAGGGCTTTGAGCGCGGTTTGCGCTTCAAACAAATCCACCGCGCTGTACTGGCGACCGCTGGCAATGATGGTGCGCACCGGCTCGATGACCTCGTTCTCGTGCGCATCAAAAAACCCGCGAATCGCCTGGTAGCGCTCGGCCACCAGCGCGCTTTCATAGAGCAGCGTGGCCGCATCGGCCAGGGGCTGCCAGGGGACGGTGACGGGTGTGCCGCCGAGGACTTGCAGCCGTGCGGTGGCGTCTTGAAATGCCGCCTGCGCCTGCGCGTCGCCAAAGAATTCCAGCGTGTCGGGTACGCCGAACCTGAAGGTGTTGAAGGCCTGTGTCGTCAGTTGGAGGTCGCGTGAATACGGGTCTTGCGCGTCGTAACCCATCGCCACCTGCAGCACTTGTGCCGCCATGCCCACCGTGCGCGCAAAGATCGAGACGCAATCCACACTCTGCGCCGCAGGCACCACGCCCCGCGCGCTGATGAGCCCTTTGGATGGCTTGAGCCCTACGATGTTGTTCAACCCCGCGGGCACCCGGCCCGAGCCAGCGGTATCGGTACCCAGCGAAAAATCCACCTGCCCCGTCGCCACCACATAAGCCGACCCGGCGCTTGAGCCGCCCGATACATAAGCCGGGTTGATCGCGTTGGGTACCGCACCGTAGGGCGAGCGCGTGCCGTTCAAGCCGCAGGCAAATTGGTCGAGATTGGTTTTTCCCACCAGCGATGCACCGGCTGCGAGCAATTGGTGCACCACGGTGGCGTGTGCAGTGGGCTGGTAGGCGAACGCCGGGCATGCAGCCGTGGTGGGCAGGCCCAGCGTGTCGATATTGTCTTTGGCGGCGAATGTCAGCCCCGCCAGACAGCCGTCGGACGTCGTCAGCAAAGGCGAATCAAAACGCGAAATCCAGGCCTGTGAAGCCTGGGTGTCTGCGTCGGCTGTGTGATGAGGACTTTGTGCGGCGTGCACCATTTTTGAGCATCCAAACTTGTATTCAAGAATAGATGCAAGGGGTGTGCCAGGCGTAAAAACTGACGACCATTTAGCCGGTTTAGAGCCAAAACGCTCAGTAGCCCTTGTAAATACTGCTCAAGCAGCTATTAATATAATAGCATTTGTATTTCTTTCCATCTGGTGCGCGCGTGGTTGCCGCGTCGTCCACAGGTAGGGATGCGGCAGTTTGTAGCCAGCCACCGACGTTCTAAAAAGCCGATCAGGTATTCGTCGGTCACTGCCCTGGAGATACAGCACCAGTCCGGCACATTTGGCGACTGTGGCCTATCCCGAAGCATTGGCGTTGTTGCCGTAACAGAACCAAGCAATAAATCAGCGCTTCAATATTCGCAAAGCCTTCACCTGAGAAGACTTGTAAAGCCATCGCAACGGGCTTGCTTTTAGGGCGTTCGTTTTTCGGATACTGTGAGCGTAGGCGCACTCTGGTCAAACAAATCCACTTATGCAGTCTGCTGCCTTTTAGAAAGACACGTGACCCATGATCGACAAGTTAACACTGCATAACTTTAAAAGTATTGGCACCCAGTCATATGACTTCACTGACTTTGATCTTCTGGTGGGTCGCAACAACAGCGGCAAAAGCACTGTGTTGCAGGCACTGGCGATCTGGCAGTTTTGTGTAGATGAATTCCATCGAACCAAGCGCAGTGGCTCCACCGGCATTCAAATTGTGTTGCCCAACTTCACCGCCCTGCCAGTGCCGGAGTTCAACTTACTCTGGAAGGACAGAACAGATCGCTTTTATCCGACCGAGAACGGTAGCAAAAAGCAAAAATTTATCCTGATTGAGATTACGGTGCAATGGCGTGACCCGGCAAACGTGCCCCGTGTATTAGGCGTGGAGTTGCGTTATCACTCGCCGCAAACCATCTATGCCACCCCCGTTGGGGGCTGGGCGGCGTTTCGTGAGTGCGACAAGACGGGCCACCTACCCCGCATTGCTTTTGTGCCGCCTTTCTCTGGTTTGGAGCCCAGCGAAAAGTGGCTGGATGTGGCGCCCACACGTCAGCAAGTAGGCAAAGGGCAACCGGGCAGCGTGCTGCGCAACTTGTTGTTACGTGTGTGCCCAACGCCGCCGTGGGACGCGCTCGGCAAAGTTTCTAAGGGTTATGCGGTGCCCGATGACTGGGCAGAGTTGGCCAGCGTTGTTCAACGCTGGTTTACTGTTGAACTGCTGCCACCGCAATATGACTCAGCAAAGGACGTACATATTAGTGTTGAGTACAAGCAGAACGGAAAAACCTACGACCTGATTTCAGGGGGCAGTGGCTTTCACCAGACCATGACACTGCTGGCGTTTCTGTACGGCTACCAGCCCACCACTATCCTGCTGGACGAGCCTGATGCGCACTTGCATGTCAATTTGCAACGCGAAATCCTGGACTACTTTAAGAAAAAATCGTATGAAAAGGGTGTGCAGTTTCTGATCGCTACGCACGCAGAAGAGTTTATTAAAGGTGTGGACGCGCATCAGATTTTGTCCTTGCTCCAGCAACAGAAGCCCAAGCGTATTGAGTCCGCACCCCAGGTGCTGCGCGCAATGGCCGAGGTGTCCAATGAAGAGATCACCCGATTGATGGGTTCTCCCTACATCGTGTATGTGGAAGGCGAGACTGACGAGCGCATTCTTCGCGCTTGGGCCCAGCAGTGCGCAGCTTTACCCGTAATGGACAAAATCGTTTTCAAGATCATGGGCGGCGGCAACAAGCAGGATATGAAGAGACTTGCAGATGAGCACTTTGAGGCGCTCGCTCAAATCGTTCCTAATGTGAAGCGCTTGATGCTGTTTGACTACGACAGCGAAGACGAGGCATTTCATCCAAAGTCAAACAACCCGGCGCTGGCCGAGTGGCGCAGGAAAAACATTGAAAACTACCTGTTGGTCGCCCCTGCATGGAAGCGTGCTGCGCTGCAGGCTCTGCAACAGCCGCCAGATCTGTTTGCCCAACCTGTCTTGCAAGCCATCGACCAGTTTTTTGCAGATGAAAACCTGACCCTGCCAGCCAGTAAGACTTGGCGAAACGTATCTGCCAACATCTTTCAGGAAGTTGATGGCAAGCGAATTCTCTTTAAAAACAATGCATCACTTTTTCATATCCTGCGGGAAGGCGTGCCAACTGTAGAAGTGCTTCGCGACCGGGTGGCAGCAGCCATGGCTACAGACGAAATTCATGAAGACGTGCACGAGTTTTTCGGCAAACTCATAGCGTTGGTCGGAAACACCCACCACGCGACTGTTTGACACAACGGGGCTGAGGCACAAGCAGGTACTGAACGGACCCGCTCTTGATAACTCAAGTCTTCAACCCGCCTTCACCCGCAACCGCCAAGCATGCAACAGAGGCTCCGTGTACCCACTGGGCTGCTCTAGCCCCTTGAACACCAGATCACAAGCCGCCTTGTACGCCATCGACGTATCAAAGTGCCCGGCCATTGGCTGGTACAGGGCGTCGCCCGCGTTCTGGCCGTCGACCACGGCGGCCATGCGCTCGAAGGTTTCGCGTACCTGGGCTTGGGTTACCACGCCGTGTAGCAACCAGTTGGCGATGTGCTGGCTGGAAATGCGCAGGGTGGCGCGGTCTTCCATCAGGGCGACGTTGTGGATGTCGGGCACTTTGCTGCAGCCCACGCCCTGGTCGATCCAGCGCACCACGTAGCCCAGGATGCCCTGGGCGTTGTTGTCCAGCTCTTGCTGTTTGTCGGCGGCAGACCAGTTGGGCGTGGCGGTGACGGGGATTTGCAGCAGGGCATTCAGGATGGCGTCGTGCTGGCCGTCGGCGTCGATTTTTTCCAGCTCCTTTTGCACCGCAAACACGTCCACTTGGTGGTAGTGCAGCGCGTGCAGCGTGGCGGCGGTGGGGCTGGGTACCCAGGCGGTGTTGGCGCCGGCTTTGGGGTGGTTGACTTTTTGCTCCAGCATCGCGGCCATCAGGTCGGGCATGGCCCACATGCCTTTGCCGATTTGGGCTTTGCCGCGCAGGCCGCAGCCCAGGCCCACCAGCACGTTGTTTTTCTCGTAGGCGGCAATCCAGGCGGCGCTTTTCATGTCGCCTTTGCGGATCATCGGGCCGGCCTGCATGGCGGTGTGCATTTCGTCGCCGGTGCGGTCTAAAAAGCCGGTGTTGATGAAGGCCACACGGCTGGCGGCGGCGCCAATGCAGGCTTTCAGGTTGGCGCTGGTTCGGCGCTCTTCGTCCATGATGCCCAGCTTGACGGTGCTGTCGGGCAGGCCCAGCAACTTTTCCACGCGGCCAAACAGCTCAGCGGCAAATGCCACTTCAGCGGGGCCGTGCATTTTGGGTTTGACGATGTAGACGCTGCCGGTGCGGCTGTTTTTGATGCCGTTCTGGTTTTTGCCTTGCAGGTCGTGCAGCGCAATCGTGGTGGTGACCACGGCGTCCATGATGCCTTCGGGAATCTCTTTCCCGTCTGCCCACAAGATGGCGGGGTTGGTCATCAAGTGGCCCACATTGCGCAAGAACATCAGCGAGCGGCCGTGCAGGGTGACGGGTTTACCGTCGGCTCCGGTGTAGGCGCGATCCGGGTTCAGGCCACGGGTGAAGGTTTTGCCGCCCTTGCTCAGTTCTTCGGTCAACGTGCCTTGCAGAATGCCCAGCCAGTTGCTGTAAGCCAGCACCTTGTCTTGCGCGTCGACTACGGCCACCGAGTCTTCCAGGTCGAGGATGGTGGACAGGGCCGATTCGAGCACCAGGTCGCTCACGCCAGCGGGATCGGTCTTGCCGATGGCGGTGGCGCGATTGATCTGGATGTCGATGTGGTTGCCGTTGTTTTTCAGCAGGATGGACGTGGGCGCTGTGGCATCGCCCTGGTAGCCGATGAACTGCGCGGGGTCGTTCAAACTGGACGAGGCGCTAGCACCCATGCCAACCACCAGGCAACCATCCTGCACGGTGTAGCCGGTGGCATCGGCGTGCGACCCATTGGCCAGCGGGGCCGCTTGGTCCAGGAAGTTGCGGGCAAACGCAATCACTTTGGCACCGCGCACCGGGTTGTAGCCCTTGCCTTTTTCTGCGCCATCCGCCTCGGAAATCGCGTCTGTGCCATACAGCGCGTCGTACAGCGAACCCCAGCGGGCGTTGGCGGCGTTCAGCGCGTAACGGGCGTTCAGGATGGGCACCACCAGTTGCGGACCGGCTTGCAGGGCCAGCTCGGCATCCACGTTTTTTGTCGTGGCTTGGGCGCTGGCCGGTTGGGGCACCAGGTAGCCAATTTTTTTCAGGAAGGCGCGGTAGGCAGGCATATCGCTGATGGCTCCCGGGTTGGCCTTGTGCCAGGTGTCCAGCTCGGTTTGCAGGCGGTCACGCTCAGCCAGTAAGGCGGCATTTTTCGGGGCCAGATCGGTCACGATGGCATCAAAACCCAGCCAGAACGCAGCGGGTGTGATGCCCGTGCCGGGGAGCACGCGCTCGTTGATGAAGGTGTGCAATTCGGTGGCAACTTGCAGGCTGTGAACGGTGGTGCGGGGTGCAGTCATGGGATTTTCGGTTCTGAAAAAACGGGATGGGTTACAGGGTTGACTTTATGGGATGCGGCCGCTCGCGTTTTTGAAGCGCTAATTTGCTATCTAATAAGTAGCTGCCTGAGCAATTTTGACAAGGGCTGATGGCACTTTTGGCGCCAATTCCCACTTCTGTAAGCGGCCTCAAATTTCGATTTTGCTGCCCAACTCCACTACCGCATTGTTGGGCAGCTTCAAAAAGTCAGCCACGCCACTGGCGTTGTGGTGCATCTGGGCGAACAGTTTTTCGCGCCACGGGGCCATGCCGCCGCCCACGGTGGGGATGACCACGTCGCGCGACAAAAAGTAGCTGGTGCTCATGGGTTCCATTTCGCAGCCGCGGCCTTTGATCTGTTGCAGGGCTTTGGGCACATCAGGGTTGTTTTTAAAACCGTAGTTGATGACCACCTGCCAGCAATCGTGGCCCAGCGATTCGATTTCGACCCGCTTGTCCAGGCCAATCCAGGGCACTTCGTGGTTGCGCACGGTGACGAACAGGTTGTGCTCGTGCAGCACCTTGTTGTGCTTGAGGTTGTGTAGCAAAGCGTTGGGCACCGTGCCGCTTTCGGATGACAGAAACACCGCCGTGCCATCCACCCGGGCGGGCGGGCTGACAAAAACCGATTCGAGAAACTCCTTCAAGTCCAGCCCCTCGTCTTTCAGCTTGGCACTCAGCAGGTTGCGGCCCTGCTTCCAGGTGATCATCAGCGTGAACAGCACGCCACCAATGACCAGCGGGAACCAGCCGCCGTCCAGCAGCTTGAGCATGTTCGACGCCCAGAACGCAAAGTCGACCACAAAGAAGATGCAGGTAGCTGCAATGCACAACCACAGCGGGTATTTCCAGGCGTAGCGCACCACATAGAAGGTCAATATGGTGGTGATCAGCATGTCGGTACACACGGCAATGCCGTAAGCCGAAGCCAGTGCGCCGCTGGACTTGAACATGATGACGGCAAACGCAATCGCGCCAAACAACGCCCAGTTGACAAACGGAATGTAAATTTGCCCGGTGTCTTTGGCGCTGGTGTGCAGCATGCGCAGGCGCGGCAAAAAGCCCAGCTGCACCACTTGCTTGGTAACTGAAAAAGCGCCCGAAATCAGCGCTTGCGACGCGATGACGGCAGCGGCAGTAGCCAAAACGACCAGCGGAATCAAAAACCAGTCGGGCGCCATCATGTAAAACGGGTTTTTCACCGTTTCGGGGCGCTTGAGCAGCAGCGCGCCTTGACCAAAGTAATTCAAGGTCAACGAGGGCATCACCACGCTGAACCAGGCCAGGCGAATCGGGCGTTTGCCGAAGTGCCCCATGTCGGCATACAGCGCCTCAGCCCCGGTGACGCACAAAACCACGGCCCCCAAAATAATGAAGGTGGTACCCGGGTTGGCAAAAATGAACAGCACCGCGTAGTGCGGACTCAGCGCTTGCAGGATGGAGGGGTAGTCGACGATGTGGTACAGCCCCAAAGCGGCCAGCGTGCCAAACCACACCAGCGTGACCGGCCCGAAAAACTTGCCAATGCCGGCGGTGCCATGGCGCTGCACCATGAACAGGCCCAGCAAAATAACCACCGACAGTGGCACCACAAATTTCTTGAACTGCGGGGAGATCACCTCCAGCCCTTCGACCGCACCCAGCACCGAGATGGCCGGGGTGATCACCCCGTCGCCATAAAACAAACAGGTGCCAAAAATGCCGATGACCAGCAGCACCCGCCGCAGCGCCGGCTTGTGCTGCACCGCGCGCGAGGCCAGCGTGAGCATGGCCACCAGCCCGCCCTCGCCTTCGTTGTCGGCCCGCAGCACCAGCACCACATATTTGATGGACACGATAACGGTCAGCGTCCAGAAAATAATGGACAGGATGCCGTACACGTTGTCGGGGGTAAATGCCACGTGGCCCGATCCGAAGATCTCTTTCATGGCGTACAGCACTGAGGTACCGATATCGCCATAAACCACACCAATTGCGCCTACTGTGAGCGCGGCCAGGGAAGACTTTGAGCTTTGCACTGAATTGCCCCGTTCTTGCAGATACCCAGGTTTCCTGGGCGTCAGCGGGGTTCCATGACTTGAAGGAACGCGATTGTGCGCTCGCCGTGAGCCGGGCTCAACTCAAGAATCAGGCCAAAAAACCACTAGGTGACGGTTTTGTTGCAACGCAACAACTGCACACACGAGGATTCAACCGAGATTGTTCATTAGGACGCGAGTGCATGGCGAGGCGAGTTGCGAAGCAGTTCGCGCATTCGTGAGGCGGCAATTGCCGTGCTAAAAGCCAACGAGGGAGGGTGTGAAATGGCCGCAAATCGTCCGCCAGGCACCGCGTAGGCCCGAAGGGCCGCCTAATGAACAATCTCGGTTCAACCGCCGTTACTCGTAAACCTCGGCATCCGGGTCGGTGGCTTCCAGCTCGTAGCTAGCCGCCAGCATGGCCAGGCGACCAATCACGCCATACATATAAAAACGGTTGGGTGCGCTGGCACCCGGCTTTTGCCCCGGCTGGGGCAGCTGCGCGCTTTCGGCGAACGCTAGCGGCACAAAGCTGGAGCCTGGCGCGGCAAGGCTGTCGTGCGTGCCCTGCTGCGCGTGAATGCGGTAAAAACCGCCCACCACGTAGCGGTCCATCATGTAGACCACCGGCTCAGCCACCGCATCGTTCATGCGTTCGTGGGTTTGCACACCTTCTTGAATAACGATTTCGCAGTGGGTTTGCCCGGGTGCCAGCGGCCGCTTGCGGCTGTCGTGAAGTGCCAGCACGTCTTTGGCTTCGCGCACGGCCATGATGCCCATGCCGCAGTTGCCGTTGTCCACCTTCACCACCACAAACGGCTTTTCGTTGATGCCGTATTCCTTGTATTTGCGGCGAATTTTGGTGAGCAGCGCGTCCACGTGGGTGCTCAGGGCTTCCAGGCTGGCCGGGTCGGTGAAATCCACCTCGCCGCAGGGCGTGAACATCGGGTTGATCAGCCAGGGGTCGACGCCCAGCAGCTTGCCAAAACGCTTGGAAATTTCTTCATAGGCGCGAAAGTGCTGGCTCTTGCGGCGCACGCTCCAGCCGGCGTGCAGGGGCGGCAACAGGTACTGCTCGTGAATGTCTTCCAGAATGCCCGGCGCGCCTGCCGCCAGGTCGTTGTTCAGCAAAATCGTGCACGGGTCAAAGTCTTTCAGGCCCAGGCGGCCATGACCCAAGCCGTTCTTGCCGCCGCTTTTTTTGCGCACCACCGGCTCCAGCGTGACCTGCTCGCCGTTGGGCAGATTGACGGTGGTGGCCACCTTGACGTCCGGGCTGATGGAGCCCACCCGCACGTTCAAACCCGCCATGTGAAAAATGCGCGTGAGCTGGGCCACGCCACTCAAATAAAAGCTGCTGCGCGTGTCGTTTTCAGGAATCAGCAACAGGTTTCGGGCTTCCGGGCAGATTTTCTCGATCGCCGCCATGGCTGACTGCACCGCCAGCGGCAGCATTTGCGGCGTCAGGTGGTTCCAGCCACTGGGAAACAGGTTGGTGTCCACCGGGGCCAGCTTGAAACCGGCATTTCGCACATCGACCGAGCTGTAAAACGGGGGGGTGTGCTCCATCCATTCCAGGCGAAACCAGCGCTCGATGGCTGGCATGGAATCCAGAATGCGCTGTTCCAACTCGTTGATGGGGCCGGTCAGCGCGGTGATGAGGTGGGGAACCATAAAAGTGCTTGTTTTTTGATGTGTGTAGAGACTTGGGGCAAAAGCTGGGCTTGCAAGACCATCTGCTCGCAATGCTCGCATGCTAGTCTCGTTATGCAACGGTAGTTTTTGCAAAAGGATGCCCCACCATGAGCCAGATGCTTTCATGCTTACGCGCTTTGTTCGGCTTTTTAATTTGCCTGTTAGTGCTCACTCCCGCGCTAGCGCAAGACATGCCGGGTGCCAAAGACCACCCCGCCATCAAGCGGTTTGCCGGTTCGGTGATCGTGGCTTACGACAAGAAGCGTTTTGACGCGGTGGACATTCCCACCGCCACTTTCAGTAAGACCAACCTCGCCACGGGCCGCCGTGAATTTGCCAGCCCCGCCATCGTGGCCGAAGGCGAGCGCACGCGCATCTGGTACGAATCTGCGGGCGATACCACCAGCGTCGAGGTGTTTCGCAACTACGCTACCGAGCTGGCCGCACAAGGCTTTACCCTGCTGTATGACTCCACGAAGGACGCCAAGCTGGGTAAATGGAATGGCTACCTGATCCCGTATTCCTTCACCAAAGCGCCTTTGACTACTTCGCGCAGCCAGTTCGTCATGTATTCCGCGCCCGCTAGCAGCCTGCACACCCTGTCAGCCCAGCGCCAGCAAAACGGGCAGACCACCTATGTGCATCTGGTGGCCGTGCAGTGGAATAAGGAAAATCCGACGTTCAAAGCTCAGCGCGGCGCCTATGTGGCGCTGGACATTGTGGACGTGGGCGCCATGGCCCAAAACATGGTGACTGTCAGCGCCTCGGACATGTCAAAAGCCATTGCCGCCACCGGCCGGGTCGCCCTGTACGGCATCCTGTTTGATACCGCCAAGGCTGACCTCAAAGCCGAGTCCAAGCCCGCTTTGGAAGAAATCGCCAAGTTGCTCAAAGCCGATGCCGCCTTGAAGCTACGCGTGGTCGGCCACACCGACAACCAGGGCACCCTGGACAGCAACATTGCCTTGTCCAAGCGGCGCGCCGAAGCGGTGAATGCGGCATTGGCCAGCCAGCACGGCATTGCGGCGGCTCGCCTATCAGCGTTTGGTGTGGCCGATTTGGCGCCGGTGGCCAGCAATACCGATGAGGCCGGGCGGGCGAAGAATCGGCGGGTGGAGTTGGTGCCGCAATAAAAGGGAAACATGTGCCCGCTCAACCACGGGCAACGCGGTCGCCAAAACCCTGGTTACACCCGCACTTCCCCCTGCCCCAACACCACCCATTTCAACGACGTCAGCCCCTCAATACCCACCGGTCCGCGGGCGTGAAACTTGTCGGTGCTGATGCCGATTTCGGCGCCCAGGCCAAACTCAAATCCATCGGCAAAGCGGGTACTGGCGTTCACCATCACGCTGGCGGAATCGACCTCGCGCAGGAAACGCTGGGCGTGAACGTGGTTCGTGGTGACGATGGCGTCGGTGTGGTGGGAGCTGTAGTGGTTGATGTGGGCGATGGCTTCTTCAATGCCTGCGACCACCTTGATGCTGATGATGGGGGCCAGGTATTCCTCAAACCAGTCTTGTTCGGTGGCGGGTTTGATGAACTGAGCCACTCCTGAATTCATAGCTGCTTGAGCAGTAATTACCTGGGCTGCAGCCGGATCACACCGCATTTCCACGCCTTTGGCAGCGTAGATAGCCGCAATCTTCGGCAAAAAGTCTTCCGCTACACCCGCTGCCACCAACAAGCCCTCGGCCGCGTTGCAGGGGCTGTACTTCTGGGTTTTGGCGTTGTCGGCAATCGTCACCGCCATGGCCACGTCGCTGGGGTCGTCCACGTACACGTGGCAGTTGCCGTCCAGGTGCTTGATGACGGGCACTTTCGCCTCGCGGCTGATGCGCTCGATCAGGCTTTTGCCACCGCGCGGAATGATCACGTCCACATACTGCGGCATCGCAATCAGCGCGCCCACGGCCGCGCGGTCAGTCGTTTGCACCAGTTGCACGGCATCGGCTGGCAACCCGGCTGCAGTCAGGGCCTGGTGCACCAGCGCCGCCAGCGCCTTGTTCGACTCAATCGCCTCCGACCCGCCACGCAAAATGGCCGCATTGCCGCTCTTGATGGCCAGACTGGCCGCCTCAATCGTCACATTGGGTCGACTCTCAAACACCATGCCAAACACGCCAATCGGCACCCGCATCTGCCCCACGCGAATGCCGCTGGGCTGCTGCTTCATGCCCATGATTTCGCCAATCACATCCGGCATGGCGGCCAATTGCTCGCAGCCTTGGGCTACGGTTTCGATGACTTTGGGTGTGAGCCGCAACCGATCTACCAGCGGCTCTGCCAAGCCAGCCGCCTGCGCGCGCGCCAGGTCCTTGTTGTTGGCTTCGGCCAGCAGCGCCAGGTTGCTACGCAGCAGTTGCGCAAGGCTTAAAAGCGCTTTGTTTTTTGTAGCTGCTTGAGCAGCAGCCATCAGGGCCGAGGCCACTTTTGCCTGTAAACCCAGGGTGGCAACGTATTCAGGAATGTTCAGGGCGTTCATGGGGCAGATTATCCAATCTGCTCTTGGGTCTTGCCATGGGGGCCACTATCACTCCTGAATTAATAGCTGGTTGAGCAGGTTTTATAAGGGCTGGTGGCCGATTTGGCTTAAAACCAAGCCTTCAAGCCTTGGCCTGAGTTGGAAGTTAGAACTTCTAACTCAGGACACTAGCCACTAGCCACTAGCCAAGGGTTCACCAGTGCCAAGCCCGCTATACCTTCAAAATCTTTGGTGTTGCGCGTCACCAGAAGCATCTCATTCGTGATGGCAACAGCCGCGATCATGGCGTCTTCCACGCTGCACGTGCGGCCCCGCGCATGTTGCTGTGCGGCCAATTGACCATAAACAGGCGCACACCGTGTGTCCAGATTCAAGCAGCGGCCTGCAAAATCAATCTGAACCAGCGCATCGGCGGCCAACACCAGGGCATCGCGACGCTTGCCAACAGGCATCAGCGCCAAGCCCAATTGAATTTCGCACAGCGTGACGGTGCTCAGGAAAATCTGCTGCGCGGGCGTGGCAGCAAACCAGCCCAATACCGCCGCACTGGGCGCGGGTTTGGTCAGCTCGGAAATGACGTTGGTGTCGAGGAGAAACATAGGCTAGCGATCAGTTTGCGCATCCACTGCGTCAGCCACATCCGCTGCATCATCTGCAAAAGGCGACGCCCGCACCGGGTGGCGCGGCGCAGCCACCCACTCCCCCAATCCGGCAAAACGCACCTGAATGCGGCTGCCCAGATCGTTTCTGGCAGCTCCAGCGCTTTCCGCCTGACTGACCGCCTGCGTGAGGATGCGGCGCACGGCCTCTTCCATGGCAATACCCTGCTGCGCCGCGTGCACACGCAATCGGGTTTTGACGTCTGGGTCGAGGTTGCGAACGGTAAGCACAGCCATGGGAGTTCCTGCCTTGTATACGCATTCATTGTTGTCAATGACGGCAATGATGTCAATATGCACTGAGCAACTAAAGGCCAAACGCCCGCAAGACTACAAAACCAAAAAACCCACCAAACGCCTAGCCGCCATCGAAGCCCTGGTCTTCGACATCATTCCCCTAGACCCCAGCCGCGACGAATACCGCCAAGGCCAAACCCAGGGCCCCTACAAGCACTGGTTTGGAGCCAAGTTTTTCCAGCAATACCTATTGTTCTTCCGCTACCACGCGGCTAGCAAAATCATTGTGTATACGTGGGTGAATGACGAGGACAGCTTGCGCGCCTATGGGAGCGGGGACGACGCGTACCGGGTGTTCGGGAAGATGCTGATCGCGGGGAATCCGCCGGATGATTGGGGGGGTGTTGGGTGGGGAGTCGGGGTAAAAGGCCGATCACGCAATTTACGAATCACATTTCTGCAACTTGGTTTGATGTTAAAAACCCCTTTCAAATTTCGATTTCACCTATCCACATGAACCCCCAGACTTTTAAATTACGACTGTTGTCTATTGGATTATTGTTCTCGTGGCGTACAGCTTGGCCATTCTGGTTAGGCACAGCATTGATGATCTTGAGTCTCTTTGCTGGCGTACGAATCAATGACGCATCCATCGGAGAAGCGGTTTTTGTATCCGGCGCGCTCGTAGGTTATTGGATAGCGATCGCCATTTGGTGCAGCAACATAATCCGAGATGGTCAAGTTGAACGCTCGTTGGGTACTGCGTTCGGTATTCTTGTTTACACTACTTATATTGCCGCAGCTATATTAATAGGCGCAACCCACTTTGACAGAACGAGGCCCGTAGACTCCTACTATGTTGCCACGCTGGCATTTTTGGGCAATAACCTGTTTGACACCTGCAACATGCTGGGTAAACCATTGATATCAGACGCAATTTGCCGCGGACATAGGTTAACGAATATGGCTCTTGGCCTCGTAGGTTTCCTTCACGGATGCTTGGGAATTGCAGTCATATTGCTCTGGTTACCTGGCTCGACGCAAACCATTAAGAAAGTCGACCGTAAGATCACCCGTCCTTTGCGAGCAAAGCTACCAAGCTATGTAGGATTACGAGCTGTGTATCGGCCCCGCCGATAGGTATACCGACATTTAAACCCACCCGACTGAGTAGTGGAACTCATTTAATCCAGGATAAAGGCGAAAGTCACCATGGGTATTGCAGCTTTGCACCATTTTCAAGGTCGTATTTCAAAATATAGCCAGGAAATCCTCGGCCCCTCGCGACAGGAGTTGAGCCCTCAAATCCAATTGTCGTCACCCGCGTCCTGGTAATCCACGTGACCGTCCCGTCAGTGGCCAAAAGATCACTCAACGATTTGGCATCGACCCAGCGCTTGCTTTGACTGAGTGCTCGCATGTCTCGATCCACTTGCTGTTGCACGACAAAGTCGACGAGATTGACCAACAATGGTACGGACAAGGAAACGATCAAAGCAAATAGATCGACGGGTCGCCCACGCAACCTTTGCACACATCGCCACACTGCAAAAAAAATCCAGCCGATTGAGGCAGCGTAGATAACCATCAGCAGCGCATCGAAGATGACCGATGCAAGTGCACCGGCCGCCAGCCAACTCTGCCGCCTGCCTATCGAGAGCATGTGCATTCCTGAGGAACTGAACGGCCATAAACACAACTGTCCAATGCACCCAAGTTACCCATTTCAAAACCAAACAATATGGGTCTTGTGCGCCGATGAAACATGCGTGCTAGGACTCGACCTCCTCTAGGAAGAGGTCATCAGCAATTTGATAGGTTTGGCGCATTTGGCCAAACTTATGGAAGTAAATAATTGGCGGGTCATTAGGATTTTCTTTATTGATAAAGCGAGCTTGATAACCATGCAGATTTTTTGCTGCTGTCGGAGGATACTTCCCTGTCGTCGCCTTTATATTTTGGATCTCCAACCCCCACGTTCTTACTTGAACCAATAGCCACTCGTCATGGAGACGACTAAAGACACCCGAAAGAACAGACGTCAGAACTAGAATTATAGGCAGCCCAAGTAAAACACGCATTAAAGTCGCCCGTACGCCAAGTCTTTTTAGCAGCAAAGAAATGAATATTAATATAAAAATTAAAGGGCAGATGAAATAAGAAAACAACGGGATTTGTAATGCAAAAATATCCGTGTACAGCGCAAATATTATGAAACCTATAGCGCTCGAAGTCTTAACTATAGAGAATTTAGACTGCTTAACCATATCATTATCTTCCGCAGGTGCAGTTGTTCTTTTTCCAGTCTGCCCAGTTTGTTCTTTGTTCAAAGTGGAAAGCTCCAGTCGCTCCCCACTTGCTAACAAAGCTCGCATCCTTTGAGCCGTTACCTTTGCCTCCGCCGAACGCATTTCTTGCGGATTTGAAAGCAAATTGTCCGAAATTAAAATCACCTGAGCGCCAAGGTGCATATCCGGAGTAGTTTCCGTCTAGCATTTCAGAGAAGCGCTCTGCCGCTGCCAAGTTGTCGTCATAACGATCCAACCGCTTATTTCGTGCGTCCATAAGGTCTGTTGTTGGACTGCCATTGCCGCCGTACAGGCATAACCAGTCGGTAACTTTTCTATCATCGGTAGGAATACGTTTCATTGCGAGTGCCGCAAAAGCACTCTGCAAAAATTTAACTATTTAACGGTTTCGAATTTGAGGGCATTTATTTAGAAAATCAGGAGGATTCAGAATTGGATGCCAAACCCTGCGAATTTTCCAATTGCCATTTTCTTGGTAAGGCTCTTCCAGGAGAAACTTATTTCTTTCGATCCTTAATATTTTGGCTGGAATGTGCCCAAGCATATCGCCCACAAGCAGCCTATGAAAATATCCATCTGGATCGCATGCAAGTGTGACGGAAGTTTTTTCATCGGCGAGACGACCAAAATAATAATCTTCAACAGAGAAGCGCTGGGTTGCCATCGGTAAAACGCTAGCAGTAGCAACTGTAATTGTTGTTGCTACTAAGCATGATGTTAAGGCGTTCACCAAATTAACTTTTTTCACAAAAGTTACCGGCAGGTGATCGGTTTTGGTGGAGGGGCGTATCGTGTGCATATGCCAGGACTACCATCAGGATTTATAAGTTTTAAACCTTTATCCGGGCCCATTAAATACAAAGGAAGATCAGTTTGCTTTGCGAAATTCAAGTCTGCAGGACTAAAATCATTTGCCCCAGGGACATCAGCAAATCTTGGTGGATGGGTGTGCCAGCTTGAAGAAGCGTTCGAAGGCCTAATAGGCAACAAATTTACTGACGTAGGTGCTCCACCTAGATATGAGGCCGAATATAATCCGTTCGATCCAGTTATCCAGCCGCCGTATTCGATAAATGGTTTGCCATTTTCTTGAGCGTAGAGGCCAGCGTCTCTTGCTGCGTCCGTAGGGGAGCGAAAGCAGTCCCCAGGGGCAAGGCCGAAAGGGTCGATAAAGCTCAATGGATTCCCCACGGCATACCCATATCGATTCCATCCTCCATCAAGCCCAATCGGGTCAGCAGACACATAACGCGCATAAGCGCCAGTGACTGTTGCGATCATTGCGAGTGCGATAAAAGCACTCTTTAAAAATTTGACTGGTTTCATTTACTTACTCCATATTACTTTTGTAATCTTGCAGTTTGACCAACCATCTGCAAATAAGCTTTTCGCGATTCTTCTGTTTCTTCCCGCCAACCCAGCGCTTCCGCCTTGGCATACCATTGACGCTGCTGCTTGATTAATTCGCTAGCCTGCGGCTTCAGATGATCGGGTATGCTTTCAAATTTTGCGTACTTGCTTCTGAAGCGACGATCTACAAGGATTGCATAAGCCGTTCCTTTGTAGACCATAGATGTAGCGTCTGTAGCCTCTTGTTGTAGCAAAACATCCGAAATGGCATGTATTCGATCAATATCTTTTTGATTCAAAAAATACTCAAGCAGCGTATGCGCCATGATGACAATGGACTGCTTCTTGGTTGAGTCACGCAGAAAAATACCATTGTCAATGGCTTACTGAGCAATGGCAAAATCACGCTGGTAACTGGAATTCTTTTTCGCGCCTCCTGCCGTGGCCTCGACGTTTTGATAAACGCCCATTTCATCGCGGAATTTTACGAATACATGATTTGGCGCAGTTGACAGGACTGCGTGCAAACCGATTTTCTGCGCCAATATAACGAACAGTATGGGCATCGAGACACAATTCCCCAGACGCGTTCTCAAGTAGGTAGACAGCAGCTTGTTGGCAAAGACCGCCGTACCCGTTGGATCGCCGATCAAGTCGTATTTGAAAACTTGCTGCTTGTTCCATGGCCCTGGTTGATGCAAGTAGGCCACCAGCGCTTCCACCTTATCGACGCTGTTGATTCGGCGTGCGAACGACATCATTGCCGTTACCTCTGCCGCCATTTCATTGAGCTTTTGTTGAATAGCTGCTGTGTCCGTATTTCGGTCAATGATGCTGTCAAGTTCAAGCTTGGCTGTGGCGAAATCTATGCGATTTTCAGGCGTTTGCAACAACACTCGCACGCGGTCGACCGCAGTTTTTGGTGAGTCAGCAATTCTTTGGGCCAAACTGGGCAATGCCAAGGCCGTCAACGCGACAGCACAGGATTGCGAGAGCTGCCTTCGGGTGAATGATTTAGTTGCAATTAGCATACGCCGCCGAGTTTAAGAGACCCCAGCAAATTTACCGTGACAAGTCAACGCGGCTTACACAAGCAACCCCGCGACCCTCCCCCGCAACCCCTCTACCGTCACGTCAGAAGCCCCCACCGCCTCCCCCACATTCAACCCCACCCGACTTAACACCCCCCGCCGAAAGGGCCGCACCATCGCGCCGCCTTGCTCCACCCGGCTGAAAAACGAACCCCACAGATTCGTCAGCGCCATCGGTATCACCGGCGGTTGCAGACCATCCTTCGCGGCGATTTCCAGAATCTTCATGATGCCGCCTTTGAACGGCTGCAAGGTGCCGTCTTTGGTGATGCCGCCTTCGGGGAAGATCGCCAGCAGATCACCCTCGCGCAGCACCTGCGCTGACGCGGCGAAGGCGGCTTCGTAGGCCGCCGGGTCTTCGGCTCGGGGGGCAATGGGGATGGCTTTGGCGAGTTTGAACAGGGCGCCGAGCACCGGGATTTTGAAGATGCGGTGGTCCATGACGAAGCGGATGGGGCGGGGGCTGGCGGCCATCAGCAGCACGGCGTCGACGAAGCTGACGTGGTTGCACACCAGAATGGCTGCGCCCTCGGTTGGGACATGCTCGTCGCCGGTGATTTTGAAGCGGTAGACCAGGCGCGAGGCCACCCAGGCGACGAAGCGCAGCAGGTACTCGGGTACCAGCATGAAGATGTAGAACGCCACCACCGCGTTGGCCAGGCCCACCAGCAAAAAGATGGTGGGAATGCTCACGTTGGCAGCCAGCAGGGCACCGGCAATCACCGAGCTGGCGATCATGAACAGGGCGTTCAGGATGTTGTTGGCCGCGATGATGCGGGCACGGTGGGTGGGCTGGCTGCGCAGCTGGATCAGGGCGTACATCGGCACGCTGTACAGGCCGGCAAACAGGCTGAGCAGGGCCAGGTCGGCCAGCACGCGCCAGTGGGCGGCCATGCTTAAAAACTGGCTGATGCTCAGGGCGTTGTTGGGGGGCAGGCCTCGCGAGGCGAAGTACAGGTCAATCGCAAACACGCTCATGCCAATCGCGCCCAGTGGCACCAGGCCAATTTCCACGTGGCGCTTGGAAAGCACCTCGCACAGCAGCGAGCCAGTGCCAATGCCAATGGAAAACACCACCAGCAATAGTGAGGCCACTTGCGCGTTGCCGTGCAGCACTTCTTTGGCAAAGCTGGGGAACTGGCTTAAAAACACCGCGCCGAAAAACCACATCCAGCTGATGCCCAGCAGCGAGCGGAAGACCACGATGTTGCCGTGTGCCAGTTTCAGGTTGCGCCAGGTTTCGGTGATAGGGTTCCAGTTGACGACCAGACCAGGGTCGGTGGCAGGGGCGCTGGGCACGTATTGCGCGACCGCTCGGCCCAGCACCGCCAACACAACGCAGGCAATGGCCACGTCACGATGCCCGGTTTCAGGTATGGCCACCAGCAGGCCGCCGACCACGTTGCCCAGCAAGATGGCCACAAACGTGCCCATCTCCACCATGCCGTTGCCGCCGGTCAGCTCGCGTTCGTTCAGAACTTGCGGCAGATAGGCAAATTTCACCGGACCAAACAAGGTGGAGTGAACACCCATCAAGAACGTGCACAGCAGCAGCACGGGCACGTTGTCGGTGGCAAAGCCGAAAGCGGCAATCGCCATGATGCCGATTTCCATGTTTTTGACGAAGCGGATCATGGCCGTTTTGTCGTACTTGTCGGTCAACTGGCCGGCAGTGGCCGAGAACAACAAAAACGGCAGGATAAACAGCGCGCCAATCACCAAGCCCGCCATGGCGGGGGGCAGCCACTGCACCTGCAGCTGGTAGGTCACCATCACGGTGAAGGCGAACTTGAAGACGTTGTCGTTCGCCGCGCCGGAGAACTGCGTCCAGAAAAACGGACCGAAACGGCGCTGCGTGAGCAGTGCGAACTGGTTAGGGTGTTTGTGGGGGTGCGGTGCGGGCTGGGCAGCCGTATCCAGCGCGGTGGGAGCGGGGTGACTCATCTGCGTTTCTCCAGGTGTTGCAACGCTATTTTATTTATAGCTGCTTGAGCAATAAGTGTAAGGGCTAGAGCGTGTTTTGACCATAATTTGCGCGGCGTGGCACTGGTGAGTTGCGGGTGTGCAGCGCAGGGGATGTTGGGCCCGTCACGCGCTGCAGGCGGTGCAGCGCGAGCAGCACCGGCCATGCCGCGAAGCTGGCCACCACGTGCTTGAGGTTGTGACCCGAAACCAGGCCGGCTGTCAGCTCATGAATCGGGTGGTCAGCCAGCTCCAGGCCCTTCGCCACGGCATACAACGCCAGCACCCAGCCCCAGCGGATGGCCAGTGCGCCCGGCAGGGCTGGGCAGCGCATCAGCCACAGCAACACCCCCATGCCGCCGAACTGCACCACCGCCCAGGCCAGCACATTGCCGCTGTCGGCCCAGGCCCACACGCTGGCGGCACCGGCCAGCAGCAGCAGCGGGGCCGTCCACAACCCGGCGCGAGCGCTCACCCGGTCGGCCACGGCCAGAGCCAACAGCCCGGCAAACGCCACCACCATGCCCAGGCGGTCAACCGCCAGGCTCGCGTCATCGGGTGCCCAGTGGTAGTAGGCCGAACCGGCGGCGGTGGCCAGCAGCCCTATGAAAAAGAGAGCGGCTGTAGCAATCTGCACAAGGGCTGGTGAGGTATTTGCCTTAGAAGCCAGCGGTGCCAACACGATCAGGCCCGCCAGGCCCCAGGCGGCAAAAGGCAGGTTGGTCAACACATCCAGCGCATGCGGAATACCCAGCCACAGCGCCTGGTCGGCAAAGCCGTGCGGGTCACCCGGCTGCACCAGGGGCGGGCCGAACAGGGCCAGCAGGGCCAGGGCGATCAAAGTGGCAATCAGCACCCATTCACGGCGGGTGGTGGGGTTGGGATTTTCTATTCGGCGAGGTGTGGTCACGATGGTTCCTGGGGTGTTTAGGAACCTCTGATTAGCCCCCTGCGGGCTGCGATTCATCCGGCCTTGGGCGCATCGACTGCGTTGCTTTTCTTGCCAATAGCCCGCTATTGGCTGCAAAAAGACGCCTTGCGCTGCATCCCAATCCGTTCGCCGCAGTTCCGCAGGGGGTTAATCAGAGGTTCCTTAAGCGCCGCAGTGTCTGTACCGCGCCTGCAATTCCCAGCGTTTGAGTCAGCCAGACTGCTTGACTTGTCTTTTTGGTATTGTCTGGCGATACTTTCTTCGTTCTCCCACCTTTGAAGGACTCACCATGGCCAAAGACTTTTCCCGGATGGAAGACTCCAACCGCAGCGCCAATGCGGACATTCACAGCGTTTCCAACCCGGCGCGCCGTATTTTTGTGCGCGGCGGCATGGCCACGGCGGTTACCGGCCTGCTGGCACCGCTGGCGCTGAGTGGTTGTGCCAGCAGCCCGATGGCCGCCAACACGGCACCGGTGGCTGCGTCCACCACGCCAGTAGCCCGCGCCGCAGCGGGCGCTGGCATCGCGGGTATGGGCCGCCAAATTGGCTTTGCCAGTGTGGCCATGGCCGCGCAAGACAACATCGTGGTGCCTGCGGGCTACACCGCCCGCGTGCTGTTTCGCTGGGGCGACCCGGTGGGCCTGCCCGGCAACATGCCCGCCTTCAAGCCCGATGCCGGCAACACCGCCGCCGAGCAGGCCGCGCAAGCCGGCATGCACCATGACGGCATGCATTTCTTCCCCCTGGAAGGCAGCAACCAGCGCGGCCTGCTGGCCATGAATCACGAGTACTCCGACGACGGTCTGCTGCACACCGATGGCATGCGCACCTGGAGCGCCGAGAAAGTGCGCAAAGCCATCAACGCGCATGGCGTGTCGGTCATTGAGGTGCAGGCAAAAGGTGAGCAGTGGGAGGTGGTGCGGCCCTCCAGATTCGCCCGGCGCATCACCGCCGCCACTCCTATGCGCGTGGCAGGCCCTGCCGCTGGCCACGCCATGATGCGCACCGCCGCCGACCCGGCGGGCACGCAGGTGCTGGGCACGCTGAACAACTGCGCCCATGGCTACACGCCCTGGGGCACCTACCTGACTTGTGAGGAAAACTTCGTCAACTACTTCAACGGCCCCGAGCAGCCTGATGCCCATCAGCGCCGCTGGGGCATGCGCAAGGTCAGCAGCTTCAACTACCGCTGGCACGAGCATGAAGAGCGGTTTGACGCGGTCAAACACCCCAACGAATTCAACCGCTTTGGCTGGATGGTGGAAATCGACCCGATGGACCCCACCAGCACGCCCGTCAAGCGCACGGCGCTGGGTCGGGCCGCGCACGAGGGCGCCGCCGTGGCCACTACGGCCGATGGCCGCGCCGTGCTCTACATGGGCGAAGACGCACGCTTTGAGTACATCTACAAATTCGTCAGCCGCGACGCGGTCAAGCCGGGCGGCTTTGCTGCCAACCGCGAGCTGCTGGACCACGGCACCTTGTCTGTGGCCAAGTTCAACGCCGACGGAAGCGGCGACTGGATCGCCCTGACGCATGGCCAGGGGCCTTTGACGGCGGCCAACGGTTTTGCCGACCAGGGCGAAGTGGTCATCAAAGCCCGCCAGGCCAGCGACTTGCTGGGTGCCACCAAGATGGACCGCGCCGAGTGGACGGCGATCGATCCCATCACCAAAGAGGTCTATTGCACGCTGACCAACAACGTCAGCCGAGGCGCTGACAAATTGCCCGGCCCTGACGCCGCCAACCCGCGCGCTAACAACAGCATGGGGCAGATCATTCGCTGGAAAGAGGCGGGTGACCTGAATGCCACCCGATTCAGCTGGAACCACTTTGTGCTGGCTGGCGACCCGAAGTTAGAGCGCCCGGAGGCTAAAGGCAACATCAAGGGCGATACCTTCGGCAGCCCCGATGGCATTTGGGTCGATGGCCGCGGCGTGTTGTGGATTCAGACCGACGCGAGCACCTCGACCATGGGCAAGGGCGACTACGCCAATCTGCCGAACAACCAGATGCTGGCCTGTGATCCCACCGGAGCTGGCGACATTCGCCGCTTCCTGCTTGGCCCCACCGGCTGTGAGGTGACCGGCGTGATCACCACGCCCGACCACAAAACCATGTTTGTGAACATTCAGCACCCCGGCGAGAGCCCCAGTGAGCGCAGCGACCCCGACCAGCCGATGCGTTTTTCCAAATGGCCCGACGGTGCAGGCCGCCCTCGCTCGGCCACGGTGGTGATTACCAAGAACGACGGTGGGGTGATCGGGACTTGATGAAATAGTCGCTATTAAATGAATAGCTGCTTGAGCAGTATTTACAAGGGCTGGAGGGCGATTTGATCCATAAATGCATCACCGCAGAGACGCAGAGAACGCGATGAGCACCACCGCCGACCTCGTCTCCGCCCTGAAAAAAGAGCTGAAGGCCGCCCAGATGACCTATGCCGACCTGGCGCTGGCGCTGGGCATGGCCGAGTCCAGCGTCAAGCGCATGCTGGCCAAGGGCGACATGCCGCTGTCGCGTATCGACGCGATGTGTCGCGCTTTGAAAATTGACTTTGCCGACCTGGCCCGCCGGGTGGCCGACGCCCAGCCCTTGCTCAGTGAAATGACGGCGGAGCAGGAACGCGCAGTGGTGGCCGACAAGAAACTGCTGCTGTGCGCTATTTGCGTGCTCAGCCAGTGGACGCTGGAGCAGATCACCGCGCAATACACGCTGAGCACCGCTGAGGGCATTAAATACCTGGCGCAGCTGGACCGTATCGGCATCATCGAGCTGCGCCCGCTGAACCGCTACCGCCTGAAACTGGCCAAGGCTTTCCGCTGGCGCCCGCATGGCCCGGTGATGAACTACTTTCGTGAAAACGCGGCGCTGGACTATTTTTCAGGCGGGTTTGACGGCATGGGCGAAGGTGTGCTGCTGGTGCACGGCAGCATCAGCCAGGGCTTGGCACCGTCGTTTCTGGAGCGGCTGCAGCGCGTGGCGCAAGACTTTGCGCAGCAGCACCAGACCGATCAAAAAATGGCCGAGAAAGACAAGGCGGGTTACACCTTGCTGTTGGCCATGCGCAGCTGGGAATTTGAGGCCTTTGCGGCACTGCGTCGCGGATAAACCTAAATCAAACTGCTAGGGCCTGTTTCCAGAATGCGCGACGACTGAGGACGGGAACGCACCTTGCCGGGCATCAGTTCTTCCATCGGGCGCTCGCGCCGTGCCTGGAATTTTTGTTCCGGCTCTTCTGGTTCGAACTCCGAGTTCATGCTTCTTGTCACGCGGGTCATGCGTGCGTCGCGGCCAGGGCGTTGCAGGGCTTGGCGCATTTCGCGGCGCAGCAGGCTGCTGGTACGCAGCCAGTAGTCGGCGCGCTGGATTTGTCGGGCGCGCTTTTCAGGCGACAGGGCGGTTGCGGCGAGGCTGTCGTCCGAGCTGGTGGGCAGCACGATCCAGCCGGGTGGGCCGGGGCGGGCATCAAAATGCCGCCACAGCGCTTCATAGCTGTCTTTCACGCGCAGCGCGGTGTCGCGGTTACGGGCGCTGTAGCGATAAGGCCAGCCCTTGAGCTGGTGCCAGCGCGGATCCAGCCCCACCAGATGCAAGCCCCAATGGCGCGCCAGCTCCTGCATCACCCGCACCATGAGCACCGGTGCTTTCCAGCCTTGCAAGGCTTGCGCCATCTCTATCGGCGACAGGCGCAACGAAGGATGGCGCTGACCACGCATGCCGCCAATGACCAAAGATGCTTCGCCTTCCACGCGAAACCGGCTGAACGCCACCACGGCAACATCCAGCGCGCGCGTCATGTGTTGCACATCCGGGGCGCGGCGCACCGACAGGGACAAAAGCAGTTCGCCCTCGGGGCTGTTCACCGGCGCACGGGTCAGCTGCAAGCGCATGTGTTCGTAGCCGGGCAAGGGCGGCAGCTCCACCAACACCAGGGGCTGGTTGCTGTTCAGCTGCGCCAAAGGGCCGGGCTGGAAGGCCAGCTCCGTCCAGTCCATGTAATCAATCAGTTGCGAGATGCGCTCTTGAATGGTTGTCAAGCGGTTCACATGCGGTTGCACGGCGCGCAAATACTCGCCCTCCAGGTCATCCAGCACACCGCGGGTGTGTAGCTCGTACACAACACCCATCCAGCGCTTCATTTCAGTCGGGTAAGCCAGCAACGCGTACGCGGTACGTGCGACCAGACGCAAACGACCCCACTGCCCATTGCGGGTCGGCGTGGCAGCCGCCCACAGAATGGCTTTCCACGGGTTGGGTTTGCGGTTGTAAGAGGCGAATGCACCCGATGGGGCTGTGGTAGTCATGTGGACGCCAGTTGGATTTCCAAAGATAGACAGCCTAACACTGTAGAACATAGAACTACATGCGGCAAGTCCCTGCGCGTACCGGCGGGGGGTTTAAGGCATCAGGCGGGCATGGCGAATACCGTCAGCACGCCGGTGTAGCCATACAAGTGGTGGCGCGCAATTTCGCCGCCCGCAAAAAACCCGACCAACGGCACGTCGCCCAGCGCACGGCGCACGATTTGCAATTCGGCGCTCGGCGCACCGAAATGCGGGCCCCCACGCCCCGCGCAACTGATGTAGATGGCACCGGCCATGCGGCGGGCCGGGTTGGGCAGGGCATCCGGCTCAGAGGTGGCCAGTGCCGTGGCGACCGACAAGGCCATTTCTTGCGGCTCCAGCTCTTCGCGAATTTCGGCGCAGATGCGCATCAGATCGGCCCGTGCGGCGGCCGCATGTCGCTGGCAAAAAGCCAACCGCATGCCGGGTCGCACGCGCGAGGCAATGGCTACGCCGTTGCGGGTGGGGTCCAGGCCGATGATGTGGCGCACCTGCGTGTCGCTACCAAAGTTGCCGGTGCGAGAGACCATCACACCGCTTGGCGCGTCGGCAGGATCGGTCAGGCCCACCAGGGTGGCACGCACTTTGGCCAGCGCGGCGCGCGGCTCATTCAGCGAAATGCCTAGATCATCCATGAGCACCTGCAGCGCGGGCTGGCCGTCCAGCGCCAGCACTACATGCTCGTCGGCCTGTGTGATTTCATGTACCGGCGAAATCGGCAAACAGCCTTGGGTAACACGTGAGATCAGGTTCACCCCCTCGCCAAACGCGACCCCCGACAAGCCGCCGCTGAACACGCCGCTGGCGGCCCCCTGGCCCTTGATGTTGCCGTTGCCGCCCACCGCAAACTGCACGGCCGCGCTGCGGCTGGAAGACAGCCCGCCAAACAGATAGCCGGTGGCGGTGCGCTGGGCCAGCTCGGCAATCAGCTCGGCCATGTCGGGGGTGCCGCCGTCAGCATGAATCAAGGCAGTGTGCGGCTCAAACCCAATGCCAGGGCCGGTGCCCAGTGGTGCCACACCCGAAAACACGCGGTATTGGTCGGCAGGGAGCGCGCACAACATCACCGATAGTGCCGGCTCGTCGATGTATTCCACGTTGTTGGCGGCCACACCCACACCCACCGTGCCCGCCCAGTCAGTGACTTCGGGCAGCTCGGCGCTCAGGTGATCCAGGATGTGCTGTGCTGAACCCGCAAAGTGGTCGGTGATGTACAGCAAGCCCAGGGTGGGCGCGGCGGCAAAGCCTTTGAGCGCCATTTGGGCCCGCAACTGCGCCAGCACCAATGCACAGGCGAATGGCCACTGCGGGTGGGTGGCATGGGCGCTAGGGAAAAGTTTCATGGGGGAATGACGGGAAGACTTCGGTTGCGCCGTGAATGACGGGATGACGGGGGATGGGCTGTTGCGTCATCTGTCATGGTCGCGCAGCGCCGTCATCTGTCATCTGTCATCAACGCGTAGTTTTACGGGCTGCCTTGGAGGCGGGTTTGCGGGTGGTCTTGGCGGCTGATTTAACGGCATTTGTGCCGCCTGCCCTTGTAGATGCTGCTCGACCAGCTACGCTATTGGTAGCAACCTTGGCCATGCTGGTGGCGGTTTTGAGGGCCCCTTTGGCCATGTTTTTGGTGGCATCCAGGGTGTTCTGGCGGGCCACGTCTTTCATGGCACCCGCAGCAATCTGCTGGAACTGCTGGGTCAAAGACCCCCACCACGCCAGCGGATCGACCACGCCTTTGACGCCATTTTTCTCCGCCGTTTCGTTCACCTTGTCAGTGACTTTCTGTACGCTGGCCGCCATGGTATCTGCCGCCTTGAGTTTCAGCGCGTTGGCCACATCGCCCATGTTGAAGTTCATGCCCTTCAGGGTGGCCAGGGTCATTTTTTGCACTTCCAGGGCCTGAATGGTGGCACCCAGCGCTTTGGAGTTCTGGTCGAGCCAGAAATGCACGGCTTTGAGCTCTTCAATGCGCTTTTCCAGGTCTTCCACATTCAGCGTGGGGGCGACCCAGCTGGACAGGTTGGGCAGTTGCGGGATGTTCTGTGACGCGCCCTTGGCGATGTTTTGCAGAAAGTCAAAGCCCGGCACGAACTTGCCAAATCCCAAGTTGTTTGAGTCGCTCATAAACACTCCAAAAGTTGACGTTCAAGAACCGGTTGCACAGCCTGTGTGACATGGCACCCAGGCGTGGCGCGTCCAGCTTACCCCAGCGCGCCGCCAGCGGCCAGTGTTGTCGGCCACAAAAGCTCAGGGGAAACCTGAACAGCGTTCCAAGGCGTTTTGTCGGCCAAACGGATGGATGACGGTTGAATTTGATGACAAATCGGCATCTAGCCCTTGTAAATACTGCTCAAGCAGCTATATAAAACATAGCAATATGTTCGTTAAACGGGATGTGGCGCACGACTGGCCGCCCGCAGTGCCCACAGCACGCCGGCCACCAGCAACACCATGCCCAGCAGGGTGAACACACTGGGTGCCTGGCCACGCAGAATGAGCACGTAGGTCAAGGCGGCCAGGGTTTCAAACACGATGAGCTGGCCCGCCAGGTGCGTGGGCAGGCGCTGGCTGGCTTCGTTCCAGCACACCGTGCCCAACCACGAGGCCAGCAAGCCGGTAACCAGCATCAGCCACACAAACCGCTCGGGCGTGGGGCCGCCGGGCAGGCTGATGGGTTGCGCCGACACGGCATTCCACGCCCAGAAAGCCACCCCGCACAGCAGCGCCAGGGGCAGGGTCACCACGCCTTGGGCGGTGGCCCAGGTGCGGGGGCTGCGGCCGGCATGCTGGCGCAACCAGTCGGCATTGCGCAGTGGATACCAGGTCCAGCAGGCCACCGCAAACAAGGCCAGCAACGCACCCAGACCGTAGCGGCCCCAATCCACACCGGACTGACTCTGGTCGCGCAAGTGCTGCATTTCCACCTGGTTGACCAAGCCAATGCCCACCGCAATCAGCAGCAACGACGGCAGCAAACTGCGCCAGGGCAGACGTGCGTCGCTGGAGCCCTTGCGGCCCTTGTCCCTGGCGTGTGCGCACAGCGCAATCACCACCGGCAGCGTGCCAATGATTACGGTGGGCAACGGCCCGCCCGCGCGCTGAATGGCGGCGGCCAGGCACAGGTAGTACAAGAGGTTGCCCACCGCCGTCAGCTTGAGCGCCTCGATCCAGTCAGCACGGCTCAGCCGCGCCAGCGCTTTGCGATCCAGCCAGGCCAGCGGCAAGGCAATCAAGCCAAACGCCAGGTAGCGCCCCACCGACAGCAGGGCCGCCGGGTAATCAGGCAGCAGCAGCGGAATGACAAACACCAGGCCCCAGACGGCTCCGGCGAGCAGGGCAAACAGGGTGCCGGTCCAGAGTTTGAAGAATGAAGGGGCGGGGTGAAAAGTGTGGTGCGGGGCGGGTTGCATGGCACGCAGTTTGCCTACCTGCGCCGGCGCTGTCTTGCACCAGATTGCGGTGCGCGGGGGTGACGAATGACTTCGTCGCTAAGCGGCGTCGATGACAGATGGCCGAACGGCGACGCCGTCATGCCGGCCGACAGGCCGCGTCATTCGTCATATGTCATGGGCCGAGAACCTGGCGCTGGTAGCGGGCCGGTGTCAGGCCGTAGCGCTGGGCAAAGCTGCGCGTCAGGTGGGGTTGGTCGGTCAAGCCGACGGTGGCGGCCACATGTGCCAGCGATTCGCCACGCGCCAGGTGCTGCTTGGCGGCAAACAGCCGCAGCGCCATCAGCATCTGATGCGGCGTGCTGTGGTGGCGGGCCTTGAACATGCGCAGGAAATGAAACGGGCTGAGCTGGGCGATGCGGGCCAGGTCGTCCAGCCGCAGGGGTTGATCCAGGTGCGCCCGCATGTAGTCAATCACCCGCTGGAAATCGTCGCCAGCGCTTACGGCATGCGCACGTGGCATGCGGGCGTGGGGGCGCAGTGTGTCGACCAGCAGGAGCAAGGCACTGTCAAAGGCCAGTGGCTCTTGCTGAGGCTCGCATGACGTCCATAAAGTTTGTAGCAAACCACTCACGCGCCGCGCCCGCGCCGCGTCATGCGCCACCGCCTGCGCAAACCACCAGCCCGCCTCGCCGCTGATGTCCTGCAGCACCGGCGCGTCCAGATAAATCATGCGGTAGCACCAGCCGCCGGGCGTTTCGGCCTTGCCGGTGTGCAGCTCGTCGGCGTTCATCAGCACCAGGCTGTCGCGCGGTGCCAGGTGCTCGCTGCCCCGGTAGCGAAAACGCTCCACGCCCGATTCAATCGCGCCCAGCCCAAAGGCCTCGTGGGTGTGCGGCTCAAAGGCTTGGTGGACGATGTGCGCGCGATAGAGCTCCACGCCGTCTCGGTGCGCAGGACGCGCAAACTGGGCACGGTCAGGCGTGCACAGGGACGAGAGGCCGGGTTGCAAAGGGGTGCCTGAACGCATGGGGGCGCGATGATGGCATGCGCGCCGCTGGCTCGAAGCCGCTACCGGCCTTCATTTATAAACAAAATGCGCTTTAGCCCTTATAAATACTGCTCAAGCAGCTATGTTTTGCATAGCATATGAATAGCAATATTGCACCGCACAATCGCCCATTTACCTCGGTCTGACTATGGTTTTCCTTGAGTTGACAGCCCGGCCTGAGGCTTGCTTAATGAATTGACCATGACGAGCCACTGTGGCTTGCAGGTGAATTAATTCAGGAGCGCAGTGATGAAGAGCACAGCTAAGAGCACGGCAAATGTGGGGCGCCAGCGTTGGCTCGCGCCGGTGGCGTTGAGCGCCGTAGCCCTGTGGGGTTGCGGCGGTGACGACGCCACCTCGCCAGCAGCCGCCATGCAGGCGTGCCTGCAAAGTGCAGGTACCACCACCGTGGTGGTGGGCTCCGGCCTGCCCGGCGACCCGGCCATTCCAGAGACGCAAACCGGCTACAAGCTCGGTAAAAAAGCCGTCACGGCGGCCAGTTTCATGGCCGTCACGGCCAATCCGCTGGCCACACAAGCCGGTTGCAACGTGCTGGCCGCAGGCGGCAGTGCAGTCGATGCCGCTGTGGCAGTGCAAGCGGTGTTGGGCCTGGTGGAGCCGCAATCGTCCGGTCTGGGCGGCGGTGCCTTCATGCTGCACTACAACGCCACCACCAAACAAGTGCAAAGCTACGACGGGCGCGAAACCGCTCCGGCGGCAGCCACAGAAGACTATCTGCGCTTCGTGAGCGCGACCGACCGCACCAACCCGCTGCCCAACCTGGGCTCGTCGTTTGCCAGCACCCGCGCCAGCGGCCGTTCCATCGGCACGCCCGGAGCGGTGCGCATGCTGGAACTGGCGCACCAAGACCACGGCCGCCAGGCCTGGAGCACCCTGTTTGCACCTGGCGTCAAGCTGGCCACAGACGGTTTCCCCATCAGTGGCCGCATGGCCGCAGCCATTGCCGGTGCGCGCAACGATTTTCTGCGTGACGCGGATGCCACCGCTTATTTCTTGAATGCTGATTTCACGCCCAAAGCCTTAGGCACCAACATCAAGAACCCTGACTACGCGGCCACCTTGAACAGCATTGCCCAGGGCGGTGCGAACGCGTTCTACACGGGGCCGATTGCCCAGTCCATCGTGAACAAAATCAAGGTCACCAGCGGTGGCGCCACCACCACGGTGGCCATCACCCCCGGCCTGACCGAGATGAGCGACCTGGCCAACTACCGCGCGCAACGTCGCGACCCGGTGTGCACCACCTACCGCAACACCTGGGTCTGCGGCATGGGACCCCCATCCTCGGGTGGCATTGCGGTGGCGCAGTCGTTAGGCATTCTGGAAAACTTTGACATGGCTTCGGCCACCAACCGCCCCACTTTGGTGAACGACGAAGGCGGCAAGCCCTCGGTGCAAGGTGTGCACCTGGTCAGCGAAAGCCAGCGCCTGGCCTACGCCGACCGCAACCTGTACGTGGCCGACACCGACTTTGTGTCGCTGCCCGGCGCAGGCGTGTCGTCCATGGTCGACAAGACTTACCTGAAAAACCGCGCAGGCTTGATCTCGCTGACCAGGAGCATGGGCACCGCCACCGCAGGCGTGTTCACCGCCGCGCGGCCTGCCGGTGTGAGCACGCAAGAGGGCAACGGCACCACCCACATGTCCATCGTCGACAAGTACGGCAATGTGGTCGTGATGACCACCACCATCGAGGCGGGTATGGGCTCGTTTCACTTCACGCGCGGCTTTTTGCTGAACAACCAGTTGACCGATTTCTCGTTCGACCCGTCTGACGCCACCGGCGTGATTGCCAACCGCATCCAGCCGCTCAAGCGCCCCCGCAGCTCCATGGCACCCACCCTGTTGTTTACCCAAGCGGCGGACGGCTCGCGCGGCGACTTCCTGATGGCCACTGGCTCGCCCGGCGGCGCAGCCATCATTCAGTTTGTGGTGAAAACCGTGGTCAGCGCGGTGGACTGGAAACTGGACGCCCAGCAAGCCACCTCCATGGTGAATTTCGGTGCCGGCAACAGCGTGACCACCGGCGTGGGCGGCGAGCACCCGTCGATTGACTCGACCAATACCGGCCTGAACGACCCGCTGCTCAACGGCCTGCGCAGCCTGGGCCACGTGGTCAGCTTCGCCGCCCAGTCCAGCGGCGTGTCCACCATCATCAAAACCCAGCAAAACGGGCGCACTGTGCTGGTCGGTGGGGCCGATCCACGGCGCGAAGGCATTGCATTGGGCGACGCGATACCTTGATGGTGTCTGAGGCGTTGCGGCCTTCCTCACAGGGCAGGCCGCAACGCTGGCGATGTGTGCCGTTTTGGCGCAGAATGGCGCACATCGCCGCACTTCACGAGGTTTTTTATGTCCGCTACCGCATTTGCCTCCGTCAAACTCCCTGCGTCCCTGGTTGACGCCGCCCGCCAAAGCGCCGCGCCCATGCGCCGCTCGGTCGCCAGCCAGATTGAATACTGGTCCACTTTGGGTCAAGTGGTCGAGCATTCGGGGTTGACCGCACAGGAGGCGCGGATGGCGATTGAGCGGTATGAGGCCAGCGCGCGCCAAGTAAATCAAACCCCAGCTCTGGCGGACTTGACCAGCCGTCTGCTGGCAGCGCAAGCCAGTGGCTCACTGACCAAGCGCGTACAAAGCATCGTGCAAGCCAACCGGCGACTGGCCAAGTAGGTGGTGGTACCCGTCTTTCATTTGCTGGCAGGCCCGAATGGCGCTGGCAAATCCACGCTGTACCGCGCGTTGGTCGACGATCAAATCATTGGTGCCGACCTGGTGTTTGTAAATGCCGACATTTATGAACGAGACCATCTGCAACACATCAGCGACCCTGAGCAACGCTCCGAAGCGGCGCGGCACTGGGCCGATGCGCAGCGCGCTGACAAGCTGGTCAAAGGCGAGTCATTCGTTAGCGAAACGGTTTTTTCCCACGAATCCAAGCTGGCGCTGATTGAAGAGGCGGTTGCCAGCGGTTTTGCCGTTGCGCTGTATGTGGTGGCGTTAGACGACCCGCAGCGCTTGCTGGCCCGGGTCAAACAGCGGGTGAAAGAGGGTGGTCATGACGTGCCCCCCGAGCGCATCCTGGCTCGCTACCCGCGCACGATGGCTAATTTGCGCATGGCGGTGGATTTGGCCACTGCAGCCTATTTGTTTGAAGCGCGGGAGATTGAAGACGGCGGGCCGCAGTTGGTGGCGGTTCACGAAGGCGGGCAGACGCAAGTGGTGATGGAGCCGCTGCCGCAGTGGGCGCGGCGGATGGTGCGCGCAGCAGGTACGGGTTAATCTTGATTGTTGGGCCTTCGGCGCACTCAACAGCTACGGGGTTTTCCAAAGGTTCCACTTGAGTCGATCTGGATCACGACCGCCTTGCGCGTAGTAAACAACCATACGGATCACATACAAATAGTTTTTGCTAGTGTTGTGACCGACCGTGTTGTTAGCTAAAACCAGCGCTTCGAAAACGGTCTCAGCCCTCTGGTTTTGAAAATCTTCTACGCAGTGCAAACCAATTCTCGCGAAGTCTTTAGCAAACGTTTTGCCAATTCCAGGAATGATCGTGATGGCGGTCTTAGACATTGCGCAACCGCAGTTTTCGTCACCCACGCATCAACGCCTCAATCTCCCCCGCCCCCACCGGCACCCCGCGCGAAATCAGCTCACACCCGGTAGCGTTCACGATCGCGTCGTCTTCAATCCGAATGCCGATGTTGTGAAATTGCTCGGACACCCCCGCGGCAGGGCGCACATACAAGCCCGGCTCGATGGTCAGCACCATGCCTGCCTGCAGCACACGGCTGGGGCGGTTTTTGATGACTTCGTTGGACAACGGGTCGCGCCGTTCCGTGAATTGACCTACTTCTGACGGCTCCACATAGCTGCCGCAGTCGTGAACGTCCAGCCCCAGCCAATGGCCGGTGCGGTGCATGTAGAACTGGAAATAGGCGCGTTTTTCAATCACGTCTTGCAGGCTGCCCACTTTGTTTTTGTCCAGCAAACCCACGTCGAGCATGCCCTGGCTGAGCACCTTCACGGCCGCGTCGTGCGGGTCGGTGAAACGTGCACCGGGTTTCGTTGCGGCCACGGCGGCGTCTTGCGAGGCCAGCACGATGTCGTACAGCGCGCGCTGGGGGCCGGTGAACTGGCCGTTGGCCGGGAAAGTGCGAGTGATGTCGCTGGCGTAGCCGTCCAGCTCGCAACCCGCATCAATCAACACCAGCTCGCCCGCGCGCACAGGCGCGGCATCGGCACGGTAGTGCAGCACGCAGGCATTCGCTCCGGCCGCCACGATGGAGCCGTAGGCCGGGTACTGCGAGCCGCCCAGGCGGAATTCGTGCAGCAGCTCGGCGTCCAGGTGAAATTCACGCACGTCTTGGCCCTCGCGGAGCATGCGGGCGCTCAGTTGCATGGCGCGGATGTGGCCACGTGCGCTGATGGCGGCGGCCCGGCGCATGGTGTCCTGCTCATGCGCGTCTTTGAACAAACGCATTTCGTCCAGCACGCTGCACAAATCGCGCTGCTGCTCGGGGCACAACGCGCCGTAGCGCACGCGGGCACGCACGGCGTTCAGCCACTGCGCCACCTGCGCTTCCAGGCCGCTGTGAATGGCAAACGGAAACCACACCGCATCGCGGTTTTCCAACAGTTTGGGCAATTGGGCATCCAGCTCACCCACGGGGTAAGCGGCGCTCACGCCCAGCGCCTCGGGTGCGGCCTGCGGCCCCAAGCGAATGCCGTCCCAGATCTCCCGCTCCATATCTTTGGGCTGGCAAAACAGCGTGGTGCCGCCGTCACCCGTGATCACCAGCCAGGCGTGGGGCTCGGCGAAGCCGGTCAGGTAATAAAAGTAGCTGTCGTGCCGATAGATGTAGTCGCTGTCGCGGTTGCGCGGGCGCTCGGGTGCGGTGGGGATGATGGCGATGCCGTGCGGGCCGAGCTGGGCGGCCAGGTGCGCGCGGCGTTGGGTGTAGAGGGAGGTAGATGGTGTGTTCATGCGGCCAGTCCTTGTGCTTTGCGCAGCAATTCCAGGCCGCGCTCCACCCGGTTGGTGCCACGCTGGGCACGAATGATGAAGCGGGTCTCGGTGTCGAATTCAACGAGTGCCTGGGTGGTCAGCTCGTCAAGCAAGCGCGCAAGGCTCATGCCGCGCTGCTGCGCCAGGGCTTTGAGCCTGTCGTGTTTGTCGTCGGGTAGTCGCAAAGTTAAAGCGCTCATATAGATAGCTCCTGAAGTAATTGCACGGGGGTTGCCACGCGCAGCAAGGGAAATTTCAACTCGGCGGATGCAAAGTCGCGGGTGTTCCAGGTGACTATGCGTGTGCTACCGCACGCCACAGCCAGCTCCACCACATGGTTGTCTGCCTCATCTCTCAAATTAGGTCGCCAGGCGAAATAGGTTTTGACCCATTTGGCACTCGCCAAAAAAATATCCAGCAAGTCTTCGCGTTCACTGGCGTTCAGTCGGCAGCCTTCAAACAATGAACCCCGGGACAAAACATCTTCGTACTCCATGATGAGTGCCGACCCCATGGCGGGGGTCAGTTGGCCCGTGATGCACAACTGCACCACGCGTGCTGACGCACCAACACCCATACACGCGCCAACAATTACATTGGTATCCACTACAACAATCATGACCAAATGATACCTTAAAACGACATAATGGGTATCTCTGGCGGTATCAACTTGCATTCAGCTCGTCCAGCCGGTGCGGCGTGCCCACATCCGTCCAGGCCCCGTCATACAACTGCGCGGTGATGTGGCCATCGTCCATCACAGCGCGCAAAAGCGGGGCCAGCGGGGCTTTTTCCCCTGTTGAGTTACCGGGGGGAATGCTGCAAAACGGCGGTAAAAACAGTTCGCGGCGATACAGGGCTATGGTGGAGAAGGTGTGTTTGGGTCGCGGGTCGCCCACGGGCAGGTTCAAGGCTAAACCAGTTTCGGACAACCCAAAGTCGCCTTTTTCGTTGTGCGGCGGGTTGGGCACCAGCCAGATGTGGCCTAGCTTGCCGCTGGCGGCAAAAGCGTCGAACGCGGCTTGGGTGAAGGCGAAATCGGGCGTGAACACATCACCCGCCAGCACCCAGAACACCTCGCCCAGCAGCGGCAGCGCGCGGGCGATGCCGCCGGCGGTTTCCAGGGCACCGCCAAAGTCGCGGCCTTCGTGGGAATAGGTGATGTGAACGTTATCAATACGCTCTTTATTTGATAGCTGCTTGAGCAGTATTTGCAAGGGCGGAATGGCGAAATGATGCTTAAACTGCCCTTCTATTTGCTCCCCCAGCCAAGCCGTGTTCACCACCACCCGGTCAAAGCCACCGCGCCCCAGCGCCTCCAGGTGCCACTGCATCAGCGGCTTGCCGCGCACCGGCAGCAGGGGTTTGGGGCAGGTGTCGGTCAACGGGCGCATGCGCTCGCCGCGACCGGCGGCCAGAATGAGCGCTTGCGCCGCCAACACAGAACTCAAGATTCCTGGCCTCGGTCCAGCGAGCGCTGCTCCGTCCACTCAGGCTGAAAGCGCTGCGTGAGCGCAAACATCAGCCCGCGCGCCTGGGCCGAGTGGTCGCCGCCGAAGTTGCACACATACACGTCCAGCGTCACCGCGCGCTGCTCGGGCCAGGTGTGAATGCACAGGTGCGACTCGGCCAGCAGCACGGTGGCAGTGATGCCGCCAGGGCCGTGCACCGTGGCGGGGAAGGTGTGAAAAAGCTGGTTCACGGCGTTCAAGCCGACAGCGTTGACCGCCTGTAAGCACCAGTCGCCGAGCTGGGCGGCGTCGGTGAGCCAGGCGATGTCGCAGCGGCATTGGTAAAGGTCGGCGGTGAGGTGTAGGCCTTGCATGCAGCAATATGTATTTCAGGATTATTTCGTACGACTAAGTCGTTCCATGCCGGTAGCGGCGGATCTCGCTACTCACTAAAGTTGGTTTGATCTCAAATACCAAGTTGTTGCCCAAATCGTCGTTGTCTATCAGCTCGAACGCTTTGCCAAGCAAGCCCTCGATGTTTTGTCTCACCATCAATAATGGGAACCCTAAAAATGTGGCCAGAGGATCCCAGTCGAAACATCCAAACGTACATTCACACAGCTCGCGCGAGTCCAAGGTTTTTAGAAATTGCACAACGCCCTCCAGCGGCATAGTTGAGTTGACAAATAGACCCTGAGGCAAACCACCCAGCTTTTTGTACAGCTTTTTAATCGCCAGTTCCGCATGTTCCGCATCGTAACCACATGGGTCGATTTGATCTGTGCTTACCTGCCCGGTTGCTTTCTTTATTGCATCCTCAAACCCATTAATTCTTCGCTGAGTCGCGTAATCAGTAGCTATACCGCCAATGAAGTACAGATTATTTCGAGCTTGTGTTTCTTGCGGCTTTGCCAGCATTAATAACTCAGTTGTTAACGACTCAGCGCCCCAGTAATGGTCACTAATCACCGAGGGAGCTTTGGTACCCGGCAAGTCAATATTTAAATGGCTAACGCCGTGATGCCGACATACCTTGCTTACGGCATCTGGATTCGTAGCACCGGTAACGAATAGATGCTCAATCTGGTAAGAGATGAGCGTTTGCGCTGTTTCCACTTCTAGTGCGGGATCACGTAGCGTGCTGACGACAATTGGACAAAGGTGTCTTTCGCGTGCCAGGCGTTCAAATGTTTGCGAGGCTGAACTGAAGAAATGATTGTCGTGATTGGGAATCATCATGCCAATCAAGCCGGATCGGCTTTTGCGCAGCCCACTGGCCTGCCGATTGACTGTGTATTTCAATTTCAACGCGGCCTGCTGCACTTTTTGCGCTGTATCTGCACTAATGCGCCGCTTTTCCCAAGTGCCACTCAACACAGCACTGACAGTAGCCGCCGAACTGCCTGTAAGTTTTGCTATGTCATAGATTGTCGACCGTGTTGTTGCCATGTGGATACTTTATGCCTCAATCGGTGAGCGCCATGAATTGCTTTGAACTGTGCTCAAACCGATCCTCCGTTGCATTGAGATAAACGAACCCTGACGGGTCTGCAAGCATACCTTCTGTCAATTAAATCTGCGCCGCCTAGGATAAGCCCTAATAAAAACTTGTGATTTTTGGTTTAGATTCAGCACAAGCACAATCGATTGTGCAACCCCCTCACCGATCTAACTTTGAGAGTCATATGAAGTCAACTTCTTTGTGGAATACGCGCCCAAAGCGCGTCCGTTTTCAGATTGTCGACATTAAAGTTCCATTGTTGCTTGGTTGGGTGGCAGTTGCCTGCGCTCTGAATTCGCCCGCAATTGCTCAGAAAGCTGCATTGTCAGACAGTTTGCCGCCCATCTTTCTGGGCCAAAGTGCGGTCATGACGGGTCCGACACAGTCTCTGGGCCTGGAGGCACGCAAAGGCATCGAGGTTGCCCTGGCCGAGGTCAACCAAAAAGGCGGTATTCAGGGTCGAATGGTGTTGCTCAAATCCCTGGACGACCATGGTGATGCCTTAGTTGCTGCTACAAATGCCAAGGAACTTATCAAAGAAGCAGGCGTGGTCGGTCTGATAGGTACGGTCGGCACGGCCCCAAGTGAGGCGATAGCCCAAATCGCCAAGGCCGAACGTATTGCCTTGATTGGCCCCTTATCAGGTTCTGACACCCTGCGCGGGGCGTCCCGGTCCAATGTCTTTCATATCCGCGCCAGCCACGGCCAAGAGGTAACACGCCTGATAGAACAAATTGCCTCCATGGGCATGAAGTCAGTCTCAGTTGTCTACCAGAACGACGCTTTTGGCATCAGTAATCTGGCTAACGTGGAGGCCACGGCCCAAAAGCTGCAACTGACTGTTGCGACGAAAGTGGTGATCGCTAGCGGAGCGCAGGCAAATAATACTGCCGTAGCTAACCTAGCCCGGAACAATGCTCCAGTCATCGTGGTACTGGCTACCTACGACGTAGCGTCTGACTTTATCAAGCAGCTGCGCGCCTCAGGAAACGCGTCCATGTTGATGACGATGTCGGTGGTGGGTGCAAAGGCTTTGAATGACCAGTTACTACATGAGGCGCGCGGTATGGGTATGAGCCAAGTCATGCCCTACCCGTGGAGTGCCGCCACCCCGATAGTGTCGCAGTATCAACGTGCGTTGAGCAGCAATGGTTATAGCGAAAAGGACTACAACTACAGCAGCCTAGAAGGCTATGTGGCCGCACGTGTGGCCATTGAAGCCTTGCGCAAAAGCGGCAAAGACGTAGGAAGCACCAGCTTTCAAAGCTCATTGGAAACCCTCGGCGCAGTGGACTTGGGCGGGTACACGGTGCGCTTGAATTCGCAAACACGTGACGGCTCTAATTTCATTGACATGACAGTCATCAGCGCATCCGGGCGCTTTCTGAAGTAACTATCGAATTTGATCGGACGACACCATGGCTAAATTCACCACAACGCACACAGCACTATGTTTGGCGATCAGCTGCCTGATTGGAGTTACAGCCCATGGCCAAACAGCAGCCCCAGACATTGTGACGGTGGTCAAGCTAACTGGTATCGGCTGGTTCAATCGCATGGAGCAAGGTGTCAAGCAGTTTATGGCTATGCCTTCTTCTAATGGACGCAAGAGTATTCAGATCGGCCCTACCAAGGCAGATGCGTCACAGCAGGTTGAGATGCTGCAAGCTGCAATAGACCAGGGGGCTAAGGCCGTCGCAGTGGTGCCACTGGATCCCCCGGCTATAGAGGCTACGCTAAAAGCGGCCATCGCTAAGGGGGTCAAGGTAGTAACCCATGAGGCGGAAAGTCAGCGCTACACACATGTGAATCTGGAGGCGTTTCTAAACCCTGAATACGGCGCACGATTGAACGAACGTCTTGCAAAGTGTATGGGCGGCGAAGGCAAATGGACAGTGTTTGTCGGGACAATCTCCAGTCAATCGCATGTTCAGTGGGCTGACGGTGGTATTGACAATGCACGCAAGCTACACCCGAAAATGCAGCTGGTAGACCCAAAAACGGAATCAATTAATGATGCGCAACGTGCCTACGTAAAAGCCAAAGAAATATTGCGCAAGTATCCAGACATTAAAGGCTTTCAGGGCGGATCCTCAGCAGATGTATTAGGCATTGGTCGGGCCGTCCAAGAAGCCGGCCTTCAAAGTCAAACTTGTGTCTTCGGCACAGGCCTTCCGTCTGAGGCGGCCCCGTTATTGCAGACCGGCGCGATTGATGGCGTAGCGCTATGGGATCCCAAAGACGCCGGACTCGTCATGAACAGAATTGCATCGATGCTGATCGACGGAAAACCGATTGTGGACGGTGCGGATCTTGAGGTGCCGGGCTATCGTAAAGTGCGTGTCCGCAAAGGCCCCGGAGTGGGTCTCAATGTCACGGGAGATGCATACATTGATATAGATAAAACCAACTACCAACAGTACGCTTTCTAGGTTGACGAACTACTGACTTACGATCGCCGATAGAAACCTAGGGAAACTACGGGTGCTTTCGCAAAAAGATCCGACTATAGTTGCACAATCGATTGTGCACAAAGAAGCGATTGGCGCAAGGCAAGCTCGCTAGTCAACCACTTGGACAATGTCTTTTGACCTGATTATTTGCATCGACAGCATAAGTATGAAAAATATCTTGACACGCGACCGGCAACTCACGTTTCTGCTGTCGGTAAACATAATCGTCATATTGCTTGCATCCTTGTACTCAAGAGGCCAGTTCCTGGAATTGGACAATCTGCAATCAATGGCCGGGCAGTTACCAGAGTTGGGTTTGCTGGCAATCGGTATTGGACTGGCCATGATTGCGGGCAATGGTGGCATAGACCTGTCAGTTGTTGCGATCGCAAATCTTGCGGGCATTGTGGCCGGACGGACAGCAGGCATGTTCTATTCCAGTGAAACGCAGCCATTCCTATACGTCCTGAATTTTGTGGGCATTGCGCTGCTAACAGGCTTGGTTTGCGGATTGGTCAATGGGGCATTGGTTGCTTATGCGCGACTCACGCCCATTTTGTCTACCTTGGGGACGCAGCTGCTTTTCACGGGCATCGCCGTTGTGTTGACCAACGGATCCGCCTATCGCTTAGGTGCCAGCGATGAGATGTCCTATCTGGGAAATGGGGTGATCTGGAACATCCCAGTGCCGTTTATTGTGTTCATAGTGACTTTAGGTCTGGTGGGTGTCTTACTTAAACACAGCATATTTGGAGTTCAACTATTTTTGGTAGGGACAAACCAAAAAGCAGCCGACTATGCCGGCATACCTCGTGCCAGGGTACTGATGCTGACTTACGCCATAGGCGGAGTTGTCGCTGCGATTGCCGGAATACTGATTGCGTCACGCACGGCCAGTGTGAAGTGGGACTATGGAAGCTCATACCTACTGATTGGAATCTTGATTGCTGTCATGGCCGGAATCAAACCGTCGGGGGGCTATGGTCGCATGACGTGTTTGCTGTTCTCCACCATTGCATTACAAACAATTTCCAGTTCATTCAATCTATTCGACATTTCGAGCTTCTTTAGAGATTGTGCATGGGGCCTGATGCTCCTGCTATTTCTCTACATGTCCACTGATGACTTCTGGACGAAGTTTGCCAAAAGGTCAAAGTGAAAACTTGCCGATGCAGTTTCCCCATGCATCGACCAAGAGTCAAACTTGGGGATCAAATTAAACGGAGAAAAATATGATTCGCAAATTAGCACTGGCATTGGCCATACTGGCAACGGCAGGTGGAGGCACCGCCTTGCATGCGCAAGGCAAAGACAAGAGTATCGCGACAGTGGTCAAAATTACCGGAATTAACTGGTTCAACCGCATGGAAGTGGGCGTCAAAGAGTTTGGTGACAAAACACCGGGCTACAAGGCATCGCAAACAGGGCCCGGTCAAGCCGACGCGGCGCAGCAGTTGCGAATGATCGAGGACTTGCTGGCAAAAAAAGTCGACGCCTTGGCTGTTGTTCCAAATGATCCATCGGCGCTAGAGCCGCTGTTCAAAAAAGCGATGGATCGCGGAGTAATTGTCATTACGCATGAGGCCGAGAGTCAAAAGAATGTCCATGCCGATATTGAGGCGTTCGACAACAGCGCATACGGTGCCCGCCTGAACGATCGCTTGGCAGCCTGCATGGGCAACGAAGGCAAGTGGACATCCTTTGTCGCATCACTGGGTAATGAGTCGCACAACCAGTGGGCCGATGGCGGTGCAAATAACGCAAAAGCCAAATACGTCAAGATGATTCTGGTCGATGCGAAAAATGAGTCCACCAACGATGCCAATAAGGCGTATGAAAAAGCTAAAGAAATCCTGCGGAAACATCCGGATATCAAAGGTTTTCAGGGCTCATCGTCGCTCGACGTGTTGGGAATTGGCCGAGCCATTGATGAAGCCGGGTTACAAGCCAAAACCTGTGTATTTGGCACCGGGCTACCCAATGACAACGCGAAATTTCTTGAATCAGGGGCAGTAGACGGGATTTCGTTTTGGGATCCTAAAGACGCAGGCCTCGCAATGAACAAGCTAGCACAAATTTTGCTGGAAAAGGGAAAAATTACAGACGGTATGGATCTGGGTGTGAAGGGCTATGAAAAAGTAAAGGTTAGCAAAGGCGCCGGAACAGGTGTGGTGGTCAAGGGACAGGCTTGGGTGGATGTCGATAAATCCAACTACAAACAATACCCGTTCTAAGCCTCCGCTTCATCCGCCCGTACCTTGAGCCCACCTGACAAGGTACGGGTCCCCCGAATTCTATTTGCCTTATGCAAAACACCGAACCAATAAAACATTGCGAGCGCTCTACAGTCAGAAATGTATTTCTGGAAGTACAAGGTATCCATAAACGTTTCTCGGGTGTGCATGCATTGCGTGGCGTAAGCTTCACAATTGAAGCAGGCAAAATCTATCACCTGCTAGGTGAGAACGGGTGCGGGAAGAGCACTCTCATTAAAATAATTGCCGGCGCCCAGCCTCCCAGTGAAGGCCGGGTAATCATTGGGGGCGAAATTCAATCAAACATTACGCCACTGAAAGCACTGCAGTTAGGTATAGAAACCGTCTACCAGGATCTATCTTTGCTGCCCAATTTGAGCGTCGCACAGAACATTGCATTGGGAACGCAATTGGTGGCCCACAACGGCCAGCTTCTGTCCGTACTTGAGTTAAAGAAAATTGAATTGATTGCTGTCAACGCACTTCAGTCCGTAGGGCTACCATTCAATTTAAATTTTCTAGAAACACCGGTTGAGTTGCTACCTATCGCGATGCGGCAACTAATTGCGATCGCACGCACTATCGCAACAGACGCGCGTTTGGTGATCATGGACGAACCCACCACAGCGCTGACACAAAAAGAGGTCGATAACTTAATCGCCGTAGTTAATAAGCTGAAGGCGAAAGGTGTTGCGATCATCTTTGTCACACACAAGCTTGACGAGTGCTACGCGATAGGCGGTGAGGTAATCGTGTTTCGGGACGGCCAACTCATTGCCAAAGGCAGCATCACTGATTACACAAAAGCAGACTTGGCCCGTCTGATGACGGGGCGTGACATAAAGACACGCAGGCTGCGGCAGGCCACGTCTTCGCCTGTGCCCATCTTGAAGGTTGAACAATTAGGCAAAGGGAATGCATTCGACGCGATAAATTTCACATTGAATAAAGGTGAAATCTTGGGCATTACAGGCCTATTGGATTCTGGCCGCAATGAATTGGCATTGGCATTGAGCGGCATTAGCCCAGCGAGACAGGGCTCCATTAGTCTGGAGGGAACTGAACTAAAACTCCACGCACCCGTCGACGCTATCCGGGCTGGTGTCGCGTATGTGCCAGAGGATCGTATTGCCGAAGGACTGTTTTTAGACAAACCCATACGTGACAACATCATTGTGAGCTCCCTTCAAAGCGTCCGAAGTCGATTGGGCTTAGTCAGTGCAGACAAGGCGCAAGCATTAGCAATGAAAACAGTCAAAGATCTGCAAATTGCCACACCAGATGTAGACCGCCCTGTGCAAATGTTGTCAGGAGGCAATCAGCAGCGTGTGTTGATCGGACGTTGGCTGGCCATTGACCCGAAGATCTTGATTCTGCACGGCCCTACGGTAGGAGTCGATGTCGGCTCCAAAGAAACCATCTATCGAATTGTGCAGAGTCTGTCGGAAAAAGGTGTTGCGGTGATCTTGATTAGCGACGACCTGCCTGAGCTATTGCAAAACTGCGACCGGATTCTATTGATGAAAAAAGGTCGTATTCAAAGCTGCTTGGATGCCACACAACTGGAAGAAGCTGAACTCTACAAGCAACTCATTTCGTAGAGTCAATTGGAAATAACATGTCACAAGTTCTCGCGCAATCGGTAGCTCCCGAGCTACCTCAGTTGGGTCGCCCATTTCATGCCAAGCACCCTGAGGTATTCACTGCTTTTTTGATCGTGCTCGTCAGCGTGCTTGTAGGCGTGATCAATCCGGCGTTCTTTCAGATATCCACCGTCTTTGATCTATTGCGATCCTCTACAGTCGTCGGGCTGTTTGCACTGGGCGTCCTGATCGTGTTGGCTGCCGGGGGCATTGACGTGTCGTTTACAGCTATTGCCGCGTTGACCATGTATAGCTTGACCAAGTTGGTGTACGTCTACTGGCCGTCGGCACCAATAATACTAATACTAACTGCTGGCGCATCAGTCGGAGTCATTTTGGGGCTGCTCAACGGATTTCTGGTGCATCACTTGAAAGCGCCTTCACTAATTGTCACCATTGGCACTCAATACTTATTTCGAGGGTTCCTGCTGACCTTTGTAGGAACCGTTTTTTTCATGGACATACCACCCAGTATGGACAGCTTCGGCCGCTGGGCGCTAGTGAAACTATCGGTAGGCACTGGGGGACAAACTTCCTTCACCGTGTTGCCAGCGTTTGTAATCATTCTTTTGGTGTGCAGTGTACTAACGTGGTTCATATTGAATCGCACGCTCATGGGTCGCGCGATCTATGCCATTGGAGGTAATCTGAATATCGCTGAACGCCTGGGCTATAACATCAAAGCAGTCCATCTTTTTGTATTTGGGTATTCCGGTTTTTTGGCGGGTTTAGCGGGAATTGTGCACGTATCCAGCAACCGCTTAGCCAACCCGTTTGATCTGGTGGGCATTGAGCTGGATGTGATCGCTGCCGTCATACTGGGAGGTGCTCGCATTACAGGCGGAACAGGCACGGTAATCGGTACATTGTTAGGGGTGTTTCTGGTGGCATTGATTAACAATGTTTTGATATTGGCTGGCGTGCCCAGCACCTGGCAAAAAGTTATTATCGGCAGCTTCATCTTGATCGCTGGCGCTCTGTTTGCTATCAAGCGACAAAAATAATTGACTGAGGCGCGTACATGAAGGACCTACTGCTAGGTATTGACGTGGGCACCTACAGTTCAAAAGCTGTATTGACCCGACTGGATGGTTACATACTTCGCGCAGAAACAGTTGCGCATGGTATTTCCACACCCCAATCAGGATTTGTCGAGCAAGATGCCGACGTTGTCTGGTGGGGTGACGTTAAGCAACTATGCAAAAAAATCTTTTCTCAGGGACAATACGCTGCTGATGACGTGGCGGCGATTGCGATCAGCGCAATTGGGCCGTGCCTGTTGCCTTTGTGCGCTGATGGGAGGCCATTGCGTCCTGCCATTTTGTACGGTGTAGATACCCGTGCGGAATTAGAAACCGATGATATTAATGCAGAGTTAGGCCCAGACGCACTCTTTTTGCACTCGAAGATGGCATTGACGAGTCAGGCGGTTATTCCAAAATTAAGATGGCTTCAAAATCACGAGCCTGGCGTATGGGCACAAACGCGGTACTTGGCTAGTGCAAGCTCTTATTTACTATTGAAATTAACTGATTCAAATGCCCTAGATCATCATACCGCGAGTCATTTCATGCCTGTATACGATCCGGCAAAGCATTGCTGGCATGAAAAATACGCTGAGCTGTTGGGCATATCACTTGACGCCCTGCCTAAGCTGGGTTGGAGCCATCAAATAGCGGGCACTATCACCACCGCCGCCGCTGAGGCGACTGGCCTCAAGGCGGGAACACCGGTGGCGGTGGGTGCTGTAGATGCATTGAGTGAGGCTATTAGCGTGGGTGTGTGCGAGCCTGGTGATTTGATGATCATGTATGGGAGCACTACGTTCTTTATCTTGGTGCAGGATTTACCCACGCCGGATCCCAGGGTGTGGACAACTGCAGGTGCATATGCCGATCAATACAACCTAGCAGCTGGTATGAGTACTACCGGCAGCTTAACGCGCTGGTTTTCTGACGAGCTGGCTCGGGAGTTGCCGGTCGGTGCAGCCTACGATCATCTGTTCAATGCGGCTTTGCATATTCCGGCAGGCTCTGAGGGACTAATAATCTTGCCCTATTTTAGCGGTGAGCGTACGCCTATTAACGATACAAAGGCTAGAGGCGTTATTGCCGGACTGAGTTTGAGTCATACCCGGGAGCATATGTTCAGAGCGACGCTAGAGGGCGTCGCGTTCGGGATTCGTCACAATTTGGAAACGTTTTCACAAATCGGCGCAAAAGTCAAACGCATCGTGGCGGTCGGCGGCGGTGCTCAATCTGAAATTTGGCCTCAGATTGTTTCTGACGTATGTGGCAAAGAGCAAATGCTACCGCAGATCACGGTAGGTGCGAGTTACGGCAACGCATTTCTGGCTGGTTGCTCCGTAGGATTGCTGAAGCGGCAAGATATCAATAACTGGGTTTGCGAGAAGCGCATTATTCAACCGAATATAAATCATCAACGTTTATATGATGTGCTGTACCAAGATTATCTTGGACTTTACCGCGATACAAAGCATGTTGTGCACAGGCTTGCAAAGTTGGCAAGCTTGTGACGTCACACATTCACACGTATTCACAATAGGAAGTCGCCATGCTTAAAGGAATAGATCCAATATTAAATGCTGATGTCCTTCAGGCGCTCTGTGCCATGGGGCATGGGGATACTGTTGTCATAGCAGATGCCAATTTCCCGTCTGATGCGATTGCACGGCAAAGCAGAATTGGCAAGCTACTCACTATTGATAACGTAACGGCGACGAGGGCGATTGATGCCGTTTTGTCAATACTCCCATTGGAAAGCATTTTGCAGCCATCCGTCGGGCGCATGGAGGTCATTGGACAGCCGGGCGAAATTCCGCAAGTTCAACGTGAAGTTCAGGCTGTCGTGGACAAGTCGGCTGGACAATCCGCACCGATGTATTCTATTGAGCGGTTTGCTTTTTATGAGCTAGCTAAAAAGTCTTATTGCGTCATAGCAACGGGTGAAACACGTCTGTATGGTTGTTTTCTGCTCACAAAAGGCGTCATTGATACAGAGGTATTTGAATGAATAACAAGTCCGGAATTACCGTACTAGGCATATTTGCGGCTGACACGGTCTATCATGCAAAACGGATGCCGGCAATTGCTGAAACTATTATTGGGAGCGATTTCACACTCGGGCCTGGTGGCAAAGGATCAAATCAAGCCGTGGCCGCATCAAGAGCTGGTGGTCAAGTAACCTTTATTTCAAAAATAGGATGCGATACATTTGGGGCTCTGGCTTTGGCCACTCTTCATGGTGCCGGAGTTCGAGCCCTCCTGACGCAGATGGAAGGCAGGCCGACAGGTGCTGCATTCATATATGTCAACGAGACCACCGGTGATAATTCAATTATTGTTGTACCAGGGGCGGCCGCCACAATGTCAGTAGAAGACGTGGACGCTTATCGCGTAATAATTGAGCGATCTGCAGTATTCGTTACGCAACTGGAACTCTCCTTGGAGGTAGCGTATCGAGGACTCGAGATTGCTCACAAAGCCGGTGTAATTACGATATTCAATCCAGCGCCAGCCAGAGATTTTCCTGAAGAGCTATATGGGATGTGTGATTACATCGTTCCCAATGAAGTAGAGGCGTCCGCAATTGTGGGATTTGAAATAAAAAGCGAGAAGGATGCAGTCCGGGCCGCAGAGATATTACTTGTAAAAGGCGCTCAAACGGCCCTTATTACCCTGGGCGCTCGAGGCGTTCTATTCCACTCAGCAACTCATTCTGAGTTCGTGCCGGCCTTTTCCGTAGGGAAAGTGGTCGACACCACAGGAGCAGGAGATGCCTTTTTGGGTGGCTTTTCGTCTGCGGTATCCAGAGGCTTCGCACCTCTGGCAGCCGTCCGTTTCGGCTGTGTCGCAGCAGGTATAGCCGTAACCCGGCGCGGCGCGGCGCAAGCCATGCCGCTTTTGGCAGAGATCGAGCAGTATGTATGAAGCTGAAAAAGGGTGACCCCCAGGTAGCTAAAATCACAGGCAGATACATCAATTTCGCAGAACCATTAATCCAAAAGCTCAGCGCACTTTTGGTCACATCCGCCAAACTATGACAACGAACACCAAAGACATGGCGAACGCCATCCGAGCCCTGGCCATGGACGCCGTGCAGCAAGCCAACTCCGGCCACCCCGGCGCGCCCATGGGTATGGCCGATATGGCCGTGGCCTTGTGGCATGGCCACCTGAAGCACAGCCCGCGCAACCCGCAGTGGTTTGACCGCGACCGCTTTGTGCTGTCAAACGGCCACGGCTCCATGCTGATTTATGCATTGCTGCATTTGACGGGCTACAAGCTGCCGATGGCCGAGCTGAAGAACTTCCGCCAACTGCACAGCAAAACCGCGGGCCACCCCGAGCACGGCATCACCCCCGGGGTGGAAACCACCACCGGTCCGCTGGGCCAGGGCATTACCAACGCGGTGGGCATGGCGCTGGCAGAAAAGCTGCTGGCGGCTGAGTTCAACCAGCCCGACCACACCATCGTCGACCACCACACCTATGCGTTTTTGGGCGACGGCTGCCTGATGGAAGGCATAAGTCACGAAGCCTGCGCGCTGGCGGGTGCGTGGAAGCTGAACAAACTGGTGGCGCTGTACGACGACAACGGCATCAGCATCGATGGACAAGTCAAACCCTGGTTCATCGACAACACCGCACAGCGCTTTGTGGCTTATGGCTGGCACGTGATCGGCCCGATCGACGGCCACGATGTGCAGGCCGTCAGCCGTGCCCTGGCCGACGCCAAAAACAACACCGACGGTCCCACACTCATCATCTGCAAAACCCACATTGGCAAGGGCAGCCCCAACCGTGGCAACACCGCCAAGGCCCACGGCGAGCCGCTGGGTGCAGACGAGATCAAGCTCACACGCGAGGCGCTGGGCTGGCCGCATGCGCCGTTTCACGTTCCGCAAGACGTGTATGCCGCGTGGGATGCCAAAACCCGTGGCCTGGCGGCCGAGACCGAGTGGGACGTGCGATTTGCCGCCTACAAAACCGCCCACCCCGCGCTGGCCGCTGAGTTCACCCGCCGCATGAAGGGCCAACTGCCAAAGGGCTTTGCCAAGCTGGCGGCGGACACTGCAGTAGCCGCCCACACCAAGGCCGAAACCGTGGCCTCGCGCAAAGCCAGCCAGCTGGCGCTGGAGGCCTTTACGGCTGCCCTGCCCGAGCTGCTGGGCGGCAGCGCTGATTTGACCGGCTCCAACCTCACCAACACCAAGAGCACGCCACCACTGCGCGTTGATTTGGCCGGTGATGTGGTGAAAACCGACGACGGAAAGATCGGTAGACACATCAACTATGGCGTGCGCGAGTTCGGCATGGCTGCCGTGATGAACGGCATGGCCCTGCACGGTGGCTACATCCCCTACGGTGGCACCTTCCTCACCTTCAGCGACTACAGCCGTAACGCGATCCGAATGGCCGCGCTGATGAAGCAGCGCGTGATTCACGTGTTCACCCACGACAGCATCGGCCTGGGTGAAGACGGCCCCACCCACCAGTCGGTCGAGCACGCAGCCAGCCTGCGATTGATTCCGAATCTGGATGTGTGGCGCCCAGGCGATACGGCTGAAACCGCCATTGCCTGGACGGTTGCGTTGCAAAACACCAGCCGCCCCACCGCGCTGCTGCTCTCGCGCCAAAACATTGCTTACGCGCCCAAAGCGGGGCTGCAAGACATCAGCAAGGGCGCTTATGTGCTGGCCGAGCCGTCTGAAGTGGGCATGAAGAAAAAGGCACAAGCCGTCATCGTCGCCACCGGCTCCGAAGTACAACTGGCCCTGCAAGCGCAAGAGCTGTTAGCGACGAAAAAGATAGCTGTTCGAGTCGTTTCGATGCCGTCCACCACCACATTCGACCGTCAAAGCGCTGATTACAAAAACAGCGTGCTACCACCCAAGTTGCCCCGTATTGCGGTGGAAATGGGCGTGAGCGACGGCTGGTGGAAATACGGCTGCGCGGCCGTGGTGGGCCTGGACACGTACGGCGAGTCGGCCCCTGCGCCGGTGTTGTTCAAGCACTTTGGCTTCACGCCAGAGAACGTGGCCGACACGGTGCTGGCGGCGCTGGGCCGCTGAAGTTTTGCCATCACGACGCCATGAAACCGTTCACTTCGCTGCGCGCGCTGCTGCTGGCCTGCGCTCTTCTTGTGTCCACCGCCAGCCCCGCGCAGCTCATCTCGGGCATCAGCGTGGAGCCTGCGCAAATCAAGGCAGGCGAGTCTGCCAAAGCGACCGTGGCGCTAGACATTTTGAGCGGTGTGAACTGCGGCATACGCCTGAGCTGGGACGACGGGCAGGCCGAAGACGTCAACCTGCTGGACCCCAAAAGCATTCCCTTCGTTGCCAGCCACACCTATGCACAGCCCGGCACTTACGAGCTCACCGTGGAGCCGCTGAGCATTGCCGGCAAACCGCGCTGCGGCGGCAGGCGGCAGACCGCGCAATTGGTGGTGGCGGCTGTGGCACCTGCTGCGGCACCGCTCCCATCGTCTGCCGCGTCAGCAGCGGCGGGTGCCACAGCCTGTCCCACGGGCTGGAAAATGACCCGTTCGGGCGTGAACAAAAAGACCCAGACGTTCAACTGCTTCGCCCCACCCCGCACCGCCGTGCCCATGCCCAAACTGGTGTGCCCAGACGGCCTGCGCTACTTTGAAGACACCCGTCGTGGCTTGCTGGGCTGTCGACGGTGATTTGAACGAAAATGGCCACCAGCCCTTATAAATACTGCTCAAGCAGCTATCAATTTTGATTTAACCACCAGAAAGACAGACATGACCATCAAGCTTGGAATCAACGGTTTCGGACGAATCGGCCGCATGGTGTTTCGCGCCGCCATCCAGAACTTCTCCGACATTGAAGTCGTTGCCATCAACGACCTGCTGGAGCCCGATTACCTGGCCTACATGCTGACTTACGACTCGGTGCACGGCCGCTTCAAGGGTGATGTGTCGGTGGACGGCGACACCCTGGTCGTCAACGGCAAACGCATACGCCTGACCGCCGTGAAGGACCCGGCCGAGCTGAAATGGGGCGAGGTGGGCGCCGACATCGTGCTGGAATGCACCGGCCTGTTCCTGACCAAAGACGCAGGCGAAAAACACCTGGCAGCAGGCGCGAAAAAAGTCATCTTTTCGGCACCATCAAAAGACGACACCCCCATGTTCGTCTTCGGCGTGAACGACAAAACCTACGCCGGCCAGGCCGTGATTTCCAACGCCTCCTGCACCACCAACTGCCTGGCCCCGGTGGCCAAGGTGCTCAACGACAAATGGGGCATCAAGCGCGGCCTGATGACCACCGTGCACGCCACCACCGCCACCCAGAAAACGGTCGACGGCCCCAGCAACAAAGACTGGCGCGGCGGCCGCGGCATTCTGGAAAACATCATCCCCAGCAGCACCGGCGCGGCCAAAGCGGTGGGCGTGGTGATTCCCGAGCTGAACAAAAAGCTCACCGGCATGAGCTTTCGCGTGCCCACCAGCGACGTGTCGGTGATCGACCTGACCGTGGAGCTGAACAACCCCGCCACCTACGCCGAAATCTGCGCCGAAATGAAAGCGCAAAGCCAGGGCGCGATGAAAGGCGTGCTCGGCTACACCGAAGACAAAGTGGTCGCCACCGACTTCCGCGGCGAACCCTGCACCAGCGTGTTTGACGCGGATGCCGGCATTGCGCTGGACAGCACCTTCATCAAGGTCATCAGCTGGTATGACAACGAGTGGGGCTACTCGAACAAGTGTCTTGAGATGGTGCGGGTGGTGGCGAAGTAGGCAGCCAGCACGGCAACATGCGCTTCGAGGGAACGCTCAAATCATGGAATGATGAGCGCGGCTTTGGGTTCATCGAGCCGCTTCAAGGTGGGCAGGAGGTTTTTGTTCACGTGACTGCGTTTGGCACGCAAGCGAATCGACCTCCTGTGGGTCAATTGCTCTTGTTTGAAGTGGAGTTCGGCCCCAAGGGCAAGAAGCGAGCGAAACAAGTTGTTGTGGTTCGCCAGGCTAGTCAGCGTAGCCCAAACAAGCGCAAAACTCGTGAATCGTCTGCGCAATGGGGCACCGCCACGCTATTTGTCATCCCGCTTTTCTTGCTTCTGTACCTGACGATCAGCATTCTTTGGAAGCCACCGCTCACTCTGGTAATGGTCTACCTCGGTGCCAGTGTGCTGACGTTTTTTGTGTATTGGCAAGACAAATCGGCCGCTGTTCGCAATCGCCAGAGAACCCCGGAAAACATGCTTCATTTGCTGGCGTTGGCGGGTGGATGGCCCGGAGCGCTGCTCGCGCAGCAATTTTTACGTCACAAATCAACCAAGGCTGCGTTCAGATCCGCTTTCTGGGCAACTGTCCTGTTGAACATCGCTGCCTTCATCTATATCTGTTCGCCCCACGGGCGAGAGCTATTGGCACTGTGGTGAAGCCTGCCGAATTGCTACTGATTTAATAGCTGCTTGAGCAATCAATTTATGGGCTGCTGGCCGGTTCGCCTCACACCAGCAACACCACCAACTGCTCAGCGCCCACCACCGCCACACCATTGCTTTTGGCAAACCTTGCTGCCGGCTCACTTAACGCGCCAATGGCCACATACACCCCGCCGCTGGCCTCGTCGTTGGCCTGCACGGCCGCATGCAGCGCCTGCAAGTCCTCCACGCCCTGGCGCGCGGCTTTCCAGCGTTTGGCGGCGACCAGGGTGGTGCGGCCAGCGCGGGTAATGGCGAAATCAGCGGTGCCATGGATGCGCACCACGCTGTAGCCCTGGCGTTGGTAGGCTTTTTCCAGCAGCGCTGAAAACTCGCGCCATGGCATGGCGCTGATTTGCGTGAGCAGCGCCTGTGTCTGCTTGGCACTGGGTGCGCGTAGCTGGCGCACCAGGCAAATGCCGCCAATCACCCAAAACGGCACACCACCCAGCGCACCAAACACACGATATTGCACGGGCAGCAGCGCAATCGATGCGCCGATGAACAACAGCGCCACGCCGACGCTGATCCACCACGGCGAGCGCAGGAGAACGGCAAACAGCGAATTGGGGTTGAGCTTGAATTTCAATGCTGATGCCCGTGCGCGCCATGCACATGCTTGTGCGCAATTTCTTCTTCGCTGGCGGCGCGCACGTCGGTCACTTTTAGCCAGAAGCGCAGGGCTTTGCCAGCCAGCGGGTGGTTGCCGTCCAGTAGCACCTTGTCGCCTTTGACTTTCATGACGGTGTAGATGTGTGGCGCGCCGTCGTCGGTGCGGCCTTCCAGCTCGCCGCCCACTTTCACGCCAGGCGGGAACTCGGCTTTGGGGATGGTACGCACCAAACTCTCGTCGCGCAGTCCGAAGGCGTCTTCCGCCGACAGTTGCAGGCGAACTTCGAAGCCCTTGGCTTGGCCTTCCAGCGCCGCTTCAATTTTGGGTAGGGTGTTTTCATAGCCACCGTGCAGATAGACCATGGGATCGGTGCTGTTTTGAATGGGTTTGCCCTGGGCATCGGCAATTTTGAATTGCAGGGTGACGACGGTGTTGTGTTCAATTTTCATAGCGGCGATTTTGCCTTGTGCAGTCCGCAACGCCCGGCGCATTACAGTCCACGCTTCCGTTTTTCTCCCGCTTATCCATGACCGACCCCGTTTCCGATACCGTTTCCGACGCCCCATTGGCCCACGATGCGCCCGCCGCTCAGCCGCCCCGCAAGTCCAAGCGGGTTGCACCGGACCCACAAACTCTGCAGGCCGTGCAAGCCGTGCTGGAGCGCCTGTTTCAGCTATACCCGCAGATGTTTGGCGCTCGCTTTTTGCCTTTGAAACTGGGCGTGTACCAGGAGCTGTTGGCCTTGCACCCCGATGACTTCAAGAAAGAAGACCTGAAACTGGCGCTGGGCCAACACGCCCGCTCCACCCGCTACCTGGAGGCCGTGGCCAGCAACCGAAAGCGTTATGACTTGCAGGGCCAGCCGGTGGAAGACCTGGCCCCCGAGCATGTGCACCACGCCATTTGGGAGGTGTACCGTCGCCGCCAGGCCCGCTCGCGCGAAAACCTGGGCCCGCAGTTGCTGGAGCGCATCGTGGCAGCCATTGAGGCCTCGGGCCTGGCGGCGGCTGACTATGCCGAGCGCGTGCGCATTCAAGACGAATCGGCCACCGCTGCCTTGAACGACGCGCTGGCCCTGCTGGCCGAACGCGCCGCCAAGCGCGAGGCCTTGCTGCGCGCCTACGACGCCAGTGGCCGCACGCCGACGGAATTTGGCCAGATGTACGGCATTGATCTGGCGGCCATTGAGCAGGCGTTGGCGCGGCGTAACGCCAGCAGTGCGCCATCTACTGCGCCATCCAACCCGTCATCCGAGCTGTAAACCAAGCGTAAACGTCTGCCGCTGCCACCGGGCGTTCATCGTCGCGCGTGGCTGGTGTGCTACAACGCGGCATGACAAAACGCACCTCCCTTGTGGCCTTGCTCGCTGTTTGTTCGGCGCTGCTGGCACCCTTCGCACAGGCCCAATCGGACACCATACCGGTGCAGGGCCTGATTGTTCAACTCAAGGCCGACGCGACCAGTGCCCGCGACCTCACACAGGCGGCTGACAGTGAGGAGTTGCGCCAGCGCAACCGCGAACAGCTTCGTCAGCGTAACCGCGAGCGCATCACGGCCGTGGCGCGTGATGCGGGATTGGGCCTGCAGCGTCACGGCGAGATCAACACCCAACACCACTTGATGCGTCTGGAGGCGCCGTTGTACGGCGTGGCTTTGGATGCTGTCATGCGTCGCCTCGCTCAACACCCCGACGTGCTGTCAGTGGAACCCGACGTGCGTTTCAAGCGCCGCGCGGTGCCCAACGACACCAGCTATGGCACGCAGTGGCATCTACAGAGTTCCTCACTGTTCCCGAGTGCCTTGAACGCCACCACCGCGTGGGACACCACCACCGGCAATCCCGCTGTGGTGGTGGCCGTGATGGACACCGGCGCGCGCTACACCCACCCCGACCTGGCGGGCCGTTTGCTGCCGGGCTACGACATGATCAGCGAGGTGGAATACGCCAACGACGGCAATGGCCGCGACGCCGATGCCAGCGACCCCGGCGACTGGGTCAGCGCGAGCGACATTCAGCGCAACCGCGCGCTGTTCAGCGGCTGCTCGGTAGAAGACAGCTCCTGGCACGGCACCTTTATTGCCGGACAGGTGGCAGCGGCCACCAACAACGCGCTGGGCGTGGCTGGGCTGAACTGGAATGGCCGCGTGCTGCCGATGCGTATTTCGGGCAAGTGCGGTGCCTTGCTGAGCGACATTCTGGATGGCATGCGCTGGGCGGCGGGTTTGCAAGTGGTCGGCTTGCCAATCAACCCCAATCCGGCGCGCATCATCAACCTGAGCTTTGGCGGCAGCAGCGCGTGTACCGCCAGCTACCAAAGCGTGATCGACGAGGTGACCGCCGCTGGCGCATTGGTGGTGGTGGCTGCGGGCAACGAAAGCGGGCCGCTGACGCGCCCGGCTGATTGCCGCAACGTGTTGGCCGTGGGTGCCGCGCAGCAGAACGGCCTGAAAGCCAGCTACTCCAATGTGGGGGCGGCCATGGGCATCATGGCCCCTGGCGGCAGCGGTGCTGCGGGCCTGTTTTCGACTGATAACACCGGCACCCAGAGCCCGGTGAGTGACAGCTACGGCACCAAAGTGGGCACCAGCTTTTCAGCGCCGCTGGCCGCGGGTGTCACCGCACTGATGCTCGCGGTGAATCCCGCGCTGACCCCCGCCCAATTGATTGCTTTCCTGCGCGAGACCGCGCGCCCGCACCTAGGTGTGGCTGGTTTTCCCACATGCGTGAGCAGCGGCAGCGGCGTGTGCAACTGCACCACCGCCACCTGCGGGCCAGGACTGCTGGACGCAGAAAAAGCGGTGCAGCGCGCCTTGGCAAGCGTTGCCGTGACGCCCACGCCCACGCCTGCTCCGACCCCAACGCCTGCGCCTGCGCCAACTCCTGCCCCAGCACCAAGTCCGACACCAGCGCCGCCGACCCCAGCCCCATCTAGTGACAGCGGCGGTGGTGGTACGTCAGGCCTGTTGTGGGGTGGTTTGCTGTGGCTGCTGGCAGCCGCGTCCCTGCGGCATTCGCGCAAGCAGCCTTGAGGTGAGCGTCTTGCATGCCGTTTTTTGTAGCTACTCAGGTCAACTCACACAAAAATGAAAGATGACTGTCGGTGCTGCGCGCACCGACAAGACAAATGACCGGTGCCTCCGCTGGCAAGCGACCTACCCGTCATTGCGTCATGCACGCCGCAGGCGGCTGTCATTTGTCATCGGTTCGCTGCCAGGTAGTTGAGTCGTTACCGTTTTTGAACCAAATCAGCCAACAGCCCTTGCCAATACTGATCAAGCAGCTATCAATTCAGTAGTGTTTGATGCGTACAGGCAGCGCCCGGCATAGTCCAGAAAATGCGCAAGGGGTGGCGTTTCCAGGCCCGTTGATTTAGCCAGATCGTCCCAGATTCGCAGGCGCACCGCTGAACTGGCGTGTGCCTGCGCGATGAAGCTGTTGGCTTGTACGCGGCTGAACGGACCGCCTTGCAAGGCCAGGGAGCGCTGGGAGTCGGCAGACAGTTTCTTCAAGTACACCGGGTCGGTGGCGCACAGGTAGCGTTTGGCGTCCACGTGCTGGGCGATGGTTTGCAACACCGGCGAGCCAAACAGGCCGCGCAAGGCTGTGGCGGCGCGGTGCTGGTGGGCGTCGTCCACGCCGCGCAGGCTGGGGGTGTCGCCCAGGTTGTGCAGCAAGTGGCCCACGTCGTGCAACAGGGCGGCGGTGATCAGCGCGTCGTCTTCGCCGGCCTGCTCGGCCAGGTAGGCGGTTTGCAGGGCGTGCTCCAGCTGGGTGACGGATTCGCCGCTGTATTGCTCGCCACCGCGCTGGGTAAACAGTTGCTGTATTTCAGCGAGAGAGGTGATGGGTGCCATAGCTAACTTTCAGGGCCAGGGAACAGACCAGATTTTCAGGTTGGTGAAGCTTTTCATGGCCTCCTGCACGCCTTCTTTGTAGCCGAGCCCGGAGTCTTTGATGCCGCCAAACGGCGTGAGCTCCAGGCGCCAGCCGGGCACCTCGCGCACGTTCACGCTGCCCATGTGAAGCTCGTTCACAAAGCGGGTGATGTCATCCATGCGGTTGGTACACACGGCGCTGGACAGGCCATAGGCGGTGCCGTTGGCTAGCGCAATCGCTTCGTCAATGGTTGCGAAGGTGATGATGGGAGAGACGGGGCCGAAAGTCTCTTCGCGCACCAGTGTCATGTCGGGGCGCACGTCGCTCAGCACAGTCGGTGAATACAGTGCGCCACGGCGCTGGTTGCCCACCAGCAGGCGTGCGCCCTGGGCCACAGCGTCGTGGACGCGTGACTCGAACAATTGCGCAGCCGCTTCGTCGATCACCGTGCCCATGTCGTGGGTGGCATCCATCGGGTCGCCATACGTCCAGGCGCGGGTTTTTTCCACCACGGCTTCGGTGAAGCGGGCAGCGACAGCCTTGTGCACCAGGAGGCGCTTGACGGCGGTACAGCGCTGGCCCGAGTTTTTGTAAGAGCCTTGCACGGCCAGGGTGGCGGCTTCATCGATGTCGGCGTCGTCCATCACGATGAGGGGGTCGTTACCGCCCAATTCCAGCACCAGGCGGCGGTAGCCAGCGGTGGCCGCAATGTGTTTGCCAATGGCCACGCCGCCGGTGAACGTCACCAGGTCGGCGTGCGGGTTGGTGAGTAGCTCCTGGCCCATCTCGCGCGGGTCGCCGGTGACGATGCTTAGCGCCTCGGGTGGCAGGCCAGCGGCGTACAGGATGTCGGCAAACAGAATGGCCGAGAACGGCACTTTTTCAGATGGTTTGAGCACCACCCGGTTGTTGGTGGCCACTGCGGGCACCACCTTGTGCGCCACCTGGTTCATCGGGTGGTTAAACGGCGTGATGGCGCTGACCACGCCCAGCAGCGGCGCGCGCTGGGTGAACACGCGGCGCTTCTTGCCGGCTGGCGTGGTGTCGGCGCTGAACTGTTGCCCATCGTCGCGCAAGGCCTCTTGCGCACCGAAACGCAGCACGTCGGCTACGCGGCCGGTTTCATACAGCGCGTCTTTGAGGCACAGGCCCGATTCGGCGGTGATGAGATTTGCAATCTCGTCTCGCCGCTGCACCACGCTGTCGGCAGCACGGTTCAGGATGGCGGCGCGTTCGTAGCGGGTGAGCGTGAGCTGGCAGGCCTGGGCGGTGGCAAACGCCTGGCGAACCTGCGCGACCGTGGCCTGCGGCACGCTGCCCAGCAGCTCGCCCGTGAAGGGGTTGTGCACGGCGATGGTTTGCCCGCTGGCCGCGACCGGCTGGCCTGCCATGCGCATGGCGTCCAGCCGGTGGTCGCGGATGTATTGCTGGATGCTCATGCCGTGCTCATGCCGTACTTACACCTGCGCGTGATTCAGGGCCAGATCAAACGCATCAAAGTTGCGCAGCTGCCGCGTGCCTTCGAGCGTAGGCAATGGACGGTTGACGATCAAGGGCACGCGCTGCTCGCTCAGGCCACCGTGCGAACGCAAGGGCACGGTGAGTGCCGACAGGTCGTGCCGTGCGGCGCTGGTGCCAATCACGGTGGAGCGCTCGGCTACACACACGATGTCGCCAATGCGGTCGGCTGGCAGCTCAAAACGCTGGGCGGCCGCATTGCGGGGCAACACCATCTCCAGATCATGATGTTGACTCAAATCGCCCATAGCCCTTGTCAAATCTGCTGGAGCAGCTATATAAACAGTAGCAAACGAGCCCAGCGCACCGTGGTGCACCACATACGGGTCGGTGATCGGCAAGATCACACGGGTGTTGCCTGCGCCGTAGCGCGCATCCAGCCAGTCTTGCAAATACAGCACCTGGGGGCTACCGTCCATGGCGGCTTTGGCGTTCATGCCGTGGTCGGCGGTGATGGCGATCACGCAGCCCAGCGCGTCGAGCTGCGCCCAGTAGCCATCCATCATTTGGTAGTGCGCATTGGCACCTTGTGTGCCGGGCGCGTGTTTGTGTTGCACGTAGTCGGAGGTGGACAGGTACATCACGTCCGGGCGGAGTTGTTCCATCAGGCGCACGCCTGCCGCAAACACAAACTCGCTCAAGGCCCCGCTGTACACGCTGGGCAGCGGCTGGCCAACCATGGCCAGCACGTCGGCAACACCATGCGTGTCCAGGGCAGCTTCATCAGCCTTTTCAGCGGAGAAACAGATGCCCTTCAGGCAGTGGCCCAACAGGCGGCGTAGCTTGTCTTTGGCGGTGACCACGGCCACCTTCTGGCCCGCATCGGCCAGCGCTGCCAGCAAGGTGGGCGTGCGCAACCACTTGGGGTCGTTCATCAGCACTTCTGCACCCGTTTCGGGGTCCAGCAGGTAGTTGCCACAAATGCCGTGCATGCTGGGGGGCACACCGGTGACGATGGAAACGTTGTTGGGATTGGTGAAGCTGGGCACCACGCAATGTGCGATGTGCGAACTGCCCTCGGCTAGCACCCGCTTGAGCCAAGGCATATGACCACCGGCTACCGCCTGGGCCAGGTAGTCGGGCTCGCAACCATCTACACACACCACCACGGTGGGCCGGCGGGGCAGGGCGTAGGTACGTTGGTTGACGGTGAGATCAGGCGGCTGCACGGCTGGCCTTGCGCTGGCGTGCGGGCTTGACGGCGGGCGTCTTGGCTGCGGCGGATTGAATGGGTGTTTTGACAGCTTTGGCCTTTGCTGCCTTGGCAAGGGTGTGCGCTACATCGGGTTTGGCTGCTGGCCGGGCGCGGGCCAGAATATTGGCGGCAACCTTCTTGGTGGCTGCCTTGCGGCCGAGCGGTTTGGCGTCAGTTGCCGTCGGCGAGGAGCCCAGGTCGCCAGAAGCCGCCTGCACTGCGGCCAAGCGGCGCGCAGCGCTGGCAACCGAGCGGTCCCGGCTTTCCATCACGTGGTCATACAAAGCTTTTCCAGCGGCGTCTGCATCACCGGCCGCAATGGCTTTGACGATGCTGCGGTGCTCGGTGTTGGACAAGGGCATCGCGCCCCCTGCGTCCAGATTGATGCGGCGAAACAGGGCCAGCTCGGCGGTGAGCTTGCGGTGCAAAGCGCTTAAGCGGCGGTTGCCCGCCATGTCTACCAGGTGCTCATGAAACTGCAGGTTCAGCAGGTGATAAACCGAGCGGTCCTGCAGCTTGGCGCTGCGCTCCATGCTGTCGACCATCCAGCGCACTTCTTTCATTTGCTCGCGGGTAATGGTGACGGCCAAACGACGCCCCACGGCTTGTTCCATGTGGGCGCGCAACTCGTAGATTTCCAGCGCATCTTCAATTGGCAGGTCGCGCACGAACACGCCCCGGTTTTTCTCGTTGACCACCAGGCCCGCCTCTTCCAGCATGCGAAACGCTTCACGCACCGGGCCGCGCGAAACCCCCAGTTTGTTGGCCAGCATGGACTCCACCAACTTGGTGCCGGGTGCGAACTCCCCCGTGAGGATGGAGCGCTCCAGCTCCTGCTGAACCACCGAGGTCAGCGAGCTGCCTTTGAGCATGGAAACCGTTGCCGGGCCGTCTTTCGATAAGGTGTCTTTAGCCATGGTGTGAAGTGTGCCTTGAGGTGTGTAGATTGTCGACAGTTTGCACTAAACAATCGTTTTTGTAAAACGGTGTATACCGTTATTTTCGTGATTTGTTCACAAAAAGTCATCAGAACGTCACCGTCGGTGCCGACCATCGACTGCTTTGATCAACCCCCGGACGGAGCCAGTCATGCGTTTATTCAACAAAATCAAAACGGCGGTGCTGTTCAGCACACTCGCTGTAGCCAGCAGCTTTTCAAGCCTTGCGCTGGCGCAGAAAACCCAGCTGCTGGTGTACACCGCGCTGGAGACTGACCAGCTCAAGGCTTACCAGGAAGCCTTCAACAAGGTCGAGCCCAATGTGGAGATCAAGTGGGTGCGCGACTCCACGGGCGTGGTCACCGCCAAACTGCTGGCCGAGGCCAACAACCCACAGGCCGATGTGGTGATGGGCGTTGCCGCCTCCAGCCTGGCGCTGATGGACAGCAAAGGCATGTTGGAGCCTTATGCGCCGCTGAACCTGGACGCGATCATGATGAAGTACCGCGACCCCAAGAAAGTACCGGCCTGGTTTGGTATGGACGTGTGGGGCGCCACGATTTGCTTCAACACGGTGGAAGCGCAGAAGAAAAATATCCCCAGACCCGAAACCTGGAAAGACCTGACCAAGCCGGTCTACAAAGGCCAGGTGGTGATGCCCAACCCGGCCTCCAGCGGCACCGGCTTTTTTGACGTGACGGCCTGGCTCACCCTGTGGGGCGACAACAACGGCGCGGGCGGTGGCTGGAAATACATGGACGCGTTGCACGAAAACATCGGCCAGTACACCCACAGTGGCTCCAAGCCATGCAACATGGCCGCCGCTGGCGAGTACGTGGTGGGCATTTCGTTTGAATACCGCGCCAATGCCAACAAAGCCAAGGGCGCGCCAATTGACCTGGTGTTCCCCAAAGAAGGGCTGGGCTGGGACCTGGAAGCCTTTGCCATTCACAAAGGCACCAAAAACCTGGCGGCTGCCAAGAAGCTGGCCGACTGGGCCAGCAGCAAAGACGCGATGATTTTGTACGGCAAAAACTTCGCCATCACCGCCCAGCCCGGCGTGGCCGCGCCGCTGCCCAACATTCCCGCCGACTACGAATCCCGCCTGGTGAAGATGGACTTCGCCGCTACGGCCGCCAGCCGCGAACGTGTGCTGGCTGAGTGGACCAAGCGCTACAACGGCAAGTCGGAAAAGCGATAGTTTTAGCTGCTGATTTGCGCCCTTTGCGTTCAACCGTTTTGCTCCAACACTGCTTTCAGCCACATGCCAACACCCTTTCTCGACCTACAGCAAATCAGCAAATCGTTCGGTAGCTTCACAGCGCTGAAGTCAATCGACTTGCAGATCGCCACCGGCGAACAGGTGTGTTTTTTGGGCCCCTCGGGCTGTGGCAAAACCACCTTGCTGCGCATCATTGCCGGGCTGGAGCCCCAGACCTCGGGCTCTATTTTTCAGGCCCAGCGCGACATTTCCCACGTGCCACCAGCACAGCGCGACTACGGCATCGTGTTTCAAAGCTACGCGCTGTTCCCCAACCTGAACGTGGCCACCAACGTGGCGTATGGCCTGGTGAACCGCAAAACCCGGCGCGAAGCCATTGGGCAGAGGGTTACGGAATTACTGGCGCTGGTGGGCCTGCCTGGCAGCGAGGGCAAGTACCCCGCACAGCTCTCCGGCGGCCAGCAACAGCGCATTGCCCTGGCGCGCGCGCTGGCTACCTCGCCGGGCTTGTTGTTGCTGGACGAGCCCTTGTCGGCACTCGATGCGGTGGTGCGCGTGCGCCTGCGCCAGGAGATCCGCGAACTGCAAAAGCGCCTGGGCGTCACCACCATTCTGGTCACGCACGACCAGGAAGAGGCCCTGAGCATGGCCGACCGCATCGTGGTGATGAACCACGGCGTGATTGAGCAAGTGGGCACGCCGCTAGAGGTATACCGCGAACCCGCCACCGCGTTTGTGGCCGACTTTGTGGGTGCGGTGAACGTGTTGCCCGCGCGAGTACTGGGCGGGCAGCTTCACCTGGGGCAGCTCGCCATGGCGCATGCAGGCGCGGACCGGGAGGCACAGGCGTACGTGAGGCCCGAAGACGTGGTGCTCGCACTTGGCGACGCGCTGGCGTTTGACGCCACGGTAGAAAAGATTGAATTCCTGGGTGCCTATTGCCACGTGCAGGTACGCAGCCCCGCGCTGCCCAGGGCGGTGCGCGTGAGCGTGGCGATGCATGAATTGGCGCAGCGGGGCGTGGCGGTGGGTGGTGCGCTTCGGCTGCAGCTTTTGGCTGAGCGCGTGCGGGTGTTTTGATGGCCGGGTTCACTACGGGCTTCACCCCTTCCCCCGCTGGGGGAAGGCAGGGATGGGGGCAGTGCGTGAGGCGGCCGGTCAACCGCGTGGTCGGTCGCGCATGTGCTCCCGCATGACGCACGACGCAAGCCCCCATCCCAACCTTCCCCCAAAGGCGGGAAGGAGCAAGTCCACCTTTCCGGCCGCAAAACCCGCAACTTTCAAGCCAAAACAGCCGCAAGCCCTTGTATTACTTGCTGGAACAGCTATAATTTTAATAGCGTTTCTGGCCTTGCCTTTACTGGCTATCTTGATCCGCGCAGTGGCCGACAACGATGGCCGCTTCGTCGGCATCGCCAATTTCATCGCCTACGCGCAAACCCCGGCGTTGCTGGACAGTCTGTTCAACAGCTTGTGGGTAGCCGCACTGGTGACCGCCATCACCGTACCTCTGGCCTTTGGTTTTGCGTTTGCGCTGACGCGCAGCTGCATGCCGTTCAAAAATCTGTTTCGTGGCATCAGCCTGATTCCGCTGTTGGCGCCGTCGCTGTTGGCCGCCATATCGCTGATCTACTGGTTTGGCAACCAGGGCGTGCTCAAAGGCTGGATGCAGGCAGTGGGAATTGATCAAATTTACGGCGCGCCCGGCATCGTGCTGGCGCAGTGCTTTGCGGTGTTCCCGCATGTGCTGATGATTCTGGTGACCGCCCTCAGCCTGGCCGATGCGCGGCTGTACGAAGCCGCTGACGCGCTGGGCACCAGCGCCCGGCGCAAGTTTTTCACCATCACCTTGCCCGGCGCGCAATACGGATTGATCTCGGCGGCGATGGTCAGCTTTACGCTGGTGATCACTGACTTTGGTATTCCCAAGGTGATTGGTGGCAACTTCAACATGCTTGCGACCGATGTGTTCAAGCTGGTCATCGGCCAGCAGGACTTTGCGCGCGGTGCCGTGGTGGCCATCCTCTTGCTGACCCCAGCCGTGCTGAGCTTTGTGGTGGATAAACACGTCAGCCGCCGCCAGAGCGCCCTGTTGGGCGCACGCGCGGTCGCGCTGCAAGTGATCCCGTCGCCGGGCCGAGATGCGGCTTGCACGCTGTACTGCTGCGCTATCGCCCTGCTCATGCTGGCCATGCTGGGTATGGCGGTGTTTGCCTCGTTGGCCAGCTTCTGGCCCTACAACCTGGCCCCCAGCTTTCGCCACTACACCATGGGCCTGGTGGATGCGCAGGTGGGCAGCGGGTTTGTCAACAGTCTGCAATTGGCTGCTGGCACAGCTGTGCTGGGGACAGCGCTGGTGTTTAGTACCGCCTACCTGCTCGAAAAAACCAAAGGAATGAATGGGTTGCGGGCTGCCGTGCGTCTGTTGGCCATGCTGCCCATGGCCGTGCCGGGACTGGTGCTCGGCCTGGGCTACATCTTCTTCTTCAACCACCCGGCCAACCCCCTGGGCGGGCTTTACCACACGATGGCGCTGCTCATTGTGTGCACGGTGGTGCACTTCTATACCACCGGCCACCTCACGGCTGTCACGGCACTGAAAGCGCTGGACCCGGAATTCGAGAACGTGGGCGCGTCGCTCAAAGTGCCGTTTTACAAAACCTTCTGGCGGGTGACATTGCCAATCTGTACGCCCGCCTTGATCGACATGGCGCGCTACTTTTTCATCAACGCCATGACCACCATTTCCGCTGTGGTTTTTCTGTACTCCCCCGAAACCAAGCTCGCATCGATTGCCATCCTGAACCTGGACGAAGCTGGTGAAATGGGCGCCGCTGCGGCCATGGCGGTGCTGATCACCGCTGTCTGCGCAGTCGCCACCGTGCTGTTTATGGCCTTGGGCGCTTGGGCCAATCGAAGCACCCAAGCCTGGCGCAGCCGTTAAAGTCAGACGCATGCACCACACCATTTTTGACACACCCATCGTCAACACCCTGCTGCGCTGGGCAGCCCTTGTGTATCTGAAGCTTTCGGGCTGGAAGGTAGAGGGTGCGCTCCCCGAGCATGCGCGTAAAAGCGTGTTGATTGCTGCGCCCCACACCAGCAACTGGGACCTGCTGTTCACCCTGATCGTGGCCTTTGTGCTGCGCCTGAACATTCACTGGATGGGCAAGGCCTCGTTGTTCAAAGCACCGTGGGGCCCGCTGATGCGTTGGCTGGGCGGTATTGCGGTGAACCGCGAGCGCACCAACAACCTGGTGACCTCGTCGGCCCTGGCCATCCTGGCTGTCAACGGCCCGGTGCAACTGGTCGTGCCCCCCGAAGGCACGCGGAGCAAGGTACGCGAGTGGAAAACCGGTTTTTATTTCATCGCCGCGCAAGCCCAGGTGCCCATCGTGCTGGCCTACGTGGATTACGGTACCAAACGCGCGGGGTTGGGGCCAGTGTTTCTGCCTACTGGCGACGTTGAGAAAGACATGCTGACTATCAAGGCGTTTTACGCGCCGATCAAAGGGAAAAACGAGCGTCAGTTCGACGCGGGGGCGTGAGGCTTTTCTGAGTAGTCAAAAACACCTCAACCTAGGTGAAATCTGCACAAACAGTTGCGTCTGCGGCACCGCCGGGGTGTGGAAACCCCAGGCTGTGAGCAAACGCATGCTTGCGGAAGATTTCTTGGTGCCGGGCTTATCAATTTATCGGGCCACGGCACGGTTTTAGTATCAATAGTGCCTCCAGCCCAAGCAAGATATGCTCAAGCAGCTACTATTTTGATAGTGAATTTCGCTACCCTTTCACGCACACCACCTGTTTGAGCGTGTGCACCACCTCCACCAAATCGCTTTGGGCGGCCATCACCGCGCCGATGTCTTTGTAGGCACCGGGGGTTTCGTCCATCACGTCTTTGTCTTTGCGGCATTCCACGCCTTCGGTCGCGGCGCGGTGGTCGGCAAGGGTGAAGCGCTGCTTGGCTTCGGTGCGGCTGAACACACGGCCTGCGCCGTGTGAGCAGCTGTTAAAGCTTTGCGGGTTGCCCTTGCCCCGCACGATGAAACTGCGCGCGCCCATGCTGCCGGGAATGATGCCCAGCTCGCCCGCCTGGGCGCTGACCGCACCTTTGCGGGTGAGGTAGACCTCCTGGCCGAAGTGCACTTCCTTTTGTACATAGTTGTGGTGGCAGTTCACCGCTTCGATGTTGCTTTGAAAGCTTTTGTGAATCACGGTTTTCACCGTTTCAATCAGGCGGCGCATCATCACCTCGCGGTTGGCGCGGGCAAACTTTTGCGCCCATCCCACCGCCTGCACATAGTCACCAAAGTAGCGCGCACCTTCTTCAAAGTAGGCCAGGTCGCGGTCCGGCAGGTTGACGTTGTTGCGCATCGCGTCCTGCTTGGCCAGCTCGATAAACATGGTGCCGATGGCATTGCCCACGCCGCGCGAGCCGGAGTGCAGCATGAACCACACACTGCCCGCTTCGTCCAGACACACCTCCACAAAATGGTTGCCGCTGCCCAGCGTGACCAGGTGGGTGCGGTGGTTGGTTTTGGCCAGTTTGGGGTAGCTGCGGCAGATTTCTTCGAACTCAGGCTCCAGCTGCGCCCAGGCGGTGTTCACCGCACCGGGCACCTTTTGCCAGGCACCAGGGTCACGTGCGCCAGGCGCGCGGCCGTGGGGCACGGTGCGCTCGATGGCGGCACGCAAAGGCGCCAGGTTGTCAGGCAGATCGTTCGCCGTCAGCGTGGTTTTACAGGCCATCATTCCGCAGCCAATGTCCACGCCCACCGCTGCCGGAATGATGGCTTTGATGGTGGGGATGACCGAGCCCACGGTGGCACCGATGCCAAAGTGAACATCGGGCATGGCCGCAATGTGGCTGAAGACGATGGGCAGGCGGGCGGCGTTGGTGAGTTGACGGCGCGCGTCGTTGTCCACCGGCACGCCGCGCGTCCACATCTTGATGGGCACGCCGCCGGGTACGGCTTGTTCTATGTGTTGTGTTTCCATGTTGGTTCCTTGTATTGTTTTTGTCATTCCCGCGCAGGCGGGAATCCACCTCTGAGGACATCAGAAGCTTTTGGCCTCGCCGTCCTCGCGCCTGGATCCCCGCCTGCGCGGGGATGACGGGTTCACGCCAGGCGCGACCCTTTGGGCAGGCGCGCTGCCAGCCACTCGTGTACGTCGGCGCGGATGCTTCGGCCTTCCAGCAAAAACGCTTCGAAGCGGCTGGGCACGTATGGCAGGTACAGCAGCGGCATGCGTGCTTCTTCAGGCGTGCGGGCGGCTTTGGCTCCGTTGCACAGACTGCAAGCGGCCACCAGGTTCATCCAGCTGGCGGGGCCACCGCGTGACTGCGGCACGATGTGCTCGCACTGCAGGTCACGCTCCAGAAAGCGCTGGCCGCAGTAGGCGCAGGTGAAGCGGTCACGGCGCAGCAGCTTTTGCTTGGTCAGGGCTGGCGCCACATCAAACAGGTTGATGCGTGAAGCGCCCGTCAGTGCCAGGATGGGGTAGACCTCAATGCGTGAAGCACGGCCCAGCGGCACGTTCCAGCCGCCGCGCAACGTGGCCAGCGGGCTGTCGCCATCCATCCACGCCACAGAGCCCGACGCGATGTGCGTAGTGGCCTGCTCCAGCGTGATCCAGGCTTGCGGCGTGCCTTGAATGTCCAGTTGAAGGACGTGGTGATGTACAGATTGCATGGTTCGCCCTCCTTTCTGGGCAATGGTTTAGCGAGCTGTCAGTCGCGGAAATAGTCGTTGCGCTCGCCGCCGTCATGCCTGCCGGTTTGCAGGCAACACAGCTTGAAACCGGCGGCCAGACCGGCAGGGGCAGGGCTCGTTGCGGCCTAATTTTTCGGCCAGGTATTTGTCGCCATGGACGACTCGCAGACCTTTGCCGACCTGTGTTTCAGATGGGAAGCCACGCCTGCGCTTGCTCATGGACTCGGGGGTCTCGAAAGCAGGCTTGGGTTTCGGGGGTGTATTTCATGGGGTTCTCCTGATAGATGGTTTGTTTGAACTACCACTCACCAATTTCGCGCACCCGTTGATCGAGGTCGCGCAGATCGGCTTGGTGGGTGGCCAGAAGAGTTTTTAAATTTCCGTTCGGGCTGAGGTATCGAAGCCCTTGCGAGCCCTTCGATACCTCAGGGCGAACGGTGTGCATGCGCGCGCGCAACCGGGCCAGTGCATGCGCAAGGGTTTGCGCCAGCCAGCTTGCAATAGCGTTGGTTTTCAATGTGTGCATGGCGCTGTCCTTTCGTATAGTTAATGCGCGGTTGCGTTGAGGTCTGCATGCGCTTGGGGGTGACCGGCCAGAGTCGAACTGGCATCAGCGGAATCACAATCCGCGGCTCGACCGTTGAGCTACGGCCACACCCAAGCGCACGCGGGGTTTTTTCACTTCGGCTGTGTCCATGCGCGAGCGGTGGCCGGGGCCACGCGGGCGTTCTCGCTGCACAAGGGTTGCGACCCCTTGCACATTCCGCCTGGCCGAAGCCTCGGTTTTGTGTCAGGCGGTGGTGCATGGGCACACCCGAAGTGGGGCGCACGCTTGTCATCAAGCGGGTGCCCATTTCTTGCGAATCGGTTCTTTGGCATTGGCCTATGAACCCCTCGCGGCAAGTTGTTAAAGAGCGGTACCACCGGGGTGGCTAGCAGCACGATGGCTGCGGGAAAAACAAAAAGGCCCAGGTTCTTGTGGAACCTGGGCCTCTTGGGTAAGAGGTGAAGAAGGTGTGCGCGCTAGGCGCTACCTCCGACCAGGTAGTTCATTCGTGGTGTGTCCTCATGCGCGTCAAACGACATGTGGACGCAGGGTTTTGCAATGTCCCAATAAGCGGGTGACAGCGCCTGCGACAGCCCCGAAAGGGCAACGCCAAACCCACTGCCGCTGTTGCTGGCAGCTAGGTTTTGGTTGGCGAGGGCGTTGCGGGTTATCACGATATGTCCTTGAATCGATGTGTACGTTGGGCTGAAAACTTGAGCGATGGATGCAATGTAAAAAGTCTTTACACTGGCGTCAACCATTTTTCAAGAAAAAGAGATCGCTGTTGCATTCCATCGACACACCCGACCCAGAGCCCGTCGGCGAAGCCAACCTGACCGTGACCCGCCGAAACAATGCGCTGGTGCTGTTTCAGGAATTTGTGGCTGCTGCCGTGGCGCATGGTTTGCCACCCAAAGGGCTGGAGCAAAACTTTGCTGCCAAAGTACAAATCTCCCCCAGCCTGTGGAGCCAGGTCAAATCGGCCCGGCCCGTGGGCGACAAACTGGCCCGCCAGCTGGAGCACCACGGCGGCAAAGCGGTTGGCTGGTTGGACGAAGTGCACGACAGCGCCCCCCTGCCCGATGCCGCCGAAGACCGCTTCATCGACTCCGCCCGCAAAGCCTGGCGCGCGCAGAACGCCAAAGGCAAGCGCGAGCTCGCCAAGCTGGTGAAAGACTTCACACCCACATGAAAAAACTGCGTCACAACCCCACCGCCGCCTGCCCATGCCGCGTGCAGGAAGGCGGCGATATGGATTACGCCGCTTGTTGCAGCCCCTTTCACCACGGCTTGCAACCTGGCCCGTTCGCCCCCACACCCGAAGCCCTGATGCGCTCGCGCTACAGCGCTTACGCCCTGGGCCTGCTGGACTATCTGCTGGCCACCTGGCACCCGAGCACCGCGCCGGGCGACCTGGAATTGGCGCCGATCAAGTGGCTGGGCTTGCAGGTGTTGGCGGCCCAGGCCAGCGCGGATGCTGGCGTGGTGGAGTTTGTGGCCCGCTTCAAAGACAACGGCAAAGCCGGGCAACTGCACGAGACCAGCCGCTTCGTGCAGGAGGCGGGGCGCTGGTATTACGTCGATGGGCAAATGCTGGATAGCAACGCACCTTGATTGCTATGTTTTGTATAGCTGCTTGAGCAGTATTTGCAAGGGTTATCGGGTCTTTTGACTCGCAAAAGCATGCCTGCGACACATCCATACTAGAAAACCGCTGCCCAAAAAAACAGCCACCTTGCGGTGGCTGTGAAAGTCCTCACAGGAGAGGACGTCGTTGGGAGACCTAGAAAAATGGTTTGCTATTAATTTGGTTTTTGACTTGGCGCGGTGACAGCAACAACACGAATGTGCCGGAAATAGCCGCGACCGACGCACCGATTTCTGTGCTTTATTTACATGTTTTGACCTACTTCTGAGCGCACCGCCGAAACGTGGCCATGCGGGACCACAATTTCAGCCTCTGAAACTCACCCGGCCTCATTTCCCATGTCCAACATCACCCTTCGATTTCTTGCCGAGCCCAGCACGGTGAACTTTGGAGGCAAGGTGCATGGCGGCACGGTGATGAAGTGGATTGACGAGGCGGGTTACGCGTGTGCGACCAGCTGGTCCAAGCGCTACTGTGTCACGGTCTATGTGGGCGGCATTCGCTTTCACCGACCCATCCTCATTGGCCACATCGTGGAGGTGCAGGCGCAGCTGGCTTTCACGGGCACGACCAGCATGAACATTGCGGTGCAGGTGCGCAGTGGCGACATGAAGGACGGCAGCATGAATATCACCACTGAGTGTTTGATTGTGTTTGTGTCAATTGACGATCAGGGCAAGCCGCAGCCGGTTCAGCCCTGGTTGCCGCAGACGGCGCACGATGTAGCGCTGGCCGCACGGGCCAGTGCGCAGCTGGCGGCGTCGCGAGGGGCTTGAGGGCTCAAACACGTCAAATAGATGCCTAATCGGCTTCTAGCCCTTGTGGATACTGCTCAAGCAGCTATGTTATTTATAGCTAAACAGAAGTGAACGCCTCACGCTACTGGCATGCGCAAGACAAATCTGGCACCGCCGCCGGGGTTGGCTTCACAGTGCACGCTGCCCTGGTGGCGCTGCACGATGGACTTGACCAGAGCGAGGCCCAGGCCGACGCCGCCATCGCGCTCGCTGGCGCCGGGCAGGCGGTAAAACGGCTGGAAGATGCGCTCGCGCTCACTGGCAGGCACGCCGGGGCCTTTGTCTGAGACCGACAGCACCACGCAGGCGGGTTGCCTGGCTTGTGCAGCCTGGTATTGCAGGTTCACGGTGATGTTGCGGGGGCCGTCCTGGCCTGCCGAATCCGACTTGCCGCTGTGCCGCCGGGCGTTTTCCAGCAGATTGCGCACGGCGCGGCGCAGCAGCTTGGGAATGCCCTGGGACACCAGCTGGCGGGCAATGTCGTCTTCGCTGGCCACGCCGTCCACAGCCGCTTGCACCACCAGCTCGGCGTCGACCCGCGCGCACTCTTCGGCTGCCAGACCCACCCAGTCCACCGCCTCCACGGTGCCCACCTCGGCTTCGTGCGCATCCAGGCGGCTGGCCAGCAAAATTTCGTCGATCAGCAAGTCCAGCTCGGCGATGTTGCGCTTGAGTTCGTCAGCCAGCAGCGGGTTGGCAACAGGCCCCGACAGCTCCAGCGCCATGCGGATGCGCGCCAGCGGAGAGCGCAACTCGTGCGAGGCATTGGCCAGCAGCGATTTGTGCGACTGCACCAGGGCCTGCACCTGCTGCGCCGCCTCGTTGAAACGACGCGCCAGAAAGGCCACTTCGTCGGAGCCCTCTTCGTTGACCCGCGCGCTCAGGTCCCCACCCCCCAAACGCTCCACACCCTTGCGCAGGTTTTCCAGCCGACGCGTCAGGTGGCGCACCACCGGGTAGGTGCCCACGGCCACGGCCATGGCCACAGCTGCCAGCAGCCAGAAAAAACCGTTCTGGCCACGCAGCCAGGGGCGGGCAGGTACCGGTTCTCCCAGCTGACGTGGGCGTGGCGGGATTTGGATGCTCAGCACGCTGCCGTCTTTCATGGGCACGCGAAACTCCACGCCCTGGCCGGGGATGCGGCTGGGGCGCACGCGGGCCTGACCCAGCACCTCACCGTCTTCGTTGCGCAGCACCACGTCGCGTTCGGGCACCTCTTGCGCGCTGATGCGCCACAGGTAGCCAAACGCGAGCGACACCACCAGCACGGCAGCCACCACGGCCAGCCAGATGCGTAGATACAGGGGGATGCCCCAGCGGCGGGCGGTCATGGATTCGTCATTCCCGCGCAGGCGGGAATCCAGGCGCGAGGTCTACGGCGGTGAAATGGATCGTGACGATCCACCGCTGGATTCCCGCCTACGCGGGAATGACGCAGAACCCGCACATCAGTCTTGCTGCTTGGCAAACACATACCCCACGCCACGCACGGTCAGGATGCGTTTAGGGTTCTTCGCATCCAGCTCAATCACCGCGCGAATGCGGCCCATGTGCACGTCAATTGACCGGTCAAACGCTTCCAGCTCGCGCCCGCGAACGGCCTCCATGATCTGGTCGCGTGTCAGCACCCGGCCCGCGCGCTCGGCCAGCGCGGCCAGCAAATCAAACTGGTAAGACGTGAGTTCACGCAGGTCGCCCGCCACACGCACGGTGCGCGCATCGCGGTCAATTTCGAGCGACCCGAAATGCAGGGCTTTTTGCGCAGCACCGCCGCTGTTGGCTGCCGCTTCGCTGCCGCGGCGCAACACAGCGCGCACTCTGGCCAGCAATTCGCGCGGCTCAAACGGTTTGGGCAAGTAGTCATCCGCGCCAATCTCCAGGCCCACAATGCGGTCCATCGGGTCGCCCTTGGCGGTGAGCATCAGCACCGCCGCTGCCGTGCCGCTGGCCTTGATGCGGCGGCACACTTCCAGGCCGTCCATGTCGGGCAGCATCAAATCCAGAATCACCAAGTCAGGCGGGGAAGTGTGCAGCTCAGCCAAGCCGCTTGCGCCGTCAAGCGCGTGGGTAAAACCATAGCCCGCCTGGCCCAGGTACTCACCCACCATGGCAGCCAGGCGCGCATCGTCTTCAATCATTAGCAAATGCTGTTGGGTCATATGCGCATCCTCCTTCAGTTGGGGCAAGCGGGTTTGTCGCTTGGGTAAAGATGGGGTAAAAGCTTTTTCACAAGGAGCTCAAGGAGCTCAAGGAGGAAGATAAAAACGCCTTGCTTTTTCTCCTTTCTTACTCCTGCCCTCCTTGATCTCTTTGTTCAATCGTGTTTTGCCCCCGAGACGCCAGCCAAACCAGCGCCAGCACCGGCACACCCATCAACGCCGTGGCGTTAAAAAAAGTGCTGTAGCCGAACGTATCGACCATCTTGCCCGAATACCCAGCCAAAAATTTGGGCAGCAGAAGCATCATGGAGCTGA
>JANOQJ010000074.1:0-1614 GCA_031414805.1 Comamonadaceae bacterium
GCTGACAGTAATGCCGCCGGTGTCGTAGTTGCCCATCGACTCCAGCGCCTTGACAACCTTCGCCCGCGTCGGGTTGGGTCCGGCGCGGCGCAAGGCCTCAACCAGCACCTTCGCGCCCACAAACTCTTCAAAGCTGGTGTAGTTGATCAGCTCCTTCGGCGCGTATTTTTTGAGCAATGTTTGGTACTCACGCACAACCGGAATATTTGGCATGTAAGGGTAAGGAACCACCTGGCTGATACCCAGACCATGGGCGTTCTTCAGCCCGGCTAGTTTGACCAGCTCGGCCGGGTCTACCACTGAAATGTTGTACATCTGGGCACCTCCGCCGCTCTCGCGGTAGAGTTTCATGAAGGCCGCTGTGGATTTGTTGACAGACACCATGATGATGGCCTGCGCATCAGAAGCCTTGATTTTTTTGACCGCATCTTCAACCTTGTCGGTGTTGCGCTCGTAGCCCGCAGCAACGGCCAGCGTCAGACTGCGTTTGGCCAGTGCGTTGGTCACACCCAGCAAGCCGGCTTTGCCAAAACCATCGTCCTGATACATCACAGCGATACGGTTCATGCCCAGCGTCGTCAACTGCTGCACCATGTGCTCAGCCTCGTCGGCATAGCCGGCGCGCACATGAAAAATCCACGGGTTGAACGGGTTGCGAAGCGACTCGCCACCGGTGTAAGGTGCCACCAGCGCAGCGCCACCTGCATCCAGCACACCATCGGTCAACAACTGCGTCACGTTGGCCGTACCTGCAAAACCAAACAAGGCCACCACCTCGGGACGGGCCAGCATTTCGCGCGTCAGGCGCACCGTCTCGGCGACTTTGTAGCCGTCATCCACCACTTCGTGCCGGATTTTTGCGCCGTGGATGCCACCTTGCGCATTGATGGCATCAAAGTAGATTTGTCCGCCTATCACCATCTGGCGCCCAGTACTTGCCAGCACGCCCGACAGCGGTGCGACCTGGCCAATCACCACCTCTTGCGCAATGGCAGCAGATGCCGCCCAGGACGCTGCCATCAGCGCGCAGGTTCCCAACGTTTTTAAAAATGTCATGTTTGTCTCCAGTTATTTCTTCAAGGAATCCCTGATAGCCGCAGCCCGCAGCCGCCCCACCACACCCGTCGGAAAGTAATACACCGACAGCACAAACAGCACGCCCAACCACAGCAGCCAGCGGTCAGGCGACAACAACGCAGCCAGCCATGGAAAAGGGGTGGCGGCTTCGCTGCCGAGGCGCAGCAGGTCTTGCAGGTAACTTTGCGCCACCAAAAACAGCGCTGCGCCAATGGCCGAGCCATACATCGTGCCCATGCCGCCAATCACCACTATCAGCAGCACATCCATCATGATTTCAAACGACAGCGACGTATCGGGCCCGTTGTAGCGCAGCCAAAGCGCCAGCATGGCCCCGGCCAGGCAGGCGAACAGCGCTGACAAAATACTCGACAGCGTGCGGTACACCACCACCCGGTACCCGATGGCTTCGGCCCGAAACTCGTTCTCACGAATCGCCTGCAGCACGCGGCCAAACGGTGAGTTGACGATACGCAGCATGGCCAACAACAGACCCAGTGCCGCAAAAAACAGCAGGTAGTAGCAAAGCAGACGCCC
>JANOQJ010000075.1:0-18972 GCA_031414805.1 Comamonadaceae bacterium
GCAACACACGCAACTGGTCGCCCGTTGGGGCGGTCACTCTCAACCCCGAACGTGACTGCGTCGTCAAGGCGCATTCGGGTTGCAACGATATTCAGCGGTTGGCCGCATGAATGAGGCGACAAGTAGCTTGACACGCGCCGGCTCCTCAGCCCAGCCTGAACGGGGCTTGTGCTTCCCTCGGTACCTCAGCTACGCCAGACGTCATCGGCTGGCAGCTTCGAACTCCAGCGTCACAAACCGGCTCTTCCAGGCCGGTTTTTTTTCGTCCATCCGTGGTAATTCCAGCTGCGTCGCCCGCAGCAGCCAGCGTCCACCAAACGGAAGGGTGTGGCGCAGATGTCCTTGGGCATCGGATTGCTGCCACACACCCAACGGGTTGCGCTCGCTGACCAGCTCCACCGACAAATCGGGCAGAGGTTTGCCGTCGCGCAGCACCTGGAACAGCAGCGGCTGGCCCACAGCGAGCGGTGCGCTGCCCACGGGTACGATTTCCATACCCAGGCCTTGTGGTCTGCGCAACGCAGCCACTTGCGCAGGGCTTTCGGTATTGGTTAAAGCAAGCTCCATGCGTGCAAATTTTCGGTAGCGCTCGCGCCATGGTTGGCCGCTGGCCAACAGCGTGGCCCAGGCCGCGCGCGCGGCTTGCGGCGCACGAATTTCATTCAAGTACACCTGCACCAGCGGCGGCTCAATCTGAATGTCATGCGCCTTGATCTCCAGCCAGCAACTGCGCAGCGCGGCCGCCTCGCCAGGACCCTGTTGCGCCCGCAGCAACAGGCTGCGCGGCAGCACCCGCTGGGCGCGCAGTGGCACCGACGCTGATTCCACGCTGCGGCAGGCTGACTGCACCAGACTGGCCGGGGCCACAGCGAACTCGCCCAAAGGGTAGCGGTTGCCGGTGGTCAGACTCAAATACAGCGCCTGCGCGTCGCCGTCGGCCCGCTCCGCGGCGTCTGTCGGGCGTAGCCAACTGTCGTGCGCGAAAGCAGCTGTGGGCAAGGTAGCGAACAGGCCGGCGAACAGGGCCAGTGCGTGGCGGGTTACAAGGCGTTGTGCAAACATATGTAAAGTATTTAGAGCGTTTTAGGGTCACAGCCCTTGTATTTATTGCTCAAGCAGCTATCAATACATGAGCAATTCAGAAGGGAAGGCGGTGGCACCTGATAACTGTACGAACCCGGCACCCGGATGGTTTCAAACGCTGGCCGCTTACTGGTACGCGCGCTGGACAGCAACCACATCGCGGCGCTGCTGCGCCAAGTGAACCAATACGCAACTTGTAGACGCAAAAAAGTAAAGCGGCATCAAAATCATCGCATCAACCAATGACTAGTGGTTTCTCCAATCTTGTTGCCTGACCGACGTTGATACGGATATAACAGTATCAATGAATTACTTCCAATGGACAGTAAGGTATTCCCGCCAATCTTCGTTTGGGGGATTCCACTCCTGCAGATATTTCTCTTTTTCTTCAATTGAAAGTTTTTTCCAAAACGGCAACCAAACTTCCATTAGCCATGCCTCACTAAAGCCTTGGCGCCACCCACCCCACCAAGGCTCATTGCCGGGATATTTCACCCAAGGTGGCACGGGTGGGCCTTCGTCATGTGGCTGCGCAACATCTGTAAAACGTTCCCGGTACAGCAACCGGCGAACAGCATCAATGATGCCAAACATGGTGATAGCCTTCAGTTGGGACTAATGTGATCTGCAACCCAGTCAGCACCGAAATACCCCGCCGCACCAAATACAATGGCACCGACTGCACCTGTGGCAATTGCACCTGGCCCGGTTTCGATTCCGAATAGTGCACCAACACCAAAACCAATTTTCCCTCCCGCAAACGCCGCACCCCAGCCGCCGACCTGCCGGATTGTTTCAGCGCCAATCGGCTTGAGGGAGTTTTGTTGGATCGATCTACTTGTGGCATATCCAAGATCAACTGCCGTAAAAAATACTCCAATAATCATGAGACCCCTGCCAACATTGCCCACAATTCGCGCTTGCGAATAAGTTTTTCCAAGGTTTGCAAGTTCACCTTCCAGTTGAGGCCGGGTAATCTGCTTTGCCAGAAATGCGCGCCAAAGGTCTTCCGCGGAACGAACGTAAGCAGTGTGCATTGAAGAAAGCGGTGTAGCTGCTCCGGCGGGAGTTTTCGCTATCTTGATCAGCACCTCTCCCTCAACACCCTCAATTGTCTTTATCAGTGTGCTGATTCTCTGGCTTGTAGACGGATTTTCTGCAACAAACCGTTTTAAATCATTTACGACTTCCCGGATTGAATAAATAGAGCCGCCAGCACTCTTTATTTTTGCGATATCGAGTATCAGTGGTTTGCCATTGATTGTGGGAGCGCCAAACGGATAGGCACTGCCAGACAGGAACGGGCTGGAGCCAGGTGCACTTCCCATCGCATGCTCGGCGAGACTCAAGGCACCCATGGGTTTCACGGGAGCTAGCGAGAAGTCTTTGGGTATCGCTGCAACCTTTCTAATAATTTTGTCAGCCCCAATATTTGGCAGTTGTTCAAACACCACAAACATAAATCCGCGCGCCAAAGCAATGCTTGCAGGGACTTGATTTCCCAATACAACCGAGTAGCCCAAATTAGGCTTGGTACTGGATGGTGTAGCCGAAGCATTCTGGTGCGGTATCTGAAGAACCTGACCAATCAGCAACCGATTCGGATCAGTTAGACGATTTAACTTGGCGAGTTCGGGCCACCGATTGCCATCCCCGAGCAACAAATGTGCGATTGCGCTGAGCGAATCTCCATACTTTACTTTGTAGGTTTTCATCGTTTAATTTCGTAATCGTTAAAAACTATAGTTGAAGAAATACTATCCGACCTTCAATTCAGCATGGCGATCTTTTTTTGTCAGAGATGGTGGTGTGGTAGTTACTTCTGCAACTCATTAGCTTTGCTTTGGTTGCGCTTTTGCAGCCCGTCGGCAGCTGTATCACAACAACCTGTCAAACGCTGGCTGCGCGCTCGTAGGCTCGCTGGACAGCAGCCACGTCGCCGCGTTGCTGTGCCAATTGCGCCAGGGCCCGCCAGGTGCTGCGCCGCAAGCCAGGGTCTGCCAATAGCGTGCTGGCCTGGCTGAGCAGTTGCTGGGCCTTGCCCCAGAGCTGGCGCTGCTGGCAGGCCATGCCGGCCAGGTACAAGAGCACGGCTTCGCGGGGGTTTTTCTGTTGCGCCATCTCCAGCCGGGCCAGCCAGGCGGCGTCCAGTGAGTCAAACCCGTCTTGCAGCGCCAGGGCCAGTTGCACGCGCTGGCCGTCAGACAGGCTGTCGTAGCTGTTGAATACGGGCAGCAGCCAGCTGCGGGCCAAGTCCGCGTTGGGGTCTGACTGGGCGCGCGAGGCCAGCGGGGGCACGGTGGACTCGCCGCTGGCCTCGCCTGGGGACGGGCTGCGCACATCGACAGCCACTTCCGCGAACGCCATCAGCCGCCGCGCCGCCTGGATCGCCAGCTCGGGCATGGCGCGCTCGGCACTTTCCAGCGCATCCCACGCGCGGCGCAGTTGGGCGCTGTCATGGGCCTGCGCAATGGCTTCCAGCGCCAGTCCACGCACGATGCTTTGCCCAGCAGCGATGGAGAACGCACGGTGCTTGGCCAGCAAGCGGGCGGTCTCCAGCGCCGCCTGGGTCTGGCCGCCGCGCCGGGTAGCCTTGAGCTTCAGGCGCAGCGCTGCCGTACGCCGCGCTGCGCCTTGCGGCAACTGCGCGAGCGCGGCCAACGCGGCATCGGTGTCGTTTTCATAAAGCGCCCAACGTGCGGCCCGCAGCAAGGCCCCTTCTTGCATGCCGCCCGAAGCCGGGCCGGCAGCGGCCAGCGCCAGTTGCAAGTGGTGGTCTCGGCTGGCGCGGTCTTGGAGGGCCTGAGCGCTTTCGGCGGCCAGCAAATGGGACAGGCTGCGCACCTGGGCCGAGTTGGCTGGGGCATGGCCGCTGGCAGCCAAGGTCTGCTCCTGGGCCAGGGCCAGTTGGGCTGATTTGCGTGCCCGCAAAAACCGCCCCGCCAGCAAGTTGGACAAAGCCTCCAGCATCGCCACATGCAAGGCCCGCTCGCGCTGCTGGGTACGCCAGCGCAGGGCTTGTTGCGGCAGGTCAAACAAGGCAGCCAGCGCCCGTAGGGCACCATGCACCAGCACAAACAGCGCGAACAGCAATAACAACACCAGGTTCAACGACAAATCCACCCGCCACGGCGGCCAGAACAGGGTGACGGTGCTTTGGTTGTTGCCAGCAAACAAGGCAATGGCCACGGCGACGCCGAAGAGGGCGAGGAACCACAGGGCGGCGCGCATCAGCAACCCAGGCCCGACGCCGGGCCGCTCCCAAAGCGGGCCGCTCCCCCTCGGGGGGCAGCGAAGTACACGCAGAAACAAGCGTGGGGGTTCGTAGGGCCCGACGCCGGGCCGCTCCCAAGGCGGGCCGCTCCCCCTCGGGGGGCAGCGAAGTACACGCAGTGACGAGCGTGGGGGTTCATCTTCCAGCCGCCGCGGTCGTCAGCGCGGCAAGGGTTTCGTCGATGCGGGGCAGCTCCACGGCGCGCAGCTGGGCTTGCGCTTGTTGCAACTGACTGGCGGCCGTCTGGGTACGGCGGGCGGCAGGGTCGAAATAGCGGTTGAGCGCGGCTTGGGCGGCCGCCAGATCGGAGCGGGCCGACTCGGTCTGGCGGGCCAGCAGCCCCAGGCGCGCATTCAGCAGTTTCAGCTTAAGGTTTTCACGCAGGAAAAACGACTGCTCGGGTGACAGCAAAGCCGCCTCGGGCTGCTCGATGCGGCTGACACGCACCAGCTTGCGCGCCTCGGCCACAAACTGGGCCTGCACCTGCGTCAGCACCCAGCGCCAGCCGGTGGGTGGCTCTTCTGATGGTGGGGCGACAACACCCGACCGGTTCCGCGCGGCATCGGCCAGGGCCACGGCGTTGGCCAGGGGCAATTCGTCGACCTGGCGCACCAAATCGTCCAGCTTGCCCAGTAGCGCAGGCAAATCGGTGACGCTGGCGGTTTTGATGCGCTCGACATCGCGCGCCATGGCATTGCGCAGACGCGTCAGCCGAGGTTGTGCAGCGCGGGCCAGGCGCTGGTCGGCGGTGCGCAGGGCGGCCAGCAGGGGCTCAACGCTGCCGGTGAGTTGCGCCTGTTGCTGCGCCAGGCGCACGGCTGATTCGATGTCGACCACCAGGTTTTCATCACGCGAGCGCGACAGGCTCTGCATCAGCTCTTCCAGCTGCGTGCGCTGCAAGGCCACCTCGCTCAAGCGCGCCTCCTGCACGGCCTGGCGGGCGGCGGTTTCGCGGGCCAGCTCTTGGGCTTCTTTGGCCACGGCGCGGGCCTCGATGGCGTTGGCCCCCGCGTCTGCGCTCTGGCGAGCCAGTTGCTCCTGCACGTTGGACAGTTTTTGCCACAGTGAAAACGTGGCGATGGCGGTGATCAGGAGTGAAACGGCCAAAGCCCACAGCAGATAGTTGGGTCGCGCAGCCAGGGGTCTGGATTCGACGGGCGGGGCGCTCGGGGTCTGGCTAGTCGTCGGGCTAGGCGTTGGGCTTGGGGACGGGCTGGGCACTGCGGGTGTGCTCAAGCCATCAGGGGCCGCATCGGACACCTTGGCATCGGGCAGGGTGGCACCAGCTTCAAGCGGAGAACTCATGCAATCGATTCTATGGCCGCGATCACATCGGGCAGCGTGGGCCGTGACTCGTAAACAACAGCAAAACCAGCAGCCCGCGCGGCCTGGGTGATGCGTGGATGGGTGGTTAAAGCGCATGCGCTGGCAGGGGCCGACGCGAACAGGCTTTGCCAGTGCGCCACCGCCTGGGAGCTGCTGAACAACCACAGCGCGGGCTGTGCTGCGGCCTGCGCCAGCAGCGCCGCATCAGGCGCGGGTGGGCAACGTCGGTAAGCCACCAGCGTGTCGACCTGGGCGCCACGCGCGCGCAGTTGCTGGGCCAGCCAGTCACGCCCGTCCGGGTGGCCCGCTTGGTTGCCACCGCGTACCAGCAAGACGCGTTGGCCCGGGACCACCTGCGGGGCCACGCGCTGCCACAGCGCCTCCGAATCGAATTGCGCCGCGTCGTCTGGCGGTGCGTCAATCTGCGCTGACAAAGCACCTGCATCCAGCAAGGCACGTCGGGTTCCAGGCCCTGTTGCCCACCAACGAATGTCAACAATTACTCCTGTATTGATAGCTGCTTGAGCAGTATTTACAAGGGCTAGAGGCCAATTTGGCTTAAAAAAGGCACTGACGGCCTGGCTGCTCACAAACATGACGGCCTGCCACCGATGCAACTGCGCGCGGGCCTGCGCCACGGCCGCTCTGTCCAGCGGTGGGGCGATGGTAATTAATGGGAAGTTCAGCGTATTGTGGCCCCGGTCACGCAAGGCAGACACCCATTGGCTCGCGTCGGGTTCGGGGCGGGTGACGATGATCTTCATGACGCAGTCGATGACAAATGATTTCGCCGCTGGGCGGCTTCGATGACAGATGAAGAACTTCCCTGCACGCGATTGCTGTGCAAGTCGGGCTGTTCGTCATGGCGCGCAGCGCCGTCATCAACGCGCAGCGAAGTCATCCCGTCATCAGGTTGCGCAAACGCATAGCCACCCGCTCCCCCAGCGCAGCGGCTTGCGCCAGATCAGTCACCTGCGACTGACCCTCGGCATGTAACAAGGCGCCAGCGGCCTGGCCGTCCACCGCATCGCCCCATGCCGCCCGCAAATGCAACTGCGCCCCCTGCCACACCGCAAACGCAGCCAACGGCATGGAGCAGCTGCCGCCCATCGTGCGGCTGACAGCGCGCTCGGCGGCTGTGGCCAGCCAGGTGGGCATGTGGGCCAGCGGTGCCAGCGCGGCAATCAAATCGGCGCGGTCTTCGCGCACTTCAATGCCCAAAGCGCCCTGCCCCGCACACGGCAGCATGTGCTCGGGCGCAAACACGCAGCGTATGCGCTCGCTCAAGCCCAGGCGTTTCAGGCCCGCCGCTGCCAGCACGATGGCCTGGTACAGCCCGTCATCGAGTTTGCGCAAACGCGTGTCCAGGTTGCCGCGCAGGGGTTCCACACGCAGGTCGGGCCGCAGCGCCTGCAGTTGCACCAGGCGGCGCAAGCTGGAGGTGCCCACCACCGCGCCAGCGGGTAAGTCTTGCAAGGAGGCAAATTGCGGCGACACAAACGCGTCGTGCGGGTCTTCGCGCGCCATCACGCAGGCCAGCACGAAGCCATCGGGCAGCTCCATCGGCACGTCCTTGAGGGAATGCACGGCAATATCGGCCCGGCCATCGGCCAGCGCGGTTTCCAGTTCTTTGACGAACAGGCCTTTGCCGCCGACCTTGCTCAACGAGCGATCCAGAATCTGGTCGCCCAGGGTCGTCATGCCCAATAGACTCACGCTGTGGCCACGTTGCGCCAGCAGTGCCTTGACATGCTCGGCCTGCCACAGGGCCAGGCGGCTTTCGCGGGTGGCGATGACTAAATTACCCAGATTTGCCATGCTTTTTCGTAACCTTTTTGTAACTGTCCAACGACTGTCGATGCTAGCATTTGCTCAAAAATTAAGCACCGCATAACAACATGACCGACCACCCAAAACCTGCACCCAAAATCCCCGCCGTTCCGAAAAACGAGCGCCCCCTGGTCGAAGACATTCGCCTGCTGGGCCGCATTTTGGGCGAGGTGATTGCCGAGCAGGAGGGCCAAAGCGCCTACGAGCTGGTCGAGCAGATTCGCACGCTGTCAGTCGCCTTCCGTCGCGATGCCGATGCCGCCGCCGAAAAAGCCCTGGCCAAGCTGCTCAAGGGCTTGAGCGCCGACCAGACGGTGAGCGTGATTCGTGCCTTCACCTATTTCAGCCACTTGGCCAACCTGGCCGAAGACCGCCACCACATCCGCCGCCGCGTGTTGCACGAGCGCGCCGGTGACACGCAGGAAGGCAGCATCGAAGTAGCGCTGGCCCGCCTGCGCTGGGCCGGCATAGCACCCCAAACGATATCGAATACGCTGGCCCATGCCCATGTGTCGCCGGTGCTCACCGCGCACCCCACCGAGGTGCAGCGCAAGAGCATTCTGGATGCCGAGCGTGGCATCGCCCTCCTGCTGACCACCCGCGACGACCTGCGTGCCCGCCTGCTGCCTGGTCTGCCCAAAGACGCGCTGGCCCTGCGCGAGTTGGCCGCCAACGAGGCCCAGCTGCGCGCCCACGTGACCCAGCTGTGGCAAACCCGTTTGTTGCGCTTCACCAAGCTCACAGTGGCCGACGAAATTGAAAACGCGCTGAGCTACTACGACGCCACCTTTCTGCGCGAAATTCCCAAGCTCTATGCCAACCTGGAGCGCGAGTTGGCGGGCCAACCCGTAGCCAGCTTTTTGCGCATGGGCCAGTGGATTGGTGGCGACCGCGACGGCAACCCCAACGTGACCGCGCAAACCCTGGAATACGCGCTGCAGCGGCAGGCCGAGGTGGCACTGCGCCACCTGCTGACGGAAGTGCATTTGTTGGGCGGCGAGCTGTCGCAATCGGCACGCTTGACCACGTTCAGCCCAGAAATGCTGGCACTGGCAGGTCGTTCGCCCGACGCCAACGAACACCGGCAAGACGAACCTTATCGCCGTGCGCTGACCGGCGTGTACGCCCGCCTGGCCGCCAGCTTGAAAACGCTGACCGGTGGCGATGCCGCCCGCCACGCGCTACCCCCGCAAAACCCGTATGCAGCCGCTGAGGAATTGCTGGCGGACCTGCGCACCATTGAGGCTTCTTTATTAGCCAACCACGGCCAAGCCTTGATCGCGCAGCGCCTGCAGCCGCTGCTGCGCACCGTGGAAGTATTTGGCTTTCACCTGGCCACGCTGGATTTGCGCCAAAGCTCCGACAAACACGAGGTTGTGGTCGCCGAGCTGCTGGCCACCGCGCGCGTGCAGGCCGACTACGCCGCCCTGGATGAAACCGCCAAACGCACGGTGTTGTTGGGTCTTCTGAACGACGCACGGCCTGTGCGCGTGATGGGCGCTACCTACAGCCCACTGGCGCAAACCGAGCTGGCGATTTTTGAAGCCGCCCGCGTGGCCCGCCAACGTTATGGCGCCCAGGCGATTCGCCACTACATCATCAGCCACACCGAAGCGGTGAGCGACCTGCTGGAAGTGCTGCTGCTGCAGAAAGAAGTAGGACTGTTCACCGGCACGCTGGACGCGACTGCTTGTGCCGATTTGATCGTGGTACCGCTGTTTGAAACCATTGAGGATTTGCGCAATGCCGCCCCCATCATGGGCGAGTTCTACGCGCTGCCCGGGGTCAAAGCCATGGTGCAACGGGCCGGGGCTCAGCAGTACAGCGAACAGGACATCATGTTGGGCTACAGCGACAGCAACAAAGACGGTGGCATCTTCACCAGTAATTGGGAGCTGTATCGGGCTGAGACGGCCTTGGTTGAACTTTTCGACGCGATGCCCAGCATTCGCTTGCGCATGTTTCACGGCCGTGGCGGCACCGTCGGCCGGGGCGGCGGGCCGAGTTACCAAGCCATCCTGGCGCAACCCCCAGGCACCGTGCGCGGCCAGATTCGCCTGACGGAACAGGGCGAGGTGATCGGCTCCAAATATGCAAACCCCGAAATTGGTCGTCGCAACCTGGAAACCCTGGTCGCTGCCACGCTGGAAGCCACCCTGCTCCAACCCACGCAAACCGCGCCCGACGCTTTCTTGGCAGCCGCCGCACAACTGTCGCAAGCCAGCATGGCCGCCTACCGCGCCCTGGTCTACGAAACCCCTGGCTTTGCCGACTACTTTTTCAGCGCCACGCCGATTCGCGAAATTGCACAGCTGAACATCGGTTCCAGGCCCGCCTCCAGAAAAGCCAACCAGCAAATCGAAGACCTGCGTGCCATCCCCTGGAGCTTCAGCTGGGGCCAATGCCGCCTGACCCTGCCCGGCTGGTATGGCTTTGGCAGCGCCGTGGAGCAGTTTTTAAGCGAAAACGGCCTCCCGCCCAAGCAAAACAAGCTCAAGCTGCTACAAAAAATGCAGCGCGACTGGCCGTTTTTTAAAACCCTGCTGAGCAATATGGACATGGTGATGGCCAAAAGCGACCTGGCCCTGGCCAGTCGCTACGCCGACCTGGTGCCCGACGCCCGCCTGCGCAAAAAAGTCTTCAGCTCCATCGAAGCCGAATGGCACCGCACCGCCGACGCCTTGGCCCAGATCACCGGCGACAAGCAACGCCTGGCCACCAACGCCGCCCTGCAACGCTCCATCCGCCACCGCTTCCCCTACATCGACCCCCTGCACCATCTGCAAGTCGAACTCATCCGCCGCCACCGCGAAGGGCCGCAGGGCGATGCGCAAGACGAGCGCGTTCAGCGCGGGATTCATCTGTCGATTAATGGGATTGCGGCTGGGTTGCGCAATACGGGCTAGCCCGCGTGCCGCCACACCATCCCCGCCAACACCAGCATGGTCAAACCAATCAGCACATCCAGCACCCGCCACGCCGCTGGCTTGGCAAACAGCGGTGCCAGCCAGCGCGCGCCGTAGCCCAACGACACAAACCACACCACGCTGGCTGCGGTGCCGCCCAGCACAAACCAGGGCTGGTGCGCCGGGCTTTGCTGGGCGCCCACGGAGCCGACCAGCAGCACGGTGTCCAGGTATACATGGGGGTTCAGGTACGTGAAGGCAGCGGCTTGCAGCAGCACGGGCAGCAGCGGTGTGGTTGACGCGCCGCCGGAGATGGCGGCGACTTGCAGGCTGCCGGGGTGGCGCGCAGCCCACAGAGAGCACAAACCGTAAGCCACTAAAAACAAGGTTCCCAGCACCGTGATGGCGCGCAGCAAACCGGGCGACTGCTGCACCAAGGCCCCCAGGCCCGCCACGCCAGCGGCAATCAGCAAGGCGTCTGACAAGGCGCACAACACCACGACCGGCCACACATGCTCACGCTTGATGCCCTGGCGTAGCAAAAAAGCGTTTTGTGCGCCAATGGCCACGATCAACGCGCCTGACAAGGCAAACCCGGTGAGAAAAGATGAATGAGACATGCGGCCTATGATTTACGGGCCTTGGGTATTTGTAAAACGATGATTGCTTAACGGGGCTTAGCCACGCTGATGATGGATGACCTCGCTGCGCTTGGATGACGACGCTGCGCACGGTCGTTCGTCATCTGTCATCAAGCCGCGTAGCGGCCAGTCATCCATCATCCGACATCCAGAAAAAAAACATGCTCGACTACAACGCCCTCTCAGCCTTGGCCGCCGTGGTACGCGAGGGTAGTTTTGAACGTGCTGCGCGCAGTCTGCACGTCACACCCTCGGCCATTTCGCAGCGCATCAAGTTGCTGGAGTCGCGGGTGGGCCGCATTCTGGTGGACCGGGGGCCGCCCTGCACCGCCACCGCCGAGGGCCTGCGGCTGTGCCGCCATACGGAAGATGTGAACCTGCTGGAACATGAGCTGCACAGTGCTTTGCCCTGGCTGCGCGATGAGCAAGCCGACCATGCCCACACCACCTTGCGCATCGGCGTGAATGCCGACAGCCTGGCCAGCTGGTTTTTACCGGCGCTGGTCCAGGTGAGCGCCCAGGCCCATGTGCTGTTTGACGTGGTGATTGAAGACCAGGACCACACCCTGGCCCTGATGCGCTCGGGCCATGTGCTGGCTGCCGTCACTGCGCAAGCCCAGCCCCTGCAGGGCTTTCACAGCACGCCCCTGGGCAGCCTGCACTACCTGGCCACGGCCAGTCCGGCGTACATGCAGCGCTATTTTTCCGAAGGTGTGAATGCGCAAACGCTGGCGCAGGCACCGGCCTTGCGCTTTAACCAGAAAGACGAGTTGCAAACCCGCTGGATGGCGCAATTACCCGGCGGCGGCGCTGTTGCGCCACCCAACCACTGGATTGCCTCTGCGCAAGGCTTTGTGGACGCCTGCGTGGTGGGCCTGGGCTGGGGAATCAACCCCGCCAACCTCGTGCAGCCACACCTGGCAGCAGGCCGCTTGGTACAGCTGGTGCCGGGCGTTGAATTGCCCGTGCCGCTGTACTGGCATTGCGTGCAAAAGCCCAGCGCTTTGCTGGTGTTGCTGGGGCAGGCTGTGAGCCAGCATGCACGCGAGGTTTTGACACCAGACACCGCTGACCGACGACTATCATCTTTGCCATGATTCCCGCAGCCCTGAAAAACAGCCTGTTCATGCACTGGGTGCACCTGGCGTCAGCGTGGCTGGCCGGTTGGGCAAGAGTGGTTCGCTTGGGCTCGGTGCTCATGGTGCTGGCGCTGTCACCCGCCACCTACGCGGCCCAGTACCGCCCTGCATTGTTGCGCCGTGTCTATATGGAGACGGTTCCACTGCTGGCCGGATTTACCTTGTTGTGCGCCCTGATCAGCCTGATCTTGACGCGCATCGTTCTGGCCACCGCCGTGAGCTTTGGCCTGACGCAGTACGCCATGCAAGTGATCATCCGTGTGCTGGTGCTGGAGTTGGTGCCGCTGGCCACAGCCCTCTATGTCGCGGTGCGCTGCACCCTACCCTCAGCCGCCGAACTGGCGCGCATGCGCCGCAAAGGTCAGCTGGACGCATTACGTGCGCAGGGGCAAGACCCGCTGCACACCGAGGTACTGCCGCGGGTGGTGGCTGGTGTGTTTGCCAGCGCGATGCTGGCCGCGCTCAGCGGCGTGGTGACGTTGGTGCTGGTTTACCTCACGGTGTATGGCTTTTCTACCTCGGGCCTGTCGGCCTACACCCGCATGTTCGGCCAGGTGTTCAGCCCGACCGTGACGCTGATCTTTTTCCTGAAAACCCTGCTGTCCAGCATGACCGTGAGCCTGATTCCTGTGGCATCGGCGCTTTATGACCTGCCAGGCAACCAACGCACCAGCGCCGAGCTGCGCGCACTGGTGCGCATGCTGGCCGTGATTCTGGTGATCGAGGCCGTCTCGCTGGTGGGCAACTACTATTGAAACCGCATGATTGACCCCAGATCGCCGCCTGCGGCGCCCATTCCAATCCCGACGCCCGACAGCCCAGCCGCTGAAACCGTGCTGTACACCGTGCGCAACCTGGAGTTCAAAGCCGCGCTGCTGTTGGTGTTTTTTGTTCTTTTGCTCACCGCGTCGACCGTCTATCTTTTGTATGCCCGCGGTGCCTTTGAGCCCACGCAAACCCTGATTTTGACGGCCGACGACACCGAAGGCGTGGTCGCGGGTATGGACTTGACCTTCTCTGGCTTTCCCATTGGTCGCGTGCGTCGTACCGAGCTGGCACCCGACGGCAGTGTGCGCCTCGTCATTGACATTCCAGAAAAAGATTCGCACTGGCTGCGTAAAAACAGCGTGTTCACTCTGGTGCGCGGCCTGGTCGGCAACACCAACATCCGCGCCTACACCGGCGTGTTGACCGACCCCAAACTGGAAGACGGTGCCGTGCGCGCCGTGCTGCGCGGCGACGTGTCGGCCGAAATTCCCAAGGTGATTGCGTCCACGCGTGAGCTGCTGGATAACTTGAACAGCCTGTCGTCGGGCACCTCGGCCATCAGTAAATCATTGGCCAACGTGCAAGTGGCCACCGAGCGCCTGAAAGGCCCGCGCGGCGTGCTGGGCATGGTGTTTGGCAACGAGGAAGACGCGGGCAAAGTCACTGCTTCGTTGCAAGCCACGCTGGAGCGCACCAACACCCTGCTGGCCCGGCTGGACGGCGTGGCCCTGCGCGCCGACGGCCTGACCGCCAAGGTCGACGGCATGGTGGCCAAAGCCGACACCCAGGTGCTGGGCAAAGACGGTGTGGTCAGCGACGTGAAAGCTAATCTGCAAACCCTGAATGCGCTGCTGGCGGACACCCGCGCGAGCATGCAGCGCGTGGACGCGATATTGAAAGACGGCCAGGCCATCACTGGCAACGCCAAAGATGCCAGCGCCGACCTCGGTTCACTGCGCGCCGAGGTGGAGAGCAACCTGCGCAAGGTGGAAAGTTTGATCAACGACATCAACCGCAAATGGCCGTTTGCCAAAGACGCTGAGGTGAAATTGCCATGAAGAAAATCAACATCTCCCTCCCCTTCCGGGGGAGAAAGAACAGAAACTCCCTCCCCCTCTGGGGGAGGGCAGGGGTGGGGGCATGCGCGCCCACCCGCTGGTCCATCGTGATGGCTGCCGCTCTCCTGACCGCCTGCGCCAACAACCCACCGACGCCCGACTGGCAACTCAACACGCAAGGCGCCGCCGAGCGCGCTGTGGCGGCCTATCTCGGTGGCAACAGCAAGGTCGAGGTTCTCGAGTTCGACAAAGCCCGAGCAGAGGCCTCCCGCACCGGCCAACCCACGCAGGTGGCCCGCATCGAGCTGTTGCGTTGCGCCACCCGCGTGACCGCCCTTGTGCTGGAGCCTTGCTCAGCCTTCGAAAAACTGCGCCCCGACACCACTGCGGCCGACAAAGCCTATGCCGACTACCTGGCGGGTCAGCTCGGCCCCGCCGACGTGGCCTTGCTGCCCGCGGTGCAGCGACCCGCCGCCGCCGCTGGCCTGGCGCTGCAGGGAGACCAGGCAGCGGCAGCGGTGAAAGCCATCACGGACCCGCTGAGCCGTCTGGTGGCCGCTGGCGTGCTATTCAAAGGGGGGCTTGCCAGCCCGCAGGTCATCTCGACAGCGGTCGAAACCGCCAGTCGGCAGGGCTGGCGCAGGCCGTTGCTGGCCTGGCTGAACGTTCAGCTTCAGCGGGCGCAGCGAGCAGGCGCCACCGACGAGGCAGCGCGCATTCAGCGGCAAATCGGCCTGGTGCAGGGGCCGTGAGAGCCCGTGCGCAGTTCGTACCTGTCGCTGGCCTCAGTTATCCGCGGATGCCCGTCGGCTGGATGTATCCCAGCTTGTAAGCTACCAGAATACAAATGAACAGCAGTATCGAAAAACCCACCCGCATGGCGAGCGCACGCACCATTTTGTTGGTTTTGGCTTTGCCGTCCTGGCCGTCTTTCATCATGAAAAACAGCGCAAAACCAAGGCTGGCGATGATGGCGACGAAAGCCAGGGCAACGAGGTAGTTCATGGTGGAGATTATCGTTTGAGCAGCCCAATCCCACCGCCCGGAGCCCGGCATCGCACACGCTTTTGGCTGGTCACTGTGGCAGCCGCCATCGGCGTTGCTGTCACGCTCAGCTTGGGCAACTGGCAGTTGTCCCGCGCCGCCCAAAAACAAGCCCTGTTTGACGCCATTGAGGCCCAAAAACAGCTTGTAACCCTTGATTTAACTGCTCAAGCAGCTATTGAAATAGTAGCAAAAGAAGTCCACCGAAAAGTCACCGCCAGTGGCCGCTGGCTGCCAACGCACCAGGTTTTTCTGGACAACCGCCAGATGAATGGCCGCCCCGGTTTTTACGTGGTCACACCGTTTGCGCTGGCGGGCAGCCCGTCGGTGGTGCTGGTGCAGCGTGGCTGGGTGCCGCGTAATTTTGTGGATCGCAGCGCGCTGCCCGATGTTCCGCCACCGCTTGGCGAGGTCACGCTAGAAGGCGTCGTGGCGCCACCGCCGGGGCGCTTGTTTGAGTTTGGCGAGCCCGCGGTGCCGACGGGGCCTGCAACCGTGGCAGACAAGGGGCCATCGCGCATCCGGCAAAATCTCGACTTGTCCGCTTTTGCAACAGAAACCGGTTTGCCCCTGTTGCCGGTCACCGTGCGGCAAACAGTCGGTCCGGTGGACGACGGTTTGCAGCGCAACTGGCCCGCCCCTAAAACCGGCATTGAAAAACACCACGGTTACGCCTTCCAATGGTTTGCCCTCGCGGGGCTGATCGCAACGCTTTATGTCTGGTTCCAACTCATCGCCCCCCGCCGCCGTGTCCTCCACACCCGTGCCCATAGCTGAAACCGATCAACCGCTGGGCCTGACTGTGCACGGCCTGCCCACACCGCAAGACGCGTTGGGCGCCGTGCCAGGCCGCCCTTTGAATCGGCCTTTGGGCCGCTGGAAAATGCTCGCCGTGATGTTGGTTTGCGCCGCACCCGTCATTGCGTCTTACTTCACTTATTACGTGGTCCGCCCCGAGGGCCGCCGCAATTTTGGCGAGCTGATCACCCCGCAGCGCCCCACACCCGCCATCATCGCCACCGACCTGCAAGGCAAAACCAAAGACCTGCGCGCGCTCAAAGGCCAGTGGCTGCTGGTCAGCGTGGCCAGCGGTGCCTGCAACGCAGCGTGTGAGCAGCATCTGTACCTGCAGCGCCAGGTGCGCGAAAGCCTGGGCAAAGAGAAAGCCCGGCTCGACTGGGTGTGGCTCATCCCTGACAACGTACCCGTGCGTGCCGAACTGCAGCCCGCGCTGGCCGAGACCACGGTGTTGCGCGTGCCTGCTGCACAGCTGGCGGCCTGGTTGGCACCGGCGACGGGCGAGCAACTGAGCGACCACTTGTATGTGGTCGACCCGATGGGCAACTGGATGATGCGTTTGCCCGCGCGCCTGGACAAAGCCCAGACCCCCAAAGCCAAGCGCGACCTGGACAGGCTGCTGCGCGCGTCGGCTTCGTGGGATATTGCGGGCCGCGACGATGTGGTGCCTCCTCCAGCCAAGCCATAAGCCATGGACACCCAACCGCTGTACGACCTGTCCCCAGTTCTCACCCTCATGGGCGTGGGCCTGCTCGGTGCGCTGGGCCCGCTGGCCTGGATCTGGCTGCGCAACAAAGGCGCCGCACCCACCCGCCGCCTGCAGGCGTTGACCTTGCTGACCCTGTTCCTGACGTTCGACCTGGTGCTGTTTGGCGCGTTTACCCGCCTGACCGACTCAGGACTGGGCTGCCCGGACTGGCCCGGCTGCTACGGCAGCGCCACGCCGGTCGGCGCGCGCGACGAAATCAGCGCCGCACAGTCGGCCATGCCCAGCGGCCCCGTCACCCACAAAAAAGCCTGGATCGAGATGATTCACCGCTACATGGCCACCGCCGTGGGCGTGTTGATCCTGACCCTGACAGTGGCCACGTGGCTGGCCAGCCGCCACCGGCAGGGCGGCGTGCCGGTGAACCCCTGGCTGCCCACGTTCACCCTCGTGTGGGTGTGCGTGCAAGGCGCGTTTGGCGCGCTCACGGTCACCATGAAGCTGTTTCCCGCCATCGTCACCCTGCATTTGCTGGGCGGTTTGGTGCTGCTTATGCTGCTGTGCGCCCAGGCCGTGCGCCTGTCGCACGCGCAAGACGAGCGCGTGCCCACGCCCATAGGCAGCACCACGCGGGCGCTGCTGGTGGGCGGGTTTGCGCTGCTGTGGCTGCAAATTGCGCTGGGCGGCTGGGTCAGCACCAACTACGCAGTACTGGCCTGCACCGACTTTCCCACCTGCCACGGCAAGCTGTGGCCGTATATGGATTTTTCACAAGGCTTTGAAATCTGGCGGCAGCTGGGCAAAACCGCTGACGGTGAAAACATCGGCTTTGCTGCGCTGACCGCCATTCACTACACCCACCGCCTGAGCGCCTACGTCGTGTTTGCCGTGCTGGGCCTGTTGGCCTGGCGCATGCGCCGCGTGCCCGCTTTGCGCCGTCAAAGCGCCTGGCTCGCAGGCCTGCTGGCGCTACAGTTTTTGACAGGCCTGTCCAATGTAGTCCTGGGCTGGCCGCTGATTGCCGCTGTTTTGCATACCGGCGGCGCTGCTGCGTTGGTGCTGGTGCTCACCTGGGCCATTTGCGAAAGCCGTTTGGCGGTGGACACATTGAGCGCGTCGCGACTGCGGGCATCGAGTTTGTCGGCATGAATGCGTCTGGCCTCTCAACCTCATTTTTGAACGCAAAGGTTTCGCAGAGGGCGCAGAGGAAAACCACAGAAAATTTTGGCTGTTCTTTTGCGCACTCTGCGTAAACCTCTGCGCCCTGTGCGTTCAAAAAGTTTTATTGCCTCTAGTCTCCAGCCATCCATGAACATCGTCCAACAGTTTTACGCCCTGACCAAGCCGCGCGTGGTGCAGCTGATTGTGTTTTGCGCGCTCATCGGCATGGTGCTGGCGGTGCCGGGCTTGCCCGCTTGGGCCGATGTGCGGCTGGCCTTGCTGGCCTGCGCGGGCATCTGGCTGGTGGCGGGCGCTGCTGCGGCATTTAACTGCATTGTGGAAAAAGGCATAGACGCCAAAATGAAGCGAACCGCCTGGCGGCCCACGGCCAAAGGCGAGCTGAGTGACACCCAAACCCTGATTTTTTCCGGTGCCTTGTGCGCAGCAGGCTCAGCCATCCTGTACCTCTGGGTCAACCCCCTGACCATGTGGTTGACGTTTGCCACCTTCATTGGCTACGCGGTCATCTACACGGTCATTTTGAAGCCGCGCACCCCCCAAAATATCGTCATCGGCGGCGCATCCGGCGCCATGCCTCCGGTCCTCGGCTGGGCCGCGATGACGGGCGACGTCGGCCCCGAAGCCCTGATCCTGTTCCTCATCATCTTCTTGTGGACACCGCCACACTTCTGGGCGCTGGCCCTGTACCGGGTCGAGGACTACCGCAAATCCGGCCTGCCCATGCTGCCGATTACCCACGGCAACGAATTCACCCGCCTGCAAATCTGGCTCTACACATTGGTGCTGTTTGCGGCATGTCTGATGCCGTTTGCATACGGCATGAGCTCGTGGTTGTATCTCGCCGCAGCGGTGGTGTTAAGCGTCGGTTTCTGCGGCTACGGCTTTGCGCTGTGGCGCAACTACTCAGACGCGCTGGCCCGCAAGACCTTTCGCTTCTCCCTCATTCACCTGAGCGCGCTGTTCGCGGCGCTGTTGGTGGATCACTATGTGTTCTAGATAGACTCTTTGCTACTTTATTCATAGCTGTTTGAGCAATGAATACAAGGGCTGTTGGGTGTTTTGGCTTGAAGTCAGCCAGTCTTATCCAATGAGGTTTGATACTGAGCGCATATTTTGATTCCAACGAAGTTTGATCCTGAACTGACACTGGAATAGGAACTTCTGAGGGGCGGATCGGAGCTGGTCAATCATTCGTGATGGTGATTGACATGAACCTC
>JANOQJ010000076.1:0-7787 GCA_031414805.1 Comamonadaceae bacterium
GCGCGTGAGGCAAAATGCGCTTCTAGGCAAAAAATCCCCAACGTTCACAGGTGCCGTCTTCGTCTTAGCCGCTCAACTCATTGATTCACATCAGGAAAATCCGCTCGTTTACGGCGGATGCACGTCATGGGGTATCTACACGCAGAATGACCCTATTGGGCTGGCGGGGGGACTAAACAGATACGCTTACGTCGACGGTTCGCCGTTGATGCTCACGGATCCGCTGGGGTTGTTTGGGATGGCGGATATGCCAACGGCTCCGCAGGGGGTTGTGGACTTCGGAGCTGGTCTTGGTGATGCGTTGCTGCTGGGTACTGGCTCCTATTTGCGCGATGCCGCTGGAGTTGATGGCGGTGTAGATGAGTGCAGCGACGCCTACCTTTATGGTGGCTTGAGCTCAGCCGCATTCGGCGGTGCGCGCCTTGCTTATGCAGGCCTTGCCAAAGCGGGCTCGGTTGTTGCCACGTCTGGCGCTGCAGCAAGCGAATTTCGTCAAACGCTCAAAGTTGTATTTCGTGGCGGTGTCGGCCGCAACTGGCGACCACCAAATTTGGCAGGCAAAAGCGATGCAGCATTAAGACAATCTGCGGGCAAGACAAATGCTGCGATTAATTCTTATGGCGCGGGAACAGCAGCGGCAGCTGGAATTGGTGCATCAAAATGCGGGTGCCCACGATGAAAAATCTACTGAGTGGATTCAGTCTTAAGGCGTTCGCCATTGCAGTAACCGTCAGTGCAGCGGTGGCTGGTTTGGTTACGTGGTTTACACGCGCAAATTTTTGGTATGTCTTGCTGATTGCGATGTGTGGGATGCTAATTAACGGGTGGATTGCGAGCGCTGAAGACCGGGATGTTAGAGATTCTGAAAAGCAATAGCTGCTACAAAACAAATAGCTGCTAGCGCCCATATCAATTGGGCTAACAGCCTATTTCTTTCTTAATCTAAATAAAAAAAGCATCCGTCTAACCCCTTAGCCGCTAAGAGCTGGGGTTCTGGGCAGGTGGCCGCAGATTGCGACCACCTGGGCGCTTTAGATTGGGCTCAGCCCATGGCCTCAACCAGGTCAATCTCACGCTTGAGCAGGTCATTGACCAGCGCCGACAGATCGACCCCTTTGGCCTGGGCTTTAGCGGCTAAATAGCCTTGTATTTGCTCGTCAAGGTACACAGGCAGCTGAAACACTGCGTTGGGGTTGTAAAACTTACCCCGCACCCCTTTAGAAAAATCGTATTGCTCTTTCATGCGTTCACCTTCAAAGTTAAATCGGTTGATGTCAATTTGCCAGTTTGAGTTTGACTAGCGCGGCGCTGTTTCATAGTCCTGGCGCTCATGCTTATCGGCCTTGCGCGCCGAAATCAAGCGCACCTCAACGTGCTGCGCATCGAGCTGCACAAACGTGTGCACCACCACCAGCGTTTGACCATTAGCCGCTTGGCCAATGCTGACCCAGCGCTCTTCATACTCACTGTGCTCGTCATCAAAAATCGTGATGGTCAGCGGGTCGTGCAGCACGGTGCTGGCCAGACGAAACGTCACTCCATCGTGTTTGGTGATGTTGGTGCGCTCCTTGTTGGAATCCCACTCAAAACGGTAGATGGGGCCAGGCATGGGAGCAGGTGCAGGCGGCACGTCTGCACTCACGCGACGGCCTCAGCAGCCAGCACACCATCGAGCATCTGCATGACCACCTGCTGCTTGGCGCGCGGCAGCGTAGCGATGCGCTGAAACTGTTGCTGCCACTGCGGCAGCGGGCCGCGCTTGGCCGGTGCGCTCTTGGCGCTTGCTTGGCTGGGTGCGTCAAACAACTCATCGAGCGTGACTGTCAAGTGCTCGGCCACCACCGGCATGGCCGACACCGGCACCCGCCTGCGCCCGCACTCGTAAGACTGCAAGGTTTGCTGGGAGATGCCCAGCTTCTCGGCCAGTTGCACCTGGGTGATGTTGCGCGCCTTGCGCAGGGCGGCAATGCGCCCGCCCATCGATACAAAAAAATCGCGTTCTGCGGTAGTGATGGCCATGGCAATGCTGGGGTTGCGAGATTGGAAAGCCATAACGATAAACCTCGATTTGTTGAGTGAGTGTTCATAATACTTCAATATGAAGTACACTGAAACGGAGTTATTTATTTCTTGACCTGTTTGCGTCCAAAGACCCCAGGGCGCGCTCAGGTAACGGTGAATAAAAGAGAAAACCAAAAAACTGGCGAATGAAAGACACCCATGGCACGCATTCCCGAATCAGAGCTTGAGCGGCTAAAGGCAGAAGTCAGCGTGCAGCAGCTGGCCGAGGCGTCTGGCTTGGTGCTTAAAAAAAGCGGCAAGGACTTTGTGAGCTGCTGCCCGTTTCACGCCGACGACACCGCCAGCCTGGTCATCACGCCCGAGAAGAACCTGTGGCACTGCTTTGGCTGTGGTGCAGCCGGTGGCCCGATTGACTGGGTCATTAAAACCCAGGGCGTGAGCTTTCGGCATGCGGTGGAGCTGCTGCGGGCCGATCCTTCTTTAGTCGCTGGCATGGCTGCGGGAAGTCTTGATGGTGCCGCCGGAACTGTAGGGGTCAAACGCTCGACCGTGCGCAAGCTGCCCGCGCCGGTGGCGCTTGAGGCCAGCGAACAAGAGTTGCTCAACCAGGTCATTGAGTACTACCACCAGACTTTGCTGGCCAGTCCCGAGGCGCTGGCCTATCTGGACAAACGAGGTTTGCGGGGTTTGGGCAGTCTGGCCGATGGTGAGAACGCCCGCGAACTGGTCGTTAAATTCCGCTTGGGCTTTGCCAATCGCACGCTGGGCCTGCGCTTGCCGCAGGCGCGCATCAAAGCTGGCGGCGAGTTGCGTGCACGCCTGCAAGGCCTGGGCGTGTTGCGTGAAAGTGGTCACGAGCACTTCAATGGCTGCCTGGTGGTGCCGGTGTTTGGTGAAGCGGGAAACGTCAGCGAAATCTACGGGCGCAAGATTGGCGAGAAGGTAGACGGCCCGACGCACCTGTACCTGCCCGGCCCACACCGGGGCGTATGGAATGCGCAAGGCCTGCAGGGCCAAGAGGAAGTGATCCTCACCGAGGCGCTGATCGACGCCATGACGTTCTGGTGTGCGGGCTACACCAACGTGACGGCGGCGTATGGCGTGGAAGGCTTTACCGATGACCATCTGGCCACCTTCCAGCGCTGCGGTGTGCGCCGTGTGCTGATTGCCTTTGACCGCGATGAGGCGGGCGAGCGTGGAGCGGCCAAAGTAGTGGAGCGCCTGACAGCGGCAGGCCTGGAGTGCTTGCGCATCCAGTTCCCCAAGGGCATGGACGCCAACGGGTATGCGTGCAAGGTGACACCTGCGGCCAAGAGCCTGGGCCTGTTGATTCGCAAGGCGGTGTGGCTCGGGAAAGGCGAAGCGCCGCCTACTGCGGCACCAGGCCAGCGGGTGGAGGGCATTGAAGGCACGGCAGATGCTTCAACGCAAGAATTACCAGACAAATCGGCCTCTAGCGCAAGTAATACGGGCGCAAGCAGCTATGAAAATAGTAGTGATTTGCTGACGCAAGCCGTACCGCCATCCACGCCTGCAGCCACTTCTTTAGCCGCTGACAAGCCAGCCATTGAGCAGGCTAGCGACCAGATTGGCGACGACGAAATCATCCTGCACTTCGGCGAGCGGCGTTACCGCATCCGGGGCCTGTCAAAAAACCTCTCGCACGAGACCCTCAAGATCAATGTGCTGGTCAGCCGCCCCGCTGGAGAAGATCAAATTTATTACGTCGATGCGTTTGATTTGTACGCCGCGCGTGCCCGCAGCGCCTACATCGTACAGGCCGCGCGCGAGCTGGCGGTGCGTGAGGAAGTCATCAAACACGACCTGGGCCGCGTGCTGCTCAAGTTGGAAGCGTTACAGGCTAAGCGCATGCACGCCGCCTTGCAGGTCGAGCCTGCTGCCCCGGTGATGAGCGATGCCGAACAGGCCGAGGCTTTGGCCTGGCTCAAATCGCCCGACCTGCTGGGGCGCATCCTGGCCGACTTCGACGCCGTGGGTTTGGTGGGCGAGGCCAGCAACAAACTCATGGGCTACCTGGCAGCCGTTAGCCGCAAGCTGTCGGCGCCGCTGGCCGTGGTGGTGCAGTCCAGTTCTGCCGCCGGTAAAAGCAGCCTGATGGATGCCGTGCTGGCCTTCATGCCCGAAGAAGAACGCATCCAGTACAGCGCCATGACCGGGCAGAGTTTGTTCTACATGGGCCAGACCCAGCTGAAGCACAAAATCCTGGCCATTGCCGAAGAAGAAGGCGCGGCGCGTGCGAGCTACGCTTTGAAGCTGTTGCAGTCCGAGGGCGAACTCACCATTGCCAGCACTGGCAAAGACCCCGCGACCGGCAACCTGATCACCCAGCAATACCGGGTCGAAGGCCCGGTGATGATCTTCTTGTCCACCACAGCCATTGAGATTGACGAAGAACTCTTGAACCGCTGCATTGTGTTGAGCGTGGACGAAGGCCGCAGCCAGACCGAAGCCATCCATGCCCGCCAACGCGCCAAACGCACCCTGCAAGGCCTGCGCGCCAGGCAGGACAGGACTGCGGTGCTGGCCATCCACCGCAACGCCCAGCGCCTGTTACGCCCCTTGGCGGTGGTCAACCCCTACGCCGACCAGCTCACCTTCCTGTCCGACAAGACCCGCACCCGCCGTGATCATGAAAAGTACCTCACCCTGATCGACACCATAGCGCTGCTGCACCAACACCAGCGCCCAGTAAAGACCTTGGCCGGAGCCAATGGAGGTTTGGACTACATCGAAGTCCAAGCCAGCGACATCGCCCACGCCAATGCGCTGGCCCATGCGGTGCTGGGTGTCAGCCTGGACGAGTTGCCCCCGGTCACGCGCCGGGTGCTGGGTGAGGTCGTGCGGCTGGTGGCGGGGCGTATGCAGGCGCAGCAGCTACCGCGTGCCGATATCCGCTTTAGCCGCAAAGATGTGAGGAGCGCCAGCGGCATGAGCGACACCCAGTTGCGTGTCCACCTGGAGCGCCTGGTGCAGCTGGAATATCTGCTGACGCACCGCGGCACACGCGGCCAGAGCTTTGAGTACGAGCTGCTGTATGACGGCGATGGCCAGCAGGCGGCGCACCTGTCGGGCTTGCTGGAGATTGGAGCCGAAAGTGCCGCCGTGAGCGCTGAATCTGCACCTACAAATCCAAGTTCGCGGGGTGAGGTGCCCGAGTACGCGGGGTCAACGCGCCCGCAAAACGCCCCCAACGCGGGTACTTCGCCAACCCCTAAAACAGCCGCTAATCCGCATGAAACAAGGCTTGGTCAGGCAACGCCAATCCACGACAAGAAAACGCACCTCCTAAATGGCGAGATGCAAACCCCGGCGTACCTGCAAGCGCCGCTCCCCGCCATCTTGGCCAACTCTTTAGCCGCTTGAGGTCACGCACCATGCCCAGTCCTACCGCTCCCACCATCCCCCCGCTGCACACCCGCAACCAGAAACTAAGCTACCGCCGCCCCGGTAAATCACTGGGCGCGGTGCATGTGGCGGGTGACCCCGAGACGCTGGGCGGCTTTCGGGGGTATGTGCTGGACATGCTGGCGTGGATGACGGCGTGTGCCTTCTCGGTGCACACCATCAAAGGCCGGCGCATCGAGATGGGCTACTTCGTTACCTGGTGCGAGGAGCGCAGCATCCAGCGCCCCGATGAGGTCACCAGAGCACTGCTGGAGCGATACCGCCAGCACGTCTTTAACTACCGGCGCAAAAACACTGGCAAACCCGGAAACAAAGACAAGGTAGGTCTGCCGCTGTCCTTTGCCAGCCAGGGCCAACGGCTGGTGGCTGTGCGCGTGTTCTTCCAGTGGATGACCCGCCAGCACCACCTGCTGTACAACCCGGCCAGCGAGCTGGAATTGCCGCGCCCACAAAAGCGCTTGCCCCGCAACATCCTCACTGTGGTCGAGATCGAGCAGGTCTTGAACGCCATCGACACGCTGGAGGCCAACAACCCCGAGCCTACCGGCCTGGGTGTACGCGACCGCGCCATGCTGGAGACGCTGTACTCGACCGGCATGCGCCGCAGCGAGCTGGTGGCGCTGCACGTTGATGATTTAGACACCGAGCGCGGCACGGTGCACATCCGCCAGGGCAAGGGTGCCAAAGACCGCGTGGTACCGATTGGCGAGCGCGCCTGCCGCTGGATAGACAAATACGTGACGGCCATCCGTCCGCTGTATCTGGAGGCATCCGGCGAGAGCGACGACGGCACACTGTTTCTGGCCAGGCATGGCCAGGGCATGCAAGGCAAGCAACTTTCGGTAATCGTCAAAAAGACCATTGAAGCCGCCCAGCTGGAGCGCTTCAAGGAGACGCATCCGAACGCCGCCTGCCATTTGTTTCGTCACGCCTGCGCGACTCACATGCTGGAGGCGGGCGCAGACATCCGCTACATCCAGGCGCTGCTGGGTCATGCGGCACTGACCACCACCGAGGTCTATACGCAGGTCAGCATCTTGCAATTGAAGGCCGTACACGAGCGCACGCACCCGGCGCGTATCGAGGCCACGCCAGAGGCGATGGAGCGGCGCCAGGATAGGCCAGATACGCCGTAAATCATTAAAAATGACCATTAAAACAGGCTGTAGCCCAATCAATACGTGCGCAAGCAGCTATGAAATAAGTAGTGATGGAAGTGCTCAGCATGAGGCGTGCTGGAGACTGCGTTCGCGCTTAGCCGCTACCGTCACGGCTCTTGCGGGGCAAGACCCGCGCCGACGCTACGGGCGGTGAATGATTGAGCATCGTGCGCGCCGCGAAGGCCAAAGAAGTCAACGCCAGGCGCTTCGCGCAGCGCCAGGAAAACAGTGCACAGCCGGCATCGAGCCGGCTGTGCACTGGCAGGTGCTGCGGGGTTAATTGCTGCGCAATTAAACATAACGGGCTGTTGCACAAAGTGCGGCCAGTCACTGCGCTAAAGCTTCGTTTGGTGTCCACACCGCTGCGCGCCCTACGGGTTCGCGCAACCCCCGTTATGTCTTGCGCCCCTCACTTCGTTCTTGCACCTGCGGCGTGTGGCCTGTTGCTCACTGCGTGTAGCAACAAGCCGCACGCCTGACAGCCATGGTCAGTGTGCCCGTGCCTGTGGCACCGGCACAGGTGTTTCAGTCAGGCGCTTCGCGCAGTCACTACGTGGGTGCCCCCGCCCACCCTGTGGGCCTGGCGCTTACGCGCCCAGGCCGCGCCGGTGCGGCCCGTCCACCCCCCAAGGGGGTTCCCTCCACCCCGGCGCTGCGCGGCTTGGGCGCTGGTGGCTAGCTTGGTGTCTGTGCCGGCGCTGGTAGGAGACGGCTCGCTTACGCATCGCGGGAAACCCCATCCCTCTTAGGTGGCGAGGGTGCAGCAGCGGAGCCAGGCAGTAAAGGCCGCTAGCGCGCCGCTGCTGCGGTGGCCTACGGCCAGCCTTGACAGCCTGTCACCGCTGCCGCCCATGTCGCTATGAGGGGTGGGGTTTCCCTGCACGCATGGCGTGCCAGGTCTCACGACAGCCGTTCATCAATTCACAGAAAGAAAATCATGCAAACAACAGCAACCATCACCGTTAATCTGACCACCCACCAGGCCGAGGCCTTCGCCCAGTTCTTAAAGCGCGTGGGCCTGTCGGACTACGCCGCGCTGGCCCAGGGTCAGCAAGAAGCCTATGCCATGCTCAGCGCGGGCGAGGCCATCCGCGAAGAGCTGGCGCGTGCTGGCTACGCGCCGCGCTGAACGGGCAAGCGGCTAAAAATAAAAAGCAATTACTATTTATTTAGGAGCTG
>JANOQJ010000077.1:0-3307 GCA_031414805.1 Comamonadaceae bacterium
CCAGGCCGACGGCGGTGCTGTCGGGGTCTGCGGGGCTGTCTGTTTCGGCATCGGTTAACGCTGCCTCTGCTATGTTTTGTATAGCTGCTTGAGCAGTATTTACCGGGGCTGGAGGCATAAAAGGCATCAAAGTCAGCTCGAGCCGGGAACCCATAACCCAAGGTCTCGCATTTGCCGTGCAAGCTGTTCCGCCTCCGGTAGGCCCATCTGCTGAAAACTGGCCAATGCTTGCCGAAACAGTTTTTCAGCTTCTTCTTTTTGCTGAAAACCACTCCACAACAAGTGAGCCAGGTTGGTTCGTTCTACGGCCAGTAAACGCACATTCCCCAGCCGCTCCAGCGCTGGCAGTTCTTGCTCGCGCCGGATGCGCAAGGCTTCAGCGAACTGACCGCGAGACTGCAAGATGTCGGCAATCTTGCCCAGGGCGATTGCCCGCTCGCGCACATCGCCCAGCCGCTCGTACACCGGCAATTCTTCCTCGCGGTGTATGCGCAAGGCTTCGTCAAGCTGACCACGAGACTGCAAGATGTCAGCGATTTGACCTTGTGTGACGGCACACGAGCGCACATCACCTAAACGTTCAAACATCGGCATGACGTCTTCACGCAATATTCGCAGGGCCTCGTCCGGGTGGCCCTGACGCTCCAAAATGTTTGCAATTTTGCTCTGAGTGACTGCTTGCAAATACACATCTCCCAGCCGTTGGAGCACTGGCAACACCTCTTCGCGGTTAATCCGCAGCGATTCGTCCAGTTCGCCTCGCGTCTGCAAAATGCCGGCAATCTTGCCTTGGATGACAGCCCGCAAGCGCATATCGCCCAAGCGCTCAACCACAGGCAGTAGTTCGTCACGGTGTATGTGCAGCGCTTCGTCAAACTGGCCGCGAAACTGCAAGATCTCGGCAATCCGCGCTTGAGTGAGTGCAACAGCGCGCTCATCGTGATGCCGTTGGTAGTAAGGCAGCACATGGTCACGCCAGTGAGCCAGCGCTGCATCCATTTCACCCAGGCTAAACAACAACTGACCCAGCTCGCGCAGTGGCGCTGCCAACAATTCGTCCGGTGGTGGCGGTGTGCTACCCAGCCACTCACGGATCTCCCGGATGCGCTGGTGGCGTTCGACCATGCTGCGGTTGTCAATGCCCCCGGGGCCAGATGGTCGAGCGGACAAGGTAGAAGACCCGGCAGTTGCCGATGCACCGCTAACTCGAACATCCATAAAACTGTAAACCCCTGATCGCCAAGCCCACAAATCCGGTGCCTGACTGGCCGCATCGGCAATGGCCTCGGTGTCCAGCCAAAACACCAAGCGGGCCTTGGCCTGGCTGGCAATGCGCTCGCGGCGCACATTGAAGGCGTCCCATCGCTCTGGGTTGAACCAGCCGGAAGGGCCAACGACGTGCACCACTGGATTGACCTTGGCAAGGTGAATCAGCCGCGCTTCCAGCGCGCCAACGTCAGGCACTTTGCCGCTGAGTGGCAGGCGCGAACTGCCCATGCGTGCCGCGCGCAGCACCTGCTCAACGGCTTCCATCACCTGGTTACGCAAGAGTTCATTGGGCACCTCAACCAGCAGCCACTGGAAACTCGGCCCATGTACCAGCGCACGTGTCAAGCGCAGAAAGTCGAATACGCAAGCAGCAGGCAGACCGTTGGCCGCCTCCTGTTGCACCCGTTCAATATCGAAGCTGGCGGGGGTCACAACGGGGTTTCACATCGGCAGCGGGCCTTGCGGCTTGTTCGCCGCCTGCTCATAGCCTTGCAGCGTACGCACCACCGGGTGGCTGCGCCGCCAGCCGCCATCGTTGTATTCCAGCAGGGCCAAGCGGTACAGCAGTTGTTGGGCGCGCTCGTCATTGCCGCCGTGCACCGGGTCGGCGTCGATGGAGGCCAGCAGGGTGTAGTCCTCCGGTTTCAGAAAACGACGGTAGTCAGCGGCCAGGCCCGCAATCGCGTCGCTCACGACTTTGGCATTGATGCAGTCTTGGGCTACTTCACAAGCGAGCCGCAGCAAGCGCAGCAGTTCACGCGGGTGCCCGCCACTGTGTTCAACCAGGCGATCAATTTGCGCATCGCCATTGGCACCCGTCTCAAAGATGCTGCGGTCGGCACGCAGCAGTAGCAATTGCCGCAACGCGAGCCAGCCCGGCTCCCATCGACTGCCGTCGGCGGTCTGCAGTTTGACCATAGGCAACACCAGATCGGCATCCAACTTGCCGCCCAGAGCACCGTCGTATTTCAAGTGCAATGGCGCTGTGTAAATAGCCAGGGTTTGAATGGCCAGCAGTTGCTCTGCATCGTGAACAAAGAATTTCTGAGTATCTTCACCACGCATTTTGTCGGTGCCGTCCAACAAAAACAGCACGCGTTCTGCACGCTTGGCAATTTTCAACACTGTTTCAGCCTGAAGGATCAACTCGTTGAAGGCTTGGGCCAGGGTGGTGAAGCGGTTGCGCATCTCCTGGCGCCATTCAGACTTTTGGGTCGCACCGGTTTTGAAGGCAGCGGTAAACCCGGCAAATAGTTTGATCAAACCCGGAATGCCGCCACCCGCTTCCAGGCTGGTTTTTATTTCGGCGGTTGCATCGGTGGTGACGCTTCGGGTGCGCACCTTGGCTGAGAACCAGTCCAGCACTGGCTTCAAAGCACTCTCTGGAAGGCTGACATTGTCTTTTTGAAGGTTCTCCAAAAGCGTTTCGGCCATGGCCATCAACACCTCGGTGTATTCAAGGCTGTTGCGATCCAGCTTGGCCAGTACATCAACTTCGACGACGTAAAACTTCCTGGACGCATTGAAATCACCGGCGTAGCGGCGTAGCTCGGTGGTTTTACCGCTGCCAATATGACCAAAAAAGAGCACGTGCTTGTCCAGCGGCGCAAAAAAAGCATTGGTCGCTGGATCCCAGCCGAACTTGCGGGCCAGACGCGAAAAAGTCTTCTCGCTGCCGCGGCCTTCCCGTGTGTCCACATAGCGTGGATCGCCATCGGGTAAGGCATCTTCGTACTCAATTTTCTGGAGTACTTCAAGGATATGGGTCGGTGGCTGATAGGTCATGACGGTCCAGTTCGGTCGTGGCAGCCATGGTAGCGGTTGATAAGTCAAACCAGCAGAGCCATCGCAAGCGTACGAGGCAGAGCTCTTTTACGCATCCAGCTCATGCAAGCGTCCATCCGGCGTCAGAAAAGCAGCCTGCACGCTGGCACCGGGCTGCGCGGCCCGCACGGCTGCGCGGTAGTTGCGTAGCTGGGCTACCAACTCGGGCTGTGCCAACGGTTGGGGAGTCGATTTGTGGTCGAACACCCACCAC
>JANOQJ010000078.1:0-74087 GCA_031414805.1 Comamonadaceae bacterium
ATTCCCGCCTGCGCGGGAATGACGGAATTAAGGCGTTTGTTCATTGGGGTCAGTCTTGGGCGAGCAGAAGGCTCTCAAACATCAGAAGAAAAATCACCCTTGGCATGGCGCTCCTGCACCAAGCGCACAAAGGTGGGCACACCGCCACGCAGCACGATGATGAGTTCATCCACCACCGCCACCAAGAACAGCAACGAGCCAAAAGCAAAGCTCAACTGCGGAATCCAGATGGGTACGGCCCACAAGCCTTGCGCCATTTCATTGAACTGCCAGCTCTGGTAGGTGAAGCGACAGGCCCAGTACGTGAGATACGCAATGGCCGCTGTGGCAATCACCAGGCTGACAATTTCCATCACGCGCCGGGTGGCGGGCGACACCTTTTCCAGTACCAGGGTCACGCGCACAAAGTCTCCGTGTTTGAAGGCGTGCGCCATCGTGAAAAAAGCCGCCGCTGCGCACAGCCAGGAGACCACATCGTTGATGGCACCTGTGGGGTAACCAAACTGCCGCCCCAGTGTTTGCACAATCATGAGCACGCAGATCAGGGCGATGCAGAAGGCACCAACTGCGCCCGCCGCCACATAACTTGCATCCAGCGCACGACGCAAGAGCCCGTCTGGTGGCGTGGAATTGGAGGGGCTGGACATGAGGGTGCCTTCTTTCTGCTCTGAGGGTTTATTTCTTGCTGTAGGCGTCGATGACGGTTTTGCCATCATCGCCCGCCAGTTTGAGCCAGTCAGCGGTCATGGTCTGACCAATGGCAGACAGCTCTTTCTTCAAGCCGTCACTGGTCGTATCAATCTTCATGCCTTTGGCGGCCAGCTCTTTCAGGTATTCCTCATCTTTTTGCTCGCTGGTCTTCCAGCCGCGCGCTTCGGCGGCGCTGGCTTGCTGCAGAACAGCGTCTTGTGTAGGTTTGTCCAACGCGTCAAACACCTTCTGGTTGATCACCACGGCATTACGTGGAAGCCAGGCGTTCACGTCGTAGAAGAATTTCACGCTTTCATACAGCTTGCTGTCCACGCCGCTGGCGCTCGACGTGAGGAAGTTGTCGACACCGCCGGTGGCCAAAGCCGCTGGCAACTCGGCCAGCTGAATCGTGACGGGCTGCGCACCAACCGCGGTCGCGATGAACGAGGTGGCGGGGTTGTAGGCGCGCATCTTGGTGCCCTTCAAATCTTTCAAGCCTGACAAGGCTTTGGCGGAATAAAGGCCTTGCGGTGGCCATGGCACGGTGTACAAAAGCTTCATGCCCTGGGCGGCTAGCGTCTTGTTCAGAAGGGGCTTGGAGGCCGTGTCCAGCCGCTTGGAATCGGCATAACTGGTAGCCAGGAAGGGGATGGAATCGACGCCAAAAATGGGAGCCTCATTCGATGCACCCGACAAAATGAATTCACCCAGCGGCACTTGCGCGGACTGCACAGCGCGCTTGATCTCGTTGGCTTTGAATAGCGAGGCGTTGGGGTGCACCGTGATCTTGACTTTGCCGGCAGTGGCTTTGTCCACGTCAGCGGCGAACTGCTGCAGGTTTTGCACCTGGAAGGTGTTGGCACCGTAGCCAGAGGGCAGGTCCCACTTGGTTTGGGCAAAAGTGGCACTGCACAGGACCACAGCGGACAGGGACAGAACAAGTTTCTTCATGGCAATAGAACTCCTTAAAAAGATGCAAGTTGGTGGTTGAAAAGATCGGTGATCAGCATCGCCCCAGGTGCGTGGGTGATGCAGAACGGGGGGCGCGCCTGGGTGATGGCCGCCTGCGGCGTGACACCGCAAGCCCAGAACACAGGCAATTCGTCAGGCAACACGTCCACCGCGTCGCCGTAGTCGGGCCTAGCCAGATCGGCAATGCCAATGGCCTGTGGAAACCCGATGTGAACCGGTGCACCGTGCACGTCCGGGAAGCGCGAGGTGATTTGAATGGCGCGAATGGCCGCGGCTGGCTTCATTGGCCGCATGGACACGACCATCGGTCCACTGAAAGGGCCGGCAGCCTGGGTGGCGATATTGGTGCGGTACATGGCCACGTTTTTGCCTTCAGCGATGTGGCGCAGTGGCAAACCTGATGCCAGCAGTGCTTCTTCAAATGAGAAGGAGCAGCCAATCACGAAGGTCACCAGGTCGTCCGTCCACAGACTGGAGATGTTGGTAGGCGTGTCGACCAGCTCGCCATGGCGCCAGACGCGGTAGCGCGGCACATCGGTGCATATGTTCACAGGATGGTTCACGTCATGCCCCAAAGTGGGGAGCAAAGGGTTGCCCGGCTCGCTCACCGCCAGCACCGGGCACGGCTTGGGATTGCGCTGGCAGTAAAGCAAGAAGTCATCTGCCAGGGCCTGAGGCAGGATGACCACGTTGCCCTGCACATGGCCCGGTGCCAAGCCACTGGTGTGGTCGGTGATTTGCCCACAGCGAATAGCTTGGCGGGCGGCCTGCGAAGTCAACGGTGCGGAATTAGAGGCAGTCACGGTGCGTTCCAGAAAAATTGAATCCAAATGCAATGAGGCGGATTCTGGAAGCAAGACGCATGCGTCGCAAACGCAATTTTTTTCGATCACACCATCATTTTTTTCGATGATAAGGCGCAAAACCAGGGTTTCACCCTAGTTTTTGACCAGCTCACAGATCAGCAATAAACGCCAACGCCGACTTCAACACCAACTCGGCGTTACCTGAAGACGGGTCAAATCGGTAGTTGGCATGCATGGGAAGCGGTGCCAGGGGTGTGTCGCACCGCAGAATTTTCAGATCAGCGGTGACGGGCAGGCGCTTGGCAGCAGCCAGCGGCAATGTGGCCACACCAAACCCACTTTGTACCAGTTGCACCATGGCGGAGATGGACGAAATCGCATGCACCTTTTTGGGCTGCACATGGGCCGTTTTGAGCTGGTCCAGCAAGGCCAGATGCGGCTGCGAACCGCGCTGAAAGGTCATCAGCTCCACATCGGCCCAATCGCTCATGCGGTACATGCGCTTACGGTGCAGGCGGGCGTTTCCCAAAAAAGCCATCTCCATCGCAGGCAAGGTTTTGGTTCGCACGCCTTCCGCGTTGGCTGGAGACGCGTTGAAAACAATGTCTAACGCGCCGCGACGCACCAGATCGATCAACACAGGTGTGGTCTCCACTGTCAGCTCCAGCTCCAGCGCCGGATGTTGTGCACGCAGGTGCTCCACCCACGGTATCAGCCAGGAATGCAGCACCGACTCAATTGCCCCAATCCGGATTTGCACTTCCAGCGGTGCCTCTCCCCCCATCTCCAGCTTGATGTCGCGCTGCAGCTCCAGCAGGCGGCCCGCATGCTTGAGGAAGCGCTGACCTGCCAGGGTCAGGCGAAACTGTTTGTCGCGCCGGTCCAGCAGCACAGCCCCCAGTTCCTGCTCCAGCGACGCAATGCGCGCCGACATGGCCGACTGCGTGATGAACAGCTTTTCAGCGGCGCGTGAGACCGACTGCAGCGTGGCAACCCAGTAAAAGGCTTCGACAAAGCGCAGGTTCATGGTGTTTAAGAGAAGTGTCGTTTCGCTACGAAAATAATAGCTGCTTGAGCAGGATCAACAAGGGCGGAAAGCACTTTTTACTTAAAAGTGGTTTGAACCAACCGACGCGAGTCCAATAGGCTACAGACGGACCAACCAGTGGCCTCACGCACCGCCTGTGCGTACGGCGGCATGTTGGTGCACTCCAGCACCACCGTGCGCAGCTGTGGTGCGCGGGCCTTCAGCGCAAGCGCTGCAGCCACCACATCGGCCTGCGTTTGCTCCAGATTCATGGTGTCGCGGTTACCCAAAATGGCACTGGCAAATTCGCTGCCTGGATCAACGCCTTGTACCAACACATCACGCAAGCGATCGCGAGGCACACCGGCTGCCCGTAAATGCTCGACGCCAAGGTATTTGCTACTGATGGTCAGCACCCCAACCTGCTGAGCTTTTTCAAGTAGCTGAGGCAGTTGCAACAAACTGCTGGTGACCACCGGCACCTTCACGGCCGCCTGCAGATCACGCTGCAGCAGCACCAAAAAACCACAACTCGTCGTGATCGCACGGGCACCATCCCGCTCAAGCTGACGCACGATCGCAACGAAACCCGGCAACACACGGTTCTGGCGAAGCCCGGTTGCACTGGCCACGACCTTGTCGGGCCACACGCCGCGCAGCACGCGCTGGTTCACAGGCATGGGCCAGCTCAACGGGTTGCCAATGTCCCCTAGGGGGCGTGGAAACCGCGTGTCGAGCATCACAATGCCCAAAAAACCGGGCTTGCCCAGGTTGGAGGCCGGGGGTAAAACCGAAGCGGGGGGCATGGGTTTTGCAACTACGCTTGCGCTGTTTGTCATCGCGTTATTTTCTTGGTTATTTTTTGGAGTTCTTCATGTCACCTCAGTTTGCTCTTTCCCTCGCGGCTGTCGGCTTCAGTCAACTCGTAACAGCTCAGACCAAATGGGACCTGCCCGCCGCCTATCCTGCGACCAACTTTCACACAGAAAACCTCGTGCAATTTGCCGGCGATGTTGACAAAGCGACCAGCGGCAGATTGAAAATTCAGGTGCACGCCAACGCATCGCTGTTCAAAGCACCGGAAATCAAACGCGCAGTGCAAGGCGGTCAAGCACAAATTGGTGAAATTTTGCTGGCCAATTTCGACAACGAAAACGCCCTCTTTGGGCTGGACGGTCTTCCCTTTCTGGCCACCAGTTACGCCGAAAGCAAAAAACTGTATGACGCGCAGAAAGGCGCGCTGGACAGGTACCTGGGCAACCAGGGCATGAAGCTATTGTTTTCCGTTCCCTGGCCACCGCAAGGCATTTACGTGAACAAAGAGATCGGATCGGTGGCCGACATGCGCGGAATCAAGTGGCGGGCTTACTCACCCGCAACAGGAAAAATCGCAGAGTTGATCGGCGCTCAACCCGTCACGATCCAGGCCGCAGAACTCAGCCAAGCCCTGGCCACCGGTGTGGTGCAGGCCTATATGAGCTCCGGCTCTACGGGCTACGACACGAAAACCTATGAGCACGTGAAGTACTGGTACGACACACAAGCCTGGTTGCCCAAAAACGCCGTCATCGTCAACAAGAAAGCCTTCGACGCACTAGACCCCGCCACCCAAACCGCAGTGACCAAAGCCGCCTCCGAAGCCGAAGTACGTGGGTGGAAAGTCAGCCAGGAAAAGAACGACTGGTACAAAAAAGCTCTGGCGGAAAAAGGCATGAAGATCATGCCCCCGCCCGCTAAACTCAGCGCCGACATGAAACAAGTAGGCACCATCATGCTGACAGACTGGGAAAAGCGTGCGGGGCCCGAAGGGCAGACCATCGTGATGGGCTTTCGGGGCACGAAGTGACTAGAACCGCCACGCTTTCGCTAAAAGCGTGCGGGGCCCGAACGGCAGACCAACGCGCCGGGCTTTCGGGGCACGAAGTGACTCGAACCGCCACGCTTTCACTAAAAGCGTGCGGGGCCCGAAGGGCAGACCAACGCGCCGGGCTTTCGGGGTGAACTGGGAGATTTCCCTGGCGATCGCCATGTTAGGTAATTCAAGCGACGTATTTCTGTTGCTTCACAGTCACCTAACACAAGGCACCAGATGTACAGTTGTCAAACTACCGTAGTACATTCGCAATATCTTATCTTTGAATATCTCCATGGCTGTAGTTGAAACACCTGTCGGTGAATCTGTCTCTGTTGCCCTGCCAGGCTTGGCAAGGGCACTTATCTCGGCGGGCAAACTGGGACAGAAAGCTGCTGAAGACATTTATCGGAAAGCACAATCAGGGCGAACCAGCTTTATTGCCGAACTGACAGGCTCCGGATCTGTGTCGGCCAGCGACCTGGCGCACACCATGTCGTCAGCTTTTGGCGCTCCGCTGCTAGATCTCAGCGCGATTGATCCGCAGCGCATTCCGCGCAACCTTCTGGACAACAAAATTTGCCAGGATTTTCGAGTCGTTGTTCTGAGCAAACGCAATAACAGGCTGATTGTTGCTACCGCAGACCCATCAGATCAGCAAGCCGCCGAACGCATCAAGTTCTCCACCCAGCTTGGGGTGGACTGGATCATCGCCGAGTACGACAAGCTGTCCAAACTGGTTGACGCGACGACTGCCAGCACCACTGAGTCGATGGACAAAATCATCGGTGGTGATTTTGAATTCGACGAAGCTTCACTGGATAGCAATGTTGTAGAAGACGCGGAAGCGATGCAATCGGACGTTGAAGATGCGCCCGTCGTCAAGTTTCTGCAAAAAATGCTGCTTGACGCATTTGGCATGCGCGCCTCTGACTTGCACTTTGAACCGTACGAATTCACCTACCGCGTTCGGTTTCGAATCGATGGTGAACTCAGAGAAATTGCGTCGCCGCCCGTTGGAATCAAAGACAAACTGGCATCGCGTATCAAAGTGATATCCAGAATGGATATTTCTGAGAAACGTGTTCCGCAAGACGGAAAAATGAAACTGAAGATCGGGCCCGATCGTGTGATCGATTTCCGTGTCAGCACCTTGCCGACATTGTTTGGCGAAAAAATCGTGATTCGTATTCTCGATCCGAGCAGCGCCAAACTGGGCATCGAAGCTCTGGGCTACGAGCCCGAGGAAAAAGAGCGCTTACTCGCAGCCGTTCAACGGCCTTACGGCATGGTGTTGGTAACAGGGCCAACGGGATCCGGTAAAACTGTGTCCCTCTATACTTGCCTGAACTTACTGAACAAGCCCGGGGTAAATATTGCCACCGCCGAAGATCCGTCGGAAATTAACTTGCCAGGTGTCAACCAGGTGAACGTGAACGACAAGGCAGGTTTAACATTTGCCGTCGCACTCAAATCGTTTCTACGCCAGGACCCGGATATTATTATGGTGGGCGAAATCCGCGACCTCGAAACCGCTGATATTTCAATCAAAGCGGCACAAACGGGTCACCTGGTTTTGTCTACTTTGCACACCAATGACGCGCCCACCACCCTCACCCGTATGCGGAACATGGGTATTGCGCCATTTAATATCGCGTCCAGCGTGATATTGATTACCGCTCAGCGCCTCGCACGACGTCTGTGCGCCAACTGCAAGGCGCCGGCCGATATTCCGCACGAAACCTTGCTGGAAGCAGGTTACACAGACGAAGAAATCGATGGCAGCTGGACGCCTTATCGCCCCGTGGGTTGCTCAATGTGTAACAACGGCTACAAAGGGCGTGTCGGCATCTACCAAGTCATGCCAATCACCGATGAAATTCAACGTATTATTTTGCGTGATGGCAGTTCGATGGACATTGCCGCGCAGGCAAAATCCGAAGGGGTTCGGAGCCTGCGCGCGTCGGGTTTGCTCAAAGTACGAACGGGAATGACATCTCTGGAAGAAATATTGGGTTGCACCAATGAGTAAGCGCAGCCGGTCTGCAATAACTTTAGGAATTTAGTATGGCAACAGCTAGCGCAGTGTCAAGGTCAAAAACCAAAGACGTGAAAGAGTTCGTCTACGAATGGGTGGGCAAAGACCGCAACGGAAAACCAGTCAAGGGCGAAATTCGCGCAGGAGGCGAAAATCAAGTCCAGGCGTCGCTGCGTCGACAAGGCATATTTCCAACCAAGATTAAAAAACGCAAGATGCGATCGGGGCGGTCGATCAAGCCGAAAGACTTGGCTATTTTTACCCGACAACTTGCAACCATGATGAAGGCCGGTGTGCCATTGCTGCAGGCTTTTGATATTGTGGGTCGTGGCAATCCAAATCCGAGTGTTACAAAACTGCTTAACGATATTCGGACCGATGTAGAAACCGGAACTTCGTTGAGTGCCGCGTTCCGCAAGTTTCCAATCTATTTCGATAATTTGTATTGCAATTTGGTTGAAGCAGGTGAGGCTGCTGGTATTCTGGAGCAATTGCTGGATCGTCTTGCAGTCTACATGGAAAAGACTGAAGCCATTAAATCGAAAATTAGAGCGGCATTGATGTACCCCATTGCCGTTTTAATTGTTGCCTTCGTCGTCGTAGCGGTGATTATGATTTTCGTGATCCCAGCATTCAAAGAAGTTTTTTCCTCGTTTGGTGCCGATTTGCCTGCGCCTACCTTATTTGTGATGGCAATTAGTGAGATATTCGTGAAGTATTGGTGGTTAATTTTTGGGGGGCTCGGTGGCGGCTTCTATTTCTTTATGCAGGCGTGGAAGCGCAGCGAGAAAGTGCAAGCCTTCATGGACAGATTAATGCTCAAAATGCCAATTTTTGGCGAGCTGGTATACAAGTCAGTAATCGCCAGATGGACCCGAACCCTGTCCACGATGTTTGCGGCGGGTGTTCCTCTTGTTGAGGCCCTCGACTCGGTGGGCGGGGCATCGGGCAATTCGGTGTATGCACGGGCTACCGAGAAAATCCAGCAAGAGGTGTCTACCGGTACCAGCCTAACCGCGGCCATGGACAACGCCAATGTATTTCCGTCGATGGTTTTACAGATGTGCTCTATTGGCGAAGAGTCAGGTTCTATTGACCATATGCTCGGAAAAGCGGCTGATTTTTATGAATCCGAGGTAGACGATATGGTCGCCGGGCTATCCAGCTTGATGGAGCCCATCATCATCGTGATTCTGGGTACGATCATCGGGGGCATTGTGGTTTCGATGTATTTGCCGATTTTCAAGCTGGGTCAAGTTGTCTGATGGGCGTCGATACGTGGTTGGATCCAGCGTTGGCCGGTTTGTTTGGTTTGTTGATTGGCAGCTTCTTGAATGTCGCCATTTATCGTTCCCCCAAAATGTTGGAGTTCGGTTGGTGGCGTGACACTGTTTGCGAATTGCTGGCAGATGAAGCTTTGCACCAGCGCGTTTTCGGAATCGCGCAAAGCAATTCGCTCAAGGAAGAAACTGCCAAGCTGACCACACAAATCGCGGCGGTTCCTGCACTGTCACTTTGGAAACCGCGCTCGCGTTGTCAGAAATGTGGGCATGCCATTGCCTGGTATCAAAATATCCCCGTTTTCAGCTATCTTTTTTTGCGCGGCAAGTGCTCGTCGTGCGGTACGGCAATTGGATTGAGATACCCCGCTGTTGAATTGGTAAGCGGCGCTCTTTTTGCATTTTGCGTTTTTCAATGGGGATGGACACCCACAGCGGCGGTTTGGTGTTTCTTCTGCACACTGCTCCTGACTGCCGCTTTGATTGACTGGGACACCACCTACCTGCCAGATCTGTTAACGCTGGGTCTGTTATGGGCCGGCCTATTGGCCAGCTCCCTGCGGTGGACTTCCACACCTTTGGATCACGCAGTAATCGGTGCGGCGGCTGGATACAGTTCGTTGTGGATTATCAATTTCGTCTTTTGCAAAATCACCGGGCGACCGGTGGCCATGGCCGCAGGCGACTTTAAATTGTTTGCCGCCTTGGGTGCCTGGTTTGGTTGGATGGGTTTGGTACCCATTATTTTGTTGGCTTCTCTGGTCGGATCGATCATTGGTATTGCGCTCAAAATGACCTCGGGACTGCGTGATGGTGATTTCATTCCCTTTGGCCCTTTTCTGGCTGGTGCGGGGTTTCTCGCGCTATTCTGGGGCCCGGCCAAGATGATCAAAGCGTTTAGTTTTTAACTCTAACAATGCAGAGTCTTAGCAGGCTTTTCAAGCTGGGGCTAACCGGTGGAATTGGTAGCGGAAAATCAACTGTTGCAACGTATCTGAATACCCTTGGCGCACGCACCATTGATGCCGATGCCATATCACGTCAAACCACCGCCGCTGGCGGCAGCGCTATTTCAGCCATACGGCAACTATTCGGTGAGCAATATATTTCAGATGGCTCGCTCGACCGAAACCGCATGCGCCAGGCTATATTTTCAGAGCCTTCGGCCCGCGCCCAGTTAGAAGCTATTGTTCACCCCCTGGTTGGCGCTGAAATTGCGCGCCAGACACAACAGGATGTAGATTCAGGCTGCCGCGTTTTGGTGTTTGACATTCCCCTGCTGGTTGAGTCGGGGCGGTGGCGCGGGCAGTTAGACCAAATATGCGTGATTGATTGCTCCGTCGCTACGCAAATCACTAGGGTCATGAACCGCAGCGGTTTCAGCGCCGATGCCGTACAGCAAGTCATCGATGCGCAGGCACCCCGGCGTGCGCGTTTGGCTGCTGCAGACACAGTGATCTTCAACGATGGCATCTCGATCCAACAATTGCACACCGAGGTGCAGCAATTAGCGAATACCCTCGGGTTATGATTAACCTGTGATCTTGTACGAATACCCATTTAACGAACGCATTCGCACTTACCTGCGCCTGGAGCATCTGTTTCGCCGCTTGGGGCAATTGGTACCGCGCGACCACCCGATTGACCACCATTACGCGCTGACCACCCTGTTTGAAGTGATGGACGTCGCGGCGCGGGCAGATCTCAAGTCCGATGTGATGAAGGACCTGGAAAAGCAAAAAAACACCCTATCGGCCCTTCGTGGCAATCCTGGCATCGCGATCGACAAACTCGACGAGGTGATCGCCAAGCTGGATGATTGCTTCGCCACCCTGAACAACCTGCCCGGCAAGGTTGGACTGGCGCTGGTGGACAACGAGTGGTTGATGAGTGTGCGCAGCCGGGTGGGCATTCCCGGTGGCACGTGCGAGTTTGATTTACCGGCTTACTACGCTTGGCAGCACCGCAGCGCCCCAGAGCGCCGCGCCGACGTCGAACGGTGGGCGTCTACCCTGAGTCCGCTGGCGGAATCGATTCACCTGCTGCTGCGGCTGTTGCGGGACTCAGGCAACCCACAAAAAGTGATGGCGATTGCGGGGCAGTTGCAACAGACCCTGCCAACTGGACGCAGTTTTCAGTTGTTGCGTCTGCGCATCAACCCGCAGATGGGCTTGGTGCCCGAGATCAGTGCGAACCGTTTGATCGTCTCCGTTCGCCTGATGCGCCAGCATGCAGCTGACAAACTAATGGTCAGCGTTGACGACGCGGCGTTTGAGCTGACTTTGTGCGCATAAACCGAGATTGCCCAATAGTCGGCCCTTCGGGCCTATTCGGTGCCTAGCCGACCATTTGCGGCCGTTTCACACCTTCCCACCGTTCGGGCTGAGGTATCGAAGCCCTCGCGAGCCCCTCGATAACTCAAGGCGAACGGTTCATAGGGCACCGGCCCTTCTGAATAATGAACAATCTCGGTTAAAGCTTTGCGACTGATTCTGTCGCAAAAACACTCCTGAATTGATAGCTGCTTGAGCAGTACTCACAAGGGCTTGAGGCTGATTTCATGTATTTTTCGGCTTTTTCGATCCTTTACGCCTGCCACACCCCGTACCCCCGCGCCCGCAGCGCAATGCCCAGTTCCACCTCCATCTCACGCGCCGCCTGGTAGGGCATGGGGTTGTAGCGCTCATACAGCTGGGGCAGCAGGTGCAAGCCCCACTCGCGCACAAAGCTATTGGCCTGAATGCCCGCTTTGTGCTTGTCAAAACGCAGGTCGGGATCCAGCCCGGTCATGCCCACATACACAAACGGCTTGCCCAGTTCGTAATCCGGATTACAGCGACGGAACTTGGCGTTGTTCCAGACTTGGTCGGCCAGCTGAATGACGTAGACGTGGTAGGCGGGCGGGCGGGGCATGCGCAACTGTAGTGGGCGGCAAGGTAAAGGGTGAATCTGCTACGCTGGTCTGGCCCTTGTTTCAGCTTTCACATGCCTACTTTGAACCCCGCGTCGAGCCCCTCGCCTGCCCCGGCGACCGCCATGTCCCCCCGCCTCGTCGTCTGGCTGCTGGCCCTGCTGCTGGGCTCCCAGCCCATTACGACCGACCTGTACCTGCCCGCCCTGCCCCAGCTCACCGGCGACCTGGCGGGCAGCGTCACGCAGGCTCAGCTCACGCTCACCGCATTGCTGCTGTGTTTTGGCATTTCGCAACTGTTTTGGGGACCACTGTCAGACCGGTTTGGGCGCAAACCGGTGTTGCTGTGCGGGATGGCGCTGTACTCCGCTGCCGCTGTGGGCAATACGCTGGCACCCACTTTTGAATGGTTGATTGCCACGCGCGCGATTCAAGGCGCGGCCATGGGGGCGGCAGTCATGTGTGCCCGCGCCATCGTGCGCGACCTGTACGAGCCCTCGCAAGGCGCGCGGGTGATGGCGCAAGCGCTGGGTGGCCTGGGCGTGATTGCCTGCCTGAGCCCGTTGCTGGGCGGACTGCTCGCCTCGTGGGTGGGCTGGCGCTGGGCTTTGTCGGTGCTGGTGGTGTTTGGCGCGGGGGTTTTGGCGATTTCGGTGTGGCGGTTCGAAGAAACCGTGCGCCAGCCCACTGCGCTGAATCTACCCACTCTGGCTCGCAACTGGGCCCACATCGCGCGCCACCCCACATTCCTGGCCTGGGCGGGGCTGCTGTCGGCCAGTTATGCGGGGCTGTTCACGTTTCTGGCGGCTTCTTCGTTTGCGTTTTTGCAGGTGTATGGCTTTTCTAAACCACTGTATGGGCTGGCCATGGCGAGCGCTTCGCTGGCCTACATCGCGGGTACGTTTATGTGCCGCCGCCTGGTGCCGCGCGTGGGCTTGATTGGCGCGGTGAAGGTGGCGGGCTTTTTAAGCCTCTCCGGCGGCAGCCTGATGGGCGTGTTGGCCCTGGTTGGGGTGAATACCTGGTGGGCTTTTTTACTGCCGCACTATTTGTTCATGCTGGGCCACGGCATTCACCAGCCCTGTACGCAAACCGGGGCCATTGCGCCGTTTCCGCAGTTTGCGGGGGCGGCATCGGCGCTGTCGGGCTTTTTGCTCACGGTGGTGGCGTTTGGCGTGGGCTTGTGGTTGGGCAAAAGCATTGACGGCACCACGAATGCACTGATCTACGGCGTGTGGTTCTGGTCCGCAGTCATTGCGTTTTTTGCGTGGGTGCCCGTGCAAAGGCTGCAAGTGCCACGCGCAAGTCACGCGCAAAAGGTCTAGCTTGAAATCGTTTCCTGTCATCTGCCTGGCTGGCCCGACCGCTTCTGGCAAAACGGCAGCCGCACTGGCCATTGCGCAGCGCTGGCCCACCGAGATCATTTCGGTCGACTCCGCTCTCGTGTACCGGGGCATGGACATTGGCACGGCCAAACCCACCGCGGCGCAGCTGGCTGCGGTGCCGCACCACCTCATCAACATCCGCGAGCCGCACCAGCCGTACAGCGCGGCGGAGTTTGTAGCCGACGCACAGGCGCTGGTGGCTGACATTGCCGCGCGCGGCAAGCTGCCCTTGCTGGTAGGCGGCACCATGATGTATTTCAAAGCCCTGTTTGACGGGCTGGACGACATGCCTGGCGCTGACCCTGCCGTGCGCGCCGCCATCGAGACCCAGGCAGCCCAGCTCGGTTGGCCCGCACTGCACGCTCAATTGGCCCAGATTGACCCCGCCACCGCAGCGCGTTTGGCCCCTGCCGACAGCCAGCGCATTCAGCGGGCGTTGGAGGTGTTTGCGGTGTCGGGCAAGCCACTTTCCAGCTTTCAATCGCGTGTTGCAAACGATGGTGACACTACAAAAAATATAGCTGCTTTAGCAGTATCTACAAGGGCTAGAACCCTATTTTCCTTAGAACCGCACGACAGAGCCTGGCTGCACGCGCGCATTGCCCAGCGCCTTCACACCATGCTCGCCGACGGCCTGGTCGACGAAGTGCGCAGCCTGCGCCAGCGCACGGAGTTGCACGCGGATCTACCCGCCATGCGCTGCGTGGGCTACCGCCAAGTGTGGCAGGCGCTGGATGAATCAGAAGCCACCGGTCACGCCCTGAACCTGGCCGAACTGCGGGACAAAAGCATCTTCGCCACCCGCCAACTCGCCAAACGCCAACTCACCTGGCTGCGCAGCATGCCCCAGCGGAAAGTGGTGGCCTGCGATGCACCCGACGCGGTGGCGCAACTGGTATCGGCGGTGGCGGGTGTAATAGCTCTTTCAGAGGCAAATTTAGGTGTTTTGGGGTTGCAGCCCTTATAAATACTGCTCAAGCAGCTATCAATTTTGAAGTGACTTCTGCAAACTTCGCCAATTCACAGTTTTTTGCCAATACTTCTCCAATGACCCCCACCCCACCCGTTCAAGTAAAAAACCTCGCCAAACGCTACGGCGACAGCCCCGTTTTTGCGAATGTGACGTTTGACGTGGCAGCCGGCGAGTTTGTGGCCATCGTGGGCGAGTCGGGTGTCGGTAAGTCGACCCTGCTGAACTGCCTGGCCGGCCTGGACACCTGGGACGCGGGCCAGGTGCAGGTGATGGGACAGGACTTGGGGCAGCGCAGCGACGCGCAACTGGCGGTGCTGCGCCGTCAGCACATTGGCTTTGTGTTTCAGGCGTTTCATGTGTTGCCGCATCTGGATGTGGCGCAAAACGTTGCCTTGCCGCTGCTGCTGATGCAGCAACCCGACGACGAACGTGTGGCCCAAATGCTGCAGGCCGTGGGGCTGGACGGCTTGGGTGCACGGCTGCCACAGCAGCTGTCAGGCGGTCAGTTGCAACGCGTCGCCATTGCACGCGCCCTGGTGCACCGCCCCGCCCTGCTCCTGGCGGATGAGCCGACAGGCAACCTGGACCCGACCACATCGGCCAAAGTGCTGGACGTCCTGCTAGCCCAAACCCGTGAACATGGCGCCGCCCTGGTGCTGGTGACGCATTCGCAGGCGGCGGCAGCGAGGGCGGACCGGGTGCTGCATTTGAGTGGCAGCGGGATTGCCGAGTAACGCGCGACCGGTCGCACGCCACGCAGCCGCGTTATCCTGCCTCCCATGAACCTCCTGATGAATTCCTTCTGGCGCGCTGCCGCCTACTGTCTGCACCCACAGGTGATTGGACTGTCGGTATTGCCGCTGGCGCTGATGGTGGCCCTCGGGCTGGGTGCCTGGTACCTGCTGTGGGATTCGGCCGTGCTGTGGGTGAACAGCTCGCTTCAGGCCTACACGTGGTTGACCGGACTGTGGAACTGGCTGACAGGCTTGGGGCTGGGCGGGGTGAAGGGGGTGCTGGCCCCGCTGGCGATTGTGGTGGCCATCATGCCGCTGGTGGTGATGGTGTCGCTGCTGGTGGTGGCGCTGCTGATGACCCCGGCGCTGGTGCGGCTGGTGGCGCAGCGGCGCTTTGACTTGCTGGAACGCAAACGGGGCGCGGGGTTGGCCACCAGCGTGGCGTGGTCGCTGGGTTCCACCTTGCTGGCGCTGGTGGCGGTGGTGATTTCCATTCCGTTGTGGTTTGTGCCGCCGCTGGTGCTGATCTTGCCGCCCCTGATTTGGGGCTGGCTGACCTACCGGGTGATGACGTTTGACGCGCTGGCCGAGCATGCGAGCACGGCCGAGCGCAAGGCCATTTTTCGCAAGCACCGTGGGCCGCTTTTGGCCATCGGTGTGATCACCGGCTACCTGGGTGCTGCGCCCAGCTTGGTGTGGGCCTCGGGGGTGGTGTTCGTGGCGGCTTTTGTGGTGCTGATACCGCTGGCCATCTGGATTTACACGCTGGTGTTTGCGTTTTCGTCGCTGTGGTTTTCCCACTATTGCCTGTCGGCACTGGAGACCTTGCGGCGGGAGCAGGCGTTGGCAGACACGGCAAAAAATGCGAACCAGCGCGCGGCTGATGCCAGCGATGCAGCGCTGATTGCGCCCGCCTCGCCTGCGGTCACGTTCACCTTGCCCAATCCGTCGGGCGAGGGCAAAGCTACCAACTAGCCCCGAAGGTTTGCCGCAACTCGTCCAGTTGCGCATCGCTCAGGCCCGCGTTTTTGCAGCCTGTCAGCAACCACAGCCGGGCCGTTTCTTCCAGCTCTTCCAGCACCGCCATTGCATCGGCAGGGCTTTGGTGCCATACGTTGGGGCCGAGACTTGGCAACATCACCGCACGCAGCGCAATACCGTGCGACAGGTAGGCTGCAATCGTCTGCGCCACGGCCTGTGCACCTTTGGGCGCACCGGGGCGGTGATAAGCAATCAAGGGGATGCGACCGACTTTCATCACCAGGTACGGCGTCAAGGGTGGCAGCAACTCGGCATGGCCACCCGGCCCTATCAACGGCGCATTCATCAGGCTGAGCGCAACCAGGTGGCTGCTGTGCGTGTGCAGCACACAGCGGGGAGGTGCTGACAAGTCATGCGTGGCCTGGTAGATACGCCGGTGCAAAGCCAGCTGCGCACTGGGGCTGGGGCCGCTGGTGTGCTGGCCTATCAAGGACACACGGGCCAGTTGACTCGGCTCCAGGTGGCCCAGGCAAGCGTCAGCAGGCGTGATCAAAAAACCATCATCCAGCCGCACGCTGATATCGCCTGCGACGCCATGCGCATAACCGCGAGCAAACAGACTGCGCCCTGCGCGGCAAATTTCGTCTCGGGCTTGGGTTTCAGTCATGGTGGATGTACCAATAAGATTGAGTGTCTGACTTTAGTGCCTTTTGAGACTTTTGCCTCTGACCCAGTTGCTCAAGCAGCTATTAAAAATATAGCATTATTTGAGCGATGCAGCCAGCTAACATTTACCCATGAATACCCATCCATCCACGTCACAAGCACCTATCCCCCACTTTGGCCTCATCGTCATCGGCGATGAAATTCTCTCGGGCAAACGTGCCGACAAGCACATGCCCAAGGTCATTGAGCTGTTGGCCGCACGCGGCTTGTCACTGGCCTGGTGCGACTACGTGGGCGACGACCCGCAACGCATCACGGCCACGTTGAAACGCGCCTTTGCGTCGGGCGATGTGGTGTTTTCGACCGGCGGCATTGGTGCCACGCCAGACGACCACACCCGCCAATGCGCCGCCGCTGCACTGGGCCTGCCGCTGGCCTTGCACCCACAGGCCGAGGCGCTGATCCGCGAGCGCATGCAAGATCTGGCGCGCGAGCAAGGCACCGTGTACGAAGCCGACCGGCCCGACAACATCCACCGGCTGAATATGGGCGTGTTCCCGCAAGGCGCGCAGCTGGTGCCGAACCCGTTTAACAAGATTCCGGGGTTCTTTTGTAGCTCGAGCATCGAACGCCGCGCCGGGCCGCCCCAAGCAAGTTCAGTGGCCCCCTCGGGGGGCAGCGACCCACACGCAGTGGGGGAGCGTGGGGGCATCTATTTCGTTCCCGGATTCCCGGTCATGGCCTGGCCGATGATTGAATGGGTGCTGGATACGCACTACGCAGCATTTGCGCACCGCGCGGCGCAAATCGAGAAGTCCGTCATCGTGATGGGCGCCATGGAGGCTGCGCTCACGCCGCTGATGGAACAAGTTGAGCGCGATCACCCCGGCATCAAGGTGTTCAGCTTGCCGAGTGTCGATCACCCCCAATACGGGCGGCACATTGAGCTGGGTGTCAAGGGCTTAGCTGCTGATGTGCCGCCGGCCTACCAGCAGCTGAAGGCGGGCCTGCTGAGCGCGAACGCGAAGCTGGGGCCTGAGCTGCCTGTCGCATGACAGATGACTTCGCCGCTGTCGCGGCTCAATGAACGATGACTGAGGAAGTTGTCATCCTTCATGCAGCCCGAAGGGCGCGTCATCTGTCATGGCCGCCCAAAGGGCGAGCGTCATCCGCTACTGCGGCGCAGCCGGCCAGGTCACCGCAGCCGCATCGCGTGGCTTGCCGATGGGCGCAGCGGCCTGGCCTTTGCGAACGGCGGCCATGTCGTCGTCGTTGGGGTATTGATTCAACAGCCAATAGTCAAACACCCGCCGGGCAATCGGTGCCGCGTGGGCCGCACCAAAACCGGCGTTTTCCACCACCACGGCAATCGCAATTTTGGGGTTGTCGGCCGGGGCAAACGCCACGTAGAGCGCGTGGTCGCGCTCATGCTCTTCCAGTTTGGAGGCGTTGTATTTGTCTTTTTGACCAATGGTCACGGCCTGTGCTGTGCCAGTTTTTCCGCCGGACAAGTACCCGGCACCGGCAAACACGCGGGCGGACGTTCCGTCCTGTGTCACCGACACCATGGCACGGCGCACGGCGGCTACGTGCTCGAGCTTGTAGCCGAGGTCGGTCGGCGGCTCAGGCGTCACCGGCACGCGCTCGCGGGTCATGGCGTCTTGCGTGGCAATCACCAAACGGGGTTTGTGCTTGATGCCGTTATTGGCCACCACGGCCGTGGCCTGGGCCAGTTGCAGCATGGTGAAGCTGTTGTAGCCCTGGCCGATTCCCAGCGAGATAGTTTCGCCTGCGTACCACTTTTTCTGCTCGGGGCGTTTGTAATAGTTGCGCTTCCAGTCCTGGCTGGGCAACACACCACGCACCTCGCCGTTGATGTCGATGCCGGTGATTTGACCGAATCCGAGCGGTTTCATGAAGTCATGCATCGCATCCACGCCCAGCTCATTGGCCAGCGAGTAGTAATACACATTGCTTGATTTCACGATGCTCACATGCAGATCGACAGGCCCCAGGCCGTGGTCGCCATGGCTGCGAAAGGTGTGGCCGCCAAACGTCCAGGAGCCGCCGTCGTTGATGACGGTGCCCGTCGTCCGTTTGCCACTTTGCAGCGCCGCCATCGCCATGAACGGCTTGTAGGTCGAGCCCGGCGGGTAGGTTCCCCGCAGGGCGCGGTTGAGCAGCGGCTTCTCGATGGACTCGTTGAGCATTTGCCAGCTTTCGGTGTCAATGCCGTCCACAAACAGATTGGGGTCGAACGTGGGTTTGCTCACAAAGGCCAGCACCTCGCCAGTCTTGGGGTCTAGCGCCACCAGCGCGCCCCGGCGCTCGCCAAACATGTCTTCCACCAGCTTTTGCAGCTTGATGTCTATCGAGAGCATGACCGTGTTGCCGGGCGTGGCCGGGTTGCTGGCCAACTTGCGAACCGCGCGGCCACCAGCCGAGGTTTCTACCTCTTCCACGCCGGTGGTGCCGTGCAGTGACTTTTCAAAGCTCTGCTCAATGCCCAGCTTGCCGATGTAGTCAGTGCCCCGGTAGTTGGCCTGGTCTTCGTCGGGCCAGTCTTCCATGTTTTGCTTTTCCGTCTGATTGACACGACCGATGTAGCCAATCACATGGCTGGCCAACTCGCCAAACGGATAGCTGCGAAACAGGCGCGCCTTGATCTCCACCCCGGCAAATCGATAGCGCTGGGCGGCAAATTTCGCAACTTCTTCATCGGTCAGCCGGGTGCGGATAGGTAGGGATTCAAAGCTTTTGGACTCGTCCATCAGCTTCTTGAAGCGGCGGCGGTCACGCGGCGTAATTTCCACCACGCTATTAAGTTCTTCCAGCGTGGCATCGAGCGGTCCGCGTACTTTGGACGGCGTGATTTCCAACGTGTAGGCCGAGTAGTTGGTAGCCAAGATGGTGCCACTGCGATCCAGAATAAGGCCGCGATTCGGCACGATAGGCACCACGGCCGTCCGGTTGCTCTCGGCCTGCTCGCTCAAGTCATCGTGGCGCACCACCTGCAGGTAGACCAGTCGGCCGGTCAGCAACAGAAACGACAGCACCACCACCAGGCCCGCCACAAACACGCGAGCTCTAAAACGCGAGAGGTCGGCTTCAACGTTACGCAATTCAGTCATGTACGTGCTCTCTACAACGGACGGTTGGCATCGCGATCTGGCGCACGTCGTTGTGGCGCCAACAGCAAGATGCTGATAACGGGCCACAAAAATGCCTCAGCCAATGGTGCAACCAGAATAAACCAGCCGGGAAACAAACCGCCGGCCACCAGTCGAATCACCACTTCAATGGCGTGCGCCGCGGCAAACAGGGGCAGCACCTGCAAGGCCTGCGAGGGCACCGAAAACCACAACAGGCGCCGGTGAATGGTGATGGCAAAGTAGCTCAGCACGGTGTAGGCCAGTGCATGCTGCCCCAGCAGCCCCGCCTGGTGCACATCCATGGCCACGCCAAACACAAAAGCGGCCCCAATGCCCACCCGCAGCGGCTGGTGCACGCTCCAGAAAACCAGCACCAGGGCCAGCACATCCGGCATCCATGGCGTTCGCCCAAGGGGCAACATATTGACCAGCAAGGCAACCAGCAAACTGCCCCAGATGAATACCGGCTGCGCGGGCAGCAGCAACTGTTGACCTGGGCGCATGATCATTTGCGACCCGCCTTTTTACCGGGGGCCGGCACATCATCTGGTAAGCGCATCGACGCTTGCGGCACGCCTGGCGTCAGCACCATCACATGCCGAGCCGCGTCCACCTGCGCCTGCGGGCTGCAGGTGATGCGTGCAAAAGCCGAGTCGGCCCGCCGCTCCACCTTGTCAACCCGAGCGACCGGCAGGCCGGGTGGGTAAACGCCGTCTACGCCGCTAGTGGTCAGCAGATCGCCCGCCTGCACATCGGCGTTTGCGCCCATGAAACGCAGCTCCAACAAGCTGCTGTGCAAGGACGCATCGCCATAAGCTACGCTGCGCGCGCCGGTTCGCACGTTCAGCACCGGAATGGCCTGCTCCCGATCCACCAGCAAGGTCACTTCACTGACCAGCGGGTGCACCCGCGTGACCTGGCCGAGGACGCCCGACTCATCAATGACGGGCGAGCCTGCAGCGATACCCTGAGCAAGCCCTTTGTCGATCACCACCTTGCGAGAATAGGTGTCGGCTGCGTCATACAGCACCTGCGCCGCCTGACCTTCGGTTTTAATTTGCTCTTTGAGCGCCAGTAACTTGCGCAAGCGGTCATTTTCCAGGCTGAGTTGCTCGACCTGGCCTGCGCGAAGCGATTGGGTGACCAATTTCTTGCGCGCCTCTTCCTCGCCTGCCTGTGCTGCCTGGAGATTCTGGAAATAGTGGCTGGCCCGCACAACGGCTTCGACCGGCCGCTGGGCCAACCACTGCACCGGATACAACACCGTCGCAACCGCTGCACGCACGGGCTGCATCACGCGAAAGCGGGTGTCGGCCACCATCAGGAAAAACGCCAGTGCGCTGAAAAACATCAACCGGGATAGCGCCGACGGACCCTGCTTGAAGAAGGGCGGCGGGGTTCGATCCAGCGTACCGAGTGGCAAGGGCTATTCGTTGGTGAAAATCGAGCCCAGCCGGTCCATTCGCTCCAGCGCAATGCCACATCCACGCACCACGCAGGTCAGTGGGTCTTCGGCGACCAGAACCGGCAGACCGGTTTCTTCGGCCAGCAAACGGTCCAGGTCACGCAGTAGCGCGCCGCCGCCGGTGAGCATCATCCCGCGCTCGGCAATGTCGGCGCCCAACTCAGGCGGCGTTTGCTCCAGCGCGTTTTTCACGGCACCCACGATGTTGTTCAACGGGTCGGTCAAGGCTTCCAGAATCTCGTTGGACGAAATGGTGAAGCTGCGCGGCACGCCTTCCGACAGGTTGCGGCCCTTGACTTCCATTTCCTTGACTTCGCTGCCGGGAAAAGCCGAGCCGATTTTTTTCTTGATGGATTCTGCTGTGGGCTCGCCAATCAGCATGCCGTAGTTGCGACGGATGTAGCTGATGATGGCTTCGTCAAATTTGTCGCCGCCCACCCGCACACTGCCCTTGTAGACCATGCCGCCCAGAGAGATCACGCCCACTTCGGTGGTACCGCCGCCAATGTCCACCACCATGGAGCCGCTGGCGTCCGAGACCGGTAGACCAGCGCCGATGGCTGCCGCCATGGGCTCTTCAATCAGATAAACCTCCGATGCCCCGGCACCCAAAGCCGACTCACGAATGGCACGCCGCTCGACCTGTGTAGAACCACAGGGCACGCAAATGATGATGCGTGGGCTGGGCTTGAACACCCCGCGCGGATGCACCATTTTGATGAACTGCTTGAGCATCTGCTCGGTGACGGTGAAATCGGCAATCACGCCGTCTTTCATCGGGCGGATGGCCTCAATGTTGCCGGGTACCTTGCCCAGCATGGCCTTGGCCTCTTTGCCAACCGCTTGAATGGTTTTTTTGCCTTGAGGGCCACCCTCATGGCGGATGGCGACGACCGACGGTTCGTCCAGTACGATGCCCTTGTCACGTACAAAAATCAGGGTGTTGGCAGTGCCCAGGTCAATGGCCAGGTCGGTGGAGAAGTACCGACGGAAAGCTCCAAACATTTCAAAATCCTCTCAATCGCAGCACCCATCGCAGCTTTTCACGCACGCTAAACGGGGTCTGCGGGGTCTGCCCAAACGCGTCAAACTTGTTTTAGGGAAAAATTCAGGGTGCAAGAAGCCGATTTTTGGAGCTTGTTAAGGCCCTGATTCGGCGGTTTCGCAGCCATTCGGCCAAAGGCGGGATAATACCCGACTCCCCGTGGTATCCCTGAGAAAAAGCGGCATCCGTGCCCCTCACGCCGTTACCTTTACACCTGGTTTCTAGAGTATTTCCCCATGGCATTGACTTGTGAAGATATCGCCCGCATCGCGAACCTGTCGCGACTGGAGCTGACCGGAGACGAGCCGCAGCGGCTACTGACTCAGTTGAATGGTTTTTTCGACATCGTCGAGCAAATGCGTGCTGTCGATACGTCTGGCGTGCAACCGCTGGCCCATCCGGTTGCCGTGCTGGGCGACATCGCACTGCGGTTGCGCGACGACGCTGTGAGCGAGCCCAACAACCGCGAGGCCAATCAGCGCAGTGCGCCTTCAGTCGAGCGCGGCCTCTTCCTGGTACCCAAGGTGATTGAATGAGCCAGTTACATGACCTGACGCTTGCGCAGTTAGCAGCCCAATTGCGCTCCAAGGCCGTGTCTGCTGCTCAAGCGGCTACACATTTCATAGCAAGACGGGATGCGCACGCCAGTTTCGGTGCCTTTCTGGCAACTGACGACAGCGTGACGATGACCCAAGCCCACGCAGCCGACGCACGGCTGGCGGCGGGAGACACCGCACCACTTCTGGGCATGCCCATCGCGCACAAAGATATCTTTGTCACGCAAGACTTTCCCACTACTGCCGGATCAAAAATGCTGTCGGGCTACCGCTCGCCGTTTGACGCCACCGTGGTAACGAAACTCGGGCAAGCGGGCATGGTGACACTGGGCAAACTCAATTGCGACGAGTTCGCTATGGGCTCCAGCAATGAAAACTCTGCGTTTGGCCCAGTGAAAAATCCTTGGGACACCACGCGCGTCCCCGGCGGCTCATCCGGCGGCAGCGCCGCCGCTGTGGCCGCACGCTTGACGCCCGCAGCCACCGGCACCGACACCGGCGGCTCTATCCGCCAACCGGCGTCGTTTTGCGGCATCACGGGTATCAAGCCGACCTACGGCCGTGCGTCCCGCTACGGCATGGTGGCTTTTGCCTCCAGCCTGGATCAAGCGGGGCCGATGGCGCGCACAGCGGAAGATTGCGCCCTGCTACTCAGCGCGATTTGTGGCCCCGATCTGGATCGCGATTCGACCTCGCTGGACATGCCACCGGAAGACTTCAGCCTTGGCCTGAACCATTCGTTGAAAGGTCTGCGCATCGGCATTCCCAAAGAGTTTTTCACCGATGGCGTCGCGCCCGACGTGCGCGCTGCCATTGACGCCGCTTTGAAGGAATACCAAAAACTGGGTGCCCTGCTGGTTGATATTTCCCTGCCACGCACACAGCTGTCTATCCCGGTCTACTACATCATTGCGCCCGCCGAAGCCAGCTCCAACCTCAGCCGCTTCGACGGCGTGAAGTTCGGCCACCGTGCCGCCCACTACACCGACCTGCTGGACATGTACAAAAAAACCCGCGCCGAGGGTTTTGGCGACGAAGTCAAGCGGCGCATCATGATCGGCAGCTATGTCCTCTCACACGGCTACTACGACGCCTACTACATCCAGGCCCAAAAACTCCGCCGCATGATCGCCGACGACTTTCAGCAAGCCTTCACGCAGTGCGACGTCATCGCGGGCCCCGTGGCCCCCACGGTTGCCTGGAAGCTGGGCGAAAAATCAGCCGACCCGGTCGCCAGCTACCTTGCCGACATCTTCACCCTGCCCGCCTCACTGGCCGGTTTGCCGGGCATGAGCGTGCCCTGTGGTTTTGGACAGGGCGGTATGCCGGTGGGCTTGCAGTTGATTGGCAACTATTTCAAGGAGGGGCAGTTGCTCAACGCAGCACATCAACTACAGAAGGCGACCGATTGGCACGAGCGTCAGCCGGAGGTATCGGCATGACCTCCAAACTCATTCAAGGCTACGAAGTCGTGATCGGCTTCGAAACGCACGCCCAGTTGTCAACTGTCAGCAAAATTTTCAGCCGTGCCCCCACCGCATTCGGAGCCGAGGCGAACACCCAAGCCTGCGGGGTGGACTTGGCTTTGCCAGGCACCTTGCCGGTGATGAACAAAGGCGCGGTGCAGCGTGCGATCGAATTTGGACTCGCCGTGGGCGCTGTGATTGCGCCCGTGAGCATTTTTGCCCGCAAAAACTACTTTTACCCAGACCTGCCCAAGGGCTACCAGATCAGCCAGTACGAGATTCCGGTGGTGCAAGGCGGGAGCGTGGAGTTCTTTTTGGGCGATGAGAAGAAATCGGTGCGCCTCGAGCGTGCCCACCTGGAAGAAGACGCAGGCAAGTCGCTGCATGGCCTTGATGGTGAGGACGCGGTTTTCAACATACTAAAGGGCGTATCCGGCATTGACTTGAACCGCGCTGGAACCCCGCTGCTGGAGATCGTCACCGAGCCCGACATGCGTTCCAGCGAAGAGGCTGTGGCCTATGCCAAAGAACTGCACAAAATCGTCACCTGGATCGGCATTTGCGACGGCAACATGCAGGAGGGCAGCTTCCGGTGTGACGCCAACGTGTCAGTGCGCAAACCCGGCGATGCACTGGGCACGCGCCGCGAGATCAAAAACCTGAACAGTTTCAAGTTCATGCAACAGGCCATGGACTATGAAATTCGCTGGCAAATTGGCGAGATTGAGGAAGGACGGGCCATCCAGCAAGCCACCGTGCTGTTTAACCCCGACACGGGCGAGACGCGTGCCATGCGCACCAAGGAAGACGCGGCGGATTACCGGTATTTCCCTGATCCGGATTTGCCGCCGCTGGTGATAGCGCCTGAATGGGTGGCGCAGGTGCGCGCGGACATGGCGGAACTTCCACGGGTGATGGCGGCGCGCTTTGTGGCCGACTATGGCCTGCCGGAATACGACGCCAGCACGCTGACGCAGAGCAAAGCGATGGCGGCTTACTTTGAAGCGGCGGCACAGGCCAGCGGACAGGCCAAGCTGGCCAGCAACTGGATCATGGGAGAGGTGTCGCGGCGATTGAACGCCGGAGACACCGCCATTGAAGCCAGCCCTGTGACAGCATTGCAGTTGGCGCAACTGATTAAGCGTATCGCCGACAACACCATTTCCAACAATGCCGGCAAGCAGGTTTTTGATGGCTTGTGGACACACGAATTCAGCGATGTGGATGCTGCCATCGACGCCAAAGGCCTGCGACAACTCAACGACACCGGCGCACTGCAAACCATCATCGACGTGGTCATCGCCGCAAACCCCGACAACGTGGCCCAGTTCAAGGCGGGTAAAGACAAAGCTTTGAACGCCCTGGTCGGTCAGGCCATGAAAGCCACACAAGGCAAGGGCAATCCATCGCAGATCACCGAGTTGCTGCGCAGCCGTTTGGCAACGTAATTTGCTATTGAATAGATAGCTGCTTGAGCAGTATCTATAAGGGCTATAGCCTTAAATCGCCATTATTTTTCGCGATTGGGCTGGCCCATCTCCACCGGCGTGGCCAGCATGGTCCATAGCTGGCGCAGCCTTACCAGCTCTTCGTCAAAGCGCTGGTTCACGCGCTTTTTCTCGTCGCCCTGCTCCACGATGAACCGCTGCTGGGCGGCGGTATTCAGGTCGTTGTCTTCAAACTGCCGACGCAACAACGCGGGCGCTTTGCTCACGTCGCCCTTGTAAAACTCCAGCTCGGTATCGTAGGTCTTGCGCTGCTGCGCCAGTTCCCCCAGGCGCTTGCGTGCGGAAGCCACCAATTCGTCCACCTGGGCCAAGGCCAAAGAACGCTCCTGGTCGTGTGCGACTTTCGTGGGGTAGCGCGTGAGCAGGGCACGATCACGGCGCTTTTGGTCGTTGACACGGGCTCGCTCCTGGGCCGCCACCCGGGCCTTTTCATCTTCGATGACCTGCTCTCTTGCCGTCAGCGTGGGGCCGACATGGCGCCGCACGGTGCCGCTGGGGTTGAGCTCTTTTTGCTCGCGATCCAGGCAGTCGGCAATCGGCCGGTCTGAGGTCAGGCGGCGGCCTTTGGCGTCGACACACGAGAAGATGCTGGCCGGCGGTGCAGACTGCGCGCACACCACGCCCGCTGAAGCCAGCGCCACGCAGGCCATCCAGAGGTTTCGAAACCAGGCTTGCACTAAAAAATCCTTAATCGTTCACGCCATACCGCAGGCGGTAGGCCAGAACTTTGTTGTAGTCACCACCGAAATCACCCGCCGTTTGGATATTCAAATAGTGGAGCAAATCGTCCAACGTGGCAACCGTGCAGACCTGCAGGCCCAGCTGTTTGCGCACATACTGAACTGCGCTGTAGCCGACATCGCGGCCGTTTTCGGTGGCTTTTTCCTGGCGATCCAGCGCAATGGCCACCGCGTGGGGAATACCGCCAGCAGCCTTGATCAGGGCAATCGACTCCCGTGCAGCCGTCCCTGCGGACATCACGTCGTCAATGATGAGCACCCTGCCCTGCACAGGCGCACCCACAAGAATGCCGCCTTCACCATGGTCTTTGGCTTCCTTGCGGTTGTAAGCGAACGGCACGTTTCGGCCCAGCCTGGCCAGCTCGACGGCCACCGTAGCGGCCAGTGGAATGCCTTTGTAGGCCGGGCCAAAAATCAGGTCGAATTCGATACCGCTGGCGATCAGGCGCTGTGCATAAAATTGCGCTAGCTTCTGTAATTTGGCTCCATCGTCAAACAAACCGGCATTAAAAAAGTAAGGCGATAAGCGACCGGCTTTGGTGGTGAATTCACCAAAGCGCAGCACACCCGATTCAATTGAAAATTGAACGAAATCTTGGGCCAGCGCGTCGCCGCGCAAGCTTTTGTCGTCACCTGCTTTCACCACCACGGGGATTTCCTTGTTCAAACTCACCAGTCTCAACCTTAACGGCATTCGCTCGGCCACCACGAAGGGCCTGCAAGCCTGGGTAGCAAAACTAGCGCCAGATTGTATTTGTATGCAGGAAGTCAAGGCCCAGGCGGCCGACGTGGCCGGGCGTTTCGAGAAAATGGGTGATCTGCAAGGCCACTTTCACTTTGCGCAAAAAAAGGGTTACTCAGGCGTTGCCGCCTACACAGGCCACGAGCCCAGCAAGGTGCTGGTGGGCTGGGGCAACGAGGAGTTTGACGCTGAGGGCCGCTATGTGGAGCTGCGCTACGACACGCCAGCGCGCAAGCTGTCCATCATCAGTTGCTACTTCCCCAGCGGCTCTTCCGGTGAGGAGCGCCAGCAGGCCAAATTCCGCTTTCTGGCCGACTTTGCGCCGCACCTGGCCGCATTGAAGTCCGAGCGCGAGTTCATTTTGTGCGGCGATGTGAACATTGCGCACCAACAAATCGACTTGAAAAACTGGCGCAGCAACCAAAAGAACAGCGGCTTTCTGCCAGAAGAGCGCGCATGGATGACAAATTTGTTAGAAAAAATTGGTCTCGTCGACGTTTACCGCCAACTCGAACCCACCGCAACCGACACCGCCTACACCTGGTGGAGCAACCGCGGCCAGGCCTATGCGAACAACGTGGGCTGGCGGCTGGACTACCACCTGGCCACACCAGCCCTGGCGGCACTGGCACGCAAGGTGTCGATTTACAAAGACGAGAAGTTTTCAGACCACGCGCCCATCACGGTGGATTACGAAATATCTCTGTAAACCCGCGCAGTTTGACAAAGACTGCGCCACAGCACCAGGCCTAGCTACGAATGAGGTCGTTTCTCAAACCTCACGAATCTGCATCCAGAATGTTCTCAAGCAGTCTGTTCAACTTCAGCAGTTGATGAAAATCGGCGGCGACATTGTCAAAGAACGCGGAGGACGTGAATTCCGCCACCGACACTTGGCGCTCCACCATGAAGTTTTTCAGCTTGAGCCACTCGATGTCAGGGTGGTTTGCATCGAACCCCAGCGGCGTTCTAACGCCTGTTTGTCTTTTCGAGAACCCCTCCGGAAAACGTTTCTTGAACTTTTCATCTGCAAACAGCGTATGAAACGGCTTCGAATCCTTGGCGATGCCGAGCCGCACCTTCTTCATCTGCGCTGAAGTCGGCATGAACAACCCGCCTGTGATGAAGATGCCGTTCCACTCCGGTTGATCCGGCAAGATACCCAAGAACAGGTGCGGGTAACGCTCGAAGCGCGAGATCTGCGGGCGCGATGCCGATACTGAAACCCAGTCTTTGTTGACGGGCTCGCCTTGGGTAACCCGGTTGGCCAGTTTCTTGATCTTTGCAAGGTTTCGGCTGGGAAAATGGTAGTCGGCAGCTAAGCTGCTCAAGTCTGTCTTTAGCTTTTCTACCAATGCCACAAAAGGGCCACGAAGATGCTGCTCGTATTCAGACTCATGGTCTTCCAGCCATTCATTTATCGTCTGCGATCCTGCTTCACGCAAAAAAGGCAACGTATTTCTGTTGAATTTTTCAAAGTAGTTTGGCATTTGAATCCTGATGGGCTAAGTTGTTTCGTGGGCTGTACGGGTCGAACCCAACGCGTCGTATCGCCCCGAAGAAAGGAAGGGGGTGGTTCTGTACTCTCGTTACAGCAAGCTCAACTGCTGCTGCGGCGCGACATGGATTTCTGACTGCGCTTGGCGTGCCTTGCGACGCACAGCACCTGTTCGACCCGGTCTTTCATTGAAGCCCTTTGCCGCCTGAAGGCTGAGCGCAAACCGCAAAGCTGCAATGTCTGCCTTCACCCCACGGTGAACTGACTCGAAGTCCACCAGTGGCAGGGGGTAGGCAGCTTCCCCAACCAATCCATACCGCCCACGTAATTCAGCAGGCAAAGCCCATGGCAGGAAAATCCAGCTGTCTGGAACGGCGCGAAGCTCTGGCACCCAGCAGCGAACGAAAGCGCCCTGCGGGTCGAGTTCCCGCGCCTGGGTGACAGGGTTGTACAGGCGCAAAACCGGGCTGGCTGCCATGCTGCTATGCATTTGTATTTGCGTGTAGTGGATTCCCGGCTCGAAGTCCACGAACAGGTGTGCCAACCAGTCAGCCACGGGCCGCCAAGGCAGAGACAAGGTGTGCGTTGCCACCGTCACCAGCATCGCCCGCATGCGGAAATTGATCCAGCCATGGTGGTGCAGGTAGCGCATGCAGGCATCAACCAGCGGCCAGCCGGTGCGGCCCAGGCGCCAGGCATCCCAGTGTGCCGGGGCCATGGGTCGCGGCAGGCATTCCATCTCGGGCACCAAAGGGCGGTCTTCCATGTCGGGCTGGTTTTCCAGCACCTGTAGCGCGTAGCAGTGCCACCACAGTCGGGTGATGTAGCTGTGGAGCTGCCGGTGCCAGTGCGTGCGTGCGGCGTTGGCATGGGCTTGACGCGCAGCGTGCACGATTTGACGCAAGCTCATCGTGCCGTGCGCGATGTGAGGACTCAAACGGGAGCATCCGTCTTCTGCGGTAGCCGTGGCGCTCATGTGGGCGCTGTAGCCCTCGCCGCGTGTGGCAAGAAAGCTGCCCAACAAATCGCTGGCCGCCTCAAGCCCTCCACGTTGCCGACCAGGGCATGGCAAGGGATCATTTCGCACGGTAGTTGGAAGCAGTGCAGAGGTTTGTCCGTCCGCTGGTAGCAGCCACGCCGGCTGTGCGGGCAGAGTCTCCAGCGGGGACGTAGCCCAATCGTCCCAATGCTCCTTGAAGCGACGGCCACGGCGGGATACCGGGCGGACCACGCCGTTCTGCGGGTATTCGTGCCACTGCACGCCTTGCTGCCGACACCACGCCGCCACCGCCTTGTCGCGCTCATATGACCAGAGTCCACCCGTCTCTTGGTGGCTGTGCAGTGTGAAATGGCCCAGCCTTGCGTGCAAAGCGTCCAGCACATCCAACATTGGTGCGACCTGTACCTCCAGCCCCGCACCCAGCGCCTGAAGCTGGGCGTCCAGGCTCAGCAGGCATTCACGCACAAACTGCCATTGCCTGTCACTGCTGCAGGGTTGACGCCAATGGTCCAGTTCAACAGCATAGAGGCACAGCGTAGGACCCAGGCTTGTCGCGCGCACCAAAGCGGTGTGATCTTGAAGCCGCAAGTCGCGCTTGAACCAGACGACTTGCAAAGCTGATTGATGAGGTGTTGTGAACATGCCAGTTAACGCCGCCGCGCGGGGTTCAAAGGGTGGCGCGCTTGCGTTTTTGCGCCGCAACGGGTGTCGGGGAAAGAGGGGGCACGAAAAGGGATCTCCGGAAGGAATGAATCCGCAGTTTACCAATAATGGACGAAGTCGTCCTTTAAACGGACTTACCCCGTAGAAGGGTTGTCATCTGTTGCTCCAGCAAGACAACAGCATCCTGTACGCAAGCCGGTGCACGCAAACGCAGAAGTTCTGCCTCCACACCAAAAGCCGCCTGAAATGACAAGGGCTGGACGGCCACCTCCACGAAGCGTTGGGCGAGAGCACGGAGCTCTGCATCGGTATGGCCTGCATCCGTTGTGCCCATTGCCATCAATACATATTCCACTGAACCTTCAAGACTGACTTGGTAGGCTTTGAGTGCCAGGCCGGGAAAATTATCCGCCTCGGCAGCAGTGATACGCATCAGCGCCACGCAACGCGGATGTAGCAGGCCGTTAATCAATACCTCTCCGACGGCCTGCAGTCGCTGTGCAAAGTCCAGGCTGTGCGGCACGGGGGCCATGTGGTCAAACATGGCTTGAATGGAATGGCTCACCACTGCATCGAACAAGGCACCTTTGTCCGGGTAGCGCGCATAAAGGCTGGACTTGCCTATCTCCGCTCGTTGCGCTACCAAGTCCAGGGTGGTGCGTCCAAATCCTCGTTCCAGGAATAGTGCGGTTGCGACCTGTAGAACCCTCTCTTCAAGGAGTCCTGCTTGCTGTCCAGGCGGTCTGCCACGGCGGCGAAAAGGCGCATTTGGCTCAAGGGACATAGGAGATATTCACAAACAAGATAACAGGGGTGGGAAAAATGCGCACTTGCCAAACAAGCGTCAGGCCGAGAGCATCAAGCAATCGTCAGGTGCCAGTGATGCACGATGCCCCTAGGCCGGCTTAGAAATATCAGCCTAACTTCTTCCGCTGTGTATTTGGCATGTGCATTGTCTTGGCCTCGAACACTCGAAGGCTTAGCTTAAACGCGGCAAGAAGCGGCGCGGAGTCGCGACAAACCGAGAGGCAACCAACCCTTTGAGACCAAAGCCTCCTCAAGCGGCAAGTTTTTTGCAAATTCCAGAGGTCTCGTCTCCGTATGAATTTGCGACAGGTAGCGATAGCCAGTTTAGGCGTCACAAATTGCAGGTTTTATGCGGTACCGACTACCACTTGGCCACACCCGCAGTGGCAGCACTGGCGCGCAAGGTGTCGATTTACAAAGACGAGAAGTTTTCAGACCACGCGCCCATCACGGTGGAATATGCATTGACGGTTTAGTTTTTAAGCGTTTTAGGGCAGCAGCCCTTGTAGATACTGCTCAAGCAGCTATTCAATTAATAGCAACTTGAACACCGTCACTCAAGGCGTTGCAGCGGCCACGGCCGCCTGATCCGCCGCCTTCTTCGCAAACTCAGCCCGCAAAGCCTTGAGCTTTTCCCGTGGGTCTTCTTTCACGGTCGCCACATCCAGCGCCATCTCGGCAATGAAGCGGCTGGGCTGGGCGGCAATCATCTCCCGGCCTTTTTTGCGGCGTTTGGTCCAGCTCACGGCCAGGGTGCGCTGCGCGCGGGTGATGCCGACGTACATCAGGCGGCGCTCTTCCTGCAGGCGGGCCAGGATGCCTTCGGACATCGGCCCATCTGCCTTACCCGAGGGGTTGTCGTCATCGCCCAGTTTGAACGGCAGCATGCCTTCCGTCACGCCCACGAGCATTACGTGCGGCCACTCCAGACCTTTGGCGGCGTGCAGGGTGGACAAGGTGACCACGTTCTGGTCTTTCTCGCGCTCGGTCAGGGTGGACAACAACGCGATGGTTTGCGCCACTTCGAGCAGACTTTTGGTTTCTGAGGCCGTGGTCGCACCGGCTTCGTCATCAATTTCCCCGCCGCAGCGCTTGGCCATCCAGTCGCAAAAATCCAGCACGTTCGTCCAGCGGGCGGCGGCCAGTTTTTCGCTGTCTTCGCCGTCATACAAGTGTTTTTCGTAACCCATGTCTTTCAGCCACTCAAGCAAAAACGCACCCGCGTCTTCTGCGCCGCGCGTGTGGCGGGCGCGGTATTCCAGGTCGTTCACGAAGCGGCCAAACTCGTGCAGGCTGCCCACGGCTTTGGCGGGCAAGGCGCTGCCCAGGGACGATGAAAACAGCGCTTCAAAAAGGCTCAGTTTGTATTTGCCCGCAAACACGCCCAGCGCCTGGAGGGTGGTGTGGCCCACGCCGCGCTTGGGGCTGGTGATGGCCCGCAGAAAGGCTGGGTCATCGTCGTTGTTCACCCACAGGCGCAGCCAGGCGCACAAGTCCTTGATTTCCGCGCGGTCGAAAAAGCTCTGCCCACCCGACACTTTGTAGGGAATGCTGGCCTTGCGCAGCGCCTGCTCGAACAATCGGGCCTGGTGGTTGGCGCGGTACAGCACGGCAAAATCTTTCAGCTCTTTGTGCTGCGAGGTTTCCTTCAGCGACTGAATGCGCGCCACGGTGCGCTGCGCTTCGTGTTCTTCGTTGTCGGCATCTACCACACGCACCGGCTCGCCCTCGCCCAGCTCGCTGAAAAGCGTTTTGGGATACAGCTTGGGGTTGGGGCCAATCACGTTGTTGGCGGCGCGCAGGATGGCGCTGGTGGAACGGTAGTTTTGCTCCAGCTTGATGACTTTGAGGTCGGGAAAGTCCTGCGGCAAGCGTTTGAGGTTGTCCAGCGTGGCACCGCGCCAGCCATAAATGGACTGGTCATCGTCGCCCACGGCGGTGAAGCGGCCGCCCCGGTCTTTTTCATGTGGGCCCACCAGAAGCTTGAGCACCTCGTACTGCGTGGCGTTCGTGTCCTGATACTCATCCACCAACACATGGGCCAGCAGCGCTTGCCACTTCTGCGCAACCTGCTCGTTTTTTTGTAGCAACTGCAGCGGCAAACCAATCAGGTCGTCAAAGTCCACGCTTTGGTAGGCGGTCAGGCGCTCTTCGTAGCGGGCCATGATGGTGGCGGTCACGCGTTCGTTGTCGTCTTTGGCCTGCGCCAGGGCTTGGCTTGCGTTCAGGCCCGCGCTTTTCCAGGCACTGATGGCCCACTGCCACTGACGGGCTGTGGCCGCGTCGGTGCTACCGCCCGCGTCTTTCAGGATGCTGGTCACATCATCGGTGTCCAGAATGCTGAACTGCGGTTTCAGGCCCAGCACCGCCCCGTCTTCGCGCAGCATGCGCACGCCCAGCGCGTGAAAGGTGCACACCACCACCTGCCGCGCGGCCTTGCCAATCAAGCCCTTGGCCCGCTCGCGCATCTCGGCTGCGGCCTTGTTGGTGAAGGTAATCGCGGCGATGCGCTGCGGCTCCACACCGGTTTGAATCAGCCGCGCAATTTTGTGGGTGATGACGCGGGTTTTGCCGGACCCGGCACCGGCCAACACCAGGCAGGGCCCGTGCAGGTAATTCACAGCCTCTTGCTGGGCGAGGTTCAGGCCCGTGTTGTTGGAAGACATAAAAATCGCCAGTGAATATTCATTCAGCCTAAGCCGCTGCAACTTTTATCGCGCAAGGCCCTTTTTCATTCACCGATTCGTCAAATGTGACGCGCTGCCCTGGCCGCAACGTCGAAAAATGCACGCCCGGCACGAGGCTGCTCATATGAAAAAACAGACTCGTTCCAGCATTCGTTTGCACAAAACCATACCCATCCAGCAGTTTTAATATCGTCCCATCACCCTCTGCACCGGCTGTCGACGGTAGCAATTCAATTCGATTCGCCAACGTTGCCGCCGACTCCGCCTTGCTCACAAAAAGATTGGTGACATACAAGTCGTTGCGACGCGTGCGATCATCAATCACACTGCTGAGCAATACCGGGTAGGTCGATTCTTCAATCAATTTGGTGGAGGTGCGCGACATGTGCATTTCGCCATTCCACAGATAAGAATAATCAAATCCGATCAACATCACGCGTGTGCCCAATGTATTGAGTTTACGCACCAGCGGCACATAATCGCCGTCGCCTGCTACCAGCGCAATCACGTCAAACCGCTTGTAGGTGGCCATTTCGTAGGCCTCCAATGCGAACCACACATCCACGCCTTTTTCATGCCCGCCTTGCAGCGGCAGGTAATGCGTGACCACGCCTTCACGCATCAAAATATCGTCCACAATGCGGTCTGAAAATAACGAATCGCGCTCTTTGGCTTCGTTGGCTGACAGGCGGCCACGGAAATAATGCGCGTCGACGATCTGGCAATACCGACTGTCTACGCCCTCTTTCTGGGCTACCTCATTACGAATCAAATCATGCAGGCCACTGATATTAAGGCGGGCATTTCGTTCATGCTGGAATAAATAATAATTGGAGGCTTTGTTGAAATAAGTACCGTCGTAGAAAACACCGATTTTTGTGAGTGCGCTGGAATTAATGGGCATTGAAATTAAATGAGTAAAAGAAGTCGAATGAATTGATGAACCCTGCTTTTGAGCGGGGCTGCAACTTTAACACGCGTGCTTGAATATCTTAGAATCAAAAAATGAATATCCTGCCCGTCTTGTTGGTCACCCTGCCCTTCTTCGCACTGGTGTTGTGCGGCTACCTGGCAGCCCGGCGCGGCATGTTGCCGCTGCTGGCTATTCCCGGGCTGAACAGCTTTGTTCTGTACTTTGCCCTGCCCTGCATGCTGTACCGCTTTGGTGCCAGCACGCCCATTGCCCAGCTGCTCGACGCCGCCACCGGCCTGACCTGGCTGCTGTGCGCGCTGCTCAGCGTAGGCTTCGTGGTCGCCGCCAGCCTGAACCGCCGGGTGCGCTGGAACGATGCGTCGTTTGGCGCGCTGGTAGCGGCCTTTCCCAACACAGGTTTCATGGGTGTACCCCTGCTGGTGGCCCTGCTCGGCCCGCGTGCGGCGGGGCCAGTGATCGTGACGATTTTGGTGGACATGGTGATCACCACCTCGCTGTGCATCGCGCTGTCGCGTCTGGACGGTGCTGACAAACACGGCTCGGCCACCGCCGTGAAAAACGCGCTACGCGGCGTGCTCGTCAACCCGTTGCCCTGGGCAATTTTGCTGGGTGGCGTCGCCTCGGCCATCGATTTTTCCCTCCCCGGCCCACTCCACAAAACCGTTGGTCTGCTCGCCGACGCCGCATCCCCCGTGGCACTGTTCACCATCGGTGCCGTGCTGGCACGCTCACAAATGCTGCAAGCCCAAGCCCACGAAGCCCCCACACCGTTGGCCGACTACCTGCCAGTGGCGGTGTTCAAGCTGCTGATCCACCCACTGCTGGTGCTACTGGTCGGCGCGCTGGTCATCCGCATGGGGCTGCCGCTGGACAAGTTCGCGCTGACTGTGATGGTGCTGGTGGCAGCGCTGCCGAGTGCCAGCAATGTGTCGCTGCTGGCGGAGAAGTTCGAGGCCAACACGGGGCGGATTGCGCGGATTATTTTGGTGTCGACAGCGACGGCATTTTTGAGCTTTTCGGCGGCGGTAGCGTTGTTGACTTGATCCTTTAAAGCCGGATTGCACGCGTACTGTTCGCCGTAGAACAGTCTGAAATGATTTTGCTGCATGCCTTCATCAAGAAAACACAACGAACCAACCCTAGTGATATTGAACTGGCAAACAAACGCATAAAGGAATGGAAAAATGGTCAAAGCGACTAAACCGAACCCCCACTCGGGTAGTGATTTTGATGACTTCCTCAAAGACGAGGGCATTTTTGAAGATGTTCAAGCCCGAGCTCTGAAACGGGCGTTGGTTGAACAATTGGGTGAAGCCATGCAAACCGGCAAACTCAACAAAGTGAATATGGCCCAGCGCATGTCAACCAGTCGCTCCCAATTAGACCGCGTGCTGGATCCGATCCGACCAACCTGTCAATTCAACTGGACACATTAATCAAAGCCGCCAGCGCTGTGGGCAAAACGGTGGAAATACGGTTGAAGCGAGACAACAAGCGTCGGGCGATCACAAGCGGGTAAGCGTAATTAACTTTTGGGTTCCAGCCGTTATATACCCTGCTCAAGCAGCTATTAATTAAATAGCAACTTAGCGCTTTTAACTACCAGGCATCCACCGCCAACCCACCTACGGCCCCCACTTTCCCAGCAGCCATCCCCTGCACCAACCAAGCCCGCGTGTCTGCCGGGTCAATCACCGCGTCAATTTCCAGCGTCGCAGCCATATTCATCGCCTGCCCGGCCTCGTATTGCTGGGCCACCAGTCGCTCAAACAGCGCTTCACGTTCGCTCACATCAGCCACCGCCTCCAGTTCCTTGCGATAGCCCAGCCGCACCGCACCTTCCAGCCCCATCGCACCGAATTCCCCCGTGGGCCAGGCCACGGTGAACAGCGGCGAGTGAAAGCCACCGGCCGCCATCGCCATGGCCCCCAGGCCGTAGCCTTTGCGCAGCACCACGCTGAAAAACGGCACGCGCAGGTGGGCGGCTGCGATGAACATTCGGCTGACGTGGCGCACCTGGGCGGTGGCTTCCATGTCGGGGCCGACCATGAAGCCGGGGGTGTCGATCAGGCTGAGCAGGGACAGGCCGTGGGCGTTGCACAGTTGCATAAAGCGGGCGGCTTTGTCGGCGGCTACCGCGTCAATCGCACCGCCCAGGTGCTGCGGGTTGTTGATGAGCACACCCAGCGGGCGACCGGCTATGCGGGCCAGCGCAGTGTGAATGCCCAGGCCAAAACCGGTGCGCAGCCACAGCGCTGAGCCCTCGTCAGCCAGCGCCAGCAAGGCGGTGCGGCTGTCGTAGACGCGCAAGCGGTTTTCGGGGACAACGTCGCGCAGTAGTAAGGCATCAGGCGCGGTGAACTGCGTTTGCACGCCCTGGAAAAACGACAAATAGTGCCGCGCAGCCACCACCGCGGCCGCTTCATCGGCCACCAGCACATCAATCACGCCATTGCCATGCTGCACGCCGCTGGGGCCAATCTGCTCAGGCGCAAACACACCCAGGCCACCGCCTTCCACCATGGCCGGGCCGCCCATGCCGATGTTGCTGCCCTCGGTGGCAATGACAACGTCGCAACAGCCCAGCAGCGCCGCGTTACCCGCAAAGCAGCGCCCCGCTGCAATGCCCACCAGCGGCACTTGGCCGTTCAGGCGGGCCAGCGCGGCAAACGTACCCACGTGCAGGCCGGCCACGATGGGCATGTCGGTATCGCCCGGCCGACCGCCACCGCCTTCGGCAAACAGCACCACCGGCAGCTTGTTTTGCGCGGCCAGGCCGAGCAAGCGATCGGTCTTTTGGTGGTTGCGCATGCCTTGCGTGCCCGCCAGCACCGTGGCGTCGTAGGCCATGACCACCGCCCTGTGGCCGTTGACCGTGCCGATGCCGCCCACCAAGCCGTCAGCGGGCGTGTTGCGCATCAAATCTTCGGCACTGCGGCGGTTGGCCTGCGCGGCTACGGCCAGCGAGCCGTATTCGGTGAACGTGCCACCGGTGTTCACGCTACACAAATCGGCGACATTCTCCCGCGCGCTGCGCAGACCCAAGGCGTGGCGTTTGGCGATGGCTTGGGGGCGTTGCGCGTCCAGCGTGTGGGCGTGGCGGTCGATCACGCGTTGCAGGTCCGGCCGCAGCGCGGATGCGTGTTGTGGCGGTTTTTGAGTGTTTTGGGGCTCCAGCCCTTGTGGATACTGCTCAAGCAGCTTCCAAATTAATAGCAACTCACCCTCACCCACCGACTCACCCACGGAAAACAACAGCTCCTGCACCTGCATGTCGTGTGCGGCGCGCAGCTCGTGCTCCATCTTCATGGCCTCCAGCACCACCACTATCTGGCCTGCGCGCACCGCGTCGCCGGGGGATACGAGCCATTGAACCAGTTGGGCTTGAAGCGGCGAGCGCAAGTCGGTTTTGAGGGTCACTTGGGCTCCGCCACCCGGTCACAGGGCGGGTAATTGCGCATAGCCACCTTCAGTACCGCCTGCTCGCCCTGGTCCCGAAACGTCACGCCGGTATCGCCCCCACCCACGCCCCACAAGGTGCCCGACGCCACGGTCTGGCGATTGAGTTTGAAGTTGTTGCCGCCCACAGACAGCGCCGCCATGTCGCCCTCAGCCGTGAGGCTGACAGGCGTGATGCCGCAACGAAAGTAACGTGTGGTGGACATGGCTGATGGCTGCGCGGTGGGTGCCACGCTGTGTGTAACAGAGCCTGGCGTGGGGCTGGTGGGCTCAGGCGCCTGACTGGCACAGGCGCTCAGGGATAGGCCCAAAGCGGCTGTGACCCATAGTGCCAGTTGGTTTGAGAGGCATAAACGGTCGATGGGCATAGCGATGTTTATACCCGCCCCGGATCAAGCTTTTCGTGACGGAACCGCGCAGGTGTCGCGCCATTCACCCGGGAAAAGAATCTCACGAAGTTGGTCGGCTCAGAAAAGCCAAGTTGATAACTTAACTCCGCAATACTCGTGTCGGTGTGAATCAGCAGGCGTGCAGCCTCAAGCGCCAATCGACGATCAATCAGCACCTTGGCTGATTGCCCTGTGGCCACCACGCAGGCCCGGTTGAGTGTGCTTTCTGAATAGCCAAGGTGATTTGCATATTGGCTGACGCTCCATTGCTGCCTGAAAGTCTTTTCAACTTCTTGGCGCAGCAGCTTGAACACCACAGGGTTAAAGCTCTGGCCAGCAGCCAATGCAGACCGTCCGTTGTGCCACCGCGCCAAGCGCAGCAGCAAGCCAACAACCGCGCTCTGCAATAAAGCATTGTCGAGATCGGACTTGTCGTAGTTGTCGAAGTCACGGTGCAGAGACTCCATCTGGTCGCTCATCATTTGATGGAATTGAGCGTCGAGTTGAACCACTGCGGGCCACTCCTCGATCAATTCAAGCAGCATGTCCCGATTGGCAAGACGCCCTTGGGCGGGCAGCAATGCGGCAGGCTCTACTAACAAGATCCAACCCTCCAAGCTCGTCTCCACATGCCATTGCTGAACTTGGGTTGGTTTAGCGAAAACCAGGCTGCGCTCTGACACGTCGAAATCCACAAAATCGACGCTGTGGCGGCTGCTCCCGCTCGCGGTCAACCAAAGCATGAAGAACTCAACACGCTCCGGCTTCGTACGCTGGCTGACAGTCGTGCGACGCTTCAGTTCGGACAGCAGCATCAACTCGATCCCCAGTCGCTCAAAGCGGTGGTTTGCAAACCGCGTGTCTCTCAAACCAGTGACTGCATCTTGCATATGCGCTTCTCCGTCATCCGTATCAGTCAATTTGACTGAATTTGATTATATTTTGCCAGCAATCGATGGTGTCATTGACTGCCAAAATCACCAAAATTCAGTGCAAGAAGCCAATATCAGCCTCTTGAACGTACCAAGGAAAAGTTAAGGAATTGATTATGAAACGTAGAACGCTTTTTCAACGCACTGTCGTATATGCCGCCATCTTTGCCGCGACGGCAACGCTTTCAGCCTGCGCAGCGATCAACCCCACCCAATCACCGGAGAAAACCATGGCCACCACCCGCAAAGCGCAAGTCGTCGCACTTTTGAAATCGATTGAAACTGGCGACCCTGCGCCCGTGTCCAGCATCAATCCCAACAAGTACGTTCAGCACAATCTGGCAGTCGGCGACGGGCTTGCAGGGTTTGGCGCTGTGCTGCAGGCGCTGCCCAAGGGCTCAGCCAGAGCGAATACTGTGCGCGTCTTTCAAGATGGCGACTACGTTTTCGCGCACACCGAGTACAACTTTTTTGGGCCCAAGGTTGGTTTTGATGTGTTCCGCTTTGAGAACGACAAGATCGTCGAACACTGGGACAACCTGCAAGAAACCGCCAAACCCAATCCCAGCGGTCGCACCATGGTGGACGGCCCCACCGCAGTGACTGATCTTGATCGGACTGAGTCCAACAAGGCCATCGTACGAAGCTTTGTGGACGACATTCTTGTGAATGGCCGAATGGACAAGCTGGCCGGGTATTTCGACGGTGACAACTACCTGCAACACAACCCTGCCGTTGCCGATGGCTTGTCCGGTTTGGGTGCCGCCCTGGCGGCTATGGCTAAAACGGGTGTTTCCATGAAGTACGAGCGCGTCCACAAAACGCTGGGCGAAGGCAACTTTGTGTTAGTCATCAGCGAAGGGCAGTTTGCGGGCAAACATGTCGCTTTTTATTACCTGTTCCGCGTGCAGGCCAACAAAATCGCCGAACACTGGGACACCATTGAGCCAATTCCTGCGCGGTCGGAATGGAAGAACAGCAATGGCAAGTTTGGCTTTTAGTCGGTGACTAAAGTCAGTTATTCACCGCGTTTGTGCGGGTAGGCGGATACGCCAGGATCGTGGCACTGGATTTCTACTCCCACTCAATCGTCAACCCGTGAGAAAAGCTGGACTTCATCGCATCGCGTTAAACCGTATCGGACGATTGCGTCACATCGTCCAATGCCGTGTATACCGTCAGTTTTACCGTCGCCGCGAACATGCTTGCACGCTCGTAAGCACATCGACTGAAAAGCGCAAACACCGCCTGCAAAATCTTTCTTGCGGGAATTAGGCAACGCTCAGTTCTTGAGACAACTCAGGATGTTTCATGATGAGTCTCAGCAAACACACCACGCCACCCGGCGGCGCAAACCTGCCCTGCTCCCAGTCTCGCAGTGTCGCCACTGGCGTTGCGATTCGCTCGGCAAAAGCCGCCTGAGTAAGGCCGGATTTCTCGCGTGCTTGGCGCACAAGTATTTGCTCGGGCGTGGTGACGCGCCCGAGCCCGGCTTTCGCCTCGGCCAACGCCTGACGCAGATCAGGCAGGGTCTCGCCTGCGTCGACTTCAATAGCCGCTGCCACCTTGTCAATGTCGATCTTTCTAATGCCCATGTCACACCGCCTTTTTGATGTCTGCGGGAAGCATGTTGTCGCGGTTGGCTTTCGGATAAGCCGCAATCAGCAACACCACTTCCTGCTCGGTCAAGTTGAAGTAAATCACCCGCGCGCCACTGGATTTTCCTGATCCAGCTCGGCTCCACCGAACCTTGCGTGCACCGTCCGCACCCGGGATCACATCACCCGCCAACGGGTTGACAGCGATCCAGTCGATGAACGCCAACCGCTCGTCCTCACTCCACAGCTTTTCAGCCTGCTTCTGAAAGGTGGGAGTTTCAATGACGGTACGCACAGAGCCATTATACGGGAATTCCGTACTAGCAGGGCGAGTTAGCGAACGGCTTTGAGCGTCTGAGCTGGATTTCCGAGACGGTGTCTCGGAAAAGGCTACTGGCAGAACAAGCGAATTTAGCGCCCTGCTTTGGAACGCCAATAGCGCGAGCCACCGCTTGAATTCTCCAGACACCATCTGGAGAGTTCAAGCTCAAATTTGACGTGAATATGGCTCCGTCAGCCCTGATTCTGTACCGTCTCAAATACCGTCAAAAATCGACGCTAGGAATGAGAATCATCGACAGTTGAGGAAGCGCTCGATGCGAAAATTCTCATACGAAACAAGTACTTAGCGATACTGGACGAATAGTTGATGATGCAAACCGCGCCATCACCTAAACGCCGTAAGCTATTGATTTATATAGACTTTAACAAACCCCTCACTCCCACTCAATCGTCGCCGGCGGCTTGCTGCTCACGTCATACGTCACCCGATTGATTCCCCGTACCTCATTGATGATGCGACTCGACACCTTCTTGAGCAGTGCGTACGGAAGCTCCGCCCAGTCTGCCGTCATGAAGTCGCTGGTCTGCACGGCGCGCAGGGCCACCACGTAGTCGTAGGTGCGGCCGTCGCCCATGACGCCGACGCTTTTGACAGGGAGGAAGACGGCGAAGGCTTGGCTGGTGGCGTCGTACCAGCTTTTCACTCTGCTTGCGGCTTTTGTAGCGGGCTCGCCCCCATCCCTGCCTTCCCCCGGGAGGGGAAGGGGTAAGAAAGGGAAGTTGCGCAGCTCTTCGATGAAGATGGCATCGGCTTGGCGGAGCAAATCGGCATATTCCTTCTTCACCTCGCCCAGAATGCGCACGCCCAGGCCGGGGCCGGGGAAGGGGTGGCGGTAGACCATCTCAGAAGGGAGGCCCAGGGCCACGCCCAGCTCGCGCACTTCGTCTTTGAACAGGTCGCGCAGGGGCTCTAGCAGTTTCAGGCCCAGCTGCTCGGGGAGGCCGCCGACGTTGTGGTGGCTTTTGATGACGACGGCTTTTTTACTCTTGGCGCCGCCAGACTCGATCACGTCGGGGTAGATGGTGCCTTGCGCCAGCCACTGGGCTCCTTTACCGCTCACTCCTGATTTAATAGCTGCTTGAGCAGTTAAATCAAGGGCTGCCGCCTTAAATACCTCTACAAACTCTCGCCCAATGATCTTGCGTTTGGCCTCGGGGTCGCTCACGCCTTTCAGATGCCCCAAGAACTGGGCTTCTGCGTCCACACGAATCACTTTGGCGTGCAACTTGCCGACAAACATCTCCATCACCATGTCGCCTTCATTCAGGCGCAGCAGGCCGTGGTCGACAAACACGCAGGTGAGTTGGTCGCCAATGGCGCGGTGAATCAGGGCTGCGGCCACGCTGGAATCGACGCCGCCAGACAGGCCCAAAATCACTTCTTCATCACCCACTTGCTGGCGAATTTTGTCGACCGCTTCAGCAATGTGGTCGCGCATCACCCAATCGGGCTTGGCGGCGCAGATGTCCAGCACGAAGCGGTTCAAGATGGCTTGGCCTTGGGTGGTGTGGGTGACTTCGGGGTGGAACTGCAGCGCATAAAACCGGCGCTCTTCATCAGCCATGCCGGCAATGGGGCAGCTGTCGGTACTGGCCATGAGCTTGAAGCCGGGTGGCATTTCGGTGACGTTGTCGCCATGGCTCATCCACACATTCAGCAGGCCGTGGCCTTCGGCATTGGTTTCGTCGGCAATACCGTCCAACAGCCGGGTGTGGCCACGGGCGCGGATCTGCGCGTGGCCGAACTCACGGCCATGTCCGCCCTCCACCTTGCCGCCCAGCGCCGCCGCAATGGCATACATACCAAAGCAGATCCCCAGCACGGGAATGCCCAGCTCAAAAACCACCTGCGGCGCCCTCAGCGTGTCGTCTTCCCACAGACTGGCGTGGCTGCCGGAGAGGATGACGCCTTTGAGCTGGCCGTCAGCGGCGTGGTCACGCACCCATTGCTCGGTGACGTCGCAGGGGTGCACCTCGCAATACACATGCGCCTCGCGCACGCGGCGGGCGATGAGCTGGGTGACTTGGGAGCCGAAGTCGAGAATGAGGATTTTGGGGTGGGTCATTTCAATTGCTGAAGAGTAGCCTGTAGATAGTTCTTTTCCGCAGCCAACATATAGTCACAGGGCTCTTTCGGTATCCCACGGCTAACAATCTCATTAATTAGCAATCGAAAAAAGATTCTGTATCGGTTATCAGCCCTCAATTCAATTGCTTTTTTCATTGTTTCAAGATCGACTTGGTTGCGCATGAATTCGAGCACTTTACCGGTCACATATTCAGAGTAACCAGCTTTAGCGAATGCGATTTGCAAACCATCCAATGAATGTCTATGGTTGATTAGTTGTACTCCAAATAACTGACATGAACTAAGCCTCAAGTACATTGAAATCGTTAGGACGTCCTCGTATACTGAACTACGAATTACTTCACTTGCTAACTTGTTCCAATTTTCAACACAAGATAGATCTGGTAGTGAATTCTCCAATGGATCTTGTGGCCTTGGATTACAAGAATTCGGAAAGGTGGCTTGCGATGTTTGCGCATTAACGAAGCTGACTAGGCTGGTGAGCGCCAAGATCAGACTTAATTTAATTAATATATAAATCATTTGTGGTGCGAAAGATGCCTCATTCAGCCCGATAGTTAGGCGCTTCCTTCGTGATCTGCACATCGTGCACATGGCTCTCCCGAATCCCCGCCGACGTGATTTCAACAAACTCGGCCCGGTCTTTCAGTTCGTCAATCGTCGCGCAACCGCAGTAGCCCATGCTGGCGCGCAGGCCACCGGCCATCTGGAAGACGATGGAGATCATCGAACCCTTGTACGGTACGCGGCCTTCGATGCCCTCCGGCACCAATTTATCGGCATTCGGGTTGCCGGTGGACGATTCCTGAAAGTAGCGGTCGGCGCTGCCTTGCTGCATGGCACCAATGCTGCCCATGCCCCGGTAGCTTTTGTAGCTGCGGCCCTGCTACAGCACGATTTCGCCGGGTGCCTCTTCGGTGCCGGCAAACATGCCGCCCATCATCACGCTGCTGGCACCGGCTGCAATGGCTTTGGAGATGTCGCCGCTGTAGCGCACGCCGCCATCGGCAATCAGCGGCACGCCGGTGCCCCGCAAGGCGGTGGCCACGTTGTCAATGGCGGTGATTTGCGGCACGCCCACGCCCGCCACAATACGTGTCGTGCAGATGCTGCCGGGACCGATGCCGACCTTCACCGCATCGGCACCCGCCTCGGCCAACGCCAGGGCCGCGGCGCCGGTGGCAATGTTGCCGCCAATCACGTCAACTTGCGGGTAGTTTTGCTTGACCCAGCGCACGCGGTCGATCACGCCTTTGCTGTGGCCGTGCGCGGTGTCCACCACGATGGCGTCAACCCCGGCTTTCACCAAAGCTTCCACCCGCTCTTCGGTGCCCTCGCCCACGCCCACCGCCGCTCCCACACGCAGGTGGCCTGCCGCGTCGCGCGCGGCGTTGGGAAAGCTGGTCTGCTTGGTGATGTCTTTCACTGTGATCAGGCCTTTGAGTTCAAACGCCTCATTCACAACCAGCAGGCGCTCCAGCTTATGCTTGTTCAGCAACGCTTTGGCCTCCAGCGGCGTGGTGCCGTCTTGCACGGTGATCAAGCGGTTTTGCGGCGTCATGATCTCGCGCACCAGCACCTCGTAGCGGGTTTCAAAGCGCAAGTCGCGGCTGGTGACGATGCCCACCACCTTGCCGCCATCGATCACCGGAAAACCCGAAATGCCCAGCTGCTCGGACAACTCCAGCACCTGGCGCACCGTATGCGTCGGCGTGATGACCACCGGGTCACGCAGCACACCCGATTCGTAGCGTTTCACACGGGCCACTTCGGCGGCCTGCTGCTTGGGCGTGAGGTTTTTGTGCACGATGCCAATGCCGCCCTCCTGGGCAATGGCAATGGCCAGCCGGGCCTCGGTGACCGTGTCCATGGCGGCTGAAACCAGGGGCAGGTTCAGCGTGATGTTGCGTGACAGGCGGGTGGCAAGAGAGGTGTCCTTGGGCAGGACTTGGGAGAACGCTGGTACCAACAACACATCGTCGAAGGTCAGCGCTTTGCCGAGAAGGCGCATGGGGAAAGCTCCAAAAGGCGAATTTTAGCCGGGGGTGCTGTGCGTGATTTGTGCTGGCGTGTTGTCAAGCATGGGCGCTACACTGCGCGTCATGAAAAAGTTTGCTCTACTCCTATTGGCGGTCAGTTGCAGTCTGCCCCTGGCAGCCCTGGCTCAGTGGCAATGGCTGGACAAAGATGGCCGCAAAGTGTTCAGTGACCGTCCACCGCCAGAAGACACGCCACAAAAAAACATCCTCAAACAGCCACGTGGTGCTGTCATTCCCAAGGTAACGGGTGCCCCGGGCGCGGATTCTGTGCAAGCGGCAGCGCCTGCCGCATCGGCTGCTTCTGCCCCTGCCAAGCCCGCATCCGCAGCCAGCGCCCCCAAGATCAGCGGCAAGGACAAAGAGCTGGAAGAAAAGAAAAAGCAGGCTGAAGCCGCAGAAGCCGCTAAAAAGAAAGAAGAAGAAGAAAAGCAAGCCAAGGCGCGTGCCGAAAACTGCGAGCGGGCCAAGCGGGCGCTTGCGGTTTACAAATCGGGTGAGCGGGTGCGCCAGCCCAATGCCAAGGGCGAACTGGAATTTTTGAGCGACGAGGCGCGGGCCTCTGAGACCAAGCGCACGCAGGACATCGTGAATAGCGAGTGCGCAAAGACCGGCAGTTAGTACCCTGCTTTGCCGCCAGGCCGGCGCTTGGCAAACAAGCCCGCACCACGCTTGCCCTGCTTTAAAAACCGCTCACGCCGGGCGGTTTTGGGGTCTGCCAGCAGCGGGCGGTAAAACTCCAGTCGATCCCCGTCTTTCAGCACATCGGTGGGCAAAACGACCTTGCCCCACACACCCAGGTGGGCACGGCCCGATTCAATGTCATTTAAATGCCTAAAAAGGCTTTCAGCCCTTTCAGATATTGCTCGAGCAGCTACTAAAACAGTAGCGTTTTCAGGCAGATCCAGCGTTTCCTCGCAGACCTGTCGAGGCGCTGGCGAGTAGGCCACCACCACCCGCATCAACACAGCTTCATCCACCGTACACCTGCCCGGCGCGTTTGACGAAGGCGTCGACCAGGCTGCCTGCAATCTTGTCGAAAACCGGCCCGACCAAGGTCGATAACGCGGCGTTGTCAAAACCATAGTGCAGCGACAAGCCCACCCGGCAGCCGCGCGGCGCGACCGTTTCGCTATCGTTGGCAGTGCCCAGGGGTGACAGCGTTTGAGCAGCGCCGCCCAGCGGCGCGAAGGTCCAGTGCCCGTCAAGCCGGGAAAACGGGCCATTGATCAGCGCAATGTCCACCGCCCTGCCCGGCGTGTGCGTGTTGCGGGTGGTGAAGGTCTGGCGAATGCCACCAAACGCGATGCCAATCTCGGCGGTCACCACCGCCCCGTCCGATTCGACAATGCGGGAGCGATCACACCAGGGCAGAAATTGGGGGTACTGGACCACATCGGTGACGAGGGCGAACATCTCGTCGGCGCTGTACCAGATCAACACGGATTTTTGAACGGTTTTCATCAGGAAAAGCGGGCATCGGGCCCAAAACAGGCACGCCCTAAAATTCAAGCTTTGCGGCGTGCGGCATTGTAAGAAGACCGGCCCGCCATCAACTGCTCCTCATGACCACCAAGCCTACCCCCACCCAACCTCACGCCAAAAAGCCAGAAGGTAAAAAGGCTGACAACAAAAAGCCTGATCCCCCCAAGCGGATTGCCGACAACAAAAAAGCCGCCTACAACTACTTTTTTGAGGAGCGCCTGGAAGCGGGCATGGTGCTGGAAGGCTGGGAGGTGAAGGCCCTGCGCGAGGGCAAGGTGCAACTGACCGACGGCTACGTGGTGATTCGCGGAGGCGAAATGTTTGTGCTGGGCTGCCAGATCAACCCCCTGAACACCGCCTCCAGCCATGTGAGCCCCGACGCGGTGCGTACCAAAAAGCTGCTGCTCCACAAAGACGAAATCAAGCGGCTGACTGCCAAGGTGGAGCAAAAAGGCTACACGCTGGTGCCATTGAACCTGCACTGGAAGGCTGGCAAAGTGAAATGCGAGATTGCGCTGGCCAAAGGCAAAGCAGAGCACGACAAGCGCGACACCATCAAAGACCGCGAAGGCAAGCGCGAGGTCGAACGGGCGATGAAGACCCGCAACCGCTGAAAACCTCGGTTTTAGTGCCAAATTGGCTTGTAGCCCTTGTAAATACTGCTCAAGCAGCTATTACTTTTATAGTAATCGCCCATCAGGATGCCGGTTCGATCTAGCTACTTAACGTCACAGTCGTGGCGCACAGTAGCGGCTCAAACACCACTGGAGCCCTTGTGACCGATAACCAGGCGAACCCCCTTTCGACCGCCCTCCCGCTGACGGGCCGCCGTGGCTTGATTCTTGGCGTTGCCAATCAGCACAGCATCGCCTGGGGGTGCGCGCGGGTGCTCCGTGCGCGCGGTGCAAGCCTGGTGCTGTCCTGCCTGAACGAGAAAGCCCGCCCCTACGGCCAACCCCTGGCGGACCAGATTGGGGCACCGCTGTTGTGCTGCGACGTGGAGCGGCCGGGGGATATGGCGGCGTTGGTGTCGGGTGCGGTACAGGCGTTGGGTGGGTTGGACTTTGTGGTTCATTCCATCGCCTGGGCCCCCAAAGACGATTTGATCGGGCGGGTGATTGACAGCTCGGCCGACGGCTTCAACCGGGCCATGCAGGTTTCTTGCCACTCGTTCGCCGAGCTCGCCCAGCTCGCGGAGCCGCACATGGCAGCTGGTGGCAGCCTCATCACCATGAGTTACATCGGGGCTGAAGAAGCCGTTCCCAATTACGGCTTGATGGGCCCCGTGAAAGCGGCGCTGGAGTCTTTGGTGCGCTACATGGCGCTGGAACTGGGCCCGCGGCAGTTACGGGTACATGCCGTTTCGCCCGGGCCAGTGCCCACGCGCGCCGCCTCGGGCCTGCCAGACTTTGAAGCCCTGATGGCGCGCAGCGCCCAAGCCGCGCCACTGGGGCGTATGGTCACGCTGGACGAAATTGGCGGCTGCGTGGCGTTTCTCGTCGGCCCGGATGCCAGTGGCATGACCGGTCAAACCCTTTATGTTGACGGCGGCTTGCACGCGGTGCGCTGAAACTACTTCCTGAGATGCTCCATGACCAAGACCAATCCGATTGAAAACCTGACCTTCGACGAGCTGCACCTGGGCCAGCAAGCGCAGCTGCAACGCCACATCACCATGGCCGACATCCAGGCATTTGCCCTGGTGTCAGGTGATGTCAACCCCGCCCATGTAGACGAAGAGTTTGCACAGGCCAGCCGCTTGCACGGGGTGATTGCCCACGGCATGTTTGCTGGTGCCTTGATTTCCACCCTGCTGGGCACCGAGTTCCCTGGCCCGGGGACGATCTACATGGCGCAAAGCCTGAATTTCGAATTGCCAGTGCGGGTGGGTGACCGCCTGACCGTGCGGCTGGTGGTGCGCCACAAGGATGCGGCCACGGGCCGTGTGGAATTTGAATGCACCGTGCACAACCAGCACAACGAGCAGGTGGTCAGCGGCACGGCGCAGGTGCGCGCGCCACGCCACAAGATCAAGCGCGCCCGCGCCGCCATGCCCACGCTGCATCTGTTTGACCCCGAGGCCCGGTTGATTGAATGGGTCAACAGCCTGCCTGCTGGGCCGGCCATTGCCTGCGCGGTCGTGCACCCCTGCGACGAAGAATCTCTGCGCGGTGCGCTGGATGCTGCCGCGCAGGGATTGATCGCGCCCGTGCTGGTTGGCCCGCGGGTGCGCATCGATGGCCTGGCGCAGGCCATGGGGGTCTCGCTGGACGGCATGGCCCGGCTCGACACCCCGCACAGCCACGCCGCGGCCAGCGCCGCCGCCCTACTGGCCGCACGCGGCGAGGTGGGCATGCTGATGAAGGGAAGCCTGCATACCGATGAATTGATGACGGCAGTGCTAGCCGAACCCGCCCTGCGCACCGGCCGGCGCATGTCGCATATCTTTCGCTTTGAGGTGCCCGCCTACAACAAGCCCTTGCTGGTCACCGATGCCGCCATCAACATCGCGCCCGACCTGCAGACCAAGGCCGACATCGTGCGCAACGCGATTGATTTGGCTCATTTAATGGGCGTGGCCTGTCCCAAGGTGGCGATTCTCTCGGCGGTGGAAACCGTCACGCCGCGCATTGCCTCCACGCTGGATGCCGCCGCCCTGTGCAAGATGGCAGACCGGGGCCAGATTGCCGGAGCCTGGCTGGATGGCCCGCTGGCGTTTGACAACGCGATCTCAGCGGAGGCGGCACGCATCAAAGGCATTGAATCGAAGGTGGCGGGCGCGGCCGACATCTTGGTCGTGCCCGATCTGGAGGCTGGCAATATGCTGGCCAAGCAGCTTGACTATCTGGCGGGCGCTTCGGGCTGCGGCGTGGTGCTGGGTGCGAAGGTACCCATTGCCCTGACCAGTCGCGCCGACAGCGCCGCCTCGCGCATGGCGTCGGCGGCGCTGGCCATGCTGGTGGCGCGCAGCCAATGTGCGGTGGCCACACCGGGGTCATGAGCATGCCGTCCCACGCAACAGCACCTGCGGGCGAACCAGGTCAACCCGTGGTGCTGGCGGTCAATGCCGGCTCGTCATCGCTGAAATTCGGTTTTTATGCCCGCTCGCCAGGCCCTGCGCTGTGGTCAGGTCAGCTGGAAGGGCTGGAGCCCGGCGGTGCGGGTCGGCTGGTGGTGCGCGGCGAGCCGGATCAGGCATTGGAAGTAGCGCCCGGGCAAGGCATTTTTGACGCTGCACTCGCCTTGTTGGTACAGCGTCTGAAGCGCTCGGCACTGCAGGTGCAAGCGGTGGCGCACCGCATCGTGCACGGCGGAGAACGCTACACCCAACCCCGCTGGCTGGATGCAGACACCGTCGCCTACCTGGCCAGCATCCAGTCATTGGCCCCCTTGCACCAGCCGCACAACCTGGCGGGAGTGGCCGCATTTGCCCGTGTGATGCCCGAGGTACCCCAGGTGGGCTGCTTTGACACCGCCTTTCATGCCACCCTGCCTGAAGTGGAGCGTTGCCTGCCGATTCCGCGCGCGCTGGCCGACCAGGGCATTCGGCGCTACGGCTTTCACGGCCTGTCTTACCAGTATGTGCAGCAGGTGCTGCAACACCACAGCCCGCGCGCCCAGGGCCGTGTGCTGCTGGCTCATTTGGGCAATGGTGCGAGCGTTTGCGCCACGCAGGGCGGCCGCTCGGTTGCCACGTCCATGGGCTTTTCGGCTCTGGACGGCCTGATGATGGGCACGCGCAGCGGTGCGCTCGACCCTGGCGTGCTGCTGCATCTATGGCGCGAGGGCTGGAGCCGCGAGGCGGTCGAGGCTCTGCTGTACCGCGAATCGGGCCTTAAAGGCGTCTCGGGCATCTCAGCCGACATGCGCAGCCTGCGCGCCAGCCAAGCGCCAGAAGCTGCGCAGGCCATTGCGCTGTTCGAGCGCAGGCTGTTGCGCGAATCGGGCGCCCTGTTGGCCGTCTTGGGCGGTGTCGATGTCATCGCCTTCACCGGCGGCATCGGTGAGCACGATGCATTGCTGCGGGCCGATCTCGCCCATCACCTGGCCTGGGTGGGCGTGCGACTGGACCCGCAGGCCAATGCGGCGGCCACCGGCAAGCAGGTGCAGGCAATTCACAGCGCCGACAGCGCGGTGCAGGTATGGGTGGTGCCCACCGACGAGGGCCAGGTGGCTGCGCGTGCGGCATGGGAACTGATGGGCCTGGCCGTTCCAGCGGCGGCGTAACACGGCTCGTCGCTAAACCGTGAGGAAACTCCCCATGTCTTGCTGCGGCGTCGGCAAAGTAGCCGAATCTTCGTCGTCTTTCAAACCCACGCCCGTCAACTGGCGCTGACGCGACTGATTGAGCAACTGGTGTAACTTGGCGGCGGCCGCATCCACCGAAAGGCCCGCCGGGCGCACATTGGAGATGCAGTTGCGGCAGGCATCGGTCAGTCCGGGTTGCGGGGCCCAGGTCAAATAAATACCCAGACTGTCGGGCGAGCTCAGGCCCGGGCGCTCGCCGATCAACACCGCCACAGCGTTGGCTTGCAAGCCCTGCCCCACCTCGTCGCCGACCGCCACGCGACCCTGTTCGACGATGGCGACGGGCGCCACAGACCAAGTGTGCGGCGCATCCTTGTGCAAGCGCAACAGCGTTGCAGCCATCAACGGGGCCGCATGCTGCGCCACCGCCAGCGGCGACAGACCATCAGCCACCACAAAGGCCAGGTCAAAACGGGTGCCGGACGCCTGTTCCGCGCGCCACTGCGCCAGCGCGTTGCGCGAGGGTTCGTCCAGTCGTCGACCCCAGTCCGGGCGTTGCAAGTAGGTGGCCCGGTCGGCAGCGGCGCTGTGCAGCAGCAAGGCTTGCAGGCCCTGCGCGTGCAGACTGGCGACCATACCCGGGGCGTCAAACGGCACATGCACCGCATCGCGCGCCTGCGCGTGGGCCAGCTGAAACGCCAGGTGTGCGCCGGTGGGCAGGCTGTGACCGGCGCGGCCCAGGGCGATGCGGGCGTCGGTGAAGCGGCGCAGCGCGGGCCAGCCGGTAGGCGTGATGGATGCGTGTGCGAGGTCTTTCATGGTCCCTCCAGCCGCTGCAATGCCGCCGCAAACGGCGCGGGCAGGCCACCCACCAGCCGCGAGCCCTCGCCCGCCGCAAACACACCCACGCGCTGCAACCAGTCTTCAAATTCGGGGGCAGCGCGCAAGCCCATGATGTGGCGCATGGCCAGCGCGTCGTGAAACGAGGTGCTCTGGTAGTTCAGCATGATGTCGTCGGCCCCTGGTACGCCCATGATGAAGTTGCAACCGGCCGCGCACAGCAAGGTCAGCAAGGCATCCATGTCGTCGCTGTCGGCCTGGGCGTGGTTGGTGTAGCAAACATCGCAGCCCATGGGCAGGCCTAGCAGCTTGCCGCAAAAATGGTCTTCCAGACCTGCGCGAATGATCTGCTTGCCGTCAAACAAATACTCGGGGCCAATGAAGCCGACCACCGTGTTCACCAGCAGCGGCTTGAACTGCCGGGCCACCGCGTAGGCCCGCGCCTCGATGGTTTGCTGGTCGCAGCCGTGGTGAGCGTTGGCCGACAAGGCGCTGCCCTGGCCGGTTTCGAAATACATCACGTGGTCGCCGCGCTGGCCGTCTGCAAACACGGCACCGCGCTGAAGCGACAACGCCGCCTGCCGTGCTTCTTCCAGCACCGCCAGGTCAATGCCAAAGCTGCTGTTGGTCGCCTGCGTGCCGCCAATCGACTGAAACACCAGGTCCACCGGCGCACCACGGGCGATGGCCTCCAGGGTATTGGTCACATGCGTGAGCACGCAGCTTTGCGTGGGAATGGCGTAGTGCGAAATCACACTGTCCAGCATGTGCAGCAAACGCACCACCTGGGCCACGTTGTCGGTGGCGGGGTTGATGCCGATGACCGCATCGCCACTGCCCATCAGCAAACCGTCCAGCAGGCTGGCAGCAATGCCGGTGGCGTCGTCGGTGGGGTGGTTGGGTTGCAGGCGCGTGGCCAGGCGCTGGGGCAGGCCCAGGGTGGCGCGAAAGCGCGTGACGACATGGCATTTGCGCGCGATCAGCACCAGGTCTTGCAGGCGGCACAGCTTGCTGACGGCGGCCACCATTTCAGGCGTGAGGCCGGGAGCCAGCGCAGCGAGGGTTTGCTGCGTCGCCCCATCGCCAAGTAACCAATTGCGAAAGTCGCCCACCGTCAGATGCGCGATGGGTGCAAAGGCTTGAGCGTTGTGCGAGTCGATGATCAGGCGGGTGATGTCGTCGTCTTCATAGGGCACCACGGCTTCATTCAAAAAAGACTTCAACGGCACCTCGGCCAAGGCCATCTGCGCCGCCACCCGCTCCTGGGCGGTGTCCGCCGCCACACCGGCCAACTGGTCACCCGAGCGCAGCGGGCTGGCGCGGGCCAGCAATGTGCGCAGGTCGGCAAATGCGTAGCCGGTGGCACCGACGGTGTGGTGGTGGGGCATGACGTATTGGGCGTGAACAGAACAACCCCAAGGCACTTTACCAAATTGAACGAGTTTGCAATCTGTTGTCATCAAAAAACATCTAGACAAGCAAACTACAGGCAAATACCTTAAACGCCAATGCCATTGACTCGCTCTTATTTGGTAAAGTACACTTGACTAACCAATCCGATACGCTTTTTTAGGGAATCTATATCAATGAAAAAACTCATAGCTCATACTCTGGTGACAATGGCGGCATGCAATACCGCGACTGCAGCGGGCATTTACGACGGTATTTATCAGTTAACAGGCTCTCAAGAGTATTATTCTGTTCATCAAACTGGAACTGGAATGATAGCCGGGAGGTTTATAGTCTCCAACTCTAACGGTTCCGCTGTATTTTTGCTTAATGGGCAGCGCTTTGTGATACCTTTTGCCAATTTTTGGGATTTGTACAGCGGAACTGCCAGCGTGCCAACGGCCGCAATACCCACCGTCACGGCCAATCTAACTGGAGAAATAGATGGCGGAGCATGCAATGCGTCAATAAACATTGTGTTTTCGGCATTTGGAGCAAGTTTTACCCACACCAGCTACACCCAGACCGCTGCAGGTATTACACAAACCATAGACTGCATCGGAATACTCAACAGAAAAATCAGTCTTAATGGTGGCAGCTCCAGATTCAACTTGACTCGCATACGTTAACTTGCATTTATTAATTATTGAAAATCCAAATATTCGCTGCTGAATCGAATAGTACGCAGTGGCTAAACTGAGGAGTTTGTGCTTAACCTCCTGTGGGACCGTTAGGAATTAGATATTGCTCAACCAGCTATCATAAAGGTAGTGAATTACGGACCGACGTGTGACGCAGCTTTACCTAAAATCAGGGGCCCCGCCAGTGCAGCGCGGCCTTTTTTAAAGAAACAACATGGCTTTTTTTGACGCATGGTTCAACCGCAAACCCATGCCCTCCCCCACAAATCAAAACCTCTGGTCTGAGCCGATTCTGTCGTTTGACCGCTTGACCGCCATGGCCCAAGCCGCCGCACCCGAGTACGCCCGCGCCCAACCCTTTGCCCACGCCGTGCTGGACGGCTTCATCAACGCCGCCACTGCCGCGCAACTGGCAGCAGAGTTCCCCGCGCGTGCCGACACCGACAAATGGCTGGACTACAACGGCACCGATGCGCACGGCAAGCCGCTGCAGCACAACAAGTACCACATCAGTGACGAAGACCGCCTGGGGCCGGTCACGCAGCGGTTGCTGTACGAGCTGAAAAGCGCCCGGTTTCTGGCCGTGCTGACCACACTCACCGGCATTGAGCATCTGATTCCCGACGCACTGAACCATGGCGGCGGCATTCACATGAACTGCCGGGGTGCGCTGCTCAAAATCCACGCCGACTTCAACCGCCACCCGCAATGGCACGTGGACCGGCGCTTGAACCTGCTGCTGTACTTGAACGAGGGCTGGCAAAGCGCCTGGGGCGGCGACCTGGAGCTGTGGAGCGCCGACATGCAGACCTGCCTGAAAAAAATAGCGCCAGTAGCCGGGCGTTGCGTGATCTTCAGCACGTCGTCTACCTCGTTTCACGGTCACCCGGACCCGATTGATTGCCCAGAAGATGTCACCCGCAAATCGATTGCGCTGTACTACTACACCAACCCTGAGCGCACAACCGACGAGCCGGTGCATTCGACGCTGTGGCAGGCCCGGCCGGGGGTGGAATGATGGTTTAGTGGGTCTTAACCGGTTGTTTTGAACCCAACAGCTTTCAACGCAAAGGGCGCAAAGGTTACGCAAAGGTCGCAACGGTAAAACAGAGACTCGTCTTTTTAGGACTTACGCAAAAAACTCAATTGCGTCATTCCCGCGCAGGCGGGAATCCACCCCTGAGAACCGCAAAACCTGTTGGCCTCGCAGTCTTCGCGCCTGGATCCCCGCCTGCGCGGGGATGACAGCAAAAGGCGTTTTGTGGGTCTGCGTAAGTCCTGCTTTTGATTTGCTGTTGGCTGTTCTTTTGCGTCCTTTGCGGAAACCTCTGCGCCCTTTGCGTTCTAAAAGCCCGCATAAACCAAGTCTTCAAACAAAAAACCGCGGGGCTACCTTCCAGAAATGCCAGGCCGCCGGATTCTCCGTCACAGCCGCCTCCAGCAGCGCAAAGGAGTCGCGCATCAGCTGCGACATATCGCCGCTTGCCGCCAGCGGGTGAATGCTCAGGGTGCGTTTGCCGTCTGACATGCGGATGCCGGTGATATAGACCCACACCGGCACTTTGGACGCTGCCGCAATGCGAAACAGACCGCGTGGCACACGGGCCTGCAAGCCCAGCAAGGTGATGGCTTCGCTGGCAGCCGCCTGGTCGGCGGGCACATCCACCGCCGCCATGACCTGCTGATTGGCACGCAGCGCCTGCACCACCGGACGCGGTGAGGCACTGACTTCAATGGGCTGCGTGCCCAGGGCGCGGGTGTTTTCGCGATTGCGTGCGCCGTAGTAATAAAAGCGCACGGTGCGGCCGACGAAGTGGGCGCGGTTGTGCGGTGCCACGATGGCGTGGGCCATCAGGTGCTCGCTGCCCGCGTGGCGCAGCGCCCACATGCCGGCACCCCAGTGAAAAGTACACAGCAACGCAGCCTGGTCGGGCGCGGGCCACTGGCCGCTGACTTCCAGATGACGCGCCATCCAGCGGCGGCTGCGGGTGCGCGAGAGGAAGAAGTCGGCATGGTCGATCAGCGTGACCAGGCGACTGGTTTGCAGCCACAGCGCGGGGTCGCCGCGTACCCAGCCGCGTTGCTGGGCGTGGGCAAGGGCCTGGTGGCACTCGTGGCGGTATAGGAAGTCAAAACGACACACCCAGCGAAACCAGCGGTAGCAAAGCGGCCAGGGCATGAGGGCTGCGGTGGCAGGCACCAGCACCATCTCAAACAGGTCGTGTAGCTCGTGACGCAGGCGGGTGAAGAAAGGCATCGGGAGGTGTTGTTTTACTATTAAAAGTATAGCTGGGTGAGCAGTATTGATAGGGGCTGGAAGGGGTTTTGCTTCAAAAATGGTGGGTTGGTCCGCATGCCCCCATCCCTGCCTTCCCCCAGCGGGGGAAGGGGTAGGGTCAATCTTGCAGCGACCGCAACGGATGCGCGTGCGCAGGCCAGGGGCTGGTGAAAAACGGTTCCACCATCTCATCCGTCACGTCTTCCACCCGCGCCGGGTTCCATTGGGGCGCATGGTCTTTGTCGATTGCCAGGGCGCGGATACCTTCCACCGTTTCGCTGGCTGAACGCGCGTGAAAACAGTGGCGCACCAGGCCGCGCTCCATGCGCAGGTTGTCGGCCAGATTCATCGGGCGGGCGCGGCGGATTTGCCGCAGCACCACATGCAGCATCATCGGCGACCGCTTGCGCAGCAGGGCTGCAGTTTCTAGTGCCCAGGCATCGGTAGTGCCTTCAAGGGCTTGCAGGATGGCTGTAACGTTGGGTAAGGCGAAATAGTGGTCAATTTGGCCACCAGCCCTTATAGATATTGCTGAAGCAGCTACATAATTTGTAGCAAACCAGCTGTCAGACGGGCTTGCCAGATCGACCTGGCCAGACGTTAGACGCGCCCACATCGCGGGCATATCACCAGACGGCACCAGCACATCCGCCAAACCCACCGCCACCGCATCAGCCCCGCCAATCACCCGACCGGTTAGCGCCAGGTATTCGCCCACCGACCCTGGGCAACGGCTCAAAAAGTAGCCACCACCAACGTCTGGAAACAAGCCTATGCCGGTTTCGGGCATGGCCATCTGGGTGCGTTCGGTGACGATGCGAATCGCCGCCCCCTGGCAAAGTCCCATGCCACCACCCATCACGATGCCATCCATGAAGGCGACATACGGCTTGGAATAGACATGAATCAGATGATTGAGCGCGTATTCCTCGGTGAAAAAATCTTCCAGCTGCGGGTCGCCCGCCAGCGCCGCTTGGTGAAAAAACCGGATGTCGCCGCCCGCGCAAAAGGCACCGAAAACTCCTTGCTTGTTCACTCCGCGAATCGCCACTGCTTTCACCGCCGCATCACCCTGCCAGGCCAGCAACGCCGCCGTGACATCGCGCACCATGCCCAGCGAGAGGGCGTTCAGCGCTTTCGGACGGTTCAGGGTGATGCAACCCACCCCGTTGCAAACTTCGGCAATCACATCGCTCATTTTCTTTCCTTCCAGGCCAACATTTCATTGCACAGCAACGCGCCCAACACCAGCGCGCCACCCACCAGCACCGTCTGGCTGGGAGTCTCGCCCGCACCGAGCCACGCCAGCGCAATGCCAAAGATCACCTCCAGCAGGGCCAGCAGTGAAATTTCAGGCGCTTTGAGCACCCGCGCACACATCACCGACAAGGTGCAGGGAATCGCCAGTTGCACCAACCCTAGCAGTGCCAGCCAGGCCACATCGCGGCCGGTGGCAACAAACGGCATGGCCAGCGGCAAAGTGGCCAGCGCGGATATCACCGCACCCACCAGTACGCAGGGCACCAGGTCAATCTGCTCACCACGGGCCTGCCCGCGCTGCACCACCGTCCATTGCACGGCGGCGGCCACCGGCACGCACAGCGCCACCGCGCAGCCCAGCAGCGCCCCTCCCTGCCCTAAATTGAGCTGGTTACCAAACATGTAAGCAATGCCGCTACCGGCCACCCCAATCGCCACCCAGGTGCGCGTGGGCAGCGGGTGCCCAATCACCAGGCGAGACAGCAAGGCGGTGAGCAGCGGCCCCATGGCCATCGTGACCAGCACATTGGCGACCGTGGTGAGCGTCAACGCCACCATGAAGGCGGTAAACATCACGCTCCAGCACACGCCCGACAGCCAGAACGACAGGCTGCGCCAGTGCATCTGCGCGAAAACAGTGGGGCCACGCCATAAGGGCAGGATGACCAGCAGCGAGACTGCCGTGAAAAAGCTGCGCCAGAAGGTCACTTCAAACGCCCGGGCAAACTCCAGCTGGCGCGTGACGACTCCGGCGATCGACCACATCAGGGTCACGGCAATCATCAGGAACACGGCGCGGGTGTGTGTGAGTTGAAGCATCAGTCAAGCATCTCCTGTTGATGGCGGATGACGGGATGACTTCGCCCGCGGCGTAAATGGCAGATGACAAGCTACCTGTCGTATGGCGAGCTTTCAGTCATCTGTCATGACAGCTGCGCCGCAGCGCCGTCATCTGTCATCGGCCCACTAGCCGCGACCGGCCTTTTTACGCTCGTGCTCTTTCAAATGCCGCTTGCGCAGCCGAATGCTCTTGGGCGTGATTTCCACCAACTCGTCGTCTTCAATGAACTCCACGCCGTATTCCAGCGTGCAGTCAATCGGCGGCGTGATCTTGATGGCGTCTTCCTTGCCGGAAACGCGGAAGTTGGTCAGCTGTTTGGTACGGGTGGCGTTGACCACCAGATCGTTGTCGCGGTTGTGGATGCCGACGATCATGCCTTCGTACACGGGGTCGTTGGCGCGAACGAACATGCGACCACGATCATCCAGCTTGCCCAGGGCGTAGGTGAAAATTTCGCCGTCGTCCATGCTGATCAGCACGCCGTTTTTGCGGCCACCAATCTCACCCTTGTGCGCTTCGTAGCTGTCAAAAATATTGCTGATCAAGCCGCTGCCGCGCGTCAGGTTCAAAAATTCATTGGTAAAGCCAATCAGGCCACGGGCTGGAATGCGGTATTCCAGGCGCACGCGGCCACGGCCATCGGGCTCCATGTTGACCAGCTCGCCCTTGCGTTCGCCCAAAGCCTGCATCACGCCGCCCTGGTGCTGGTCTTCGATGTCGACCGTCACCATTTCGATCGGCTCGTGCTTTTCACCATTCACGTCCCGCATCACCACACGCGGCTTGGAAACAGCCAGTTCGTAGCCTTCGCGCCGCATATTTTCCAAGAGGATGGTCAGGTGCAATTCGCCGCGGCCCATCACTTCAAAAATGCCTTCTTCGTCGGTTTCGCTCACGCGCAACGCCACGTTCGATTGCAACTCTTTCTGGAGGCGATCCCAAATCTGGCGGCTGGTAACGAATTTGCCTTCGCGACCTGCCAGTGGGCTGGTGTTCACGCAGAAATTCATGGTCAGTGTGGGCTCATCGACCTTGAGCATGGGCAGCGGAGTGGGGTTGAGCGGGTCGGTGATGGTCACGCCGATACCAATGTCGGTCAGGCCGTTGATGAGCACAATCTCACCGGGGCCAGCAGAGGTGGTTTGCACACGATCCAGTCCCTGGAAGGTCAACACCTGGTTGACACGGCCTTTGACGGCCTTGCCGTCTGGCCCTTCCATGACCACCACGTCCATCATCGGTTTGATGGTGCCCGCGCTGATACGGCCCACGCCGATGCGGCCCACAAAGCTGGAGAAATCAAGCGCAGAAATCTGCAGTTGCAATGGCGCGGCTGGGTCGCCTTTTTGCGCGGGTACATGCTTCAAAACCGTGTTGAACAGGGCCGACATGTCGGGGCCCCATTGCTCGCCCTGCGCGCCCTCGTCCATGGAGCTCCAGCCGTTGATGCCGGAGGCGTAGACCACCGGAAAGTCCAGTTGCTCGTCGGTGGCGCCCAGCTTGTCAAACAGGTCAAACGCGGCATCCACCACGTACTGCGGGCGCGAGCCGGGTTTATCAACCTTGTTGACCACCAGGATCGGCTTCAAGCCCAGGGCCAGTGCTTTCTTGGTCACAAAGCGGGTCTGCGGCATGGGGCCTTCCTGCGCGTCGATCAACAGCACCACGCCGTCAACCATGCTCAAGGCGCGTTCCACCTCGCCGCCGAAGTCGGCGTGACCGGGGGTATCGACGATGTTGATGTGTGTGCCTTCCCAGGTCACGGCGCAATTTTTGGCCAGGATGGTGATGCCGCGTTCTTTTTCAATCGCGTTGTTATCCATCACGGTGTCGACCACTTTTTCGTGCTCGGCGAAGGTGCCCGACTGGCGCAGCAGCTGGTCGACCATGGTGGTCTTGCCATGGTCCACGTGGGCAATGATGGCGATGTTGCGGATTTGTTTGATGGTCATGCTTACTCTCTTGCTTTTTAGAAAACTGGTTGATTGATTTGCTGTATTTCAATCGGGCTCAGCAGTCGCCCCGGAATCAATTCGCCACTTTTGACGTGCGCTGTGCCCAGCAAGCTGGCCGGGTCGGTGCCATACACCGCCACCTGCGGCGCATCGGCCCAATCGCCCCGCCTGCGCAGGCCACTTAAAAAGCGCCCTGCATTGTCAACGTCCAGCGTGACAGGGCTGTGGTTGACGAGCAAGGCATCGACCAGCAACAAATTGGACAGGCGCTCGGACTCGTTTTGCGCCTCCAGTTGCGCCAGCGTGATGCAGTGCGCCACGTCGAAATGCCCGGTCTGCACGCGACGCAGCGCCACCAAGTGTGCGCCGCAGCCCAGGGCTTCACCAATGTCTTGCGCCAGGGTTCGGATGTAGGTTCCTTTGCTGCATTTCACTATCATTTTAATAGCTGTTTGAGCAGTATTTACTTGGGCTAGAGCCATATTTAGTTCGTATATGGTCACGTTCCGCGCCGCACGCTCCACCTCGATGCCTTCTCGCGCGTATTCATACAGCGCCTTGCCGTCTTTCTTCAAAGCGCTGTACATCGGCGGCGTTTGTTGAATGGGGCCTGTGAAACGCTCGCACACCTCGGCCACCAACTCGGGCCACACATCCACCGCACGGGTCAGCACCACATCGCCTTCGGCATCACCGGTGGTGGTGGTGGTGCCCAGCAGCGCGGTGGCTTCGTAACACTTGTCGGCATCCAGTTGCAATTGGCTGAACTTGGTGGCCGCGCCAAAACACAGCGGCAGCACACCCGTGGCCAGTGGATCGAGCGTGCCGGTGTGGCCAGCTTTCTCGGCGCGCAGCAGCCATTTGGCTTTTTGCAGTGCGTCGTTGCTGGACAGGCCCAGCGGCTTGTCCAGCAACAGCACCCCGTGCACGGGGCGCCTCACGACCCTCGTGCGTGGCGCGTGCATGTTTGTTAGTCTTCCTTGGCCCGGGATGCCACGGCCCGCGCAATCAATGCGTTCATATCCGCCGCCTGCTCGGTCGTGCGGTCAAACAAGAAATGCAAGGTCGGCACCGTGTGGATATGCAGCCGCTTGAACAGGCCATTGCGCAAAAACCCGGCCGCCTGGTTCAGCGCTGCTGTGGTCTCCACCGGGTCGCCGTTGAGCATGCTGAAGAACACCTTGGCATGCGCGTAATCCGGCGTAACTTCCACCGCTTGAATGGTCACCATGCCCACACGCGGGTCTTTCAACTCGCGCGCGATCAGCTCCGTCAGATCACGCTGGATCTGATCGGCGACCTTGAAGGCGCGGTTGGGGGTGGTAGTTTTTTTTGGCACAGATGAAGGCTAAGAGAGAAGAGTTTTTTGAACGCAGAGGACGCAAAAGTTACGCAGAGGGCGCGAAAGGGGACAAGAAGCCCAAATTTTTGAATTCATCCTTTGTATTCCTTCTGCGTCCTCTGCGAATCCTTTGCGCCCTCTGCGTTCAAAGAATCCGCGTTTAACTTTCATAGCGTCCGCGCCACTTCCCGAATTTCGAAGAACTCCAGCTGATCACCCTCATTGATGTCGTTGTAGCCCTTGATGTTCAAGCCGCACTCAAAGCCTTCTTTAACTTCTTTCGCGTCGTCTTTGAAGCGCTTGAGCGATTCCAGCTCGCCGGTGTAGATGACCGCGTTGTTGCGCAGCAGGCGCAGGCGCGCGGTGCGGCGCACGAAGCCGCTGGTGACCATACAGCCGGCAATCGAGCCGATTTTCGAGACCTTGAACACCTGGCGAATTTCGGCGGTGCCGATGACCTCTTCGCGCTTGTCCGGGGTCAGCATGCCGCTCATGGCCAGCTTCAATTCGTCTACCGCGTCGTAAATGATGCTGTAGTAGTTGATGTCCACACCGTTGTTTTCGGCCAGCTTGCGCGCACCGGCATCGGCGCGCACGTTGAAGCCGATCACCAGGGCTTTGGAGGCAATCGCCAGGTTGATGTCGGACTCGCTGATACCGCCCACAGCGGAGTAAACCAACTGCACTTTCACCTCGTCGGTGGAAAGTTTCAGCAACGATTGGCCCAGTGCCTCCTGCGAGCCCTGCACGTCGGCCTTGATGATGATGGGCACCAGTTTGACTTCGCCCGCATTGATGTCGGAGAACACGTTCTCGAGCTTGGCAGCCTGCATTTTGGCCAGCTTGGTGTTGCGGAACTTGCCGGCGCGGTAGGTGGCAATTTCACGGGCACGTCGCTCGTCCGACATCACCATGAACTCGTCACCGGCTTGCGGCACCTCGGTCAGGCCCTGAATTTCTACAGGGATAGACGGACCGGCGGTTTTGATCGGCTTGCCGTTTTCGTCCAGCATGGCGCGCACGCGGCCAAACGTCTGGCCAGCCAGCACCACATCGCCCGCCTTCAAGGTGCCCGATTGCACCAGCACGGTGGCCACAGGGCCACGACCCTTGTCCAGCTGAGCCTCGATCACCAGGCCCTTGGCGGGCGCATCGACCGGCGCTCTCAGCTCCAGCACCTCGGCTTGCAGCAATACCTGCTCGAGCAACTCGTCAATACCCATGCCGGTACGGGCCGATACGGGAACGAATGGTGATTCGCCGCCAAACTCTTCTGGCACCACTTCCTCAGTAACCAGCTCGCCCTTCACGCGGTCCGGGTTGGCGTCGGGCTTGTCCATTTTGTTCATGGCCACGACGATGGGCACACCGGCTGCCTTGGCGTGCTTGATGGCCTCTTTGGTTTGCGGCATCACGCCGTCATCTGCGGCCACCACCAGAATCACGATGTCGGTGGCTTTGGCACCGCGTGCACGCATGGCCGTAAAAGCCTCGTGACCCGGTGTGTCCAGAAAGGAAATCATGCCGCGCGGGGTTTCCACGTGGTAGGCACCGATGTGCTGGGTGATGCCACCGGCCTCGCCAGACGCCACTTTGGCGCGGCGAATGTAGTCGAGCAACGATGTTTTGCCGTGGTCGACGTGGCCCATGACGGTGACCACCGGTGCACGTGGCAGCGAAGGCGCGTTGTTGACCGCCACATCGTCTTCGGTAAACGCCTCGGGGTCGTCCAGTGCCGCCGTGACGGCTTTGTGGCCCATCTCTTCGACCACGATCATCGCGGTATCCTGGTCCAGCGGCTGGTTGATGGTGACCATCTGGCCCAGCTTCATCAGGTGCTTGATGACCTCGGACGCCTTGATCGCCATCTTGTGCGCCAGTTCGGAGACCGTGATGGTCTCGGGCACGTGCACTTCCAGAATTCGCGCTTCTACCGGTGCTTGCTGCATGGGGCGGTCATCGCGGTCATTGCGGTCGCCGCGGCGTCCACGCGGGCCGGCTCGCCAGTTGCCACGTCCCACACCGCCCGAGGCATCGCCTCGGGTCTTGATTTCTTTCTTCTTCGCTGGGTCGCCCGCCCAGCTGGACGACAGCTTGGCAGACTTGACTTCTTTACCGGCCGCTGCACCGGGTGCGGCAGGCGCACCGGGTGCACCAGCAGGCCTTGCCGGGCCGCCAGCGGCCGTGGCCGGTTTGTGCAAGGTGCCTTTGACGGCGGGCTTGGGCGGCTCGGCCTTGACCATGTTGGTCTTCGGTTCGTCGGGCTTTTTGGCCACCAACACTTTTTTGGGTGCCGACATCATCGTGCGGATGGCAGCGGCCTCAGCCTCAGCCTTGCGGCGGCGCTCACCCAGATCGGCGGCGCGGGCTACTTCTTCGTCGGCACGGGCTTTGGATTGGGCTGCAGCCAGCTCACGTGCTTGCGCAGCCGTGTCGACCACCGGGGCTTGAACTGCGGCGGCTTGCGCTGATTGCGGTGCATCCGGCTGGGCCGGCGTGTCGGCTTTTGGGGCGCTTTCGGTCGCTGTGGCGGAAAGGTTTACCGATGTTTCAACACTCTCTTTAGCTACGTTTTCAATAGCTGCTTGAGCAGTGTTGACAGGGGCTACAACCACTTTTTCTTTAGATTTAGCTTGCTGATCGGCGGCCTGTTCACGCAGCACCTGGCGGGCTTCTTCCTCTTGGCGCAGGCGCCGCCGCTCAGCCAACTCTTGCTCCTGCCGACGGATGAACTCAGCCTGGCGGCGCGCTTCTTCTTCCCGGCGAGCGAGCTCGGCGTGATCAATCACCGGTGTGTTGTCCACCTCCGGCGCGGCCTCGGGCTCTTGCACAGACGGTTCTTCGCCCCCCCCGACCTCATCTTCGCGCTTGATGAAGGTGCGCTTCTTGCGCACCTCGACCTGAATCGTGCGCGCCTTGCCCGTGGCGTCAGCCTGTTTGATTTCGCTGGTAGATTTTTTCACCAGCGTGATCTTTTTACGGTCAGCGCTCAGCGTGCCGTGGCTGGCTTGCAGGTGCGCCAGCAATTTTTGCTTGTCAGCGTCAGACAGCGCATCGCGCGGCGAGGTTTTTAAAACCCCCGCGCTTTTCAATTGCTCAAGCAATTGATCGGTTGTTTTCTTGAGTTCATTTGCGAACTCGGCGACGGTCGTTGCGGACATGTGAGGAAGTGCCTTTGGTTTTGGCATTGCAAGAACCTTGTGGGTGCCCGCTAGCCTTCAGGGATATTTAAGTTTTCATAATGCTTAGGCTGTGGAGCCCGCGTCGCCGGTAAACCAGTGCTCGCGTGCTTTCAGGATCAAGGTCTTGGCTTCGTCTTCTGACTGGCCTGTCAACTCGATGAGTTCATCCACCGCCAGGTCAGCCAGCTCGTCACGGGTATGAATGCCGCCATCAGCCAGCTTGCCAATCAGCGCCAGGGTCAAGCCCTCCAGGTCGCGCAGGTCTTGCGACACATCGTCCACACTTTCTTCGTGGACGATTTCCATGGTCAGCAAGGCGTCTTTGGCACGGGTGCGCAACTCATTGACGGTGTCCTCGTCGAAGCTGTCGATTTCCAGCATTTCCTGAATGGGCACATAGGCCACTTCTTCCAGACTGGTAAAGCCTTCGGCAATCAGGATGTCGGCGATTTCCTCGTCCACATCCAGTTTTTCCATGAACAGCTTGCGGCTGTTAGTGGTCTCGCCAGCCTGCTTTTCGGCCGACTCGGCGGCATCCATGATGTTGATTTTCCAACCGGTCAGGTCAGAGGCCAGGCGCACGTTCTGGCCGCCGCGGCCGATCGCAATGGCCAGGTTTTCTTCGTCCACCACCACGTCCATCGCATGCTTTTCTTCGTCCACCACGATGGACGACACGTTGGCAGGGGCTAGCGCGCCGATCACAAACTGCGCGGGGTCTTCGCTCCACAACACGATGTCGACACGCTCACCGGCCAGCTCATTCGTCACGCCGTTCACACGGGTGCCCCGTACGCCCACGCAGGTGCCAATCGGGTCAACACGCTTGTCGTGCGAGAGCACAGCGATCTTGGCGCGGCTACCCGGGTCACGGGCGCAGCTCTTGATCTCCAGCAGGCCTTGCTCGATCTCGGGCACTTCCTGGCGGAACAACTCCATCATGTATTCCGGCGCGCTACGCGACAAGATGATGGGCGCGCCGCGCAGGGTCAGATCGACTTCCATGATCATGGCCCGCACGCGGTCACCCGTGCGCAGGTTTTCTTTGGGGATCATGTCGCTGCGGCGCAGGCGGCCTTCCACACGACCTGATTCAACAATGATGTCGCCCTTGTCCATGCGCTTGACCGTGCCGACAAAAATCTTGTCGCCGCGTGACATGAAGTCGTTGAGCAACATCTCGCGTTCCGCATCGCGGATTTTTTGCAGAATGACCTGCTTGGCCGCCATCGCACCGATGCGACCAATGGGAACTGACTCAATGGGTTCCTCGATGTAGTCGTCCACCTCGATGTCGTCGATCTGCTCCAGCGCTTCAAAGTGCAGCATTTCCTGGTCTGGCAACTGCAGTCCAGCCTCATTGGGTACCACGTGCCAACGGCGAAAGGTTTCGTAGTTGCCACTGTCGCGGTCTACGGCGACCCGAATGTCCACATCGCCTTCAAACAGTTTTTTGGTGGCTTGCGCCAGTGCCAGCTCGACGGCACCAAACACCACATCGCGCTCCACGTTTTTCTCGCGCGAAATAGCTTCCACGAGCATCAACATTTCGCGGTTCATCGTGGGCACGGCCACGACTGGTTCAACAACTTTTTTACTCTTTGCCATTGGTACTTCCAGTGAGTTTGCCCGTGAATTTGCCGTTGAAATCAACAATAGATGCCAGTCGAGCTTCCTTGATCTCGTCCAGCCTGAAACCCAACACCTGCACCGGTGCAGGCGCTCTTTTTTTACTGATTTTTTGGCCCGGCTTCGCATCGGGCTCGTCTTGCCAGGTGATTTGCCACAGCTCTGCGTTGCCACTCGGCTCAGCACGCTCAAGCTGTCCCCTGAATTTTTTGCGGTTGGCATTCACGGTCGTGCCACCCGTGGCGGCACCCGTCACATCTTTTCCGAGCGGTGCCTTCAGCGTGACGTCAATGATTTCCCCCACAAACCGCTCAAAATCAGCCTGGTGCCGCAAAGGCCGGTCAATGCCGGGCGAAGACACTTCCAGACGGCGGTATTCCACACCCTCCACCTCCAGCGCAAATTGCAGCTGCCGCGTCACTTTTTCGCAGTCTTCCACCGTCACCAGTTGGGCTTGTGTGAGCGCCGGGGCACCCGCCTGCCACGGCAAATCAATCGTGATGCGCAACAAACCACCGGCGGAGCGTTCAATCTCCACCAGGTCGTAACCGAGACCGGCTACGGTTGTTTGCGCAATGTCTTGAAGGGCCACTGAAGTATCAAAAAGCGTTGAAAAGATCGGGTTGAAAAGCCAACAAACCAAAAAAAAACGGGCGGTAAAAACCCGCCCGTTTGGTCGTGAAGCCCTCGATTATAGGCTGAGCCCCTGCTCCCGGCAACCTTTTGCTATCAAATTAGCCGCTTTGCGGCGCCGCAGCCTGCACCAAGGTGCGGGTGTAAGCATGCTGCGGTGCGTCCAGAACCTGTTGCACTGGGCCCGATTCAACAATTGAGCCGTCTTTCATCACCATCACCTGGTGCGCCATCGCGCGAATCACGTCTACATCGTGGGTGATCAGCAAATAACTCAAACCGCGCGACTTTTGCAGACCCTGCAGCAGGCGCAGCACCTGCTGCTGCACCGTCACGTCCAGCGCGCTGGTGGGCTCGTCCAGCACGAGAAGCAGTGGCTGGATGATGAGCGCGCGGGCAATGGCAATGCGCTGGCGTTGGCCACCTGAAAATTCGTGCGGGTAGCGCTGCAGCAAGTTAGGGAACTGCACTTCGGACAGCCCCACGTCGGCCAGCGCAGTGATGACGCGTTCGCGGCGCTGGGCGATGGTCTGCGTAGGCTCATGGACTTGCAAGCCCTCACCCACCATTTCTTCCACCGTCAAGCGCGGCGAGAGCGAGGAAAACGGGTCTTGAAACACCACCTGCACCTGCTTGCGTAGTGCCTGGTCGCTGGCTTTGCTGCGCCGCCAGGCCTGACCTGACACGCTCACGGTGCCCGTAAAAGGAACCAAGCCCAGAGCCGCCAGCGCCAGGGTGGATTTGCCCGAGCCGGATTCGCCCACCACGCCCAGCGTTTGCCCCGGCAACACCTGAAACTGTGCACCCTGCACCGCCACAAACTCGCCTTTTTTGAACCAACCTTTGAAACCGGGAATTGGCACGGGGTAGCCCACGCGCAACTCGGTAGCCTGCATCAACGGCGGTAGCACGCCATCCACCGAGGTCTCCTGTACATCGCGCACGGGTCGGCTGTCCAAAAGCTTCCGGGTGTAGGCGTGCTGCGGGTTGGCAAACACCTCGGCCACCACGCCCTGTTCCACCAAATGCCCGTTTTCCATCACCGCAACCCGGTCGGCAAAGCGGCGCACCAAGTTCAGGTCGTGCGTAATCAGCAGCACCGCCATGCCGCGCTCGCGCTGTAGCTTGGCCAGCAATTCGAGAATTTGCGTGCGCAGGGTGACGTCCAGCGCGGTGGTGGGTTCGTCGGCCAGCAGTAGGCGCGGTTTGCAGGCCAGCGCCATCGCAATCATCACGCGCTGGCGCTGCCCACCGGACAACTGATGCGGAAACGATTGGGCGCGGCGCTGCGGCTCCGTGATGCCGACCTCTGCCATCAAATCGCAGGCCTGGCGCCAGGCGTCAGCGCGACTCACACCGGTTTTTAGCTCTAGCACCTCGGCAATCTGGTCGCCCACAGTGAACAGCGGATTTAACGCCGTCATGGGCTCCTGGAAGATGAAGGCCACTTCGCTGCCTCGAATGCCGCGCAACTCTTGCTCTGATAATGATAGCGGCTTGAGCAGTTTCGACAAGGGCGGGAGGCCAAAAAGGCTCACATCGCCGGTAATTTCGGCGTTTTGCACCAAGCGCAGCAAACTCAACGCCGTCACCGTCTTGCCAGACCCCGACTCGCCCACCAAAGCCAGTTTTTCGCCGACACCGATTGAAAAGCTCACGCCCTTGACCACCTCCTTGCCAGAGAAGGCTACGCGCAGGTCTTTGACTTCTAGGAGCGGTGTCATGGGAGCGGGTTCGTTTTTGAACGCAGAGGACGCAGAGGTTTCGCAGAGGACGCAGAAAAGGAGAAGAAAACTAGAGAGAAAAAATACAGACAGACTGCCGTTTTTGGCTGTTCCTTTTGCGTCCTCTGCGTAAGCTCCGCGTCCTCTGCGTTCAAAATTTCTGCCTTCATACATCCGCCTTCCGAGGATCCAGCGCATCCCGCAATGCATCGCCCATGAAGGTGAGCAATAGCAAGGTGACCACCAACACCGCAAAGGTGGACAGCGAGATCCACCATGCATCAATATTGTTTTTACCCTGCGACAGCAACTCGCCCAAAGACGGCGTACCTGGCGGCACGCCCAGGCCCAGAAAATCAAGCGAGGTCAGCGCAAGAATGGCACCGCTCATGCGAAACGGTAAAAAGGTGACCACCGGCGTGAGGCTGTTAGGCAGAATATGCCGCCACATGATGCGGGGGCTGCTCACACCCAAGGCACGGGCTGCGCGCACGTAATCCATCTGGCGGTTGCGCAGAAACTCGGCGCGGACGTAATCAGACAAACCCATCCAGCCAAACAAGCTGAGCAGTATCAAGAGTAAGGCCACGCTGGGAGCAAAAACCGCGCTGAAAATAATCAGCAGATAGAGCTCGGGCATCGAACCCCATATTTCGATGAAGCGCTGAAAAGCCAAATCGGTCTTGCCGCCAAAAAAGCCTTGTACTGCGCCGGTTGCTACGCCAATCAACACGCCAACCACCGTCAGCGCCAGCCCAAACAACACATTCAGTCGAAAGCCATAAACTAACTGCGCCAACAAGTCCCGGCCCCGGTCATCCGTGCCCAGCCAGTTGTCTCCGGTAGGGCCAGCTGGGTTGGGCGATTTGGCAAAGTAATTGATGGTTTTATGGCCGTAGGGATTGAGCGGGTAAATCGCCCAGTTACCGGGTTTGGCAAATTGCTCTTTGATGAACGGGTCGAGGTAATCGGTTGCGGTTTCAAAGTCGCCGCCAAATGTCTTTTCGGGATAGTCTTTCACGAGCGGGAAATAAGTCGTGCCGTTGTAGACCGCTACCAGCGGTTTGTCGTTGGACAGTACTTCGGCAAAAAGGCTTAGTACAACCAGAGTACAGAAAATCATCAGGCTGTAAAAACCCAGGCGATTGCGCTGGAAACGCAGCCACGCGCGGCGGCTGGGAGATACGGACATGGGAGCTGTCATCAGTCGAACTTCACACGGGGATCCACCCACACGTAACACAGGTCACTGATCAATTTGGTGACCAGGCCAATCAAGGTAAATAAATACAGGGTTCCCATGACCACGGGATAATCCCGGCGAATCACGCTCTCGTAACTCAAAAGCCCCAGGCCATCCAGAGAGAATAAGGTTTCGATCAACAACGATCCGGCAAAGAAAGAACCGATGAACGCGGCTGGAAATCCCGTAACGATGGGAATCAGCGCATTGCGAAAGATATGTTTATAGAGCACCTTCTGTTCGCTTAGGCCCTTCGCACGGGCAGTCAGCACATACTGCTTACGTATTTCTTCCAGAAACGAGTTTTTGGTCAGCATGGCCGTGACTGCAAAACTGCCCAGCACCATCGCAGTTACTGGCAATGCGATATGCCACAAATAATCCACCACCTTCGCCGCCCAGCTCAATTCATCCCAATTGCTGGATGTGAGCCCGCGCAGCGGAAACCATTGCAATTGACCGCCAAAGACCACCAACAAGAAAATACCCAAAACAAAACCAGGTATGGCGTAGCCAATCAGCACGAGCAAAGTCGTCACCAAGTCAAACCGCGAGCCGGCGCGCACCGCTTTGGCCACACCCAGGGGCACGGCGACCAAATAGCTCAAAAAGAAAGTCCACAAACCCAGGCTGATGGACACAGGCAATTTTTCAATCACCAACTGGGATACGGGCTTGTTTTGAAAGAAACTTTTGCCCAGATCAAACTGTGCAAACTGCTTGAGCATTTGCCAGAAGCGCTCGGGCGCGGGTTTGTCAAAGCCGTACAGAGCTTTGATTTCGTTGAGGCGTTTGGGGTCGACACCCTGGCCACCTCGATAGCTAAGGCCACCGCCTTCCGTGCCACCGCCCGCACCAGCCTTGGCTTCTGCGAGATATTGTTCCACGGGCCCACCGGGTACAAACTGCACCACCGCAAACGTAATGAACAGCACACCCAACAATGTGGGCACCATCAGCAAAAGTCGTTTAAGGATGTAGCTGAGCATGGTTTATGGTTTGCTTGGAGGAGCCGACTTGGCCCACCAGGTTTCAATGGCCCATGACTCGCCCTTGGCATAGGGCGGCATTTTTTCAGGGCCTTGAAGACGCCAAGCGTTGTAGGCCATGCGGTGGGTACCGGCGGTCCATTGGGGAATTAAATAGTGACTGTGGCTGATGACGCGCTCCAGTGCGCGGCAGGCCGGTAATAAATCAGCTTTAGTTTTGGCACCTGTCATTTGTGTGATCAGCGCATCCACCGCAGCATTGCTGACGCCCGCAAAATTGCCGGAATCTTCTGTTTTTGCAGCCTGGCTACCAAACATGTCAGCAAATTCCTGACCTGGATTGTGGGTGCCTTGGTAGGCTATGGAAACAATATCAAATTCAAATTTTTGAAGGCGCTGCTGGTACAGCGCAAAGTCAACACTGCGAAAAACCAGTTTAATTCCGAGTTTCTCCATGGCACGCATCCAGGGCGAAATAACGCGCACACTGCCTTCATTACTGTCCAGATATTCCAGTTCCATTGCCTGGCCTTTTGCATTGCGCAACACACCGTCTTTTACTTCCCATCCGGCCTCTTTTAGCAATTCCAGCGCACGGCGTAGATTGGCCCGCAATGACGAATCGCCATCGGTGCGAGGCGCGGTTGTCATTTTGCCAAACACGCTGTGGGGCACTTTGCCACGCAAGGGTTCCAGCAAAGCGAGCTCTTGCACACTCGGCAATCCTGTCGCCTCACAGTCGGTATTACCAAACAGGCCGTTCACCCGCTGATACGAACCATAAAACATCTGCCGATTCATCCACTCGTAATCCATGGCCAGACCCAGGGCCTGGCGAACACGCGGATCTTTGAGTTTTTCTTTGCGAGTATTCAGTACATAGCTTTGAAAACCTGACGGCAGGCGGTGTTTAAACTCCCCTTTAACCAATTCCCCGGTATCAAACTTCTTCCCGGTGACGCGACGCGCCCAATCACCCGCAGAAAAAAAACGCATCAAATCAAACTCTCCCGCCTTCAGCGCTTCCAGTCGCGCAGTATTGTCTTTATATATTTTCACCGTGATGCGGTCAAAATTGGCTGTGCCTCGCGACACATTCAGGTCTTTCCCCCAGTAATTAACATCGCGCACGTAAGTAATATCTTTACCGAAATTTACCGGGCCAATTTTGTATGCACCACTGCCAATGGGGAAATCCATTACCACCAGATCAAATGTTTTGGTCTTGCCGCCCTCCATGCCCCATTTGCGACTAAACACCGGAATACCACCCACAGTGAGCGGCAACTCACGGTTGGGCTTTTTAAAGCGAAAGCGCACCGTAAGTGCGTCCAGCACGTCCAGGCCCGCCACGTCTTCAAACGCAGTCTTGTACGCAGGCGAGGTGTATTTGCCCATGAGCGTGTCAAAGCTGTGCTTCACGTCCAGCGCCAGCACCGCGTCCCCATTGTGAAAACGCGCCGCTTGACGCAGTTTGAACGTGGCGGACAAGCCATCCGCGGCCACCTCTACGTCTTCTGCCAGCAAACCGTAACCCGAGGCGGTTTCGTCCATCGACCCCGCCAGCAGGGTTTCAAACATTAGTTCGCTCAAGTAGGCTGGCGCGTTGCCTTTGATCGTGAAGGGGTTGTATTTGTCGAAGGTGGACACGCGCAGGTTGCTCACCAGCCGCAACTCGCCGCCTTTGGGGGCGTTGGGATTCACATAGTCAAAGTGACTGAAACCGGCGGGGTACTTCAAGTCGCCCCACAGCGCGTAGCCGTGCGCAGCAAACACGGAAGGAATGGCAGGCAAGCCAGAAAGCAAAAGCAGCCCGACGCAACAACGAATCAAGAAAACACGCATGCGACAATTCTGACGACTTTTTGACAACTTTCTCACGCTAAAAACCATGACCTTTCTCGTCGGCAAAAAAATCCTCATCACCGGGGTGCTGTCCAACCGCTCACTCGCCTACGGCATCGCCAAAGCCTGCCACGCCCAGGGCGCGGAACTGGCTTTCAGCTACCAGGGCGAGCGGTTCAAGGAGCGAATCACCGAGTTTGCGGCTGATTTTGGCTCCAGCCTGGTGTTTGACTGTGATGTGGGCGACGACGCACAGATTGCCAGCCTGTTCTCGGGGCTAGCAAAAACCTGGCCAAAGTTCGATGGCTTTGTGCACGCCATCGGCTACGCGCCGCGCGAAGCGATTGCAGGCGATTTTCTTGAAGGTCTCTCCCGCGAGGCTTTCAAAATTGCCCACGACATCAGCGCCTATAGCTTTCCGGCGATGGCCAAGGCCGCACTGCCCATGCTCAACGACAAATCGGCCCTGCTCACCCTGACCTACCTGGGTGCAACGCGCGCCGTACCCAACTACAACACCATGGGTCTGGCCAAGGCCAGCCTGGAGGCCAGCGTGCGTTACCTGGCCGAGTCGCTGGGCCGCACCAAAGACGGCAGGGGCATCCGCGTCAACGGCATCAGCGCCGGGCCGATCAAGACGCTGGCTGCCAGCGGTATCAAAGGCTTTGGAAAGATTTTGAGCGTGGTTGCCGAAACCTCGCCCATTCGCCGCAATGTGACCATTGAAGACGTGGGCAACGTGGCCGCGTTTTTACTCAGTGACCTGGCCGGCGGCGTGAGCGCCGAGATTACCTATGTGGACGGCGGATTCAGCCAAGTGGTGGGCGGGATTGCCGAAGTTTGATCGCTTCGGCCATTTCAATTGCTACTAAATAGATAGCTGCTTGAGCAGTATTTATAAGGGCTGCTGGCCGATTTGGCTTGAAACAGTTGAAACAGGTAACTACTCAGCTCCCAACGAAGTCAATTCCGAGTTTGCTATGAAATAGTGATTGACAATCGGCCTTGATGCTAAACCTGCCCGATCTCAGCCAACTCAGTCACGCGCAAAAGGACGAGCTGATCAGGGCGTTGTGGCC
>JANOQJ010000079.1:0-4466 GCA_031414805.1 Comamonadaceae bacterium
TCGAAGCAGTGCGCCCCGGCGGCACCATCATGCACATCGGCCTGCAAGACTGGGCCAGCGAAATCGACATGCGCAAGCTCACGCTGGCTGAAATCACCCTGCTGGGCACCTACACCTACACCACGGCAGACCTGCGCGCCACAGTTGACGCTTTGCACCGGGGTGCATTCGGTGATTTATCGTGGGTCGAAGAACGCAGCCTGGATGAGGGGCCACAGGCTTTTGTCGATCTGGATCGTGGTCTCAGCGGCGCAGCTAAGATAGTGTTGAGACCTTGATCTCTGTGAAACACGCTGTCGTAAGAAAGGGAAATTTGCATGAAACACACTGACTCGTTAACCGCAACCGCTTTGCCGTTCAAAGCTTTTATCAAAACGCTGGTCTCAGCCACGCTGTGCCTAGCCGCGTGGTCAAGTGCGGCGCAGACGCCAATTCGGATATCGACCCAGCCCGGGTTGTATTTCACGCTGCCGCTGCACGTGGCAACGGCGAACGGCTACTGGAAAGAAGCGGGATTGAGCCCTTCGTTTCTGCCCTTCGCAGCAGGGGTTCCGCAGATCAAGGCGAACGCGGATTGGGATGTCGGTCTGACTGGCGTTGTGCCTGCGCTGATTGGTGCCAAAGACTTCAACCTGATCACCATCGGGATTGTGGATGACCAGTCTCGAACCAATGCGCTGCTTGCCCCCAAAGAGTTTGTAGACAGAGTGCGGGCCGAAAAGCAAATTCCAAAGGGAACCAAGTTCGCGTTAACTCTGAATTCGAGTGCCGACTACACGGCGCAGACTTGCCTTGCGCTGTGGGGTGGCAACACCAAATCCGACATGGAGTACAAAGGTGCGAGCCAAAGCGACGTGATCAAGGCAGGTGTAGCAGGCGAAGCGCAGGTGGTGGGCTTGTGGGCTCCCAACATGTACACCATGCAGGAAAAGCATGGCTTTGTGCCATTTTGTAGCGGGAAGGACTTCAGCCCCGGCATATTCGGTACTGTGGTGGCCAACCGCGCTTACGCCAGTGCCAATTCCGCCATGGTTTCAAAATTCCTGGCAGTATTGTTGCGTTCCATCAATTGGATGAAAGACAACCCGGTTAAAGCGCAGGCGCTGCTGATTGCGACAGCGGCCAAAGATGGAATCGTCATCTCGGCATCAGCAGCCAAAAGTGATGTTGATCTACGTCCCATATTCAACCTGACTCAGCAACTGGACATCATGGGCGCGACGACAGCAAACGTAAATGATTCCGTGGTCGGCAGGTCTTTGTTCTCTATCAACGTATTCCTGAACGAAGGAAAAACGGGGACGCGAGCCATGCGGCCAGAGGCTTTTGTGGATGTGAGTTATCTCAAGCGAGTCGGCGACGACCCAGTGCTGTCCAAAATGGCGAACGCCAAATAGCTTGGATCTCCAAGCCTTTTGTTCAGACGGCTTCACACCGCTGGCTCATCCGTTATCAGCCGCTTTCTCAGCGACACCACTTCATCGTTTGCATAGCCAAGACGACTGTAAAAATCCAGTACAGCGGTGTTGGTTGAACGAATCTGCAGGTTGAGCTTGGGGCAGCCCATCGCGATGAGTTTTTCTTCTACGAGCGTCATCAACGCTCGGCCATACCCGCGACCCTGCAGATCCGGTGCCACCGCCAGATAGTTCACCCAGCCACGGTGACCCTCAAACCCTGCCATCACCGTAGCCACCAGCGCGCCGTCCAGCTCGCCAACCAGAAACAGCTCTGGCTGAACGGTGAGCTTGCGTGCGATGTCCCGTTGCGGGTCGTTCCAGGGACGCGTCAACCCGCACGCTTGCCAGAGGGCAATGACGGGCAGTTCATCGGGATCGTTGTAGGCGCGGACGTTCATGGTGGCTGCTCGAAGACTCATCAGGTAGGCGCGTTGCCTGGCCGTGAACGGGCCATGCGGTTGCCAAGCGCAAGCAGTGCCCAACTCGCCAGCAGAAATGTCACTGTGATGCCCAGGCCATACGCGGCGACCGGACCGTAGCCGCCGACATTTCCCGGGTTGAGGAACGGATACGGGTACCAGCCAGTGCTGGCGCCGCGAACGAGAACGTAAGCCAAGTACACGGCGGGAAGTAGGATCGCTAGAAATACGTGCTGGCGATTCAGTTTGGAGGCTGGTGGGGCTACCAACCAATCGAGCACGACAGCCACCGGCATCACGTAGTGCAGGACGAAATTAACCCAGGGAAGTAACGCGCCGAGGTCAACGTTTCTGAGCAGCGCGGCGAATACGAGGCCGACGATGGTCATGTTGACGGTCGATGCGTATCTGGCCATGTCTAGCGAACTGCTGCAGCGGGAGAACACGCTGAGCAATAAAACCATCACGGCAAATAGGTTGGAGAGGTTTGTGAAGTAGCTGAAGAAGTTCACCACGCTATACGACGCTGCAACGTGCAGCACCAGCTGCTGGCCGATAGCGGCCAACACAACCAAGGAAAGGATCAAACGTGCGAGTCTGAGCATGTGCATACCGTATCAGCGGCCTTTAAATTGACACCCGAACAAGCTGCTTGCGGCGTGCCGTTTGGCAAAGTGGTGTGGGAGTGGTCGTGTAAATGCATCATTTTGGGTAACGATAGTGGCCCGTAACCGGATAGGTAAAAAGGATATCGTCTTCTACCGGCCCCGCACCGATGTTGTGAATGATTTTTGGCCGCTGGCTGCCCGGCACCAACTGATCAGAGACGATGCCGATGTGCGGCAGATTGCCCGGCAGCAGCCAGGTGACCAGGCTTCCAGCTGTGTAGCTTGTGGGAACTCGGCTGACCGCGTAGCTCGTGCCCTTGCGCACCAAAAAGACCTGCAGGTTTGGCACGCGCCGGTGATCAATGTTCGGATCGGGCTGCGTCAAGCCCCAGGTTGTGGGGTATGACTGGAAGGTTCTCGACATGTCTTCGTGTACTAGCGCCTGCAGGTCGATACCTTGGAGCCGATAGGCACGAATCACGAGATCGGTGCAGACACCCAGGTGGTCTGGAACATCGCCAAGCGGATAGCCGATCTTTCGATAAGCCCCGTCGTAGGTTTCGCGTCGAAGTGTGCGCGCCCGCGCCGCCTCAATGAGCCTGGAAGTGGAGACCGTGGCACCAGCTTGGTGGCTGCCCAGCAGTGCAGCGAAGGCGACGAAAAATTCTCTGCGGTAGTACATGAAGGCCTGACTCTTTAACTGTTCGCCCTGAGCCATTCGACAGGATCAGCTCAGGACAGGCTTATCGAAGGGTTCGCGAGGGCTTCGACAGGCTCAGCCCGAGCGGAAGTTAGTACTTTTTCGGGGCGAGGCAATAGCTCCCGGACGTAAAACATGTACAGCGTACTGCCACTTCACAATACGCGGCACCGGGTGGGTTTAGCTGCGGGGTTAAGCGCTGATTGGCTGAATTTAAAAACTTGAGTCAAACAGGCCGTCAGCCCTTATAAATAATGCTCAAGCAGCTATTTATTCGATAGCAAATAAATCCTGGTGAACTCGCTGAGGCAGGCAGGTGCAGCCGCCTGTTTGGGCATACTTGCCCGCATGAAACTCCAACTGCTGAGCGACCTGCACCTAGAAGTTGACCCCAGCTTCGTTCCTCAACCCGCCCCCGACGCTGATCTGCTGGTTCTGGCCGGCGACATTGGCGCGTTGCCCGACGCCCCGCTGTCGCGCCATGGCCGCAGCGACTGGTGCCTGGACCGGTTTTCACCCAAGCTGGGCAACTGGCCGGTGCCAGTGGTCTACCTGCCGGGCAACCACGAGTTTGACGGGCAGGACTTTGATGTCTGCTACGCCAACTTGCGGGCGCACGCGCTGGATTTGGGAATGATCTGGCTGGAAAAGGACACGCTGGCGTTCGACGGGGTGCGGCTGATCGGCACCACCTTGTGGACCGACTTTGAAGCCCTGTGCCATTGGCCAAAGCCCATGCCCGAAACCGCTCCCGGTGCCATGACGCACCACCTGCACACGCGTCAGAAAGCCAGCCATGCAGCGGATTTTTATCTGAAGAAAGTCGGCACCACCCGCCACGGACTGCCGTTTGACGCCGCCGCCGTACGCGATGAAGCGCTGGTCTGCCAGGACTGGCTGCGAGCACAACTAGATGTGTCGTTTGAAGGCAAAACCGTGGTCATCACCCATTTCGCCCCCAGCCTGAAAAGCCACGACCCGCGCTACGGCATCACCCCCGGCACCGCCGGTTTTTGCAATTCGCTGGATGCGCTCGTGCCCCTGGCCGATGTATGGCTACACGGCCATTTGCACTGCCCCAGCGACTACAAAATCGGCAAATGCCGCGTGCTGGCCAACCCGCTGGGCTACGCCAAAAGTGGCGAGCAGGTGGGGTTTGAGGCGCAGTGTGTGGTGCAGGTGTAGCGGGTTTTTCTCCTTCCCCCGCTGGGGGAAACAGATCAGGCTCCTTCCCCCGCTGGGGGAAACAGATCAGGCTCCTTCCCCCGCTGGGGGAAAC
>JANOQJ010000080.1:0-133840 GCA_031414805.1 Comamonadaceae bacterium
GTGAAGACCCAAGGTCTATCACGTTTGGGCACGTTGATGCCGTATCCATCAGAGGATCCACCCGATTTGTGTGGATCCCCCTTGATAAACGGCTGTTCAACGGCCTTCAAATTACCCCGGTCTCTGTTCCCCGTGGGGAGGCATCCATAGCATCTTGAGCAGCATTTATAAGGGTGGAGGCACTTTTTGACTATCTAATGAGCCGTCATTTCCCGCCCAACTCCACCGCAAATCCCGAGCGCTGCACCACCTCATTCGGCTGCGTTTGCAAGTTCGCCAGTTCCAGGAGGCCCCCGCGCGCCAGCACGGCTTTGTGTAGCTGCCGCAAGGCGTCGAGCCCCGAGCTGTCGAGCGCGAAAAGGCGTGCGGTGTCGAGCACCACGTGGGGTGGGGTGGTGCTGGCTTCTATCGCTTGGGTGATCGCGTCGAGCTTGGCGACGGCGCCGAAAAACAGGGCACCATTCAGCGCGAAATGAAGGGGTTGGTCGGTCAATACGTCCACGCTGAAAAGCGAACCCATGCGCCGCACAAACAGCACGCAGGCCAACACCAGGCCGACTTGCAGGGCTACCGTCAAGTCCAGCACCACCGTGAGAAAAAACGTGCCCAGCATGAGCAGGCGGTAGTGGTTGCTGTGGTGGCGCAGGTGCGCAAATTCGCGCCACTCGCCCATGTTCCAGGCCACAAACAACAGCACCCCGGCCAACACCGCCAACGGCACATGCAGCGCCAGGGGCGCAGCCAGCAGCACCACGGCGGCCACGGTGGCGGCGTGAAGCATGCCGGCAATCGGCGATGTAGCACCGCTGCGTACGTTGGTGACGGTGCGGGCAATGGTGCCGGTGGCGGGCATGCCGCCGAAAAATGGGGTGACGATGTTGGCGATGCCTTGGGCCATCAGCTCCTGGTTGGGGTCGTGGCGGGGCTGGTTGCTCAGTTGGTCGGCCACGCGGGCGCACAGCAGCGATTCGATGGCACCCAGCAGCGCAATCGTCAGCGTGGGGGTGACCAGCAGCTTGACGGTGGCCCACGAAAAATCCGGCAGCGCGAATGCGGGAAGGCCCTGCGGGATGCTGCCGAAGCGGCTGCCGATGGTTTCGACAGGCAGGTTCAGAAACCACGCAAACAGGGTCAATGTGACCAGCGCCACCATGGGGCCCGGGATGCGGGCGTTGAACTGAGCGGCGCGGCGCATGCCGGGAAATTCCAGCGCAGGGCTGATGGGTGAGCCGGTGGCCCACAGGCGTGGCCACAAAAACAGACCGAGCACACACACCAGCCCCAGGCCCAGCGCATACAAATTCAAACTGGTGATGTTCTGGCTGATGACCATCAGCTGGGTGAAAAAGTCAGCCGGCATCTTGTCAATCGACAAGCCTAGCAAATCCTTGATTTGTGAGCACGCCACCAGCACCGCGATGCCATTGGTAAACCCCACCACGATGCCCACCGGCACATAGCGCACCAAGTTGCCCAGTCTGAGCAGGCCAAACACAAACAGCAGCACGCCCGCGCAGGTGGTGGCAATCAGCAGATTGGCCAGGCCGTACTGCTGCACGATGCCGTAAACAATGACGATGAAGGCCCCCGCCGGCCCGCCAATCTGCACGCTGGAGCCACCCAGCGCGGAGATTAAAAAGCCCGCAATGATGGCTGTCCACAGCCCGGCTTCGGGCTTGAGGCCGCTGGCGATGGCAAAGGCCATGGCCAAGGGCAGGGCGACGATGCCAACCGTGATGCCTGCGCCGAGGTCTTTGAAAAAACGGTCTTTGGCGTAGCCGCCTTGCAGCGCGGTGAGCAGGCGGGGGCGAAAGCGGGCTAACGTGGGAATGGGGAGATCGGGCATTTTTGGGGCTTCAATGCCTCTGGCTGCAAGGTTCCGTCATTGCCGCGAAGGCGGGAATCCACGCTAGCGCGTCAGAAACACGTTGAATTGCGAAGTCGTCGCGCCTGGATTCCCGCCTTCGCGGGAATGACAAGCTGGTTTGCGGATGCAGAGTGTTCATACGCTCTACCAGCAAGCCTTATTCCAGCGGCGGCGTCGCCGTCAGCACCTCTTCCATGGTCGTCAGCCCCTCGGCCACACGCAGCGCACCGGCTAAGCGCAAGGGCCGCATGCCGTCGGTGACAGCCTGGCGGCGCAGCTTGTCCATGCTGGGGGACAGGTTGACCTGGGCTTTGAACGCCTCGCTTACCGTGAGCAGTTCATATAGACCCATACGGCCCATAAAGCCGGTCATGCGGCAGTCGACACAGCCCACCGGCTTGAACGGGCGGTAGTTGCCGTTGATCTTCCAGGGTTTGACCACTTCGGCCAGTGCATCGCGGCTGGCCTGCACCTTGTCATCATCTTCCGGCGCTTTGCATTGCTTGCACAGCGTGCGCACCAGGCGCTGGGCCAGTACGCCCAGCATGGTGGCGTTGATCAGGTAAGACGGGATGCCCAGCTCCATCAAGCGGCTGATCGCACTCGGCGCGTCGTTGGTGTGCAGGGTTGAAAAAACAAGGTGACCGGTCAGCGCAGCCTGCACCGCCATCTCGGCGGTTTGCAAATCGCGAATCTCGCCAATCATGATGATGTCGGGGTCCTGGCGCATCAGGGCGCGCAGGCCTTCGGCGAAATTGAAGTCGATTTGCGGCTGAACCTGGGTCTGGTTGAAGCTGGGTTCGATCATCTCGATGGGGTCTTCCACCGTGCTCACGTTCACCTCTTCGGTGGCAATGCGTTTGAGCGTGGAGTACAGCGTGGTGGTTTTGCCCGAGCCGGTGGGGCCCGTGACCAGAATAATGCCGTGCGGTCGCTTGACCAGCGCCTCCCAGCGCTGCGCATCGTGCGGCGCAAAGCCCAGCGCGTCGAGGTCTTTCACGGCGGTGTCGGGGTCAAAAATCCGCATCACCATTTTTTCGCCGAAGGCGGTGGGCAGGGTGCTCAAGCGCATTTCCACCTCGTCGCCGCGCGGGTTGCGGGTTTTGATGCGGCCGTCCAGCGGGCGGCGCTTTTCCACCACGTCCATGCGGCCCAGCAGCTTGATGCGCGAGATCATGGCGTTCATCACCGACGGCGGCATCTGGTAGACGGGGTGAAGAATGCCGTCGATGCGAAAGCGGATCACGCCCTGCTCGCGCCGGGGCTCCAGGTGAATGTCTGAAGCGCGCTGGTCAAACGCGTACTGCCACAGCCAGTCGACCACCTGCACCACGCCCTGGTCGTTGGCGTCCAGTTGTTTGCTGGTTTTGCCCAGTTCCACCAGCTGCTCAAAGCTGGACGCGCCGCCTGCCAGGGCCGATTTTTCGCCCGCTTTTTGCGCTGCCCGCACCGACTTGGCCAGCGCAAAAAATTCTGCCGTGTAGCGGTGAATGTCTTGCGGGTTGGCCACCACGCGGCGCACGGTGCGGCGGCTTTGGCGTTCGACTTCGCTGACCCAATCGGTCACAAACGGGTCGGCTGTGGCCACCACCACCTCTTTGGCTGTCACCTGTACTGGCAACACCTTGTGGCGTTCGGCGTACACCGCGCTCATGGTTTCGGCCACCTTGCCCACGTCCACCTTCAGCGGGTCAATGCGCAAATAGTCGAGCCCGGCGCGGGTGGCCAGCCACTGGCTCAGCAGTTCGATGTCCAGCGGCTTGCCGTCGCTGGCGCGGGTCATGGCCACGCTGGCCAGGCGCACCAGCGGGTGCTGCGCGCTTTCGGCCTGTGCGCAGCGGGCGGTGGTGCGGCGCGCTTCTTCTGGCGAGATCACACCGTCTTCGTGCAGCCACTCGACGATATGGCGCCAGTGCAGCGGGCCGCTGAATTCGGTGCGAGCCAGGGATTTTGGTTTGACGGCGTTCACAGTGGTTTGTCTATTCAATGGGTTTAAACACCTTCAGCCACTTGGCCGCAGGCAATCCGCACAGAGTCTGGATGCTTTCTGCCCGGTCGGCAAGCGTGGCCCTGGTGGCTTTCTGGCTTTGGCGCAAGGCCACCACAATGGTGTTGCCCTCGCGAGTGGGCTTGAACGCCCACACGGCTTCACGGCCAAACACACCAGCGATTTTTTCCAGGCTTTGCGTGAAGTTGGACGAGCGGCCAAACAGGTTGACGGTCATCACGCCCTGCTCGCTGAGCAACTGGCGGCAGTTTGCGTAAAACTCCGCGCTGTCCAGCACCGGGCCGTCGGCCTCCTGGTCGTACAGATCGACCTGCAGCGCGTCCACCTTGCCGTGCCACAGCGGGTGGGCCGCCACCTCTTGCGCATCGCCCAGCACCACCTGCAGCCGTGCGTTGTCGGCGGGCAGCTTGAACCACAACCGGCAAGCCGCCACCACCTGGGCATTCAGCTCGATGGCGGTGGTTTTCATACGCAGCTTTTTGTAGCAAAACTTGGTTAACGAGCCCGCACCCAGGCCCAGTTGCATGGCGTGCAGTTTCGCAATGGCGGTGGAAGACCGGTCGGGAACAAAGAGCAGCCAGGCCATCATGCGCTGCACATATTCCAGCTCCAGATCAAACGGCGCGTCCAGCAGCATGGAGCCCTGCACCCAGTCGGTGCCGCCCAGGTGCAGGTAGCGCGCGTCGCCGTAGTCGGAGAAGTTCACGTCGGGCAGCAAAGGTTTGGAAACGCGCTTGGGTGTGCGGGGTAAAGGAGGCATTGTTGGCTGGTTTATGGCTATAAATTGCTATTTATATGATAGCTGCTTGAGCAGTATTCACAAGGGCGGTAGACTGATTTGATTGAAAAATAGGCTAAAAGCACCAGGGCGCTTCATATTTGGCGGGCTTTCCGTTGCCCGAGATCGCTACGGCCGATCTTCGCGTTCGAGAATCTGCCTCCGTCAGGCGGATCCATCCACCCACAACCGATAACCGACCCCTGTCTCCGTCAGCAGGTGCGCAGGCTGCGCAGGGTCGGTCTCCAGCTTGTGGCGCAGGTGGCCCATATAGATGCGCAGGTAGTGGCTTTGCTCGGTGTGTGAGGGCCCCCAGACTTCGCGTAGCAACTGCCGGTGAGTGAGCACCCGGCCCGCGTTGGCAATCAGCACTTGCAGCAAGCGGTATTCGAGTGGGGTGAGGTGAACTTCGGTGCCCGCGCGGTGCACCAGGCGAGCCGCTCGGTTGACGGTGACCTGGCCGAAGCGAAAGACGGCGTCTGGCTCGGTATTGGTGCTGTCCGATTGCCGGGCGCTGTGGCGACGCAGGTTGGCACGCACCCTGGCCAGCAGCTCGCCGATGCCAAACGGTTTGGCCAGGTAGTCGTCAGCCCCAGCGTCCAGCGCAGCAATTTTGTCGGCCTCGTCGGTGCGGGCCGACAGCACCACGATGGGCACACTGGACCAGCTGCGCACATCACGAATCACATCCAGCCCATCGCCGTCCGGCAAGCCCAGGTCGAGCACCAGCAGGTCAGGCTTGCGCGTGGCGGCTTCGGTCAGGCCGCGCTGTGCGGTATCAGCTTCGTGAACCTGCCAGCCTTCTTCTTGTAAAGCGGCGCGCACGAAGCGGCGGATTTGGGGTTCGTCTTCAATGACAACGGCGACGCGGTTAGTGGACATGGATTTCGATAGGCAAGTTAAACACCTTCACGCGTCCACCGCCGGTGGCTCCTCGCGCGGCAACGTCATCGTGAATTCCGCGCCCGCACCGTGCGCCACGTTCCCAGCCGCAATGCTGCCCTTGTGCGCCTGTACCACCGCTTTACAAATAGCCAAGCCCAACCCCACACCGGGCGTGACAGATTCGGTTTGGCCCCGGGTGAATTTCTCGAACAGCGCGTCTTCGTGGCCACGGCTTGCGGCGGGCAGGCCGGGGCCATGGTCGCGCACGGTGATGACCAGGGTGTTCTCGGTCGTTGTGGCCGAAATCACGAACGGCGGGGCACCGTACTTCACTGCATTTTCCAGCAGGTTCACCAGCACCCGCTCCATCAGCGCGGCATCGAAAGCAACCAGGGGCAGATCGGCTGGCAGCACCGTTTGCACCGTGTGCGTGCCCAGGGCAGGCTGCGCGGCGCGGATGGCGCTGCCCACCAGCTCTTCCACCGACTGCCAATCCAGCCGCAGATGCACCGTGCCACTTTGCAGCCGCGCCATCTCCAGCAGGTTGCCCACCAGCGCGTTCAGGGCGCGGGCCTGGGTGGCAATGGCCTGCACCGTTGCGGTGGTCGTCATGTCGGTCGATGGGGATGAATTTATAGCCAAATCGGCATCCAGCCCTTGTGGATATTGCTCAAGCAGCTTCTGTTTTTGTAGCAAAGTTTCGGCTAAACCCAGCAACGCGGTCAGGGGCGTGCGCACGTCGTGCGATATGGCGGCGAGCAGGGCGTTGCGCAAGCGGTCGCTTTCCATTTGCACCACGGCTTGCTGGGCAATGTCCAGGTAGTGCACGCGCTCCAGCGCAATCGCCACTTGCCGCGCCAGCGTATCCAGCTGCTGCATCTGCTCGGGAATGAGCAACCAGCGCGGCTGGGCAGGTTGGAGCGCGAGCACGCCGCGCACCCGCATGGGCGCTTTGAGCGGGCTGTAGTGCCAGGGCTGTGCGGCCAGGGTGACAGTGGCCAGACCGGCGCTCTGGTTTTTGCGGAAAGCCCAATCAGCGACGCTGGGGTCAAAGCCTTCGGGCGGGTTGGCGGGGAGGCTCAGCGTGTCATTGCCTGCATTCTTGTGATTTGCCACCAGCACCAGCGCCTGGCCACCAAAGTTGCGCTGCACCGCCGCCTGGCCCAGCTGCGCCACCTGCTCGGTTTGCAGCGCGCCCGACAGTTCGCGCGACAGCTCAAACAGTGACTGTGCACGCCGCTCGCGGCTGGCCGCAATGCGGGCCTGAAAGCGCAAGCCCGCCGTCAGATGCCCCACGAGCAAACCGACCACCAACATCACGGCAAAGGTCAGCAAATACTGCACATCGCTGACCGCAAAAGAGAAGCGCGGCGGCACAAAAAAGAAGTCAAACGCCGCCACATTCAGCACCGCCGCCAGCGCCGCCGGTGCCCGCCCGTAGCGCGCCGCCACCCAGACCACACCCAGCAAAAACAGCATGACGATGTTCGCCAGCGCCAGCACGTTCACCAGCGGCATCGCGATCGCGGTGATGGCCACGCTGCCCGCCACGGCCCAGGCGTAGCCTTGCCAGGTGGTGGCGTCAGGTGTTGTGGCTGGGGGGTGGCCCGATTCATTGCCCAGTGCATCTACGGCGCGGGGTACGGCCTGGCCAAGCCGCCGCGTGCTGTGCGCATCGCCCACCTGCACGATGTCCAGCGACGGTGCGAGCTGAGCCAATTTGCGTGGCAGGCTGGCACCCCACCACAGCTGCAGTGGTGCCCACACCGGGGTCTGTGAGCGGCCCATGACCAGGGTGGCGCAGTTCAACGCGCGTGCCTGCGCCGCCAGGGCCACACCCACATCGTCTTCGGCCAGCACCGACGTGGCCGCCCCCAGCGCTTCAGCCAGTTTCAGCACCGACAAAATCCGGTCACGTTCGCCGATGGCCAGGCGCTGCAAGCGCGGTGTTTCCACATACGTGGCTTGCCAGCGCACATTGAGCTGACCCGCGAGCCGCGCAGCGGTGCGCACGGTTTGCTCCGCCCCATCGCGCGGGCCGACGCAGGCCAGGATGGCTCCCGAGGTGTGCCAGGCAGGCAGGTTTTGCCCGGCGTTCGCGCCCGAGACAGCTGGAGCGCTCGACTGCTCTATGCGCCAGCTTTGCACATCGTCTTCCACATGCTCGGCAGTGCGGCGCAGCGCAATTTCACGCAGCGCGATCAGGTTGCCTTTGCGAAAAAAGTTCTGTGCAGCGCGCTCAGCCTGCTGCGGTTTGTAGACCTTGCCGGCTTTCAGGCGCGCGGTCAGCTCATCGGCGGTCACGTCCACCAAAATCAGCTCGTCGGCTTGATCGATCAAGGTGTCGGGCACGGTTTCGTGAATGCGTACGCCGGTGATGGTGCTCACGGTGCCGTTCAGGCTTTCCAGGTGCTGCACGTTGAGCGCGGACCACACATCAATACCCGCAGCCAGCAGCTCCTGCACGTCCTGCCAGCGCTTGGCGTGACGCGAGCCTTCCACATTGCTGTGAGCCAGCTCGTCGACCAGCAGCACAGCGGGTTTGCGGGCCAACGCGGCGTCCAGGTCAAATTCCTTCAGTGTGCTGCTGCGATACGGCACCTCGCGCAGCGGCAGTTGCGGCAGGCCCACGAGCAGTTGCGCTGTCTCAGCACGCCCATGCGTTTCGATGACACCGACCAGCACATCGCGCCCGGCTTTCAGGGCTTGCTGCGCGGCACCCAGCATCGCGTAGGTTTTGCCCACGCCCGCGCTGGCGCCGAAATAAATGCGCAACTTGCCACTTTTCGTGGCCACGTCATGCGCCTTCAGCTGGGCCAGCAGGGCGTCGGGGTCGGGGCGGATGTCAGACATACGTGATTGTGTTTTACAAGCCAAAAGTGCCTGCAGCCCTTTTAAATATTGCTCAAGCAGCTACTATTTTTATAGTAAATCCCAACAATCCATCAAGGTGCTTTCATGCCCTGCAACGCCAGATTCAGCGCCAGCACGTTCACCACTGGCTCGCCCAGCACGCCCCACAGCGGCGCTTGCGTGTGCTGAGTGACCAGCGCCTGTACGGTGGGCACCGGCAGGCCACGCAGTTTGGCGATGCGGGACACCTGGTAGGCGGCGGCAGCCGGGCTGATGTGCGGGTCCAGGCCGCTGGCCGACGCGGTGACCAGGTCGACCGGCACGGGCGCTGAGTTGCCCGGGTCCGCCGTGCGCAAAGCGGCGATGCGGTCGGTCACGGCTTGCACCAAGGCCGGGTTGGTGGGGCCCTGGTTGGAGCCGCCGGAGGCGCTGGCGTTGTACGGGTATGGGCCCGTGGCGGACGGGCGGCCCCAGAAGTTTTTGGGGTCAGTGAAGTTCTGGCCAATCAAGGAGGAGCCGATGGGTTGACCGTTTTGCCTGATCAGGCTGCCTGCCGCCTGCGCAGGAAATACGGCCTGCGCGATGCCGGTGACCAGCAATGGGTAGGCCAGCCCGGTGATGGCACTGAGCACAGCGAACAAAACCAGTGCGGGGCGAAGACTGTTTAAAAGCATGTTCATGTCGGTATTTCCTTAAACAAGACCGAGCGCGGTCAGCAGCATGTCAATCGCCTTGATGCCCACAAACGGCACCACCAGCCCGCCCAAACCATAAATCAGCAGGTTGCGCCGCAGTAATGCGGCCGCCCCAATCGCGCGGTAGCCCACGCCTTTGAGTGCCAGCGGAATCAACGCCACGATGATCAGCGCGTTAAAGATTACCGCTGACAAGATGGCCGAATTGGGGCTGGTCAGCTGCATCACGTTCAGAGCAGACAGCTGCGGGTAGGTGCTGACAAAAATTGCGGGAATGATCGCGAAGTACTTGGCCAGGTCGTTGGCAATCGAGAACGTGGTCAGCGAGCCGCGTGTCATCAGCAGTGCCTTGCCGGTTTCCACCACCTCCAAAAGCTTGGTCGGGTTGGAGTCCAGGTCCACCATATTCCCGGCTTCTTTGGCGGCCTGCGTGCCGCTGCCCATGGCCACGGCAACATCGGCCTGGGCCAGCGCGGGCGCGTCGTTGGTGCCGTCACCCGTCATGGCGACCAGGCGGCCTTCGGCCTGGTAGCTGCGAATCAGCTTCAGCTTGTCTTCTGGCGTCGCTTCAGCCAGAAAGTCATCTACGCCTGCTTCAGCAGCGATGGCGGCGGCGGTCAGTTTGTTGTCGCCGGTGATCATCACCGTCTTGATACCCATGGCGCGCAATTGTGCAAACCGCTCGCGGATGCCGGTTTTCACAATGTCTTTGAGCTCCACCACGCCCAGCACCTGCGCCATGCCGCCTTCGATTTGCGCCACCGCCAGCGGCGTGCTGCCGCGTCGTGCAATGTCGTCGCCGGTGCGCAGCACCTCGTCCGGCACGGTGCCGCCGTGGGTCTGCGCGTACTGGCGTATGGCGTCGACCGCGCCTTTGCGCAGTTGCCGCAGGCTGCCGTCGGGTGCTTTCACATCCACACCGCTCATGCGCGTTTGTGCGGTGAACGGTACCTCGTGCGTGGTGCCTATCAGGGCTTGCGCGTGGTTCATTTTTTGCGCCAAGGTCACGATGCTGCGGCCCTCGGGCGTTTCGTCGGCCACCGAGGCTTGCAGGGCGCAGGTGGCCAGTTTGGCCTCGGTGATGCCGGGAGACGGAAAGAAGGCGCTGGCCTGGCGGTTGCCGTAGGTGATGGTGCCGGTTTTGTCCAGCAACAGCACGTCCACGTCGCCAGCAGCTTCCACCGCACGACCCGAGGTGGCAATCACGTTGGCCTGCATCATCCGGCTCATGCCTGCCACGCCCACGGCGGAGAGCAGGCCGCCGATGGTGGTGGGGATCAGGCAAACCAGCAGCGCCATCAAGGCGGTCAGGCTGACCACCGTGCCAGTACCTGCCGCTTGCACGCTAAATATAGAGAAGGGCAAGAGGGCAGCGGTCACCACCAGGAACACGATGGTCAGCGCCACCAGCAGGATGGTGAGTGCCACTTCATTGGGCGTCTTCTGGCGTTTGGCACCTTCCACCATGCTGATCATGCGGTCCAGAAACGACTCGCCGGGGTTCACGGCGATGCGCACCACCAGCCAGTCCGATAGAACGCGGGTACCACCTGTGACGGCTGAAAAGTCGCCGCCCGATTCGCGCACCACCGGGGCCGATTCGCCGGTGATGGCGCTCTCGTCCACAGAGGCAACGCCTTCAATCACTTCGCCGTCCAGCGGAATCATGTCGCCCGCTTCCACTAGCACCACATCGCCTTTGCGCAGGTTGTCCGCTTCGTCGGGCAACCAGGAGGTGCCGTGGTGAACGGCTTTCTCGTTGCTGGAAACAGGGTATTTTTTGGCTACGGTGGTTTTCTTCAACCCGCGCAGCGAAGCGGCCTGGGCTTTGCTGCGCCCCTCGGCGAGCGCTTCCGCAAAGTTGGCAAACAGCACCGTGAACCACAGCCACAGCGCCACAGCCACGATGAAGCCGGTGGACTCCGCGCCCGCAGCGGCGGTGGCTTGTAAGGATTGCAGCGCTAACAAGCTGGTCAAAATGCTGCCGATATAGACGACAAACATCACCGGGTTGCGCCATTGCGCCTGCGGTGTGAGCTTGGTGAAACTGGCCAGCAGCGCGGGTTTCACTAGCGCCGGGTCGAGCAGGGTGAGGGTCGTTTTGGTATTCATGGTGGAACTCATTACTGTCCCGGGAAGCTAAACGCGTCATTCCCGCGAAGGCGGGAATCCACCTTTGCGGCGTGGGCGCATGGGCATACGGCGTAGACCTCGCGCCTGGATTTCCGCCTGCGCGGGAATGACGGGGAAACGGTTTTCATCAATTGAGGAAGAGTCATGTTGTGCTTTCTTTACTTCCCAGACCACAAGATCAGGTGCTCCACTACCGGCCCCAAGGCCAGCGCGGGAACATAGTTCAGTAGTCCCACCAGCAGCACGGTGAACACCAGCAGCAACACAAACAGCGGCCCGTGTGTGGGCAAGGTGCCGGGCGTCACTGGCAAGCGCTTTTTTGCCGCCAGCGCACCGGCAATCGCCAGCACCGGCACGATCACGCCAAAGCGGCCCAGCCACATCACCACGCCCAACAGCGTGTTGTAGAACGGCGTGTTGGCCGACAGCCCCGCAAAGGCGCTGCCGTTGTTATTGCCCGCCGAGGTCAGTGCATAAAGAATTTCCGAAAAGCCGTGCGCGCCCGGGTTGGCAATGCCCACCCGACCGGCTCCGGCCATGACCGCAATAGCGGTGCCCAGCAGCACCAAGATGGGCGTGACCAGGATGGTGATGGACACCAGCTTCATCTCGTGCGCCTCGATTTTTTTGCCCAGATATTCTGGCGTGCGGCCAATCATCAAGCCGGCAATAAACACCGCCAGCAGCGCAAAAATCAGCATGCCGTACAAGCCGGTGCCCACGCCGCCAAACACCACCTCGCCCAGTTGCATCATCACCATCGGCACCATGCCGCCCAGCGGTGTGAACGAGTCGTGCATGGCGTTCACCGCGCCGCACGAGGCAGCCGTGGTGATGACCGCAAACAGCCCCGAAGCCGTGATGCCGAAGCGGGTTTCCTTGCCTTCCATGTTGCCGCCGGCTTGTGAGCTGCTGGCTAGTGGATCCACGCCCAGAGGTACCAGCAGCGGGTTTCCCGCCTGCTCTGCGGGCCATATTGCCGCCACCGCAAGAACAAACATCACGGTCATGGCGGCCAGCACGGCAAAGCCTTGCCTGCGGTCGCCCACCACGTTGCCAAAAGCCAGGCAGAGCGCCGCTGGAATCAGAAAAATAGCCAGCATCTGTGCCAGATTGGACAAGGCCGTCGGGTTCTCATACGGGTGCGCTGAGTTGGCGTTAAAGAAGCCACCGCCATTGGTGCCCAGCATCTTGATGGCCTCTTGCGAGGCTACCGGACCCATCGCCAGGGTCTGGGTGTTGGTGGTGGCCTTCTCCAGGGTTGGCGCGCCTTTTACATCAGGCTTGCCGGTGGGTGTTTGATACGTCGTGGTTTCCACCGTGGTGACGCTTTGGTAAGGAGAGAGGTTTTGGATCACGCCCTGGCCGACTAAAAACAACGACAACAGCAGCGACAGGGGCACCAGCAACCACAGCGTGATGCGCGTGATGTCCACCCAGAAGTTGCCAATTTCTGCAACAGATCGCCCGGCAAACCCGCGCATGAGCGCAAACACCACCGCGACACCAGTGGCAGCTGACAAAAAGTTTTGTACTGTGAGTGCCAGCATTTGCGTCAGATAGCTCATGGTGCCTTCACCGGCGTAGCCCTGCCAGTTGGTGTTGGACACGAAGCTGATGGCGGTGTTAAACGCCGAGTCGGGCGAGACCGCGCCCATACCCGCTGGGTTGAAAGTGCCCGCCATTGGCATGCTCCCCTGCAAACGCTGCAACAGATACACCGCTACCACGCCCACCACGTTGAACACCAGCAGGGCCAAGGCGTAGTGTTGCCACGACATGCCCGTTTTCGTCGCCGGGCCACCCAGTCGCCACACCGGCGCTTCGGCGCGCTGCAGCCACGCAGGCAGTTGGCCGGTGCACAGCACTGTGAGCCACCGGCCCAAAGGCCAGGCCCCTACAAAAAGCAATAGCAGAAAGGCAATGAGAAGCCCGTAGGCGGCAGCAGTCATGGTTAGAACTCCTGCGCAAACAGCAGCGCGTAAATCAGGTAGGCCAGCAGCAACAAAACCACCAGACCAGCCAGTCCATACATCATGTTCAGCGCGATCATGAGCGACCTTCCGCAGGCTGCGCGAGTTTGCGCAAACCCAAGGCCAGCAGCACGGTAGCGCCCCACAACGCAAAGGCTAAACCCAGGTAAACGATGTCCATAAACTACTCCAGTGAAAACCTAAGAAGGCATGGGGCAGTCTGGCTGCATGTGTGTAAAAACGGGGAATGAAGTGTTGGCCAGGAAATAAAAAAAGCGTAAAGATGTCGTCAAGCGTTGCGTCTGGCAAAGACCGACAGACCGTAGCCACTCAGCACAAATGCAACGCCTATGCCGGCACCCGCCACCACAACGATTTCGCCCAGGTTGAAACACTTGTAGATGATTCCGCCCAGCGCCCAAAGCAGCACCAAGGCATAAAACACATTTCCCTGGTTGCGCCACATCACCCAGGCACCCACCAGCCCAGCGAGTGCGGCGAATGCCGCCGCCCAGGTGCCTTCTGACAGCCCCGCACCATCAAACCCGCCCGCGTTGAACCACCAGCTCACGCTGTTCAAGATGCAGGCCACAGTGACCCATGCGGTGAAGATACTGACGGGGAAAATCACAAACGTGTTGACCGCAGCAGTGGCAGGTTTGCGTTCGTACAGCCCGAAGAAAGCGTTCAACGCAGCCGCCACAATCAGGGCAAGCAACACCACCGTGATCCAGGTGATGCCCTGCCAAGCGGTGACGAATTCCCACACTGCATTCAGCGCCATGGCCGCTGCGGTCCACCAGCCAATATGGCGAAGCCGGGCGTTGCTGAGGTTGGCTGGTAAGGCTTGGTACACCGCATAAGCCGACAAGGCTGCAAAGATCAGGCCCCAAATCGCGAATGAAAAGCCGGGTGGGGTCAAGAGCGACGGCGATTGTCCAGAGCGCGTGCCGATGTCCTGCATGGCCGCAATACCGAAAAAGCCGGGTATTTGCGTGAGCGGCGGCACGCCGATTTGTGCAGCGCAAAAGACGAGGTTCGCGATGGCTCGAACAACGTCTGACAGTGATCGGTTAGCGGTGGCCATAGAACGGTCGTACGGTGAACGGGATTTTTCAGGATGGGGACTTCAGCGAGTCGTGCGTCACGCTGTCGATCTGAGCTGCCACATGGGCTGGATGTGTGGCTTGAGAAAGCCCCCTGATTTCCGGGTCGTCTGGTAAATCAGCGCCCACCTTGGCTGCGATGCTTTGCAACATCAAAAGCATCTTGGTGTTTTCCTGCTCGGTGAGCATGCTGATCTGCAGATTCAGCCGCGTCTGACGTTGGGTGTGCCCGTTCTCGTGGGTTTGACTGATCAGAATAAACACGGTCAAGAAAATACTCTCGAGTGCTACGACCAGGGTGAGAAATGTGAACGGAAATGGATCAAGCGGGGGATTCAGCAAGGGAACGCCGTTCGCCACGATCCAGCCGCCAAACACGGCAACCTGAAAACAAACGAAGAAGATGTTCCCGAACAAGCGTGAGACAAACACAGACGCTCGCTCGCCCCATGTTGCAGACGCTCTTGCCTGGTTTTCCAGCTCAATGATGGCTTGAACGTTTTTTAACGTCAGGTGATGCGCGTCCACGTTGTCGATGGACTGCGTCAGCAACTGACCGGCATTACGGTAGGTCATGTTGGAGATGCATGGCGCGGCATGTGCCTGGTTTGATTTGTTGAACATCAAACCGAAACCGCAGGGGATGCGGCAAGTGGCATTGACTGGTAATGACACGCCGTACAGCGCTCATTTCGGCCGCACGCGTGCCACGGCTGGTTGAACCGCAGCCAACGTCCCGGCACGCAGCTGCGCCACTGCATGGACCACCGCCCGCGCCACATTGCGCGTTTCTTCCTGCATCGCCGTGTCCTTATCCAGCGTGTCGTGGCTGGTGGCATAGGGCTCGTAATAACCAATGAAACGGTCCAGCCGGGCCACAGAACCGGCATCGACAAAGCCCATCCAGTCCAGCCAGTCGCTCAGGGCGCGCCGCGCACCTTCGATGCCCGCCACATCGCCATGTACCACCAGGCCGTAAGCGCGCCCGGCCAGATGCTGCGGGTAGTCCCATCCCGCCAGCTCTACCACCTTGGCTTTATCGGCCTTTTTGCCGCTGGTGGATGTGGGATCTGGGTTGCCACCATCGGCGCACACCAAACGGTCGATCATCAGCTTGAGCGGGCTGGGGCTTTGGTACCAGTAGACCGGTGTGACGATGATGACCGCGTGCGCGGCGACCCACCGTTCGTAGATTTCCGCCATCCAGTCATTTGTCTGGTTGAGCGCATGGTTGGGGTAGCAACTGCAGGGCCAGTGACACAAGGGCATCGCTGTCGAGGCGCAGCCCTTGCACGGGTGAATATGCAATCCGTAATCCGATGTGATCCGACTCAGGTCCAGTACATCAGGCTCAATATCAGCGGCTGTCAGCACTTCCTTGATCCAGCCCGTCAGCCGAAAACTCTTGGATATCTCGCCAGGACAGGTGCCATCGTTGCGTGCCGAGCCACACACCACCAGCACGCGCGAGCGTGTTTCGGGCTTGGCCCACAGCTTCTGTGCCGCTTCCAGGCGTTGTTTGGTGGCCACCCACTCGCTGGATAACTGGTAGCTGGGATCCGCATAGCCGGGTCCTGCGGTCTGCGTATGCGGGGCTTTTCGCCCGTCCTCATAGGCCAGCCATGCAATGGTTTCAAGCCGGTTGATGGCCGCACTCTCAGCATCAAACGCAGGATCGGCGAAGGAGGCTTTGAACCGAGTGCTGAACTGCTCACGCGGTATGTGACCCTGCGACTGCCCCTTGCGAACCTCGGGTGACGTAGGTGTTTCGTTGCTGACGGAAACGGCTGTCATCAATGGCTCCTTGGTTTGATTTGGCGGGCCACGCTATCGCGCTGTTGACAGCTTGTCTGTTCGATGTCGCACATAGCTGCCACCCCGACCTCAGCCACCGCCGCGGCTGACTCCTACGTGCCATAGAACGCTGTGCCTACAGCTCAACCCCCACTCTTGCAAAGATGATCCTGGTCACTTCACTTATCAGGAATCGACATGATCACTACCGCACCTCCGGGGCTGCTCGTCCAACGAAACCTGGCGCCAGGCGGCACCACCAGTGCAGTCTCTTGGGGCGCCATCGCCGCGGGTGCCGCTGGCGCAGCGGCTTTGTCACTCATCCTGTTGATATTGGGTACCGGTCTCGGGTTGTCATCGGTCTCGCCCTGGGCGCGCGAGGGCATCAGTTCACGCACATTCGGTGTGTCGACCATTTTGTGGATTACGTTGACGCAAGTGCTGGCCTCCGGCATGGGTGGTTACCTGGCAGGCCGGCTTCGCACCCGATGGGAAGGTCTCGACCCGGATGAGGTTTACTTTCGCGACACTGCGCACGGATTTCTGGCCTGGGCCATTGCCTCGTTGGCCACGGCAGCCCTGTTGACATCCGCCATTGGTTCAATTGTGGGCACTGGTATTCAAGCCGGTTCATACGCCGTGGGCGGCATGGCAAATACGGCCGCGGTGACGGCAGCAGGCTCGGCGGCAGCGTTGGGTAGCGAGGCGTCAAAAACATCTGACGGTGACGCAGGTCCCATTGCTTACCTGCTGGACGGCTTGTTTCGCAAAGACCTCACTACCGCGCCTGGTGTGAGTGCATCCGCCGTCGTGACAACCGGTTCGGCAGGCGGTGTGTCCACAGCCGAAGTGACGCGCATATTCATGAACACGTTGCGAAGCGGCGCGATGGTGCCTGCTGACGTGACGTATATCGGCCAAGCAGTGTCGCAGCGCACCGGATTGAGCCAGCCTGATGCCGAAAAGCGGGTGACGGACACCTATGCCCGCCTGCAAACCCAAGTGCAAGAGACCGAACTGGCGGCCCGACAGGCTGCTGACAAAGCCCGTAAAGCCTCCGCCTACGGCGCACTGTGGCTGGTGGTGTCGCTGCTGCTGGGTGCGTTTGCAGCTAGCTGGGCCGGCACGTTCGGCGGTCGCCGTCGCGACGCCTGAAAAATTCCTGAACTGCTGGTTCAAAAGCTTTTTTAACTTCTGGAGACCACCATGCGCTCGTTATTGTTGCTATTTCTCGGCATCCCAATCCCGATCATCATTTTGATAGCCATCTTGTTGTGAACCCATGACAGCGTTGGAGCCAGGGCTGTACCTGCGGGTTCAGGAGCTTGCGTTTGGACCCCAACCGCGACCGCTGCAAAGCGGGTTCTCCGAGTGCACCGCGTATCGCGCACTGGGTTTGTACAACCCGTCCGAGACTAGCGATGCGTACTTTGTTTTGGCCAATGACCGCGAAGAAGTCTGGTTTATCTGCAATCGCCATTTGCGCGTATTCGCACTGCTGCCGGATGAGCGCAGTTTTCGTATCCCACTTGCGCCGATAGGCGCGAACGAAAAGGAGCGGTGTGAGACGCTTTCAGGATGAGCAATTTTCCCGCGCAGTCGAGGCATGCAGCGACCCTGCCGCAGTTGTGAATTCGGTCGCAACCGGAATTCACCTGCTCGCGGAGTGGTATGGCTGTCATGGTGATGCCGCGGTGATGACCACGTCTAGCGCGCTGCGCGATATTTGTCTGTCGGCTACGTCTGCAGCGGGCCTTCGGTCGGTAGGGGAGTTGTTTCACCAGTTTGAGCCACAGGGGGTCACCGGCACCGTGTTGCTGGCCGAATCACATCTGGCGATACACACCTGGCCAGAAAGTGGGTTTGTGACATTGGACGTTTATGTGTGCAATCTGCAGACCGACAACACCGGAAAAGCATTCAAGCTATATGGAGACCTGAAAACCCATTTTGGCCCTCAGCGCGAAGTCTTCTCGCAACATCAGCGAGGGTCACGCATTGATTGACCTGGCTGTTGCACCCGCCGTTCCTGTAGTCGGGCGTTGGCTGAATGAGGCGCTGGATGCAGGGTTTAGCTATTCGATCCTGTCCACTCGTCTGCTCGCTAAATTGCGCAGCCCATACCAAGACGTCGAAGTGCACGAAAGCGAGAGCTTTGGGCGCTTGCTTCGACTGGACGGCTCATTCATGGCTTCCGAAAAAGATGAGTTTTTCTACCACGAGAGCTTGGTGCACGTACCGGCCTGCTCGCATGCGGCTCCACGCCACGCGCTCATTGTGGGTGGAGGCGATGGCGGCGCGGCTGAGGAATTGCTCAAACACTGCACCATCGACCAGGTCACGCTGGTAGAGATCGATCAGGTCGTTCTGGATATCTCTCGCCAATACCTGCGCGCCATCCATCACGGTGTGATTGACGCGATGGGCGGCGACACCCGCCTGCGCGTGAGGGTGGCTGACGGCTTTGAATACTTGCGGCGCTCAGCTGACAGTTACGACCTGATCATTCTTGATTTGACCGACCCCGGTGGTCCGTCGCAGCCGCTGTATTCGGCTGATTTTTACAGGCTGTGTGCCAGTCGGCTAGCCCCTGGCGGCATATTGAGTTTGCATATCGCGTCGGCTTTCTCTCAATCCTCGCGACTGGTGCAAACGCTCGCCCAACTTGCCGCGGTGTTCAACATCGTCAGGCCTTACCTGGTTTCCATACCGCTGTCTGGCGGCCCTTGGATGATGGCCTGTGCATCCAACACCGTGGATCCGGCGCTGTTGCATGCACAACAGGTGGGTGAACGACTGGCGCTCAGGGGTGTGTCGGGCCTGCAGCACTACAACGGCGCGATGCACCAAGCGTGCATGGCCTTACCTAATTTCGTTCGCACGGCAGTCATGTCCACCGGTGCGCGTTACCTGTAGCGATCATCGTTGTTGGCATTGGCGGGGCACCGCGTAGGACGTTGCCCACAGACTTTGCGGATGGTCACTGATGGTGACAGGGGCACCAACGCACGACCATGGCTATCCCCAACCCGATCTGTAGAACCCATGAAAACCCATCCACAAAACACCGCTGAGTTGAACCGCCTGTGCGAGCTGATCGAAGACAGCAAGGTCGCCATGATGACGACGCATGACGACAGTGACATGCTGGTCAGCCGGCCAATGGCACCCCAGGAGATGGACGCCGACGGCGTCCTGTGGTTTTTCACTGACCGTCACTCTCAAAAAGTCGGCCAGTTGCGCAATGTGAACCTGGCCTTTTCCGACGAGGACCGCTCCAGTTATGTGTCGGTTTCGGGAACGGGCCACCTGGTGGACGACCCGGACCGGATCAAGAGCCTGTGGTCAGCCTATGCCAAACCCTGGTTTCCAGATGGCCCGGATTCGCCGAATCTGACCTTGCTCAAAGTGGTGCCCAACACTGCAGAGTATTGGGATGCGCCGCACAACAAGATGGTGCGGATGGTGGCATTCGCCGCATCGATCATTTCCGGCAAACCCGTGGGAATGGGCGAAAACGCGATCCTGACCGGTTTGTCTTCGAACTGACGCGCAACGATCTACCGCTGAATTGAACCTGCACAACCATGGCCTCGCCCCGAGAAATTTCACCTGTTGGTAAAGGGCGCTGGCTGGGGTTGGGGCTGTGCCTGGCTTTGTTGCTGTTGCTGACGCTTGCGGCTTGCGAAGCGATGGGATGGCCGTTTTTGGCTCCCGTGCTGGAGCGCCAGCTATCGACGCTTGCGCAGCGTCAAGTTAGCTTCAACACCGATGCGGCGCCGATTGCCGGTACGGCACCTGCGGACGCAACGTTGCAGCGGGTGCAACTGCGGTTTTTGGGCGGCATACGGCTACGTGCACCGCAGCTGCAGATCGCAGCGCCCGCGTGGAGCAGTGCGCCCTACCTATTGGCAGCGCGCGACATCGCCGTTGATCTTCGTTACGTCGATATCTGGCGTGCTTACCGTACGGCTGGCCGGTTGGACGACAGTGGGCGGCCCAACCCGTCTTATCGTATTCATCGCCTCGAAGCCGCGTGGTTAAAAGCACACCTGGAGCGACGTGCGGATGGCTCGGCATCCTGGCAATTCGGAGGCACCAAAGGCAATGAACGCATCACAACCATTCCCCAGTTTGGGGTGTTGCAGATGGCGCAAGGCCAGGTGTTCTACGATGACCAGCCGCTGGCACTGAAGGGTGTTGCCGACGTGTCGTGGTCGCCGGGAGCCAGGGGGACGGGCACCGAGTCGAGTGATCACCGTACGGTGGTCAGCGTCGGCAAGAGCGTGCTGCGCATGCAGGCCCGCGGCACGTATCAAAAGTTACCGATCGTTGTGGCGCTGCTGGCCTTTGGCGAGTTGCCGCGATCAACAGATGCAGGCCCAACCTCAGCGACCGCGGTGACATTGGATGCCACGGTGGGCCGGGCAAAGCTGGTGTTTTTCGGTAGCGCCGCTGACCCCTTGACCCTGAATGAGTTGTCCGGACGGTTTGATCTCACCGGCCCGTCGCTCGCTGCGGTCGGCCTGCCCTTTGGCGTGACGTTACCCACGACCACCGCATTTCGAGCTGAAGGCCTGGTGGCTAAAGCAGACGCGTTGTGGCGCGTGCGGCTGAATCAGGCCACGGTAGGAGCCAGCCGGTTAAATGGCGCATTCACTTACGACACGGGTGGTCCAAAGCCGCTCTTGTCGGGCCGATTGGGTGGCACGCGCCTGGCACTGGTCGACTTGGGGCCTGCTGTAGGTGTCGAGCCTGTGTCAACTGGGCAAACGCGGCCAAGCGGCAAGGTGTTGCCCGACAAACCCTTCAACCTCGACGCGCTGAGGGCGATGGATGCCAATGTCCTGATCGACGTTCAAGAGGTTGACCTGAACAGCCGGTTGCTCGAGCCCCTGGTGCCATTGCGGGGCCATCTGCGTCTCGACGCAGGGGTGCTGACCATCATGGACCTGGATGCCCGAACGGCGCAAGGTCAAGTACGTGGTTATGTGATGCTTGATGGCCGCCCTGCCACCGCTTTGTGGCGTTCAGATTTGCGATGGGACGGTGTGCAATTGGCCCAGTTCATTCAGCAAAAACGCACTGCCGGACAACCTGCTTACGTCTCCGGGCGTTTGAGTGGCCAGACCCGCCTGCAAGGGCGGGGCAACTCGACCGCGGCTATCTTGGGCAGTTTGCAGGGCCAGGCCCGAACCCAGCTGGACGACGGTGCCATTTCACATCTCGTAGTGGAAGCGGCCGGTCTGGATCTGGCGCAGGGCCTGGGTCTGTACCTGAGCGGAGATCAAAGTTTAAAAGTGCTGTGCGGCGTGGCCGATCTGGTCGCACAAGGCGGCGTGTTTCGCCCCCGTGTGATGGTGTTGGACACCAACGATTCTGCGATCTGGGTCGAAGGCAGTCTGTCCCTGGCCACTGAGGTGATCGATCTGCGCGCTGTCGTGATGCCCAAAGACTTCAGCCCCCTGACCTTTCGCACGCCTTTGCTGGTGCGGGGCAGCTTTAGCCAACCCGGCGTATCGCTGGATAAGGGCCCCATGAGCCGTACGTTGATCAGCGCCTTTTTGCTAGCGCTGGTGAACCCGCTGGCGGCCCTGATACCGCTGGTCGATCCAGGCGATGCGCAGGCAGCCAATCGCAATGCTGCGGGCTGTGCGAGCTTGGTCCAGCGCGCAAGCGGGAAAGCGCCAAGCGGTCCGGTACGGCGCAAAGCAGGGGTTTGACGAACAAGGAACTGACGCACAAACCTCACACCGCGTCAGTTTGTGAACAACGGTTGTTGTGATGTGTTGATGGATTTTTACAAGGAGTTTTTATGAACTATTTTTCAAGTGTTTCCGCTGTTCTGTTGGCGCTCACACTGGCGGCTTGCGACAAGCCAGCCGTCGTCGTGGTGCCAGGCCCCAATGTCAGCGTACCCGGACCGGCTGGACCAACCGGCGCCACGGGCTCGCAAGGCAATACCGGCAACCCAGGCTTCACGGGCAGCACCGGTGCGACGGGCGCTACAGGTACGACCGGTATGACAGGCAACACCGGCAACACCGGCAATACCGGCATGACAGGTGACACCGGGCAAACCGGCAAGCCAGGTGACACCACGGTGATCGTTGTGCCGCCCGTCAAGAACTGACCAGTCGGAATTTAGACCTTTTTCAGGAGAACCTTATGAGCATCGGAACCATTCTTTTAATCGTTTTGGTCATCATGCTGATTGGCGTGATTCCCAGCTGGCCACACAGCAAAAGTTGGGGCTACGGTCCCAGCGGTGGCCTCGGCCTGGTGGTGGTGGTGGTACTGATCCTGCTCATCATGGGGCGGATTTGACCCGGTTCAGCATCGCCTTGTCAGCCAGCATCGCGGTCTTCGCGATGGCTGGTTGCGGCGAAACCGCTCAGTTGCAGGCGTCGGCCGACACTGGGCCCACGCCCAGTTTGCCCAAGCCTGTCAAAACGCTGCTGCCCACAGTCAATATCGCACCCGCTATCGGGTGGCCCTCAGGATCCACACCGCAAGCGGCGGCCGGTATGCAGGTGGTGGCGTTTGCCGGTGGGCTGGACCACCCGCGCTGGCTGCATGTGCTGCCCAGCGGTGACGTGCTGGTGGCCGAATCCAACGCACCGCCCAAGCCTGGCGACGGTGGCATCAAGGCCTGGGTGATGAAGATGGTGATGCAGCGCGCGGGTGCAGGTGTGCCCAGTGCGAACCGAATCACCCTGCTGCGCGACACCAATGGCGATGGCATAGCAGACGTACGCAGCGTGTTGCTGAAAGACTTGCGCTCGCCTTTTGGTATGGCACTGGTTAGCAAACATCTCTATGTGGCAAACGCCGACTCGCTGGTGCGCTTTGCGTACACAGAAGGCGATCAACAAATTACAAATGGTGGCGAACGGGTGATGGACTTGCCCGGCGGCCCCATCAACCACCATTGGACCAAGAACCTGGTGGCAAGCCCTGACGGCACGACCCTGTACATCAGCGTCGGCAGCAACAGCAATGTGGGTGAGCGTGGCATGGCCGCTGAGGAAGGTCGTGCCGCCATCTGGCAACTGGATGTGGCCACTGGCAAAGCTCAGGTATTTGCCTCGGGCTTGCGCAACCCGGTGGGCATGGCCTGGTCTGGTGACGGGACTGTCGCAGCCCCGGTGCTGTGGACCGTGGTGAACGAGCGGGACGAGCTGGGCAGCGACCTGGTGCCCGACTACCTGACGTCGGTGCGGCAGGGCGCTTTTTACGGCTGGCCTTACAGCTACTACGGCCAAAACGTTGATGAACGGGTCAAGCCACCCCAACCGGACAAAGTTGCCGCTGCACTTGTGCCGGATTACGCGCTCGGCGCGCACACCGCCTCTTTGGGGCTTGCCTCGTCTGATGGCAGCAAGCTGCCGGCCTATGGTCAGGGCATGTTCATCGGTCAGCATGGTTCCTGGAATCGCCGACCGCACAGCGGCTACAAAGTGATTTTTGTGCCTTTTCAAAACGGTAAGCCAGCGGGCCTTCCGCAAGACGTGTTGACCGGCTTTTTGAGCACCGAAGGCAAGGCGTACGGCCGACCGGTGGGCGTGGCGGTGGACAAGCGTGGCGCCCTGCTGGTAGCTGACGATGTGGGTAACGTGATCTGGCGAGTCAGCGCCCAGCCTTGAAGCTTTCAGGAACACGCATGAAAACCACAGTCCCTAGCTATCAAATGCGCCATGCCAGCTATCTTCGGTCGGTGCCGACCCGTTCTCTGCGGTCCCACGCATCCATTTCTTCATCATTCACTACAGCCTTAAATTCAGGACTACCCATGCTCAAGTACGTTGCCATTTACGCTGCCATTGCCTTCGTCATGGTGGCGCTCGACTTCGTCTGGCTGGGCTACATCGCTAAATCCACTTATCAGGAAGGCATTGGCCATTTGATGGCGGCCAAACCCAACATCGCGGTGGCGGTGGTGTTCTATCTGATCTACGCGGCTGGCGTGATGCTGTTCGCCGTGCTGCCTAACGAAGCCGTTCCTGGATGGACCAAAACCGTGGCCACAGGCGCCCTGTTTGGTTTCATGGCGTACGCAACATACGACCTGAGCAACCTGGCGACGTTACGAGATTGGCCGGTAAGCCTGGCCGCCATCGATATTGCGTGGGGAACGTTCATCAGTGCCGTGTGCGCTGGCGTCGGCAAAGCCGTGTTGCATTACTGGCCCGCGGGCACCTGAAGCCGGCAATCGCCTGTTGTTATGTTGTTAGTCAAAACAGGCTCTAGCCCTTGTAAGTATTGCTCAGGCAGCTATTAATTTCGTAGTAACCAAGAAGGAGATGAGCCATGTCCACCGTTCAATCCGTACCACCACCTGTGGTCAAGCAAAAAACGTTGACCGAGCAAAAAACAGACTTCACGTCTGAAGGTTCGCCGCCACCGGGAGTCGTGGGCGGAATTCGGGTCGCCACGCCCGCTGTTCATGAGACGGGCAAACCCGGCGCTCCGCCGGTTGAGCCCGACCAGAGTACGCCGCCGAGTCCAGTGCCTGGTAATCCGACCACGCCCAAGGTCTAGTAGCACTGCTGTTCGCTTAACCCATTCCCTTTTGGGTTGAGAAGACAAGAGCTCGGGGCGAATGGTGCCAAGCGAGCCGCGGTGGATTCATCAGGGTAGTGGATATCAGAAGCGACGGGTGTCTGGAGCAGACGGAAGCCCAGTTGTGTTGGCTGAAGCAGCCCATAGCGCCGCTTTGCCCGCCAGCTTTGGTAACCACATGGCGACCAGGCCGGTCCCTGCCAGCAGGCGCCAGGGACGTGCATAAACGATCAGGCCGCCGACCGCAGCCGATACCGCCAAAAGTCGAATCGGATGCTGCTGAGCTATCGGACCCATCGCGCTGTGTGCTGCGCTACCCGCCAGCGTGGTGACGAGATGCAGAGGGTGGGATGACCACCAGGTGCTCAACGCATGCTTGACGATCGAAAAACCGTCGACCGCGGCGGATGTCTGCGAGCCGGTATCCAGCGCAGTCGGCATCTGACCGGCTGGTCCCGTGGACTGTCGACCCGAAAGAACCTGTTTCAAGCGTTCTCTTGAGGCCACCAGCTTCAAGGCCGCAGCGGAAACATCGGGCGTGTGTGTCATGGTCATGATGTTCCCATCTGGCGCAGCACGGCCAAATCTGCTTTGAGTTGTTCCTGCAGGTGGTGGAAATGACCACCCGACGATCTTGAGCGGGACATAGCCCAGCAGGCGATAGCGGCAACAGTCGGCGTCAGCGGGACGCACACCAGGATCCACGGTGCCTGCAAGTTGGCTGCGGGCGTAGTGGCCCACAGCATCAAAGCGACACCCGCCAGTGCCAGCGCCACGACAAAGCACAGCAGCCCTACCGTTGCCAGTATGGCGCTGCGCTTGTAGCTGTCGGCTGCTTGTGCCAGCTCTTGCGATACCAGCTCGATGTAGCCCTCTGCATGATCGGCCAATAGCCCAGGCTTGGTCGCCACCAGATTCAGCAGTGGATACATCTCGGCGAGACCCATATGGACTTAACGGCTGTGGTGCGAGCGACCGCTGTGGCTGGCCATCCACATGATGGCGGCACCGGCTGCAGCTGCGATCAGCATGGCTTTCACCGGCTCGTTGCGCACGTAGTTCAGGGTGCTATCACTGGCATGCTGGGCGGTGGAGCGCAGTTGGTTTGCGCCTTCGCGCACGGCGTCGGCACCTTGATGCGCCAGGGTGTTGACCTGGTCTACGGCTTGCGTGAGCATGGGGCCGGCTTGCTGACGAATGTCTTGCACGGTACCGGCCAGGCTGTTGAAGGCCTGATTGGCAACACCCTGGGTTGTCCGGATGGCGTGGTCAGCGGATTGAGCAGCCTGGTCGGTCAGGCTGGTGACGGTATCGGTGGGTTTATTGGTAATCATGAAAGCTCCTGTGGGTTGGTGAAACGGGAAGAAAACTGCGAGGTGGTTGCGTCAGGGTTTGCGCACCAAGCCATATATGAAGCTGGCAATCGCCAGAATCAAAAACACGATGAACAAAATTTTGCCGATACCGACCGCGCTGGCGGCAATTCCGCCAAAGCCGAAAGCGGCTGCGATGAGCGCAATAACGAAGAAAACAACTGCGTAGTGCAACATGTGCAGCCCTGTTGAAAAAGTTGCTTTGAGTGTGCTTCGCAGCATGCCCCGCAGCCATAGGGCGCGCTGCATAACGGGTGTCCGAAAACCGCCAGCGCCCTTGTAGGACAACGCCCACTCTGATGCTTGGACCCCCTTCAAAGCCGTTAAACGTGGGAACATGGTGCCAAGAGGTACACACACATGATTCGAATCGCCATCGTTGATGACCACGCCATGGTTCGTGTTGGTTTGCGACAGTTTTTTCAAGATCAGATCGACTTTGTGGTCGTGGCTGAAGCGTCCAACGGCAAGGAAGCTGTGGACATCGTTCGCGCTGGCGAGGTGGATGTGCTGTTGCTGGACATCTCGATGCCAGGGCAAAGCGGCGTCGACGCGCTGTCGGCCATCAAGGCCCGCGCACCCGACCTGCCGGTGCTGATCCTGAGTGGCTTCCCCGAAGCGCACTACGCCACCACCCTGTTACGCCAAGGGGCCAGTGGTTACCTCAGCAAAGACTGCGACCCCGACGAGATCGTCAAAGCCATTCGCACGGTGACGAGGGGGCGTAAATACGTCAGCTCTGCGGTAGCGCAATTGCTGGCTGACGGACTTTCCAGCAGCCCGGGCCAGCCCGATGTGCCGCCGCATGAACAGCTCTCTGCACGCGAACTACAGGTTTTCCTGCGCCTGGCCAAAGGTGAAACCATTGGGGATATGGCGCTGAGCATGTTTTTGAGTGTCAAGACCGTCAGCACTTACCGCACGCGCGTCATGGAAAAAATGAACCTCACCACCAACAGCGACCTGACCTACTACGCGCTGAAGAACGGTCTGATTCAGTGAATAGTTGGGTCTGGGCGCTCCTGAAATGATAGCTGCTTGAGCAGTATTGGTTAGGGCTAGAGGCCTATTTGGCCTAAAAATGCAGCTTTCCACTTCACCCTGTCCCAGATGGGCTGCCGCCCCGCGTGCGGGAGCAGCATCACATCACGCGTCACGCGGCAGGTTATTCCGTTTCCAAAACATTGCTGTAGTAGGCGCGACGACGAAGACAGTGCTGTAGCACGGCGAGGAGGAGTAACGACCTACAGCAATGATTTCGAAGCGGAATTAGACCGGCTCCAGCACTTCCCGCTGCGGGTGGCGCTGGCCAGCCAGAGCGGCCAGAAATACGGGAATGCATTCATCGACCGTCGCAGCCTGCGCTGTGATCAGGCCTGGGGTGTGGCTGGCGTCATTGACTTGCTCCAACACCCCTGATTTTTGAAGTAGCGTTGTGGAGGTGCCCAGCACCAGCAGGGTCTTGCCATGCGCGTACTGGTCGCGAACGGCGTCCATGGTTGCGGGAATGCGGCCGAGCGTGGCTACTGCTGCCGCGCCGTCGGGCAGCACCAGGGCGTCGAACAAAAAGCCAGGTTCGTTCTCGAGCGACGCGTCGGCGACCCACTCTTGCCCATCGTCCATAGTGATCGGGCCAATGCGTGGCCCCACCAGCCGGGCGACCGCTCCCTGAGCGACCAATGCGGCTTCCACCTGCCGCAGGCTATCGGCGTGGGCACCCGGCGCAATCAACAGCGCCACCCTCAAGCCCTTGACAGAACCATCACCAGGTCTGGCCCGCAGGCACAACGACGGGGACTTCAGCACTTCGGGTGTGGTCGGGTTGGGCAGGGCGCGTGGCATGGCCTGTGGAGCGGGATGCATGCCCAAGCCGCTGGCGACGGTCTGGGCCAGTACATCCGACACATTACGCAGCGACGACACCATGCGCTCACGAATGGCAGGCACCGTCAATTTGCTCAACTCGAAGCGGAATGCGGCCGCCAGGTGAGCCTGCTCCACGGCGGTCTGGCTTTCGTAAAACAAGGTGGCTTGTGTGTAATGGTCTGCAAATTTCTCCGGCTTGCCGCGCACTTTGGCCTGCTCCTCCTGCGCATCCAGACGCGCCGGAAAACTCATGAAGCCTTGCTGCGCACCCGCCTGAAACGGACAGCCGCCGCCCAAGGAGTTGGGCTCGTAAGAAACCCGTCCCCGGTGAATCGCCTGCCGGTGCATACCGTCGCGCTGGTTGTTATGTACCTGCACCACGGGGGCATTGATGGGAATTTCGTGGAAATTCGGGCCACCCAAGCGGGAGAGTTGCGTATCCATGTAGGAGTGAATACGTCCGGCCAGCAGCGGGTCATTTGAAAAGTCAATGCCGGGCACGACATGCGCCACACAAAACGCCACCTGCTCGGTTTCGGCGAAAAAATTGTCAGGGTTACGGTTCAAAACCATGCGACCCACCGGCTGGATCGGCACCAGCTCGACCGGTATTAATTTGGTGGCATCCAGGATGTCGAAACTGAAGGCATCGGCCTGCGCTTGTGTGAATATTTGCAACCCCAGTTCCCATTCTGGATAGGCGCCGCATTCAATACGCTCCCACAAATCACGGCGGTGAAAATCAGGGTCGGCGCCCGATACTTTGACAGCCTCATCCCACACCATCGAATGGGTTCCTGCTTTGGGGTGCCAATGAAACTTGCAGAATACCGATTCACCCGCTTCGTTGATCAGCCGAAACGTGTGCACGCCAAACCCTTCCATGGTGCTGTAACTGCGCGGAATACCCCGGTCTGACATCACCCACATCAGCATGTGGGTGGTCTCTGGCATCAAGGATGCAAAATCCCAAAAAGTATCGTGCGCGCTTGCAGCCTGCGGCATCTGGTTGTGCGGCTCGGGTTTTACCGCGTGAATCAGGTCGGGGAATTTAATCGCATCTTGAATAAAGAAAACAGGTATGTTGTTGCCCACCAAATCCCAGTTGCCTTCATCGGTATAAAACTTCACGGCAAAACCCCGTGCATCACGCGCAGTATCTTTCGAGCCACGCTCTCCAGCCACCGTGGAAAACCTGACAAATACCGGTGTTATCTTGCCAGTTTCTGAAAATGGGGCTGCTTTTGTGTATTGAGTTAACGGTTCATAACATTCAAAGTATCCGTGCGCCGCAGAACCGCGCGCATGCACAATGCGCTCGGGGATACGCTCGTGGTCGAAGTGGGTTATTTTTTCCCGCAATATGAAATCTTCAAGCAAGGCTGGTCCACGCACACCAAATTTCAGCGAATTCTGGTTGTCGGCAATGGCTACGCCCTGGTTCGTGGTGAGCATGGCACCCGTCGAATCGACGCGCACCCGGTCCAGCGATTCAATCGTTGCGTTATCACCTTCAAGGGCCGTGCTGCCTGTTTTTTCGGTGTCGTTTGCTTCGGACAGGGTACTCCCAGTGACCAGGCTTGATTCGGGGTCAACGGTTATCCCGGGCGATGGCGACAAGCCATTGGTGAATCCATATTCAGTGGACTGGCGCTGGTTGTAAGGCACTGCGCCGACCAGTGCCTGAACTTGTTCTGCCTGGATTGCCGTCAAGTCTGCTGCTGCTTGTTGATGGGATGGGGCTACCTTATCGGTGTGGTTATCGGCGTGGCCGTTGGTGCCGTTTGAAACAGATGTGGGGTTGGACATGGGTGCATATTTGTCTGCATGGCAAAGTCACCATGGGCTCCATGCTAGAGACTCCAGCAAGCGCGGTTGTAGGACGTTACCTTCCAAGCGTGCCATCTAATACCCAGCCCTAACCCCAATACCGGGATGTGCATTCCGTCCTACAGGCGACTGGGGCGTTTTTCGCTGGTAGCAACAACGCGGTGAACGAACAATCAGGATTGTTTAATTTCGATGCCTGTATGACTGCTAATACCCTGACCATTACAAAACCGTCGCTCGCCTTATTAACTGCCGAGCCGTGGCGGGCTGCAGCCGAGTTTCTTTCGTTCAAACTACTATTTGATTCAAAAGCCAAAACAGAAGCAAAAGCCAAAACTCTCCAGCAGACGGCAGATGGCCATCCGGTCATTATTTTCCCGGGCATGGCAACCGACGGCAAAGCGGTCGCCCCACTGCGCCGCTATTGCCAGTCGCTGGGTTACAACGCCATGGATTGGGGCAAGGGCTTCAACACAGGGCCGCGTGACGACGTCGACGCGTGGCTGGTGGATCTGGCTGACCACACTGCGTCGTTGCTACGCGGTCGTCCGCAACCCGCCACCCTCATTGGATGGAGCTTGGGCGGTATTTACGCGCGGGAGCTGGGCAAATTGCTCGGGCCCAAGGTCAAGCAGGTCATCACCATTGCCACCCCGTTCAACGCCGATGCAGACCACACCCACGTTGGCTGGATATTTAAACTGCTCAGCGGCGCGCCGGCGCAGTTTCCGCAAGCGTTGAACGACAGACTGCGTATGCCGCCACCAGTGCCCACCACCTCGATTTACAGCCGTTCTGACGGGGTCGTGGCTTGGCAAACCTGCGTACACGCCCCATCTGACGTGCAGGATGCGAAGGTCCAAGATGTGCAAGTCAGCGGTAGCCACATCGGCATGGGCTGGAACCCGCAGGTGCTGAAAATTGTTGCCGACCGCTTGGCCCAGCCCGCCGGGCAATGGGTACCGTATTCAGAGTAGAGAAATGCAGGGCTACTAGCCACGCAGGATGAACCGGTCGGCACGTGCTGCCTCCAGCACAGCGCGACCATCGGTTGTGATCCTGGACACCGGGGTTTCATCTTTCAAGCCCGCGTGGGGCTGAACAAACCACTCAGCCAGTTCCCATGCGTCGTACACCGCGTGCAGCTCCTGAATCGCCTGGCGAAGGTGCGCCCACGATGCGCTGGCCCGTCGTCCAAACTGGAACAGGGGCAGCCAGATTTCGCGTTGCCACGACAGGCACAGCACATCGCCATTGGTGATCCAACGGGCCAGTGTGGGCAAGTCACCTTGCCCGGCGCCCATCAGTACGTTGACCACTTCGTCCCCGCGACCCAAGCCACCGCTGGCTCGGTACGCGTCCAGCAGCGCCACGAATCGCTCGTCGGCAGATCGCGCCGTCACCATACGTTTGGTAGGCACCGCTGTAGAAAAGCTGCCAGCCAACCCCGACTGCGCGGGGGATTGGGATTGGGTGGACGTTTGCATGTTGTGCGCGCCAACCGATAGGCAGTTAAGGAACCCGGCGTTCGATGGTGATCTGCTCGACTTCCACCCGACGGTTTGGTGCGAGGCACTCAATCAAGTCTTTGCGAACACGGTCGTTGCACATCACTTTGGGTGAAGCTTCCCCTCGGCCTAAGGCCGATAGACGCGTGACACCGACGCCTTTGTCTGCCAAGTATTGCCTCACTGCGTCGGCGCGTTGCTGCGACAGCTTCAGGTTGTAGGCCTCACTGCCCAGCCGGTCGGTGTAGCCGGTGATGACCACATTGCCGACCTGAGCGTTTTGATTCAGGGCAGTGGCAATCTCATCCAACTTGGGTTGCGGTGAGCGCAACTGCGCACTGTCAAAGGCGAACAGCTCCACATCAGACAAGGTGTAGCGCTCGGTGCGAGGTGGGGCAACCGGAGCTGGCGGCGGTGCTGGCGTCGGGGCTGGTGCTGGTGCAGCCATCGGTGGGGTAGGGGCTTGTGCGATTGGGGCAGGGGCAGGCGCTGGTGCTTCACGGGCCACGGGCGTGTAAGTGTTGGGTTTGTCAAATGTGTAGATCACCCCCAGGCTTGCGACGTTTGTGCGTGCCCTGTCAAAGCCAAAAGTCTCGCCGCGTAAGTAAGTCTGTGCGCGCCGAAAATCTGCTTGTAGCGCCCACTGGTCGGTCAAGCTGTACTGCACGCCCAGACCGGCATTCACAAACGACGAGGTGCGTTGCGTGCGGTTGGTTGGCGTGCTCAATTTATCGTATTCAACACCCACGCCCACCAACACATAAGGCCTCAGGCGCTCACGCGAAAACATGTACAGGCCGTCTATTCCGAGTGCGTTTCGGCGAAAGGTTGAGCCTCCCTCACGTGAGCGCGAAAACGAGCCACCCAGCTGCATGTCCCACGACGGCGAGATGGGTTTACCAAAGCGCAGTCCAACACCTTCGCCGTAGTCACTGATGCCAAAGCCGCTGTCGGGTTTGACCAGGTTGATACTCGGCACCACATACCACGACGGGTTGTAGCCCCCGCCGCTGGATTGCGACAAGGCGCTGGCGCAGATGCCACACAGTGATGCAGCCAGAGCCACAGCGGTCAATATTTTCGGGCGTGTCATGTAAACCTTGGGTTGAAAGAGGTTGAAACTGGGTGCTGGCGTAGCCAACAAAAACCGGCTGCGCACATATCATTGTTTGACTCCGGCCGTTGGTTTTGCATCAGACAGACTGGTGTGTTGGCGTAGGACAAGCACACAGCGGCAAGCGGGTTTTGTCAGTTCGAAGGCGGGTAACGCGCGATCAGTTGCAGCTGCTGCCAATGCAGGCGCGCCAGGGCCAGCAGGCTCATGGGGCGCACGCCGTTTTTACGGTTGCCGTGCCCAATGGCAAACAACAGGCGTTGCTTGGCAAATACCATCTTCAAGCCTTGCACGATGCCGATGCGCGGGTCCCAGGCCTCAATGGCTTCTGAGCCTGCACCATTGATCTCCATGATGTGAAAACCCTGGCCGTTGCGCAGCGCCGCCAAGCTGTCAAAACGCACATCGAACCGGCCGAAATGAAAGTCCGGCATGTCTCGCGCAATGGCATCGATGGCCGCTACCAGTTGCGGGGTAATGCAGCTGTGCCCGTTGCGGTAAACGCTGCCCACCCGCAGCGAGCCCACCGTTGCCAGCCGCACCATATGCCCGTTGGCGGGTACCCAGGCACCGTTCAGATGGCTCGTATGCGATGCGCCGCGCACAGCGCGTTGAGCCCGTGGGTCGGCTTGTACCAGTTGGGCCAGGGTGCGCCAACCGTCGCCCGTCACACGGGCAAAGTAGCGCAAGCCCATGCCAATGACGCGACCCTGACCGGTGCGTGGATCACGTGCGTAAAAAATGCCTGCCTCCCCCTCTTGCGGAAGGTACTGCTGCAGCATCACGGTCTCGTCTTTGGGGAATGAAGCCAGGTAACTATGCAGGGCGGGTCGGCTACCAATCAGTTGCACGCCATAGCCGCACAGACCCACATTGGGCTTGGCGATCAGCGGAAATCGCAATCCCGCTAGCTGCAAGACCTGCTGCAATGCCATGTCAGACGCTTGAAAACGAGTGGTCACTGCGCAATAAGGTGCAATCGCGTCGAGGGCAACGGGCCCCATGCCGGCAAAGTACTCCAGCTTGCCTTCGCCGACCAGACCACCTGCCGTGATGTGCGGATTGGCCGCTGTGGGCAGCGTCAGGCTGCCGTAACGCAGGCCCAGCCACAGCCATTGCAGTGTTAGTGGAATGCAGACCAGCCACTTGGGCAGGCGTTCGAGGCTGTTTAACCGTACGGGTGGTGACAGTGTGGATGCCCTGGCCGTGTGAACCGGCGCTAATTTGAAGCTGCTGTTGGCAGCATCTTCATGGCCGCGCACGCGCGAACCGCCGCGTACGGGGGGATGTTCAGGTGAACGTGCAGTCGAGCGTACCGACGGCTTGGCTGAACCCTGCGAGCGGCTCACAGCGCCACCACTGTTCGTGTGGCTACCAGGCCCACCGCTGCAATGCGGTCGGTGTGGGCGTAGACCGGGCGGGCCAGTTCTTCGCCAAACACATCAGGGTCCAGCTCCTCATACGACCAGTCGCACCCGGCGGTCTCCAGCACCTGCACCAGCTCGCTGCGCAGCGCATCCACACCGTTTTCTATGGCCACGCCGGTGTACAGCAGCAGCTGACCCCCGGGTGCCAGCCGCTGCAGTGCCTCTTGCGCAATACGAACGCTCAAGGCCCGGCCCAGCCGTGCACCGCCATGGCGATAGGTGCGTTGGCTTGCATCGTCCAGGTAGGGCGGGTTGCACACAATCAAGTCAAACTCACCGTCAACCGCCGCCAGTGCATCGCCCGGTGCCAGCACCACATCAACGCCCGCCACGGCTGCGTTGATGCGCGCATAGCGCAAAGCGTCAGGGTTGATGTCGTTCAATGTCAACTCAGGCGTGTGTTGAAAGACAGACCGTGCGGTAACCAGCCGGGATACCAGCAACCCACCAATACCGCTGCCGCAGCCCACATCCAGCACCCGTTGTGGTATCTGCGGGTTGGCCAGCACGGCTTGGCGAATCAGGCGGGCAAAGCGGTAACTGTCGGGGCCGAAAAACACCGCGCTGTCTTGCGTGGTGGGGTAGGCCGAATGCAAAAACAGGTCGTCGTTCAGCGAGGCAATGCGAATACGACTACGCAACAGGGTGTGCGCTTGGCCCAATGAAGGACAGGGTGAGAGCGCCTGCGCACGCTGCATCGCGTCCAGCAGGTCGGGCTTGAGGCTTTCGGGGCGAAACGGCCGGTTCCAGCCAAAAATGTCCTGCAGCGAGCTGCCGGGGTGCAGGCCGTGGCGGGCCAGCACGCGCTGGTGGGTGGCGGGTGTGGGGGTGGTGAAGCGGTAGCCCTCGCGCGCGGCGAAGCGCAGCACTTGCATCAGCGCGCCGTCCTGCTCCTGACTCGCGTCGGCGTCTTGCGCAGCTGGCGCAGTGGAGTTATTTGCAAACCAGGTGGGTGGTGCCCAGGTATCGCCTGTCTGTCGCTGGTCGACGTGGCCCACTTGCCCTTTGTGTCCCATGTGAACTAGCACTGAAACGCCTGGCCGAATTCTTGGCTGTAGCGATCAAAGCAGCGTTTGCCGCACGCCAGGCGTATCAGCGCGCCTTCGGCAATCAACGGCGCGCAAGCGGGGTCGGCTTCCACCAGCGGCGCGATGACCTGCGTCATCCAGGCTTTGGCGTGGGAGATGTCCAGCGCCGCATGCAGGTCAAAGTAAGCACGCAGGTGGGTACCCATGCCCAGGCGGCGCATGCCAGCCGACACATGCACCACACGCGAGGGCGCGGTCAGTTCCACCACGCCCAAAGCACCAATCGACTGGTAGGCGTAGCGGCGTGTCATGGCCATGCCCAGCATCGCGTTGCTCAAGGCCAGCGATTGCCACACGGTGGTCTCCAGTGTGGGCGTTAACGCCAGCTCGACGACCATGCGGTTCAGCATGTCGCCATGCATACCTTGCCGCTTGCCGTGGCCCATTTCGTCCCAGTAGTTGCGTGCCAACTCCAGTTTGGCCGGTAGGGGTAATTTCACCTGCGTGTAGGCCAGCAAGTCGTCAAATCCGGCTTCGCCAGCCGCCTCCTGGGTGAGAAACCAGCGCATTTCCGAAAGATCCGCGTGGGTGGCCAGCCAGTCAAAAAGCCGGTGTTGCTGGCCTGGGCCTTTGTGCACCAGCGAGGCAAACCAGGCCACAAACGCATCGGGATTCAAGTTGCCAGCAGGCAGCGCCGCAGCAGCTTGTGCACGCAAGCCCTCTAACCAGTGGCCTTCAGACAAGCGGATGGCCAGCTCCGCGTGCAAAGCGTTTTCCCATGCACCGGGGTCTTTGGGGGGCTTGTCAGGTGTGGTGCGTGCCACATTGAACCGGGCCAAATCCAGGTGTAGCGTTGACTGCGCAAAGTCGTCGTCCATCGGGCCGATGGTGTGGATTTTGGCCGGTGTGATGGTCAGTGTCGGGGCGATGGTTAGCACGTTGATCCCTATTGAAAAGAAACTTCGATGACAAGGAGTGCTTGGCTCGAATATCACCATAAGCTTGCACAAATTCACGGAAATGGTCTGTACGTTGGCGTACATAACGACGGTTTTTTTGTCAATACAGGAGGTTGGGGTGTTACAGCCCCTCAATAGACAAATTGGCCTCTAGCCCCTATAAAATCTGCTCAAGCAGCTATCAAATAAGTAGCAACTCAAGCAGAAGTGCTCGGCGATTTGCTGGCCCGGTGAAACATGAACCTCTTTATCCAGCAACCAGACGTGAGTCCTAGCGCGGGTGTCCGACCATCGCTGCAGTGCTCGTCCTACAGATCAATTCAGGCCCAGCCAGCAGCATTGGGCCCGGGTGAATTTGCCCTTAGCTTGGAGATTTCTCATGAACCAATCAATCGTTAAAACGTCTATGCACACACTGGCCGCCGCGATCCTCGCGATCAGCACCAGCGCTTACGCCCAGGCACCTGCAGGTGTGCTGGAGCGTCCCACCAACCAGACCAATCCTGCGGGTTCGTCGGGCGTGCCCGGCGACAAAGCACAGATGCGTGTCGACGACAAAACCGGCAGCATGCCTGGCGTCGCACCGGCTGGCAGCCTGCCACCAACCACCCGCCCAGCCAACCAATCGAACCCGATTGCAGCGACTGGTGTGCCCGGCGACAAGGCGCAGATGAAGGTCGATGACCGGAAAGCATCCGTCGCAACGGGTATGCAGATGAACCGCGCTGAGCGCATGGCTGCCATGGATGCCAACTCTGACGGAAAAATTTCGCGCCGCGAGTACAACAACTACCACAACATGCGTTGGGGACAAATGAAGTCGTCCAACGGCATGGTGATGTCGGCTGACATGGATGCCATGATGCACGGCGGCCCTAACTGATTGAAGACGCACCTTGCTGCGCGATGCCCGTTTTCGCTCTTTCCCGCCGGTGCGGGGGTGCAAAACGGCAGCGTGTAGCCTTTCCCGTGGTGCCAGACAGTCTGACTTTGACACCCGGTTTGAGGTAGCCATGAAAACTCGTTTGTGAGCGCGCCCACCAAGGCACTCACGGGCCAGGCCGGTCACGTGATGCACCCCAAACAGCTGTGGATGTTGGTCAAGATGGCCGGGCAGTCCTGGGTGGCAGACGCTGCGCCCAGCATGGGCGCGGCATTGGCGTACTACACCGTTTTTTCACTCGCCCCGTTGCTGTTGATCGTGATTTCGATCGCCGGACTCGTGTTCGGCGCAGAAGCTGCACGCGGCGAAATATTTGGACAGTTACATAACCTGATGGGAGCCGAAGCCGCGAAAGCGATTGAAGGCTTGCTGGTCAGCGTGAACAAACCGGCGCAAAGCGTCCTTGCAACCATTACAGGTGTGGTGGTGCTACTGGTAGGTGCCACCAGCGTATTTGGGGAACTGCAAGACGCGCTGGACCGCATATGGCGCGCCCCTGCCAAAGCCACTTCGTCTGGCGTCTGGTCGTTGGTGCGCTCACGGCTTTTGTCTTTTGGCATGATTTTTGGCATCGCCTTTTTGCTGATGGTGTCACTGGTGATCAGCGCGGCCATGGCGGCGCTGGGCAAGTGGTGGGGCGGCATGTTGGGTGGCTGGGAGGTTCTAGCCGAAGTCGCCAATGCGGTCGCAGCGTTTGGCCTGACCACCGTCATCTTCGCCTTCATCTACAAGTTCATGCCGCGTGTGAAAGTGGACTGGCGCGACGTGTGGCTGGGTGCCACCGTGACCGCACTGCTATTTACGGTCGGCAAGACCCTGATTGGCCTGTACATCGGCCGCAGCGGTGCCACATCGGCATTTGGCGCGGCGGGTTCCTTCATCGTGGTGTTGATCTGGGTTTACTACTCCTCGCAAGTGTTTCTGATGGGTGCAGAGTTCACCTGGGTGTATGCCAACACATTTGGCTCCATGCGGCCGGCTGAGCCGTTTCCTCAAGTCGATACCGCCCAGGCAACTGTGCTGCCACCGGTCGCTGCTGACAGAAATACGCACGCTGCTCTTGCAGCCAGCCCTGAGCGCCCCAGCTTGTCGGCTTAGCGACGCCACACGGCTTTTGTTTCCAAAGGTACCCATGACGATTGATTTTTCAAGATTGATGCGCCAGGCCACGCGTTTGACCCAAACCGGCCAGCTCAAGCAGGCCACCGAGGTGATTCAACGGGCGATGACAGGGCGTTTTTCACCCCCACATCAACCACCGCACCCGACATCCATTCGGCAAGGTTTGCCAGACCCCACGGTGCTGGAGGGTTGCGTGGTGGAGGTGCTGGACGATGTGGGCGACACGGATGCAAATGTTGCCGCGCGCGCGTACAACGAGCCGCAGGCTCCTGAACCCGCTCCCGCAACAGCACCCGCAACAGCACCCCTACCTGCCCGCGCACCAGAGCAGTTTTTGAGTGCGACGTTTGCGCACGATGGCCAGTTGCACCACTACAAGCTTTATGTGCCGCCCGCTCGCGCGGGTCAAGCGCTGTCGCTGGTAGTCATGCTGCACGGCTGCACGCAGAACCCGGACGATTTTTCGGCGGGCACTGGCATGAACGCACTCGCAAGGGAGCAGGGTGTCTTTGTGCTGTACCCGGCGCAGACGGCAGGGGCGAATGCACAGCGCTGCTGGAACTGGTTTGAGCCATCGCATCAGCAACGCGGGCGCGGCGAGCCGGGGTGGATTGCTGCGCTAACCCGCAGTGTGGTGGCGCGCCATGGGATTGATAGCGGCCGCGTGTATGTGGCTGGCCTGTCGGCAGGGGGTGCCATGGCTGCGGTGCTGGGGGCTGCGTATCCTGATTTGTTTAGCGCGGTGGGCGTGCACTCCGGCCTGCCAGCCGGCGCAGCAAACAATTTGCCCGAGGCGCTGGCTGCCATGAAGCGGGGAAGCACGTCGCACCGAGCCGCACACGCTACCCACTTGCCCACGATCATCTTCCACGGCGACCAGGATCGAACGGTCCACCCGCGTAACGCCGAGCAAGTTGCGCACGCCGCACACCCCAGCCATGCAGCCAGCGGCGGCTCGCCAGACATGCAGAGTCGCCAGGGCACCCACCCTGCAGCCAACGGCAGGCGCTACACGGTCTACACACACCTTGCGCACGGTCAAGCGCGGGTGGAGCGCTGGCAAATTCACGGTGCGGGCCACGCCTGGTCAGGGGGAAGTGCAGACGGTTCGTACACCGATCCGCGAGGCCCCGATGCGTCTGCCGAGATACTTCGATTTTTTCTCGCGAATCCACGTCGCACCAACGCCGACAACTGAGCCTTTTATTGATCCGGAACGATGAAGTATCAATTTCCGTTCGGACTGAGCTTGTCGAAGTCCTCGCGAGCCCTTCCTTCGATACCTCAGGACAGTCGGAACAGCCACCTCAGGGCGAACGGTTCATATTTCATCGTTTCGTATCAATAGTGCAGGAGAGACTGACGATTTAGCGCCACGAAAGATTCAGCAAACGCCGGGTTGCGAATCGTGATGGTGCATCGCGCCGCCTCAAACAAGGGTGTATAGCGCTCACTGAAATCGAACGCCAGCGTGATACGGGTCTGTGGTGCCACGCGGCGATAAGCGTTTTGCTTCCAGGCACCCGACAGGCTGCTGTAGGCGATCAGCGCAAAAAAAGCCACTACGACTAGAGGCAAGGGAAAGCCTGGCCGCCCGATATCGCGCAGCGCCACCGGTAAAAACAAGAGCGCCATGAAACTGCACCCCAATGCCGAAACCGTCAACCCAGTGTCCAAGCTGACGATCTGGCGCTGCGTCCAGGTGAGCAGGCGTTGCTCGTGTTTGTGCTGCGCAATGCAGTCATCGCAATAAGGCACCTGTGCTTGCTCCACCTGGTAGCAGGTGACGCCGTCGCCTGAACCGGCCTGGCGGAACACTTTTTCCACCAACAGGCACTGCGATGCAGATTGGCCGCAATACGGGCAAAGCCAGGGGTAATTGAGTCCCTTAGAACCCGCCATCACGACCACCCTGTACGGGTGATCGGCAAGGTCGTCAGCTGAATCTTGCGGTTGGAAGATGGGCCAAGTGGTCATCAATCATCTTTCAGGCTGTGCAATTCAAACAGCTATCGAATTTGTAGTGAATCACTGCCACGTACCGGTAAATGAAACCGTTTCGTTTGCGTTGAAATCCGGTTAGAAGCCCTACTCAGGGCACCGGGGTGGGATTGCCGCGCATCGAGATTGACCCTATGCCCGCAGTAAACCCGAGTGCCGCCTTTGGAAGCGCAAGTGCGGGCGATCCTGCAGGCACCGAGACTACGGAAGGTCGCGTAAAGATACGGTTGTTTTCGATAGTCATGAAGCTGAAGTCGAAATTCCCGCCTTTGGATAGCACGCTAACACCGATGCCAGGTTCTTGAGCGATCTCAACATCTCCTGCAAACTGTGCGAGGCGTACCCCGCCAGTGGTTTTGAAGACAACAGGGTCACCTTGCGTGAAAGAGTCACTTTGAATAACAGCAGGGATTCCGATTGAGATACTAGGCAACACGCCGCCGGTCACGTTGGCTCTAAAGGAAGCACGCTCCTTGCGGTCAAGGTCGGTTATTGTAAAAAATAAAGTCACATTAGCAACAGTCAGATCGTCGGCCGGTGGGGGCAATATGGTGCTTACGCTAAAACCGCTGGTGATCTGTATGCGCCAATTGGATCCAATTTCGGCTGGCTTCGGTGGGGGTAGTGGCCGCTCTTTTCGCGGCGGGGGTTTGACGAATTGCGCTATGAAAAACTCGACTCGGCGATTTTCCTGCATCTCGCTTTCGGTAAGCGCCCGACCTACCGTGGGCTTATTTTTACGTTTAGTGCTTCCGAAGCCCTCCGCAGTGAACGGCATTGCTGCCGCAATACTGGCGCCCCGCGGTAGTTTAATTAACTCCGTGAGGAGAGCATTACGTGCGGACTCGGCGCGCTTCTCACTCACGTCCTGCTCGAATTGTTCCCGAGACTTACCAATCGGAATATTTCGAAGCGCAAAGTCGGCGTGGCCATGTACTGCGAAAGCAACTATCGGCGTATTTCCTTTGTGACTGTCGACGATGCGTTTGGCGAGATCAACGATCTGCTTTTGTTGCTTACTATCGAGTAATTCAACTTTGGTGCCGTTCTCGGGGTAGCCGTCGATCTCTGCTACCGGCTGTTCGGATTGCGCAATTACCTGCATGAATTGGATAAACCGGAATGGATTCGCCAGAGCGGCTGGTTGTATAAACATCTCAAACCTCCTTTGAAGACAATTGAAAAATCTTTGCGCGAACTGGTTGCCAGTAACCAAACACAACTCTCGTTCCAAACCTCAGTTTGTGATCGCTTTCCTAGTGGCGACAAGCATCTCTTGGGGTATCGCTCCATGAAGTTGCCCTCCGGTAAGACAAGCTTCATTGCACGGGCCACCACCTGGTGATACGGCGACGCATCGCAACAACTCATTGGGTCCTGTCCAGCCTGACGGCGTGTTGAATATTTGTAATTGTTCGGTCATGTCGTTCCACGCGTTCTGCTTGGCTGCGGCAGAAAGTGGTGCCAACAGTTCAATGAGGGGCGATGCGGATGAGCGCAGAAAGTCGACGTAATGCGCGGCGCTGGAGGTGTGAAACGGTGCTGATACCTTGCTGACGAACACTTCAACGAAGCCAGCGGTTTGCAGCAGCTCCTGGAACAAGCCCGGTTTGCCCAGGCTCATCAAAGTGCCCGGTGCGAATGTGGCCGTGAGGCTTGAAGACAAGCCCGCGTGTTGACGGGCTATGGCAAGCGTGATGGTCAAACACGGGTTGTTTTGTGGTGGTCCAAACACCAGCGCACTGAAACGCCCTTGCGGTTTGAGCGCAGCGCGTATCTCGCTCAGGGCCGCGAGCGGCGAGGTGCAAAACATCAGTCCCAATCGGCACACAGCAGCATCAAAGTCAGAGCCTGCCAAGCCCAGCGATTGCGCGTCTGCCAGTTGGGTGCTGACCTGCGTGAGGCCATGGGCTTGCGCGTTTTGTTTTGCCAATGCCAAGATGCCAGGCGACACATCCGTGGCCAGGACCCAGCCTTCGCAATCCACGCGGCGGGCAATATCCATCGTCTGATCGCCCGCGCCCGCTGCGATGTCCAGGACGCGCGAGCCGGGCCCAATCTGCGCCTCGTCCAGCAGCGTCTGGGTTGCTTCGTACAGCCAGTCGTGGATGAGGGCGGCATGCTGGTTCCAGCCAGCTGCTGCAGCATCCCAAGGATGGGAGCGGGTGCCGCCTTCGGCGCCAGCCATCACGGGTGCTGTAACGGCACTCATCAGTCAGCCTTCACGCCGGTAGCCGCAATGATGGGTTGCCAGTAGCGCTGCTCCTGCGCAATGCGACTGGCCAGCGCGGAAGGCGTGCTGGATACGGCCAACATGCCTGCGTCAGCAAAGGCCGCGACCAGTTCCGGGCGGGCAATGGCCTGTTGCACGCTCAACGATAGTGCTTCTATGGTGGTGGCCTGAACGCGCGCCGGTGCAAAGAACGCAAACCATTCCCGCACCACCAAGCCGCTGTAGCCCTGCTCGGTGAAAGTGGGCACATCAGCAAAATACGTGCTGCGCTGCGCCCCGGAGGTCGCCAATACCCGCAGCTTGCCCGTGGCCTTGTGTTGGCGAAAAAGCCCTTCTGGCAGCACCAGGGCGGCCACTTGTCCGCCAAGCAGATCGACCAAAGCAGGCGGCCCGCCGCCGTACGCCACATGCTGCCAAGGCACGTTGGCTTGCCGGAACAGCATGGCCTCCAGCAAGTGCGGCAAGGTGCCGGTACCGGGCGAGGCCACGTTAGACAACTTGGGGTTGGTGCGCATCCAGTCGACGAGCGCCTGGATCGAGTTCACCTCGCTGGGCACTGCCGGGCCGACTGCCAAGGCCAATGTCATCTCGCCCGCCATCGAGACCGGCTGCAAGTCAGCGATCGGGTCGTAGGCAAGTTTGGCGTACAGGTAGGGATAGACAGTGGCAACGGCGCCTTGTGCAAGTAGTACCGTTGCACCATCCGGGGCCGACACTTTTAAGACGTTCACAGCAGTTTGGCCTGCCGCCCCTGGGCGGTTGTCGACTATCGCGCCCTGCGGATAGTGCTTCGTCAATTGCTCGGCCACACGCCTGGCGACTGTGTCGGGAATGCTGCCAGCCGGCCCAGAGCACAGGATGCGCAATTGACTAATCGGGGCTTGCATGGAAGCTTGGGCCAGGGCAGCGCGGCTGGCAGCCAGGCCAAGCAATGAGGCCGTTGTCGCACAAGCCGAATGGAGCACCAAGCGGCGAGAGGCAACGGGTGCGGGCAGGGTGGTGTTCATGCATTCATCCTTGATAAAAACTGCGTTGCAGATCGGCCGCATAGTGGCAGGCATGCCCTGGTTGTAGGAAGATGCGCGATGCAGCAGCCCGATGTCGGCTGTGCATCACTGAGGGCACCCGCATGCGACTTCAAACGATTGAGCAATTCATTGCTGTGGTGGACACAGGCAGCATCCGCGGTGCGGCCCGCCAGCTGAACGTGTCGCAACCCGCCTTGACCCGTGCCCTGCAACAGCTTGAGGAAGAACTGGGCGTGCAGTTGATGGACCGCAGTGGCCGCGGCGTGACGCCGACCGCCGCCGGCAGCGCCTTTTTGTCGCGCGCGCGGGTGGCCGAGGCTGAGTTACGAAAGGCTGCTGAAGAAGCCCAAAAGACCGTGGGTGATGGCACGCGACTACTGGCGCTGGGTGTGTCGCCCGTGGGTGCGAGCTTGTTGTTGCCAGAGATTGCGATCACGCTGCAGCGCTTGCATCCCAAAACCCGCATCCGCATTCTGGAAACCACGCCCAGTGCATTGTTGTCGCTGGTCCGCGATGAGGTCATGGACCTGGCAGTCACCCAGCGCACCCGCATCCATCTTGACGCCGGGCTGGACTACCGGCCGCTGGCAGAGATTCAAATGCGAATGGCCGTTCGCCCCGGGCATCCACTTCTAAGTAAACGGGACAAAAAGGGAAACTGCAGCCTTGCCGACCTTGTGGGTGCGTCGTGGTTGTACATGACGGCGCATGACAGCTCAGACGATATTGTCAGCAGATCATTTATCGCCAGCGGCTTGCCCGTGCCGTTGCCGGTTGTGCACTGCGGCTCTTACTTTGTGGCGCTGGATTTGATGGCCTCGACCGACATGGTGGGCGTGTTGCCGCCAGCCCTGCTGAGGTCGTGTATGCGGGCAGGCCAGCTGGTGGAGCTGGTGCTGGCCAAACCATTGATTCCCATCCAATTGGGCCTTTACACGCGCTCTGGCTCGCCGCCCACGGCACCTGCAAAGTCTGCTGCGGCCGCTGTCGTCGCGATCTCGAAACGACTCGCCTTGGCGGGTGAGCTGCGTAGCACCGCGCCATTGGTCATTTAATTGGTCGATCAGCAGCGCGAAAGACGACGTTGATGGATGCGATCGCTGTTTTACCAGCGCAAGGAAGAAAAACAAGTGAAAACCCCGTTTCGCCCTTGTAAATACTGCTCAAGCAGCTATTGAATAGATAGCGGAGTCTGTCTTTGTTTCTTGGCCTCGTGATCAATACACCACGTTGATTCTGTTGACCACGCTGTGCACGCCCGACGTTCCCCAGGCCGCGTCGGTCGCCAGGTCACGCTGCGCCCAGGTGTGAACCGTGCCGGTCAATGTCACGTCAGCGCCGCTCACATCCACGTGAATGTCGCTTTTGGTGCGGCGCTTGAACGCAGCTTCAATGTCTGACTTGACGGTGGTCAGGGTTGTGGCGGCGGGCTTGACGCTGATGCTGATGCTGTTGCTGATGCCCCTGACGCCCATCAGGTGGCGCACCGCGTCGGCAGCGGTCTGACGCTGGTATTCCCAATCGACCTTGCCGGTCAGAGTGACCCAGCCTTTTTCGACCATCACATGAACCGCGTGGCGCGGCAGGTAAGTGGTCCAGTCCAGCACGTTTTTGACCGAGGCAGCAATGTCACTGTCGCTTCGCTCGCTGATGTCGGTCAGCTTCACATCAATTTCAACAGCCAGCGCCTTGACGCCCGAGACGCGCTGTGCGGCCCGCTCGGCTTCCCACTTCTCGGCATACGTACCCACATCGCCCGCCAGCGTGACCACGCCGTCTTTGACTTCCACGCCAATTTGCGTGGCGTGAACAGAGGGCTCCCACTTGAGCTCCGCGATCACGTCCAGCTGGATTTGTGCATCAGTTTTCATCGGTGTCTTTCGGTTGCAGTTGAGGGAAGGGCAGTGTGGTGTCGACATGCCCTGCGGTCTGTTCGATGGCGCACGCAAGCCAGGTTTTGCCCCTGCACGAAGAGGTAAGGAGTCAAAGCAATCAGTTAGTCAGTAACGCGTGCTAAGTGTGCTAAGTGCCAAATCGGCCTTCAGCCCTAATAGATATTGCTCAACCAGCTACGATTTTTGTAGCGGATAAATTCCTTGTGTGCGCCAGCGTACAGACCGGCGGCGCGGTCGTGGCTACAAGGGTGAAGCATCAACCTAACCCGCAATCAAGCACCATGACCCCGTACCCACGCCATCAGCCGCCACCCGACCCGCACTGCACTGTGAGCGGGGTATGAGCGAGGCTCTGGTCGTACCAGGCAATGGAAAAAAAACCGTTGACGTTGTGACCGAGACGCCAGCAGTTAAACCGCCAACGACATCGCCCACCCCGCCCACAAGTCCGCCAGCCAAGCCCGGCGAGCCTGCGCCCGTAGCGCCCGCGCGAGAAGAAAAAAAGGCGGCCCCGCGCAGCCTGCGCAGTTGGTTGTTGATCGCCCTGGGCGTTTTGCTGGTGCTGGCCGCGTTGCTGTATTTGTCGCGCAATCTGATTCTGGGCACACCGACCAAGGTCTACGCCGCCACCAGCAGTGAGCTGGTGCAAACGGTGGTGGCCAGTGGCCGGGTGATCTCACCGCAGCGGGTGACGGTGGCGCTGCAAGCCTCGGGCCGGGTGCTGCGGGTGGCGGTGGCTGAAGGCCAGACTGTGGAGCGGGGGCAGCTACTCATCGAGCTGGACAACAGCGACGCGCGTGCCAGCCTGGCCCAAGCCCGCGCCGCCACGGCCCAGGCCCAGGCCCGCGTGCGGCAGTTGCGCGAGCTGAGCCAACCGGTGGCTGCGCAAGCGCTGGCGCAGGCTCAAGCGACGGCGTTGCAAGCGCGCAAGGCTCTGGCGCGCAACCGCGACCTGGTCGCACAAGGCTTCATCAGCCAGGCCGCACTGGACGACGCGCAGCGCGCGGTCGATGTGGCCGATAGCCAGGTGGCCAGTGCACGGGCACAGGCGGCCTCCAATACGCCAAGCGGCAGCGACGCCGCGCTGGCTCAAGCCGCGCTGGCCCAGGCGATGGCGGGGCAGCAGCTGGCCAGCGTGAAGCTGGCGCAAGGCCAGGTGCTGGCACCTAGTGCTGGCGTGTTGATCTCGCGCGACGTGGAGGTGGGCGACATCGTGCAGCCCGGCGAAGCGCTGATGGTGCTGGCCGCTGCAGGGCAGACCCAGGTGCTGGTGCAGATTGACGAAAAAAACCTGTCAAAAATTGCGCTGGGGCAAAAAGCACTGGGCTCGGCAGACGCGTTTCCCAGTCAGCGCTTTGATGCGGTGGTGTCTTTCATCAACCCCGGTGTGGACGCTGCGCGCGGCTCGGTAGAGGTCAAGCTGAATGTGACCCAACCGCCTGCTTATTTGCGCCAGGACATGACGGTGTCGATTGACATTGAAACCGCCCGGCGCACGGCCACGGTGGTGATTCCCACCAGCTCGCTGGAAGACGCCGCCACTGAGCAACCCTGGGTGTTGGTGGTGCGCGATAAGCGCGTCGTCAAGCAGTTCGTCACGCTCGGCCTGCGTGGCGACACGCGGGTGGAGGTGCTCACCGGCATCACGGCGGGCGAAGGCGTGGTGCCGGCGTCCAAAACGGGCGTGAAAGCGGGCCAGCGCGTGCGCGCCACCGTCACGCCCGAGCCGCCACCGGCGCAGGCCAAATCAAATACCGGGCAACCGGTGCGTTGAAGCCATGAATCCGCTGTTGCCTTTTGAGTGGGTGCTGGCCACCCGATTCTTGCGCGAGGGCTTGCTACAAACGCTGTTCATCATCGCTGGCGTGGCGCTGGGCGTGTCGGTGATTGTGTTTATGTCGGCACTGCTCACCGGGCTGCAAGCCAGTATTTTCAATACGCTGCTGGACTACCAAGCGCAAATCGTCATCAAGTCGCCCGAGGAAGCACCGCGCAGTTTGCGACAGGAGCCGGGTGTTGAATTTGCCACGCGGGTGCAGCCGCGCGCCCAGCGCCAGCGTTCGCTGGACCAGTGGCAAAAGGTTCGCGACACGACACTCGCGATTCCCGGTGTGCTGGTGGTCTCACCTGTGATTGAGGGCGCGGCGTTCATCGTTCGCGGAGACGCCAACACCGGGGTGGGTGTGCGCGGTATCGAGCCGGAAAGCTATTTGCGGCTGATTGCGTTGAAAGAAAAAATCATTGCAGGCGATGCAGAGCTGACCAGCACCGACGTGGTGATTGGTAGCGACCTGGCCAATGACTTGGGCCTTGCCATCGGTGACAAGCTGACGCTGAAAGCCGCCGTGGGGCCGTCTGTGGTGTTATTTGTGTCGGGCATTTTTGACTTTGGTAACCAGGGCCAAAACACGGGCAGCGTGTACGTCGCGCTGCGCACCGCCCAAAGTCTGCTGGGTTTTCCTGGCGGTGTGACCCGCTTGTGGGTCAAAGTAGCCGCGCCGTTTGAGGCGGAGACCACCGCGCGGCAAATCGCAGCGCAACCGGGCATTGACGTGGAAAGCTGGATTGAAACCAACGCTGAGTTTTTCAAGGCACTGTCGGGCCAGACCTTGAGCTTTTTCATGATCCGACTGTTTGTTGGGCTGACGGCTGCGCTGGGCATTGCCAGTGTGCTGGTGGTGTCTGTGGTGCAAAAGTCCAAAGAAATCGGCATCTTGCGAGCGACGGGCACGACGCGTGGCCAGATTTTGGGCGTGTTTTTGATGCAGGGCGCGATTTTGGGCTTGCTGGGTTCGGTGCTCGGATCGCTCATGGGCTGGGGGTTTTTGGTCGCATGGCGTGGCTTTGCCGTCAATGATGAAGGGGTGCCGTTTTTTACACTGGAGGCCGGACCGATGCTGTACCTGGTTGTGGCGTTCGGAGCCACGGCGGTGGGTACGTTGTCGGCGCTGTTCCCGGCGCAACGTGCGGCCCGCCTCGACCCGGCGGTGGCTATCCGTGGCTGATGTTGTGGCTGATGCGCCAGCCAAACCCACAAACGGGCCAACCCTGAGCCTGGAGGGCATTCACAAGTCTTACGGGACTGGCACCGCGCATGAAACCGAGGTGCTGCATGGCATTGACCTGTCGCTGGCGCGCGGCGAATTTGCCGCCTTGATCGGCCCCTCGGGCTCGGGAAAAAGCACCTTGCTCAACATCATTGGCCTGCTGGACAAACCCACCAGCGGCAAGCTGTTTCTGACGGGGCAAGAAGCTGAAAACCTGCCCGACACAGCTCTGACCAAACTGCGCGCGCAGGCCATTGGTTTTGTATTTCAGTTTCACAACCTCCTGCCCGCGTTTACCGCTGTGGAAAACGTGATGCTTCCTCTGCTGGCGGCGCGTGGCAGGCCCGATGCAGCCATGCGCAAACGTGCTGAAGAGTTGATTGACAAGGTGGGCTTGAAGCGCTGGGGCCACCATTTGGCCAACGACCTGTCGGGCGGGCAGCAACAGCGTGTGGCAATTGCACGCGCCCTGGTGATGCAACCGGCACTGGTGCTGGCCGACGAGCCCACCGGCAACCTGGACACGCAATCGGCCAACAGCATTTTTGACCTGCTGCGCGAAGTCAGCCGTGGCGGCACCACGTTTTTGATCGTTACCCACGACCCGCGCCTGGCGGCCCGCTGCGACCGAATCATTGAGCTGGTTGATGGGAGGGTTCAGTCCGACAAGCCCAATGCAGCCACGCACAACGGCCCAGCCAGCGCTGAAGATGCGCCGGTGTCCGCATGAAGTTGCTGTTGATGCGAATCTCCTGAAGCCTTTGCAATTAGCGTTGTTGAATTCCCGTTCGGACTCAGCAGAGGGTATCCAGGAAACCCCGTCCAGGCTGGGCTGAGGAGCGCAAAACCCAGTGGATCAGGGCATGTGCTTGTTTGAGCCGCAGGCGAGTTTGCACATGACCCCACTGGGTTTGAGCACCGCAAGTTCCCCGTCGCTTCGCGACGGGACCCAGACTGCGGGTCGCCTTTCTTTTGCGTGACTTTTCTTTGGCGAAACAAAGAAAAGTGAGTCGCTGTCGGGCGACTCCCGACATCTGCGCTACTGAATTAGTAGGTGCTTGAGCCGTACCAGTCTGCACGTTTACCTGATTTGACTCAAAAATGGCCTGCTGAGGCCGCTTAACCAGGTCTTGGGTGCTTGGAAGGGGCGGGGATACTTGGCAGGGCGCAGACGGTTGATACTTCATAGGATCGGATCAATAGCGTTCAAATATGCATCAAATCAGTCTATAACCCTTTTGAATACTGCTCAAGCAGCTATCAAATTAAATATCATATTGTCATTGTTTAAGTCGTCAAGCAGACAGAAAAAAGCCCGACCCACATGAGGGCCGGGCTTTTGTCATTAACCACTCTACAGGCTGGCGTTCGGCTCCGTGGTGTCGCTGGTGGGCAGGGTGATGTCACCCACCACCAAGGGCTCGGCGGTGCTTTCCGGAGTGCCCAGCAAGCTGCTCACAAATGCGATCAGCCCTGCCACGCTGGCGGTGGCGGATTCGGGTATGGCAGCAGCTGGAGGAGGTGCGGGTGCAGGCGTGGGAGCAGGGTCATCGTTGCCCCCGCAGGCTGCCAACGTAGCCGCCATCAGCACCGCCAGGGCGGCCATGCGCAGCTGGCGAGTCGTTGGACTGTTCATATCAAACGTTTTCATGGTGTTGTCCTTGTGATCAGTTCAAACCAACGGCTCACTGCGAACCTGCGTTGGGCGTGTTCAGGTACGGGAACGTGGTCAGGAAAGGCACAACCGCCTGGTCTACGCCGTCATGCACCTGTGCTGACGTGGCACCTGTGGGAACGCTGGAGGCTTTGCACTGCGATGTCACACCAGCTACGCCGGGGATGCTGTTGAGCTTGAGCGAGTCGTTGTCGCCGTTGATCACGCACAGACCGCCCAGCATGGCCACCAAGGCAATGTCCACCACGTCGTCTTTGGGGCGGCGACCGTTGGGGAAACCGGCCAAATCTTTGGCTTGTGCCAGATTGGCCGTACCACCCACACGCAGCACTTCACCGGCCACACCCAAACGGTTCTGGTCAGCAAACTGCACGGGGCCAATGGCGGTGTTCAAACGCAGCATTTCTGATGCGGTGACGGTAGCTGGCTTGTTCACGCCGGTGATGCCGGTCAGGAACACGGTGGCCAGGTCGGTGCGGGGAATGTTGGTGGGCGCCAGACCGGCTGCGTTGTTGGTCAACACCAAGCCAAGCAAAGCGGGCAGGGTGGGGTTGGTGACGTAATCTAAAAATTGACCATCGCCGCTAGGTTTAGACGCATTGAATTTGTCTTTGTCTTTCAGGCCAATCACCAGCTCATTGACCAGCGGCTGGCCCAAGCGGGAAACCTGGGCCCAGGCACCACCGGATTTAACCGATGTTTGATGTCCAGAAGCGGGTGCGCCGGAGATCAACTGCGCCTGGCGCAAGCTGGCGGTCGTCCAGCCACCAATCACGGTCTCTGTACCAGCCGTCAGGCAGTCTTTGTGCACTTCCAGCGCAATGGAGGTGACGTTGGCGTTTTGAATGGAATTGGCGGCAAAAGCGTTGATCAGGCTGGGGTTGGTGATCTGGGGCAGGGTGGCGTTGACCAGGTCGAAAACGGGACCCAAATTCACAGCAAAGCCTTCCTGGCGCTGGCCCACAAACACTTTGCCAGTGTCTTTGCCTGCGGGGCAGCCGGGAATTTTCACTTCATGGATGTGTTTGCTAGCATAGGTGGCGTAAGCGGCGGTGTTGCCCAATGTCTTGACACCGATGTAGTCCACAGGCTTTTCAAAGGTGGTGGCGCCAGCGGTTTTGGCGACGGCAGACACGGCACCCGTGCGGCGGTCACCGCGCACGATGTTCACGGTGTACGACTCGTTGAGGTTCAGGTTGGCGTCGTTGACGTTGGCAACGGCGCCAGCCTGAATCAAGGGAATGGCCACTGATCGTTGCGCGGCACCGGCACCAATGGGCAAGGAGACGTTGTTCAGCTTGTTGGCAAAGCGGAACTGAAAGGTGATGTCTTCTTTGGCATCGCCGTTGTTATCCAGGTGAATTTCGTACAGGGCGTTGGGGTCCATCTGGAAGTAGTTGGGGCCGCCGTACGGGGCTTGCAGGGGCTGGTAATTGGCAATGAGGGTGACGTAGTCGCTGCGGCCACCGGTGCCTGTGGTGGAGACGCCTTCGTAGCTGCGAAACATGTAAAAGTCAGTGGCATCGACTTTGGGGCTGGCCGTGATGCCAGGGGCTTCGCGGTGGCTGGAGGCCATCGACAAACCTGCGGCGCAGACGGCTGTGACGGCCAGCGCGGTCAGGGATAGTTTGGTGGGTCGCATGAAGGATCTCCTGGGGGGTTGTAAAAGTTCATGTTGAGCAAACTCGCTCAACGCGCATCGTGGGTTACGCGCAGGGGCGCAGGCGTAGGACAAGCGCTGAAACAGCCGTAGGCTGAATTGATGCAGGGAGTCCCCAGCTCCCAATCGTCCGCGCGGGATGCTGCGATGACCAAATTTAAGGCAATTGGCCTTACAGCCCTTATAAAAACTGCTCAAGCAGCTATTATTTAAATAGCAAGCAAGCTATTTACAGTGTTATGTGCGCCGTCGAACAGACGTCTTGACGTATGCCGTACACGCTACGCATCAGGTGGACGCCCGCTCCACCCGAAAGCCATGCATGTTTACACGCCGAAAGTTGGTTCTGGCCGCCAGTGCACCACTGGTTTTGAACGCCTGCGCGCCCGCCGCCAGTACCACCTATGAAGACGCTGCGAAGCAAACTTGGCAAATCCCGCCAGCTGCGCCTGTGGGTGCGCCACCGGTCACGCAGCCCTTGCTACGCGAGCTGGTGCGGGTGGCCACGCTGGCACCGTCCAGTCATAACACGCAGTGCTGGAAATTTGCTGTGGCCGACACCAAGATCTCCGAGAAGCCCGGCACGGTGTGGATCGCACCCGACCTGTCGCGTCGCTGCCCGGCGGTAGACCCGGACGACCACCATCTGTTTGTTTCCCTGGGCTGCGCCACTGAAAACCTGGCGCAAGCCGCGCTGGCCCACGGCTTCATGGCCCAGGCCACGGTGGGTGCAGCCGATGCCATTCAGATCAATCTGCAACCCACGCTGGCCGCGACATCACCGCTGTATTCAGCCATTGCCCAGCGGCAATGCACCCGCAGTGAATTTGATGGGCAAGCCGTGTCGCCGGACGATCTGCGCCTGTTGCGAGTGGCGGTCAAGCCGCCAGGCACCAGCGCGGGGGTACAACTGCTGCTCATCACCGAAAAACCGCAGATGGAGCAAGTGCTGGCGCAGGTTATTGCAGCCAACAGCGCGCAAATGGACGATACGGCATTTGTGGCTGAGCTGAAAAGCTGGATCCGTTTCAACGATGCGCAAGCGCTGCGCACCGGCGATGGCTTGTTTGCCCGCGCCTCAGGCAACCCAGCCGTTCCCCCGTGGCTGGGCAGCGCTTTGTTTCCGCTGTTGTTCAAAGCCAGTAGCGAGAACGACAAGTACGCCAAGCAGGTGCGCAGCAGCGCAGGTATTGCGGTGTTTACGTCTGAAGCGCTGCTGCCCAACGAGGCTGCAGCGCAAAAAGCCCACTGGGTAGAAGCCGGGCGCGCTTACCAGCGCTTTGCACTGCAAGCCACTGCCTTGGGCATACGCACGGCGTTTTTGAACCAGCCGGTGGAAGTGGTCAGCCAGCGCGCGGCATTTGCAACTGCCTGGGGCCTGGGGGCGCGCCGCCCAGACTTGGTGGTGCGCTTTGGCCGCGGGCCGCTGATGCCCCGCTCACTGCGCAGGCCGGTGGACGCGGTGCTGGTGGCAGCGACGGCTACCTAAACTGATTCGGCGTCGTACATGGCCTTACTGCTCGTTCTGCAAATCGCGCTGCCGCTGGTTCTGCTGGGTTGGCTGGCGTTGACTCCAGCCGCCAGCATCGTCGGCTTGGGGCTGCAAATACTCGGCACAGCGCTTTGCCTGGCCGCATTGGGTCTGACGGGTCTGTGGATGTTCCCGCCGTGGTGGATGGCCTATGTGTGGGGCGGTGCCGGCTTGCTGGCTGCGGGCCTGGCGCTGTTCCGGCACATATCGGCCCACCCGGCCCACCCAGTCACCACACGCACAAATACATGCACATCGACGGTCCCGGTGGGCGGCCTAGCCCTTGGTGCTGCCTTGTTCTTTGCAGTGTTGAGCCTGACCGGCGGCTACCTGGTGACGCACGCTCTGGCGGGCCGCGCCCCGTCCTCGGCCTTGCTCGCGCAACAGGTCGACCTGGCCTTTCCGCTGGCCACCTCGGGAGCAGGCACCTATCTGGTAGTCAACGGCGGGTATGACACCACCATCAATGCCCACCTGAAAACGCTGGACACCACACAGAGCGCATTTGCTGCCTGGCGTGGTCAGTCGTATGGCGTGGACATCGTCAAGATCAATGCGCTGGGGCTGCGTGCCACAGGCGTGCAACCGGCAGAACCCCAGGCATACCTGATTTACGGCACGCCCGTGCTCGCACCCTGCGACGGGTGGGTGGTGGTTGTGGTGGATGGCCTGCCCGACATGCCCGTGCCGCAGGTTGACCGCGTTCACCTGGCAGGCAACCATGTTCTGCTGCGCTGCGAACGGGCTGATGTATTGCTCGGGCATTTGAAGCCGGGCAGCCTGCAAGTGAAGGTGGGCGCTCCAGTGAGGCTGGGACAGGTCGTCGGCGCAGTGGGCAATTCAGGCAACACCGGCGAGCCGCATTTGCACATCCATGCCCAGCAACCTGGCACGGCGCAGCAGCCGTTCTCAGGCAACCCGCTGGCTCTGAAACTGGCAGGCAGAAACCTGTCCCGTAACGACCGGGTCAACACACCATGAACCTGCTGAACACCCCACAACGCTACGGCTGGATTTCACTCTGGCTGCACTGGCTGATGCTGCTGGTACTGATCGGTGTCTATGCTTGCATGGCGCTCACCGACTTGTACGCCGAAAACAGCGCCACCTGGTTGCTGCTGCGGCGCTGGCACTTCAGCCTGGGCTTGAGTGTTTTGGCGCTGGTTTGCGTTCGACTGGTGGCCAAGTGGGTCGCGCCTGCGCCACTGATTGCGCCGCCGATTGCGCGTTGGCAAGACCGGCTGTCTAAAGCCGTGCAGGCCGCGCTGTACCTGTTGATGTTCGCCATGCCGCTGGCCGGCTGGCTGATGCTCAGCGCCTACGGCAAGCCCCCAGCCTTTTTCGGCTGGCAACTGCCTTCGCTGCTCGCAGAAAACAAGTCGCTGGCAGAAGGCATCAAAGAGGCCCACGAGGTGGGTGCCACTCTGATTTACTTACTCGTTGGGCTGCATGCCATCGCGGCGCTGTACCACCACTATTTTGTGCGCGACGACACGCTGCGGCGGATGCTTCCAGGTCGGCTTTGATTGCGCAGTTTCAACACTTGAGGAATTCAACATGACCACCACAGACGGAACAGTCCATCCCACCATCATTCCCACGCTGCGCTACCGCGACGGGCCCGCCGCCATTGACTGGCTGTGCAAAGCATTCGGGTTCACACCCCAGCTCGTGGTGCCAAATCCAGACGGCACCATCGCGCATGCACAGCTGATTTTCGGTAACGCCATGATCATGCTGGGCTCGGCCAACAACAACGCGTTTCACGCGCTGGTTCAGTCTCCGATGGAGAGTGGTGGAATTGGCTCGCAAAGCGTCTACATCATCGTGGCGAACGTGGACGCGCATTACCAAACCGCTATCGCTGCCGGCGCAGTCATCGTCATCGCCATTCAGGACGAGGACTACGGCGGTCGCGGCTACTCGTGCCGCGACCCCGAAGGCCATGTGTGGAGCTTCGGTAGCTACGACCCCTGGGCCAAGTAGCTATTGATCGGCATGGTTTATTCCCACGATTCGAACCGTGCCTCGGCGGGTGGGGGCTTCATGGACGGGCGGATTCCCGCTATCGGGTCAACGCGGCCTCAAGCTGCGCCTTGTTCATCAACGAGCGGCCCTTCAAGCCCCGCTGACGCGCCTCATTGCGAAGCTGTACCAGCGTTCGCCCGCCCGCGCCCCTGTGCGAGCGCAGACCGCCTCGCCGACCGGCGGACATGTCGTTGACGGACGACGCGCTGGCCTCAACGGATTCACCGTGTTGCGCCCGCTCCTTGTTGACAACCCGGGCTGCAATTTCTTCGGCCAGTGGTTCAGGTTTGCCCCGCTCCAGCAAGCTGTCCTTGATGTGCGCGTACTGGCGCTCGCGCTTGGCGCTCCACGCTTTTTGAGGCATATCAGTTCCTTCTTTCTGTCGGCAAACCAGTGTCGATTGGCCTAGTAGGCTTTCCTCACAGACAGCGGGGGTAAGGTGCGAAGCTGATTGATCCGGCCCGAACGGAGACTTCAGACTCCATCGGGCCGGATCAATAGTGCGTAGCACCGTCGTCAAAAGACGGCGTTAGCGCCTGGCGCTAACTGCCCGTCTTTCCCCGCCTGGACTGTGTTTGGTTGCCGCTGCCAACGTGCGCTTCGCGGTCACTGCGGCTGTCTGATGTTCGCTTGGCTTCGTTCTTTTGCGTCAGGGCCTGCTCCCCAACCTTGTTGTGGTCGTTAACGACTTTGCCCGTGTTCGGGGTTTGTTTGTCGCGCGGGTTTTGAGTTTGGCTCATGTTCGGCTCCAGGAAGTTGTCGAGTAAGGGGTGGTGTTTCGACGTATGTTGGCTGTGCATCTGAGTCGCGTATGTCAGACAAGTGCCCGTCTGGTGGCGCACACCTCTTTCATCAATGAGAGGCCCTTCAAATTCCGCAGTCGCGCCTCAGCCAGGTTCAGCCAGGTTCAGCCGCTGCGCGTCTCTCAATTTCACTTCCCTTCTTTGTGCGCTAGCACACAGACACCGAACCGCAGCGGTGGGAGCATACGTTTTACTTTTAATCGAATGCTTGAGGAGCGCACCATGATTGACTCGCCAATTCGTCTGCTGCTCGCGGCAGCTCTGACCACCTTCAGCTGGTTTGTGGTGGCGCAAGGACTGCCGCAGATACCGGCCCAGACGCCCGCTCAATCCACCGTGCAGGAAAGCCGGGGGGCGTTGCTGTACACCACGCATTGCGTGGCCTGCCACACCACACAAATGCACTGGCGCGCCGACAAGCTGGCCACCGACTGGGACAGCCTGCAATTCCAGGTGCGCCGCTGGCAAGGCAATGCTGGTTTGCAATGGGCGGATGCTGACATCACCGAGGTGGCGCGCTATTTGAACGACACCATTTACCAGTACCCGCAGACCGCTAACCGGGTGGGCGTGCTCCACCCAAGGTCGTCTTCCATCTCACCAAGGTAAATCATGTCCAAACGAATCCTGCTCATACAGGGGCACCCTGATGCCAGCGAGCCCCACCTATGCCACGCGCTGGCGGCCAGCTACAACGCTGGTGCGGAAGGCGCAGGTCATATCGTGCGGGAAATCAATGTCGCAGAACTTGATTTCCCCTTGCTACGCAGCCAGAAAGACTTTGAAACTGGTTCCGTGCCGACAAGCCTCAAACCCGTGCAAGCCGACCTTTTGTGGGCTGAACATCTGGTTATCTTCTTTCCGCTTTGGGCGGGTGATATGCCCGCTTTACTCAAAGGATTTTTTGAGCAACTGATGCGCCCTTCTTTCAGCGGAGAACATGTCAGTTTCTTTGATAAAAAAGTTTTGTCTGGGCGCTCCGCCCGTGTTGTCGTGACGATGGGGATGCCTGCCGTGATTTACCGCTGGTACTTCCGCGCCCACAGTCTGAAGTCGCTGGAGCGCAATCTGCTTGGAATAGTCGGTATCGCGCCTGTGCATGAAACCCTCATTGGTTTAACGGGGAACATGAAAGCGCCAGACGCCGCCAAATGGTTGGCCAAGCTCAAGCGTCTTGGGGCAGCGGCAGAGTGAACATCCCGTTCACATCAGCACAGTTTTATGGCGTGTTCAGCGCCTACAACACAGCGCTGTGGCCGGTACAAATCGTTCTGCTGTTATTGGGTATTGCAGCCATTGGGCTGCTGGTGTTTCGACCCAGAAACGCCAGCGTGGGCATCTGCGCCATCCTCACGGTTTTATGGGCCTGGCAGGCGCTGGCGTACCACTTGGCTTTTTTTACGGCGATCAACCCACTGGCTTACGGATTTGCGGCCGTGTTCATGGTGGGCGCGGCGGTCTTTTTCTGGCAGGGTGTGGTTCGTGGCAGGCTTAACTTCAGACTGGCGCCAGGCTGGCGCATGTGGGCAGGCTGGGGCTTGCTGCTGTTTGCGCTGGTTGTCTACCCTGCGTGGACCTATTTTTCTGGGCACCGCTACCCGGCTTTCCCAACGTTTGGCCTTCCGTGCCCCACTACTTTGTTCACCATTGGAATGCTCGCATTTTTAGTCAAACCGTATCCGCGCAGCGCGCTTGTGGTGCCTGTTTTGTGGTGCGTTGTGGGCAGCCAGGCGGCATTTGTGTTTGATGTGACGGCTGATCTAGGGCTGATCGTTGCCGGTGTTTTGGGCTTGGTGCTGATCGTTCAATCAAGAGGCCAGCTCACACAACGGATGGTTTCATGAAAACAATTGCTTTCATCGTCGGTCTGATTGCCGCACTGCTTGGTGGGCTCTGGTTGCTACAGGGGCTGGGAATCGTGCATCTACGGCCGATCCTTTGCTTTGCAGACTGCGCTCCCGTTCAAGGCCCGTCAACGACATGGGCTGTTATTGGAGCCGTTGTGCTCGCGGTTGGCGGTGCGGCAATGGTTTGGTCTTTGAAGCTGCATTCAGGTCGAGCGCGTTGACCGCTGTGGTTTCACAAAATCATCGAACCGGGCGTGAGCTGAGCGCCATGGAGTACCCGTTGACACGGCTGGCGACTTTCTTTGCGCTGACGTTTGCGTGGTCGTGGACGTGCTGGCTGATAGCGCCAACCGTCAAGGTTGATTCAAGTTACGCATCCAGCGCGCTTTTTTTTCTGGGTGGCTTTGGGCCCAGTTTGGCCGCAGTCACGGTGGTGGCAGCGACAGGCGGGCGCGCGGGCTTGCGAGCCTGGCTTAAAAGGTGTCTGCAATGGCGAGGTCACTGGGGCTGGATAACGCTTGCATTGTTATCGCCCCTTGCGGTTTTGACGCTGGCCGCTGCGATACATATGGCATTGGGCGGTAGCCTGCCGGCATCGCCCGCCATGGGCCATGTTGCTCTGGTCACCCTCAACTTCGCTCTCGTGTTCCTGGTCGGCGGGCCGCTAGGCGAAGAGTTTGGCTGGCGCGGCTATGCGCTGCCCGCGCTGCAACACCGCTGGGGCTGGCGCGCATCCAGCCTTGTTTTGGGCGGCATCTGGGGTGCGTGGCACTTACCCCTGTTTTTTATTGCGGGATCGGCTCAAAACCAGGGCTCGGTACTGGCGTTTTTTGTATTGATTGTTGCCACTTCAGTTTTCTACACCTGGCTCTTCAACCGCAGCGCTGGCAGTGTGTTGCCCGTGCTGGCGCTGCACACCGCGTCGAACGCCTGGCCATCGGTTATTCCCATCTTGCCCAGTGACGAGGTTCAAACGCCGTATTTGTTGGTGATTGGCATCGTGGTGCTCGCAGCGGTTTGGCTGCTTTGTCGCCGAGACCACAACCAGCCACAAGAAGGCTTGGCATCGTGAAGCGATCTACACAGTGGGTCGTCGCATCTGCAGTCGCACTGGTCGTTACCTGCTTGTGGATAGCTTTTCGTTTCGATAGCGACATCCAAGCGGCCAGAGCCCGGGCCGCACAAGGCAGCGTGGTCATCGACACACGCTGCGGACCCATCGAGTACCAGGAGGCAGGCGCAGGCACCCCCTTGCTGATGGTTCACGGCAGCGGCGGTGGCCATGACCAGGGCATGGCGTTTGCAGGCAAGCTGACGCAACGCGGCATTCGCGTGATTGCGATGTCGCGCTTTGGCTACCTGCGCACGCCCATGCCAGCCGATAGCTCGCCCGCTGCGCAAGCCGATGCCCATGTGTGTTTGCTTGATGCGCTCGGTCTTGACAAAGCCGCGGTGCTGGGTGGCTCCGCCGGTGGCCCGTCGGCGTTGCAGATGGCCATTCGGCACCCGGCACGCGTCAGTGCGCTGGTACTGCTGGTTCCGCTCGCCTACAAACCCGCCACGTCTGCCGATTCAGCCAAGCCTTTGGCGCCGTGGGCCGAGGCGCTGCTGATGCGGGTGATTGCTTCGGACTTTCTGTTTTGGGTGGGGCTTCATGTCGCAAGGGATCAGGTCATCCAGTACGTGTTGGCCACGCCGCCAGAACAGGTCAAAGCCGCCAGCGCGGCGGAGCGGGCACGCGTGAGCATCCTGCTCAGCCGAAGTCTTCCCGTTTCTGACCGTGCAGCGGGCCTGCGCAGTGACTCGGTGCTGGGCAAAAGCCTCGGGCCATCGGCGCTTGAGACAGTTCGCATGCCGACGCTCATCGTCAGCGTGCGTGATGACAGTTTTGGCACTTACGCCAGCTCGGCGTACACCGCAAGCCAGATTCCGGGTGCAAAGTTCGTCGGTTTCGAGCAGGGCGGTCATGTTTGGGTGGGGCATGACGACGAGGTCATGCAAGCGCTAACTGACCTGATCAAACAAGTCAAACCATGATTCCAGCTTGACTTGAATCGGACACATCAGAAAACGCATGACCGAAAAGCTCTTCGTCCAGTTAGCGCTTGTGCTGCCTGGCATTCCAGACGAGCAGGATGCCTGCATTGCGCGAGTAACAACCATGCTGCAGATGCAAGGGCTGGAAAAGGTGCATGTTGTTCATCAGGATGGCAAACCGGTTCTTTGTTTGCACTACGACCCGGCAAAGGTCAATCTCGCACAGGTGCGCAGCATGACGAAAGCCGCTGGGGCGCAGATCAGCGCACGCTATCAGCATGAACTGATGCGTATCGAAGGCATGGACTGTTCGACCTGCGCGACGGTTATTGAACATTCTTTGCAGCGACTGGATGGCGTACTGGAAGCCTCGGTGAGTTATGCGGCTGAAAGAATGCGGCTGGAATACGACGTCGATAAAGTTTCCCGCAAAACTATCGTGCAGCGCCTAGAGGCACTTGGTTACAAAGTCGTTGATACAAACCACAAAGCGCGCTGGCATGTCGAATACCGTGAGTTGATGGTGAGCGCCATTGCTGGCGCTTTGCTGTTGTCTGGCTGGCTGCTTGGCTTTCGTCAAGATGCACAGCTTGCCTCAGTAGGGTTGCTGGGCGCTTCTATCGTGATCGGCGGCTACTACGCGATGCGCGACGCCTGGCAAAGCATCCGCGAACGCCATTTGGACATTGACGTGTTGATGATCGTGGCCGCAATGGGTGCGGCGGCACTGGGGCAGTGGGCAGAAGGCGCGCTACTTTTGGTCTTGTTCAGCCTTGGCCACGCGCTGGAACATCTGGCCATGGACCGTGCCCGACATGCCATCGAGGCGCTGGCTGACCTGGCGCCCAAAACCGCGCTGGTTTTGCGAAACGGCGCTGAGATTGAGATTGCGGTTGAGGAACTGCTGCGCGGCGATCAGGTTATGGTCAAGCCGGGGCAGCGCATTCCAGCAGATGGCACCATCATTGCAGGGGCTTCGGCGGTCGATCAGGCCGCGATTACCGGGGAATCGATGCCGGTTGACAAAACGGTAGGTGCGCAGGTTTTTGCTGGCACGGTGAACGGCGAAGGTCTGCTCACCATCGACGTCACCAAACTATCCAAAGACAGCTCGCTGGCGCGCATGGTGCAACTGGTGGCTGAAGCGCAGACCGAAAAGTCACCCACGCAACGCTTCGTCACGCGGTTCGAGAAAGTATTTGTGCCGCTGGTGCTGCTGGGTGTTGCGGCGCTCATCGTGGTGCCGCCGCTGCTGGGCATGCCATTTGCCGAATCGTTTTACCGTGCCATGGCAGTCCTGGTCGCAGCCTCGCCGTGCGCGCTGGCCATTGCAACGCCATCTGCGGTGCTGGCCGGAGTTGCCCGAGCCGCGCGCGGTGGCGTGCTCATCAAGGGCGGCGTGCATCTGGAAAACCTGCACACGTTGTCAGTCATAGCGTTTGACAAGACGGGCACCATCACCACCGGCAAACCCAGCGTGACGGATGTGATCGCGTTGGTAGGCACCGAAGCTGACCTGCTGGCGACTGCTGCCAGCGTGGAAAGCCGCAGCGGGCATCCGTTGGCGCAGGCAGTCGTACAGGTGGCACGCTTGCGCAAGCTGGACTGGCCCGCCGCCAGTGACGTGCAGTCCGTTACTGGCAAGGGCATGCATGCGCTGGTGTCGTCCAGCAAAGTCAGCATTGGCAACTTGCGTCTGTTTGACGCGGATGCTGTGCCCGACGCGGTGCGTGAACAGGTGGTGCAACTGGAATCGCGCGGCAAAACCACCATGATGGTGCGCGAGGATGGTGTTTTTGTCGGCGTGCTGGGACTGGCAGACACGCCGCGCCCTGGCATGCGGGAGGTATTCACCCGGCTGGCCTCGCTTGGTGTGGGCCAGACCATCATGCTGACGGGTGACAACGAGCAGGTTGCCAAGAGCGTTGCCGCGTCAGTCGGCATCACTGAAGTGCGGGCAGGCCTGTTGCCGGAAGAAAAGCTCAAGGTCATTGATGAACTGATGCGCGAACATGGTCAGGTGGCCATGGTGGGCGACGGTGTGAACGATGCACCCGCGATGGCCCGCGCCACCATTGGTATCGCCATGGGCGGTGCCGGGACAGATGTGGCATTAGAAACCGCCGATGTGGCGCTGATGGCCGGTGACCTGTCACGGCTGCCGTTTGCCATTGCACTGAGCCGCGCCTCGCACACCATCATCCAGCAAAACCTGTGGGCTGCATTTGGTGTGGTGGCGTTGCTGATTCCGGCAACCCTGTTCGGCTGGGCCAGCATGGGTATTGCTGTGCTGATACATGAAGGGGCGACCGTGCTGGTGGTGCTCAATGCCTTGCGGCTGCTCCGATTCAACGCGACACCCAACAAAATTTCTCTCAAATCAAAAGGAATACGCGATGCCTAACCCACAATTCACAAAACCTTGGCATGGCGTACCGCGTGACCAAATCCAGTGGAATCCCAGCATCCTGGAAGACACTTGTATCGGCTGCGGAACCTGCGTTACCGGATGCAGTAGGCTGGTATATCGATTTGACTTTGAACGCAAAAAGCCAGTAGTAGTTGACCCGATGAATTGCATGGTGGGGTGCACAACTTGCGCCAACACTTGTCCAGCTAACGCAATCGTATTTCCACCGTTGGAAACAGTATTGAATCTGGAACGACTGCCAACAGTGCGCCATGCAGTTGAAGACGACCTGCTTGCGCGCCGCGAAATGCTGGGTGCAATCTCGACCCTCCCTCACCCGGATCGCATAGTCAAGCTCGCTGTAACGTCCATCAGCCATGCAACACCCAATATCTTGCAGGTAGTCCTGTCACCAACTACAAAGGGCGAATGTTTTTGTGAGTTTATGCCTGGCCAGTACATAGAGCTTTGGCATCCCGGCAGTGACTATTTATCGCGTTCATATTCCATTGCAAACGCGCCTCATAGCGACGGCGGTGTTGTGTTGCACATCCAGCGTGTCGAAGGTGGCCGTTTAACTGCGTGGATGTTTGACGGCATGGCAATTGGTGATCACCTTCAAGCACGCGGACCTTTGGGTGCTTTTACGATGCGCTCGCTGGTCAGCACGCCATTGCTGTTTATCGCTGGAGGGACTGGCCTGGCACCAGTGTTGGCTTTGATTGAACAGCAAATTGCGTTTGCTCCGCAGCGCGATATGGTGTTGCTATGGGGTACGCGCAGTACTGCGGATTTTTATGCTCTCGACAAGCTACGGGACATGGTCTCAAGTGCACCGGAATTACGCATATATCTGGTTTCGGAACAGCCAAGTGATTCTGTCATTGCTGGCGTACGGGTGAGTGTTACCCGCGGTACCGTGCTGGACGTTCTTACACACAACGCAATGCTATTTGAAGGGCGAGACATCTACATTGCCGGCCCGCCCGGCATGCTTAGAGGTGTGTCACGCGCCTTGAGTGGGTGGGGAGTCGGCAGCCAGCGTATCCATATTGATTCATTTGGCGTGTGATCCAGTCGGTCGATTTAAGGCCAACACTTAACGGGCTTCAGCCAAGTGGCAATACCGTGATGCGATTTACCCAGCGATAGGTGATTTCAACTTTTAAGGATATCCAATGAAAATCGAAGTTTTAGGCATTGGCTGCAGCAAGTGCCGCAGTACGGTCACCATGATCGAGAGAGTTGCGCTCGCTTTTGGCGTCAAAGTAAACATCACCAAGATCGAAAACCCTGACGAGATAAAGCGCCATGGCGTGACATCAGCCCCAGCCGTGATCATCGACGGCAAAGTCGTACACAGCGGCGGCATCCCGTCACATGAAGAAGTAGAAGGATGGCTACTTCCCAAAACGTTTGGCTTTCTTGATCAACCGACACGCCACCTTTTCTTTACCGGAAAAGGCGGCGTAGGCAAAACATCGCTGTCGACCGCCACTGCCCTGCGGCTGGCTGATGCAGGGAAAAAGGTCTTGCTGGTTAGTACCGACGCTGCCTCGAATCTCGATGAAATGCTGGGGATCGAGTTGCGCAATATCCCGACACCCGTCCCTGGCGCACCCGGCCTGTCGGTTCTCAACATCGACCCTGACACCGCAGCCGAGGCATACCGGCAGCGCGTGCTGGCGCAAATGGGCACCGGCGCCAGCGAAGCCGAACTGGCTGCCGTGCGCGAGCAATTGTCTGGGTCATGCACCACCGAGATCGCATCTTTTGACGAATTCGCCAGTCTGTTGTCTGGCGACGCTGAGCATTACAAACACATTGTTTTTGACACCGCCCCGACCGGGCACACCCTGCGCCTGCTGAGCCTGCCCAAGGCCTGGAGCGGTTTTTTGGCGGGCAATGACCGGGGCGCATCCTGCCTGGGGCCGCACTCGGGGTTGAAGATGCAGGAAGAGCGCTTCAAGGCTGCACTGGATGCCCTGAGCGACCCCGCCAAAACCACCGTAGTACTGGTCACACGGCCTGACAAGGGGGCCATTGTCGAGGCCGCGCGAACGTCTGAAGAACTGCACACGCTGGGCCTGAACAACCAGCGGCTCGTGGTCAACGGCGAGTTTCACGCCACCGACCGCAGCGATGCGGTGGCAGGTGCCATTGAAGCCCTGGGGCAACAGGCGCTGCGCGACATGCCGGAATCGTTGCGCGCCCTGCCGCAAGACCGGGTACCCCTGCGGGTTTTCGACACGGTGGGCTTGCCTGCCCTGCGTGCGCTGCTGGCTACGCATGCTGGCGCGATCCTGCCCGTGGCGCTGGCAACTACCGAACCAGCATTGGGCTTGAAGGGGCTTGACGCATTGGCCGACGAACTGGCCGCAACCGGGCACGGCCTGATCATGGTCATGGGCAAGGGCGGCGTCGGCAAAACGACGGTTGCCGCCGCTCTGGCGCTGGGCTTGATCCAGCGCGGCAAAACCGTGCACCTGAGCACCACCGACCCGGCAGCGCATCTGGCCGGGACGCTCGACGGCGATGTGCCGGGCCTGCGCGTTGACCGCATCGACCCCAAAGTCGAGACGCAGCGCTACATCGACAAAATCATGGCAGCCAAATCACCCGGCCTCGACGCGCAGGAACAAGCCCTGCTGCTGGAAGACCTGCGCTCGCCGTGCACCGAAGAAGTGGCTGTCTTTCATGCATTTTCAAAAATTGTCAGCGAAGGGCGCAGCGCGTTTGTGGTGCTGGACACCGCACCCACCGGGCATTCGCTGCTGCTGATGGACGCTACCGGTGCCTACCACCGGCAAATGATGCGTGAGTTTGAAGGGCACGGCGCTGGCCGCGTCGTCACGCCTTTGATGCGGCTACAGGATGCTGATTACACAAAAATCATTCTGGTCACGCTGCCAGAGGTCACACCCGTGTCGCAAGCCGCTGCATTGCAAGACGACCTGCGCCGCGCCAGCATTGAACCCTACGCCTGGGTGCTGAACAAAAGCGTGCTGGCAGCCGGAACAGCCGACCCGCTGCTGGCTGCACGCCTTGCCGGCGAGCGCAAGCAGATGCAGCGCATGTCTGCCGGGTTGGCCAAGCGCCTGTTTATCCTGCCGTGGCTGACCCGCCCGCCTGTCGGCTTTGTTGAGTTGTCGAAGCTGGTGGCGTCAACCACTGTCAAGGAGTAAGCCGGATGTCCATGATCGTTTCACCCGCAGAATTTCACATCAGCATTCGCGTTGCCAATCTTGACGAGAGCACTGTGTTCTACAGCCGATTTCTGGACACAGAGCCCAAAGACAGAACACCCCGTTTTTCGACCTTTGTCGTGCCTGCCCTGCATTTGAACCTGGTGCTTTTGGTTAACGACAGCGACAAGCCACTCGACACCTACAGCCTGTACCACCTGGGCCTGGGCGTGGCAGACAAAGCTGCGGTTGTTGAAAGTTACTTTCGGGCCAAGGCACTGGGCGTGCCCATCGTCAAGCCGCCGCGCACAACCTGGCGCGGCACGCCATTGCATGAGTTGTGGCTGCGCGATCCGACGGGGTACGGCATCGAGGTCTACGCCCGGCTCACCCAGGAAGAGTTGGCCGGGATGCCGGCTGACCAGGAACCAACTTTTCTGGTCACAGGAACCGGGCCGTAAGCGCTCTTCAAAATGTGTGAATTACTGGCCTTGTCAACGTCGCTGCCAGCCCGTCTGACTTTTTCGCTGCACACGCTGGCATTGCGCGGCGGCTTGGGCGGCACCACGCACGATGGCTGGGGCGTAGCGTTTTATCAGGGGGACGACGTGGCGCTGTTCCGTGAACCTGTGGCCGCTGACGGCAGCGCGCTTGTGAGTTATCTCGAAACCCAGGGACCAAGTACAAACCTGGCCATCTCGCACATTCGCCACGCCACACAGGGAACAGTGCAGTTCGCCAACACCCAACCCTTTATCCGCGAACTGGGCGGTCGTACGCACGTTTTCGCCCACAACGGCGACTTGCCCAGTATCGGGGCCGCATTAAGTCTTGGCGCGAATCACCCGGTTGGTCAAACCGATTCAGAACATGCGTTTTGCGTGCTGCTGGGCCGCCTGCAAAGCCTGTGGGCCAAAAGCGCGCTGCCACCACTTGACGAGCGGCTATCGGTGATCGCCGCCTTTGCCGCCGACTTGCGCAAGCTGGGGCCCGCCAATTTTTTATATGCTGACGGCGATGCCCTGTTTGCACACAGCCACAAGCGGATGCACAAGCGCAGCCAGCACGCCGAGCCGCCTGGGCTATGGAGGCTGCAAAGGCATTGCGCACCAGCTGACCCGCCGCCCGTTCGTGTGGCGGGAGTCGCCATTGAGCAGGACGAGCGGGTGTCGTTTTTCATTGCCAGTGTTCCGCTAACCCAGGAGGCTTGGGAACCCATGGCTGAGAATGAGTTGGTGGCGGTACGTGGTGGCCAGTTGCTGGCCACACACAAGTCGGACTCAGAGTCACCGTGAGAATCAACGTTGCGCCCCGGTCTCAGGCGTGCCGTTGCTGGAAAAAGCAATGCTGAAAAGCAATCCGCGCGTTGCCGACTACATGGCAGTGACCAGCGTGCTCATACCGTGGCCACCTAAAAAATGGCTACTCGGTTGGAGTCGCTGCATTTCTGATGCACCCCGTCACAGCCTGCGCGCCTGGCGCAACCACAGCTTGTCACTGTCAGTTTTTACTCAGGGCGTTCAAGGGAATCTTGAGATAGCGAATGCCGTTGGACTCTGGCGGTGGCATTTCGCCAGCCTGCACGTTGACCTGAATCGCGGGAATGATGAGCGAGGGCATTTCAAGGGTTGCGTCACGGGCGGTGCGCATGGCGACGAATTGCGCCTCTGAAATGCCGTCCCGCACATGGATGTTTTTCGCGCGTTGCTCGGCCACGGTGGTTTGCCATTGAGCCATCCGGGACGCTGGCGGGTAATCGTGGCAGACGAACAGCTGGGTCTCAGGCGGCAAAGCCAGCACTTTGTGAATGGAGCGGTACAGCGCATGCGCATCGCCACCCGGAAAGTCTGCCCTTGCCGTGCCCACGTCGGGCATGAACAGCGTATCGCCGACAAAGACCGAGTTCTCTATGCGGTAGGCCATGTCGGCCGGGGTGTGGCCCGGAACCAGCATGGCCACAGCCTGCACATCACCGATCTTAAAGACCTCCCCGTCCTTGAACAGGTGGTCAAACTGCCGGCCATCGGTTGAAAGCGCCGGGCCCAGGTTGAACACAGCCTTGAAAGTCGACTGCACGGCGCGAATGTTTTCGCCAATTGCAACGCGCCCGCCCACCCGCTCCTTGATGTAGTGCGCGCCCGACAAATGATCCGCATGGGCGTGGGTTTCAAGAATCCAGTCCACCGTCAAGTTCTGCGCCGCGAGGTAGGTCAAGACCCGATCGGCTGACGTGGTGCTGGTTTGGCCCGACTTGAAGTCGTAGTCCAGCACCGGGTCAATGATGGCCGCTTTGCCGCTGGCAACCGCTGCCACCACGTAGGTCACGGTCCACGTGTGGGGGTCAAAAAACGCCTGGGTGGTGATGGAGGTAGTCATGGGAGGCAAGACCTTCTCTTTAAATATATTGACTAATAATATATTAGTTAGTATATTGTTGTCAACAACCCAATGAATGCTTGTTTGATGCACAACCCACACCCTGTCCTATCCCCTGATCTGTTGCGCAGCGGTGCGGCGCAGGCGGTCACTGTTCTCAAGATTTTGGCCAATGAAGACCGGTTGATGCTGATGTGCCAGTTGTCGCAGGGTGAGCATTGCGTGAGTGAGCTGGAACAAGAGCTGGGCATTGCCCAGCCGACCCTTTCGCAGCAACTGGGCGTGCTGCGCAACGACGGCATGGTCAACACGCGCCGCCAGGGAAAGAACATTTACTACAGCGTGGCCGATCCCCGGACGCTGGAAATCCTGGTGCTGTTGCACCGCTTGTATTGCCCTGAAGGAGAAATTTGATGTCGATTGACTGGAATGCATTTACCCCGTGGTCGTCCCTGGCTGGCGGCGTGTTGATTGGACTGGCCGCTGCCATGTTTGTGCTGCTCAATGGGCGGATTGCGGGCATCAGTGGCGTTCTCGGTGGTTTGCTGACCCATTTGTTACTGCCCCGTGTACGCGGTGATGTGCTGTGGCGGGTGGCCTTTGTGGCCGGCATCGTGGCGGCACCTCTCACGTATGCGGCATCTCAGGCATTGCCCCCGATACGGATAGACGCTGGCTATGTGGCGCTGGTCGTAGCCGGGCTGTTGGTGGGGGTGGGCACGCGCTATGGCGCGGGCTGTACCAGTGGGCACGGCGTCTGCGGCCTGTCGCGGCTGTCGCCGCGATCAGCGGTGGCCACAGCCGTCTTCATGGGCGCCGGCTTTGTAACCGTGTTTGTGCTGCGCCATCTGGTCGGCGTTTAAGGGGATCTGCATGTTTGTCTTGTCTTCGCTGTTGTCGGGCCTGGTGTTCGGCCTGGGGCTCATTGTTTCCGGCATGGCCAACCCGGCCAAAGTGCTGGGCTTCCTGGATCTGGCGGGTGCGTGGGATCCCTCTTTGGCCCTGGTCATGGTCGGCGCGATTGGGGTCGGATTTTTTGCGTTTCTGGTGGCCAAAAAGCGCACCCTTTCGTTTATCGGTGCGCAGATGAAGCTGCCTACCGCTACGAGCATTGACCGCCGTCTGGTGATGGGTAGCACCTTGTTTGGCGTCGGCTGGGGCGTTGCCGGTTTCTGTCCGGGCCCAGGCTTGGTGGCGCTGGGCATGGGCGAGCCCAAAGCACTGGTGTTTGTGGGCGCCATGCTGGTGGGCATGGTGCTTTTTACGGTGTTTGAAAAGCACGGCGCAGCGACCTCGCGCACTGCATGACGGTGATGCGTGCATGACACCCACAGTCGCCTGGATGGCAGCTGGCATCACGGTGGCCATGCTGGTGGCCTACGAGCTGTGGCTGCTGTGGCTGCAGCGCCGCAGCCCGACATCGCTGGCGCGCTCGGCCCATGCCAATTTGCGGGAAGAATGGTTTGCAGCGCTCTCCAAGCAGCGGGGATCAGAAATTCTGGCTGTGCAAACACTGCGCAACTCGCTCATGTCGGCCACGATGACGGCATCGACCGCAGCGCTGGGCTTGATAGGGTCCGCAACGCTGCTGGCACCGTCCATCAGCTCGTCGTTTGGCACGTTGGACGGCAACCTGAACAATCTGGCATACCACTTCACTGCCCGACTGGCCATGGAGCTGGTGTTGATGGCTGTCCTGTTTGCTTCGCTGGTTTGCTCGGCGATGGCGGTGCGCTACTACAACCACGTGGGTTTCATTCTTTCCATGCCGGTGGAGTCTGAAGAACGGCAGCGCTGGGGGCCGACGGCAGTGGCCTACCTTCGCCGCGCGGGGTTGCTGTACAGCTGGGGTTTGCGCCATTTGCTCATGGTGGCACCGGTGCTGGTGTGCATCGTCTCCCCGTTGGCAGGACCCGTGGCAGCCGCGCTGGTGGTGGCGGCTCTATACGGGTTTGACCGGTTTCAGGCTTGAGAGACTTTTCGAATGCCGGGCGGCAATGGCAAGCACCTGGATGTTATGGCCATCCAGGTACCGCCCCATTTGCGCAACCAGCTATCGAATCAGTAGCACCGGAACCTTGCATCGCGCCAGCACACCGGTTACCACCGAGCCCAGCACCAGATTGCTCAGCGCAGTCTCGCCGTGCGTGCCCATCACGAGCAGGTCTGGCTTGTGTTCATTGGCAAAGGCAGCAATCACATCCGCCGGGTAGCCTGCCGCATGCCTTAGCTGCACTTTCCACCCTTGCTGGTCGGCAAATGCCTTGATAGGAGCCAGCACCTGCTGGGCCTGCTCGTCATATCGTTCTTTGGTCGCTTGCGTGCCGGCAAAGCGCGTGGCGAAGGCAGGGATGGACGTGACCGCGGTGAACGCGGTGTAGTCGTGGTCAGGCCCCAGCAACTCGTTGTTTGCGGCCAGGTAGGCCAGCATGCGCTTGGTGTAGTCGCTTCCGTCTACTGCTAACAGGATTTTCATTCAGCTGCTCTGTTGATGACCATGAATTGACCTTGCCTGACTCACCGTGGTTGGTCTGTGCGCTAGCCAACATAAGCCCCCTGTAAACAAAACTCTGCGCATGTGCGCTATCGCACCGACAGCCCTTGCCGCCAGGCCTACTGTCCCTGCACCGTTGCGGCTGTCGCGGCGAGCATTTGACAGGACTTTTTATGTTGAAAAACAAAGTGGCGTTGGTTACCGGCGGTGGCTCTGGCATTGGCCGCGCAGTGGCCTTGGTGTGGGCGCGCGAAGGTGCCAAGGTGGTGGTCAGCGACATCAACGCGGTCCAGGGCGAAGAAACCGCCGAGATGGTGCGGGCCAAGGGTGGGCATGCGCTGTTTGTCGAGACCGATGTGGGAAAACCGGCTGACGCGAAAACGCTCGTGGACCGCGCGGTGTCGCATTTCGGGCGACTGGATGTGGCCTGCAACAACGCAGGCATTGGCGGACCCAGTGCCCCGGTCGCACAGTACCCGCTGGACGGCTGGGCCAACGTGATCAACATCAATTTGAACGGCGTCTTTTTTGGCATGCGCGAGCAGATTGCGGCCATGCTCAAAACGGGTGGTGGCTCCATCATCAACATGGCCTCGATCCTGGGCGCGGTAGGCTCGGCCACCAATTCGGCCTACACCGCCGCCAAACATGGCGTGGTGGGCCTGACGCAGGCAGCCGCCATTGAGTACAGCGCGCACGGCATCCGCATCAACGCGGTGGCACCCGGCTTCATTCACACGCCGCTGGTGGCGGGCCTGGAAGGCAACCCCGAAGTGAAAGCCATGCTCATCAAAGCCCACCCGATTGGGCGCTTGGGTCAGCCCGAAGAAGTGGCTGAATTGGTGGCCTGGCTGGCTTCAGACCGGGCGTCGTTTGTGACGGGGGCTTATTTACCGGTAGATGGCGGGTATTTGGCTCGCTGATTTCTAGTCGGCGGGAGATTGTCGCGTGAGGTGGACTGAAAAATGACGCTGTATATACTGCGTCATTTTTCAGTTCAATGGAGCCAGCTCATGACAGCCCGTGCCTTATTCAGTATCACAGACGAAGTTTTGAACCGTTTTCGCGACTTGGTGCCTTTTCGCGAACGAAGCCAGGAAGTTGAGCGCTTGATGCGCGAGGAAATCGCACGCCGGGAGTTGGCGCGTGAGCAGCACATTGAACGTTTGGCTCTGCAGGTGGAGTCGCGTGCTGATTTTGCGGATGTGCGAGCTGCCTCGGATGACGTGAATGCTGTGGCCGGCGAGGCGCTGGAGTGATAGCAACCGAAATCCGGCGCGGTGACATCTACATCGTTGACTTTGACCCACCCAAAGGGGCTGAGCTCAAAGTAGGCAGTGAAATCGTCAAACGCCGCCCCGCCGTGGTGATCTCTCGCAATGCGATCAACAAAATCCGCCGCACGGTGATGGTGGTGCCGCTGTCGTCATCGCCCACCCCGGTGGAGATTTTTGCGGTACCCGTGCCGTCTGCTGGAGTCAATTCAGTGGCGGTTTGCGACCAGTTGACTACGGTGAACAAGGCCACGCGGGTACTCAACCGGGTGGGTAGCTTGTCTGCGCAAGACCTGCGATTAGTGGAACTGGGTTTGAAAGACGCCATGGGCTTGGTTTAGCTCATACCGCCGCCCCAAACCAGGCCCCCACACCCGCCGTCACCGCCATCGCCAGCGCACCCCAAAACGTCACCCGTAATACGCTGGGCCACAGCTTGGCACCACCCGCCCGCGCGGCAACGCCACCCAAGAGTGCCAGGAAGGCAATGGCGGTGACCGAAATGGCTGCAATCACATATTGCGGGGGTGCCAACGCCCCCACGACCAGCGGAAGTGCCGCCCCCACCGCGAAGCTGGCGGCGGACGCCAGAGCGGCTTGGAGGGGGCGGGCGCTGAGCTCGGGCGATAGGCCCAGCTCGTCGCGTGCGTGGGCACCCAAGGCGTCGTGTGCCATCAACTGCTGGGCAACTTGTTGCGCCAGCTGCGGCGTGAGCCCGCGTTTCTCGTAAATGGCGCTCAGCTCGCGTTGCTCGGCTTGAGGGTTGGCGAGCAGCTCGGCGGCTTCGCGCGACAGATCGGCCTTCTCCGTGTCGGCCTGCGAATAGACCGACACATATTCCCCCGCCGCCATCGACATCGCGCCGGCCACCAGCGCGGCAATACCGGTCACCAGCAGGGCGTCAAAACCACCTGCAGCGGCAATGCCCACCAGCAAACTGGCGGTGGACACGATGCCGTCGTTGGCTCCCAGCACCGTCGCGCGCAGCCAGCCAATACGCTGGGTTTTGTGTATTTCTGCATGTCTTGCCATGATGGATCCTGTGCTATTAAATGGATAGCTGCTTGAGCAGTATTTACAAGGGTTGCAGCCGTATTTTGCTTAAAACAGCTTGTCAGGGCCTGGTTTGCGAATCATCGCTGCCTTGCCTGCCAAAGCCTGGTGACCGCCTTGCGCAGCTCGCTGTACACCAGCACACCGCTGGCCATGCCCACGCACACGCCCCATTGCGCCAGTGTCAGCGGCGTTGTGCCAAAGGCCACGTTCAAAAAGCCGATGTGAACCACCGCCACCTGCAGCAACGCAGACAGTGCAATCGCTCCCCACAGCCAGCGGTTGGCAAACAGCCCGACAAAAGCGCTCGTGATGTCTGAGCGGGCGGCCAGGCAGTTGAACAAGCTGGCAAAGACCAGCACGTTGAAGGCGGCGGTGCGGGCCATGGTCAAGTCCCCTTCGCCCGAGATCAAACCGCCAGGCAAATACATGTCCATCGTCAGAAGCGTGAGCACCGCTACCACCAAGCCAATTTCCACCACATCGAGCCACATGCGGGTATTGATGAGCCGCTCGGTGAGGGGCCGGGGCTTGCGGGCCATCAAATCGCCCACCGGCGGGTCAACACCCAGCGCCAGCGCGGGGCCGGAGTCGGTGACCAGATTGATCCACAGCAGCTGGGTGGCCAGTAGCGGAAGCACGACAGATGCGCCATCGGTGCCGCCCCCAAGCCCCGTCAATCCAATCACGCTCGCACCCACCACGCCCAGAAAAACAGTGAGCACCTCGCCCATGTTGGACGACAGCAGGTAGCGCAAAAACTTGCGGATGTTGTCAAACACCGCGCGGCCTTCGTGCACCGCTTGCACGATGGTGGCGAAGTTATCGTCCGCCAGAATCATCTTGGCCGCCTCTTTTGTGACCTCGGTTCCGGTGATGCCCATGGCAATGCCGATGTTGGCGGCTTTCAGCGCCGGTGCGTCGTTCACACCGTCGCCCGTCATCGCCACCACCTGACCACCGGATTGCAGCGCCGCCACGATGCGCAGCTTGTGCGCCGGTGCCACCCGCGCAAACACGGAGGTTTCGCGCACGGCCTGGGCCAGCGCAGCGTCGTCCATGGCCTCGATTTGCGTACCCGTCAAAGCAGCCGCTCCGGCTTTGACGATGTCTAAATCTTGCGCAATCCGCAGCGCCGTCGACGGGTGGTCGCCGGTAATCATCACCACCCGAATGCCCGCGCGATGCGCCTCGCCAATCGCCACCGCTGCCTCTGGGCGTGCCGGATCCATGATGCCCACCGTGCCGACAAAAATGAGGTCACGCTCCAGCGGGTGACCGCCCTCAATGTCTTCGTCGGCGTCCAGCGGGCGGTAGGCCACGGCCAGGGTGCGCAAGGCTGCGTTGGACAGCGTTTCCACGTCCGCCAGAATTTTCGCGCGCAGCGCCTCGTCGAGCGGCACCACATCCAGGCCCACGCGGGCGCGCGTGCAGCGATGCAGCAGCACGTCGGGTGCGCCTTTGGTAATCAGCATCACCGCGTCGCCGTGGTCGTGGTCTTTCTCCACCGTAGACATCAGCTTGCGCTGGGATGTGAAGGGAATCTCGGAGATGCGCTCGAAACGGCGCTTGCGGCTTTGCTCTAGATCAGCTGTACCCAGCTTGCGCTCGGCCACCAAAAAGGCCGCCTCGGTGGAGTCGCCGTGAATCTCCCACTGCCCATCTGCTGCCTGGCGCAAGTCGGCGTTGCCCGCCAGGCTACCGCCCCCCAGCAGCACCGTTTGCTCCGCCAACACGGGCCCAGCGGCCAGCGGCGCGCCCGCGTGCAATACCTGCCCCTGCGGCGCATAGCCCACGCCGGTCACTTCGGTGCTGCCCGATGCGGTAATGATCTTTTGAATCGTCATTTCAGCACGCGTCAAGGTGCCGGTTTTGTCCGACGCAATCACCGAGGCGCACCCCAGGGTTTCAACCGACGACAGCTTTTTAACAATCGCGTGATGCTTTGCCATGCGCTGAACGCCCAGCGCCAGTACCACCGACAGGATGGCTGGCAAACCCTCCGGCACCGCAGCCACCGCCAGCGACACGCCGAGCAGCAAGATGGGCACTACATCGGCCACGCTGCGAATGTCCGACAGTGCGGCAATCGTGGCGACCACCACCACAGCAATCACTACCACTGCCACGCCCAGCATGCGCCCCACATGGGCCACCTCGGTTTGCAGCGGCGTGGGCGGCTCCACCGTGGCTTGCAGCAAATGGGCAATTTGGCCCATCTCGGTTTGCATGCCGCACGCTGTGACCACAGCCAACCCGGTGCCTTGTGACACCGAGGTGCCCTTGAACACCCGGTTCAACTGATCGCCCAGGCTGGCCGGTTTGTCCAGCGTGGTCGGGTCTTTTTGAATGGCCTGACTCTCTCCAGTCAGCGAGGCTTCGTGCACGCTCAAGGCGTGGGTTTCAATCAGGCGTGCGTCGGCCCCCACCGAGTCGCCTTCGCCCAGCACCAGCAAGTCGCCCACCACCAACTCCGCGCTCGGCACCCGCACCGCCTGCCCGCCGCGCATCACCGCCGAGGTGGCCGCCGTCATGCGCTGCAACGCTGCGACAGCCTGGTCGGCCTTGGCTTGCTGAACGAAGCCCAAAACCCCGTTGAGCAGCACCACGACGGCAATCACCACCGCATCGATCGGCCAGCCGACCTGGCCCTCTATCCACCACGCCATCAGCGCAATGGCGATAGCGGCAAGCAGCAGGTACACCAGCGGGTCTTGAAACTGCGCCAGTGCCTGTCGCCACTGGGCAGGCGGCGGCTCTGACGTGAGCTCATTGGGGCCATTGACGGCCAGGCGGCGCTGGGCTTCTTGGATTGTCAGGCCGTCTTGGGTGTTGGCTTGGGTGGACGCGGCGACATCTTCCCAGCGGGTGCAGGCGACGTCGGACACCGGTTCAGCCACCGCGCCCAGCCGCTGCGGTTTTGGGAATGGGAGATAGAAGGATCATCAAGTGCCTTGCGCAAATCGTGTGGGGTGAAAACTCAGCGTAGTGGCACCCTGTCATCCCGTCTGTGCGCTAGCGAACACAGCGTCTATTGCTATAAAATATATAGCTGCTTGAGCAGTATATAAAAGGGCTAGTGGCTGTTTTGGCTATGTAAGCTGTTGAGCGTCAGGAAAAAACGGGGTCATATTCCGCTCCCTTTGCCGGGCACATTGCCGCATTCAACACAAAACTCGCGGAACACCTCCCAGATTCCAATCGTTACGTTTTTGAAGCGTTATGGCTGCTTTAGTGCCAAATGGGTCGCTAGCCCCTGTGAATATTGCTCAAGCAGCTATGAAATAGATAGCGTTTCAGGGTTGTCGTGCAGATCAAGGTGCGGCATCGCACAGACGGCACTGTGGTTTGGGTCCTCAATGGCGGCTCCTTCACCACGAAAGCATCAGTTATGAATCTGTCAACAGCAACTGGCCCCAACCCCAGTGGCAATGGCGCGGCGACACGGGCCATGTTTGACCACTTTGAACCTTCGCGTGCGGCGCCACGCCTAGCCGTTGGTGGGTCGGCAAACGGTCAACCAGGGCCTTTACAGCGCCCGCCAGTGGATGTTTCCTTCAAGCGACCCACGCTGCACTTGAAGCGCAGCCGCGCAGGTTGAACCACCGCGCACAGCGCATGGTTGTGGGCTTTTCGGTTTCTGCAACTTCACTGCCAGCCAAAGCGCTTGACATAAAACTGCTTCATCCAGCTGGTCAGCACGCAATAGCCGCCCAGAATGCCGAGTAGCCATAAAAAGTAAGCAGGCGGCAAAGGCTGCAATTTGAAGTACCCGGCCAGCGGCGACATCGGCAGATACAAGCCGATGGCCATGATGGTCAGCGTCATGCCAATCAGCAGGGGTGCGGGGCGGCTTTGAATGAAGGGCAGCTTCGGTGTGCGAATCATGTGAACCACCAGCGTCTGGGTCAGCAGGCCCACCACAAACCAGCCCGACTGGAAAATCCCCTGTTCGGCCACCGTGTTGGCGCTGAACACCCACCACATCACCGCAAACAGGCTGATGTCAAAAATCGAGCTGATCGGCCCAAAGAACAGCATGAAACGACCAATGTCGGCTGGGTTCCATTTCAGGGGTTTGCTCACCAGTTCGGCGTCGACGTTGTCAAACGGAATGCTCACCTGCGAGAAGTCGTACAACAGGTTTTGCACCAGCAGCTGCAGGGGCAGCATGGGCAAAAACGGCAGGAATGCGCTGGCCACCAGCACCGACAGCACATTGCCAAAGTTGGAGCTGGCCGTCATGCGGATGTACTTGAGCATGTTGCAAAAAGTCTTGCGACCCTCAATCACGCCGTCGTCCAGCACCATCAAACTTTTTTCCAACAAGATGATGTCGGCAGCCTCTTTGGCAATGTCTACCGCGCTATCCACCGAGATGCCAATGTCGGCAGCGCGCAAAGCGGGTGCGTCGTTGATGCCGTCACCCATGAACCCCACCACATGCCCGTTGGCACGCAAGGCCCGCACGATGCGCTCTTTGTGCAGGGGCGCGAGCTTGGCGAACAGCTGATGTTTCTCAACGGCCAAGGCCAGCGCCGCGTCATCCATGGCTTCGACCTGGTGGCCCAGCAACGCCTGTCCAGCCGACCCAGTGAACAACCCGACCTGATTGCACACGCGCGCGGTGACCAGGTCGTTGTCTCCCGTCAACACCTTCACGGCCACACCGTGGGCGGCCAGTGCTTTCAAGGCCGGTGCGGCTGATTCTTTGGGTGGATCGAGAAAGCCGATGAAGCCCATCAAGGTCAACCCGGCTTCGTCACTTTTCGAATAAACGGTCTGGGCATGCGGTATTTGTTTGATGGCCACCGCCACCACACGCAGGCCTTCCTGGTTCAGCTCGCCCGCGAACGCTAGCGCGCGGGCGCGCATCGGCGCATCGAAAAGCACCTGCTTCGGTACGTTGCCCTCGACGATCTGCACATGGGTACATATCGTCAGCACTTCTTCCACAGCGCCCTTGCAAATCAGCTCGTGCCGATGCGGTGCGTCGACCACTGGCGCGGTGTCAGGCTTGGCCTTGTCCAGGGACTCAGCGTCAGACGCTGCGAGCACCGACACGATGACCGACATGCGCCGCCTCGAGAAGTCAAATGGCACCTCGTCAATCTTGCGGTAGCCCTGCTTCAGGTTGAGTGCTGCTGGCAGCTCCAGGTGTTCCAGCACCGCATGGTCCAGCAGGTTTTTCAGGCCGGTCTGGTAGTAGCTGTTTAAAAAAGCGTAGTGCAGCACCTCGTCGCTGGTGGTGCCGAAAGCATCGGTTTTGCGGGCTAGAGCAATTTTGTCTTGCGTCAGGGTGCCGGTTTTGTCGGTGCACAACACATCCATCGCACCAAAGTTCTGAATCGCCTCCAGGTGTTTGACGATGAGCTTCTTGCGCGACAAAGCCACTGCGCCTTTAGCCAGGGTGGAGGTCACCACCATGGGCAGCGTCTCCGGCGTCAAGCCCACCGCGACCGACAGGGCAAAAAGGAAAGCTTCGCCCCAGTCGCCCTTGGTGAAACCGTTGACGAAAAACACGATGGGAACCATCACCAGCGCAAAGCGGATAAGCAACCAGCTCACGCTGTTGATGCCCGCCTGAAACGCCGTGGGCGTACGGTCGGTTGCCACCACGCGGCTGGCCAGTGCGCCAAAGTAGCTTCGGTTACCGGTGGCGACCACCAGCGCGGTGGCTGTGCCGGACACGACGTTGGTGCCCATGAAGACCAGGTTGCTCTGCTCCAGCGCAGCCTCACTCTCACCATGGCGCTGCACAAACTTTTCAACCGGCATGGACTCACCGGTCATCGCGGCCTGAGCGACAAACAAGTCGCGTGCGGCAATCACACGGCAGTCTGCCGGAATCATGTCGCCCGCCGAAAGCGCGACCAGGTCGCCCGGCACCAGCTCCCGGATGGGGACTTCCAGCTGGTTCTGTGAGGCATTCAGTGTGAGCGGCGCAGCGCCAGGCTTCGCTGGGTCTTTGGGACGCAACACGGTTGCGGTGTTGCGCACCATGGCTTTCAGGCTTTCAGCCGCGCGGTGTGAGCGACCCTCCTGCACGAAGCGCACCACGGTGCTGAGCACCACCATGACGCCGATGACCACCGTGGCCTTGGCATCGCTGGTGACCCAAGACACCAAGGCCAATACGGTGAGTAGCAAATTGAATGGGTTGCTGTAGCAGTGCCACAGGTGCAGCCACCACGGCAACGGCTTTTCGTGCTCAATCTCGTTGCTACCCACTCGCCGCAGGCGCTTGGCAGCTTCCTGCGCGCTCAGACCGTCTGGTTGGGACTGAAGCCGTTCAAGAGCGGCGGCGGGTTCATCGTGCGCAACACGCAGCAATTCATCGGTGTGCGCTTGGTCGGGTGCTGTGGGCGTGCCGGGGCTGGATGCGGTGTGCGGCTGCACGGGGCGGGTAAAAAACCGCTGCCGCCGACGCCGGTGCAGGACGCTGCTGAACCACTGTGTGAGCAGGGTTGATGGGCTCGTCACAGCGCAACTCAACTCTGCTCAATAACTGTCAAAAGCTGTAGCGCACCATCAAATCGGCGCGTAGCATGGAGCCCGTCTCGGCGGTGAACGTCTCGCGCTTGCCGTAAATCAACTCGCCACCCAGTTCCAGATTTTTGATCGGTGTGTAAATCAGGTTAAAAAACACCTGACTCAGGGTGCGGTTGTCAAATATTTGCGCGGTCTTGCCACGGTTAAAGCCCACCACCACGTTGCCGCGCAATTGGTCGCTGAAGTTGCGGGCATAGCCCAGCACCACGCCCTGGTTTCTGTCGAAGGCAATGCGGCCGGTTGCGCTGTCGATGCTGTAGCCGTTAGCCCCGTAGAGCTGATCAATGTCGCCATCGACCCGCGTGTATTGGGCCATCAGCACGTCTTTGTCCGAGAGCTTGTAGCGGCCACCCACTGCCACACCGTAGCCACGCCGGGTTTCTGCAAATGAACGCTTTTCGTGCGCCAACACGCGGGCATTCAGGGCGCCCCAGTCAAACGTTTTGTCCACCCGCGCCACCAGTTGCGGCATGTTTTCGTTGGCACTGCCGCCGACAAACTGGTCGCGCGGGTCTTCCAGCGCAACGGTGAATTTGGCGGTGGTTTTGTCGTCACCAAAGCTGTAGCGCAGCATGGTGCGCCGAGAGAACGGTGCGCCCACGGCACCATTGAAATCGACTGTTTCGGGCAGGTTGTCCAGGTCCATAAAGGTGGACCATGTTTTGCCCAGCAGCCAACCACCCGTCTCCACATAAGCCTGGCGAATGCGGGGGCGGTAGCGGTCAGGATCGCTGTAGGAGTAGAAGTCGATTTCGAATTTGGCGGTGAGCGGTGCACCTTGCAGCCTTGCGTTGCCTTCGAGGCCGAGGCGCGAGGTTTCTAACGTGGACTGGCCACGGCCTTTGGGGCCAAAGCTGCTGGACAGCGGCTGCGAAGCCAGGTCGGTGAAACGGTCGGAAGGCCCTGCGCGTTTGAAGTCGTGAATCGCATGGCCCTCGATGAAGCCGTAGATGCGCAGCGGGGGCTTGGCTTCGGCGTCTGGCGGGGTTGCGGATTGCGCGAGGCACGCATGCGCCGTGAACAAGGCGATAGAAGCAATACAAATTGCAGAGCACTTGAGTTTCATCGCTTACTTTCGGTTGGGGTGGGTGTTTCGTCAGCACAAATCTGGGTACCAGCGGTTCCCGCCAGCAGTGCTTCAATTTCGTCGAGTGATCCAATCACGGCGCGCTTGCCGGTGGCAGTCACGAATTGGGTTGCGGCCTGCACCTTGGGGCCCATCGACCCCGCTGGAAAAGTGTGTTGTGCCAGGGCTGCTGGCGTGGTGCGGCCTATGGCGCGTTGGCTGGGTTGCCCCCAGTCGACATAAACAGCGGCCACATCGGTGGCAATCACCAGGCAGTCGGCTTGCAAGGCTTGCGCAATCAAACCGGCGCACAGGTCTTTGTCGATGACGGCTTCAATGCCTTGCATGCGGTGCCCACCTGCACCCGTGCGGACAACCGGTATGCCGCCGCCACCCGCCGCAATCACCAGCGCCCCTTTTTCCAGCAACCATGCCATCGGCGCAATGCCCAGCACATGCAGCGGCGCGGGCGAAGCCACCACGCGCCTGAAACCGTTGCCGTCGGGCGCCACGGTCCAGCCTTTATCGAGAGCCAGGCGCTGCGCTTCTTCCTGCGTGTACATCGGCCCTACTGGCTTGGTAGGGTGGGTAAAGGCGGGGTCGAGGGGGTCGACCTCGGTGCGGGTCAGCAAGGTCACCACGGTGCGGTCCTCGGGCAGCAGGTTGGCCAGCTCCTGCTCCAGCTGGTAGCCAATCATTCCTTCCGTCTCAGCGCCCAACACGTCCAGCGGGTAGGGTTGCACAGGTTTGTAAGCAGCCGATTGCAGGAGCAGCAAGCCCACTTGCGGGCCGTTGCCGTGCGTGAGCACCATGTCGTGCACCAAGGCCACGCGGGCCAGTTGCGCTGCGGCGCGGCGGATGTTTTCCAGCTGGTTGTCGGCGCTCAAGGCCTGACCGCGCCGCAAGAGCGCGTTGCCACCGAGCGCCACGACGAGCTTCATGCGAGCGTCGCCACCAGCACGGCCTTGATGGTGTGCATGCGGTTTTCGGCCTGGGTAAACACAACGGATGCTTCGGACTCGAACACCTCCTCGGTTACTTCAATTTCGCTGAGGCCATACTTTTGATGAATCTCCCGGCCCACCTCGGTGTCCAGGTTGTGAAAAGCGGGCAGGCAGTGCATGAAGCGGCTGCGCGGTTTACCGGTCGCTTGCATCAGCGCAGTGGTCACCTGGTAGGGCATCAGTTGCTCGATGCGCTGCTTCCACACGTCATCGCTCTCGCCCATGGACACCCACACATCGGTGTACACAAAGTCGGCACCCGCCACGGCTTTGAGCGGGTCGGTTTCGATGGTGATGCGTGCCCCTGTTGTCTTTGCCAGTTGTTGCATTTCGGCTTGCAGATCGGCTGGCGGTTGCAAGCTGCCAGGTGCCGCAATGCGCACGTCCATGCCCATTTGCGTGCCACCCACCAGCAGCGAGCAACCCATGTTGAAGCTGGCATCGCCCAGGTAACAAAACGACAACTCGTGCAGGGGCTTTTCGCCAAACTCCTGCATGGTGAGCAGGTCGGCCAAAATTTGCGTGGGGTGGGCCTGGTCCGTCAGGCCGTTCCACACCGGCACATGGGAAAAACGCGCCAGCTCTTGTACTTTGGCTTGCGCAAAGCCCCGGTACTCAATACCGTCATACAGCCGCCCCAGCACGCGGGCAGTGTCCTTCAATGATTCTTTGTGGCCCAACTGCGAGCCGTGTGAGTCGATGTAGGTCACATGCCCGCCCTGGTCATGCACCGCCACCTCAAACGCGCAACGCGTGCGGGTAGAGGCTTTCTCAAAAATCAGCGCAATGTTTTTGCCTTGCAGGCGCGGCATTTCGTTACCAGCGTATTTGCTGCGCTTGAGTTCCGCAGCCAGGTCAATCAGGAAGCGGATGTCGCGTGGCGAGAAGTCTTTCAGGTCTAGAAGACTTCGGTTGCGCAGGTTGAAACTCATAGAGCCTCCCGCTCGATGGGGCAACTCATGCAATGGCTGCCGCCGCGACCACGCCCCAGCTCGCTGCTGGGGATGGTGATGACCTCCACACCCGCCTTGCGCAGCAAGGTGTTGGTGTAAACGTTGCGGTTGTAGGCCATCACCACGCCCGGCGCCAGAGCCAGCAGGTTGTTGCCGTCGTCCCACTGTTCGCGCTCGGCTTCAAAGGCGTCACCACCGGTGGCCACCGTGCGCAGTTTGGGCACGCCGATGGCCTGGGCCAACACCTCCAAAAACGGTTTGCTCTCGGTGCGCACATCCAGCATCGTGCTGGAGGTGCCGGGGCGCAGGCTGTGCACGCGGATGCTGTCCACCACGTCCGGGAAGATGGTTACCAAGTCCACATCGCAAAACGTGAGCACCGTGTCCATGTGCATGGCACCGCGCGACTTGGGTAGCTGCGCAGCCAGCACCTGGGTGGCGCTGCCACTGGCAAACAGGGCACGCGCCAGGCTGCTCACGCCCTGCGGGGAGCTGCGCTCACCCATGCCGATCAGCACCACGCCATTGCCCAGAGGCATCACGTCGCCACCTTCTACGGTGGCCAGGCCATGGGGTTCATCGGGGTCGCCCCATAGCTCTTTGGCCTCAACATCGCCAGCCGGCGACTTCATGCCCGCGAACATCGGATGAAAGCGGTAAATGGCCGCCATGAGCCGGGTTTCCTGCTGACGCGCGGGCCAGTACATCGGGCACAGCACCACGCCTTCGTGAATCCAGCAACTGCTGTCGCGGGTAAAGAGCGTGTTGGGCAGCGGCGGTATCAGCATGTCCGACGGGGCGGCGCATTGGGCGAGCAAGCCCGCAGTTTCAAAGGGCACTTCAGCCCGCGCCACCCCGCCAATCAGGTGTTCAGCCAGGCGCGCGGGTGGTAGCTCTTCCAGCCAGGGGCGCAGCAGGGCGCTGGTTTCACTGTCCACGAAATGGGGGCCCAGCTTGTGGTCCAAAAGCCAGCTGCGTGCGGCGGGAATGGCCATGACATCGGCCAACAGGTCATGCATTTCCAGCACCTCAATGCCGCGCGCTGTCATGGCGCTGGTGTAAGCGTAGTGGTCGTTGCGGGCCTGCGAGACCCACAGCACATCGTCGAACAACAGCGCCTCGCAGTTGGCGGGCGTCAAGCGCTGTTGCGCCAGACCGGGGCGGCAAACCAGCACTTTGCGCAAGCGGCCGACTTCTGAGAAAACGCCCTTGGGGGCAGGGTGTGGAATCGGGGAAGGGTCAGGCATGGCGAAATCTCCAGGTTGAAGGTGTGCAACGACATTCCCTGGCTCACCGTGTCGGTCCGGTGGCCAGAACAGCCTCATAACTTGAGTTGACCGACGCTGAGCAAATACACGGCTACCACGGCCAGGCCCACCAGCAGCGCCAGCACCAACCACTCGCGCCCTGTAAAAGCGGTTTGCCCGCGCTGGCGCTTGGCCACGATGTACAAAATGGCACCGGGTGCATAGAGCAGGGCAGCCAGCAGCAAATACTTCAAACCAGCCGCATACAAAAGCCACGCGCAATAGATGGCAGCCAGGGCGGCAATAGGCACATCGGCGCGGCTGAAGGTCGCGCCGTCGGTGGTCGATTGGCGTGCGGTGTTGGCAGGTCTTTCACCGTTGAAGGCCACCTTCAAGCCATACAGCGCGCTGAACAGGTAGGGCACCAAAATCATCGCGGTGGACAGTGAGATCAGCGCGAGGTATGAGGCTTTGGAGAATAGTGTCACCAGCAGAAAAATCTGCACCATGCCGTTGGTCAGCCACAGCGCATTGGCCGGTACGCCGTTGCTGTTGGAGCGGGCCAGCCATTGCGGCATCACACCGCCGCCTGCGGGGGTAAAAAGCGATTCGGCGGCTAGCAGGGTCCAGGCCAGAAAGCCACCGCCCACCGACACCATCAGCCCCACGTAAATGAGCACCGCGCCCCAGGTGCCCACAGCTTTTTCCAGCACGCCGGCCATTGACGGATTCTTCAAGCCTGCCAATTCAGGCTGTGAATAGATACCCAGCGACAGCAAGGACACCGCCATTAACAAGCCCAGGCAGATCACAAACCCGATCACCGTGGCACGGCCCACGTCAGCCCGGTTGCGCGCCCGGGCCGAATACACGCTGGCCCCCTCAATACCAATGAACACCCACACCGTGACCAGCATGGTGCTTTTGACTTGATCGAGCACCGAGCCCAGCTTCTCGGTGCCCCAAAAATCGATGCGAAAGGTCTTGACCTCAAACGCCAGCGCCACCAGCACAATAAAAATCAGTAGCGGTGCAATCTTTGCCAGCGTGACCACTGCGTTCAATACCGTGGCACCTTGAATACCGCGCAGCACCAGCGCATGCACCACCCACACCACAATCGATGCGCCCAGCACCGCAGCGGGCGTGTTGCCCTCGCCAAACACGGGGAAAAAATACCCCAGCGCACCGAAGGCCGCCACCAGGTAACCCACGTTGCCAATCCATGCGCTCACCCAGTAGCCCCAGGCCGAGTTGAAACCCACGTATTCGCCTGCCAGGGCGCGGGCGTAGGCATACACACCGTTGTCCAGCGCGGGCTTGCGCACAGCCAGCATTTGGTATACCCGCGCCAGCATCAACATGCCCACGCCGGTGATCAACCAGCCAATCAAAATGGCACCCGCACCAGCAGCCGACGCCATGTTTTGCGGCAAGCCAAAAATGCCGCTGCCCACAATCGAGCCGACCACCAGCGCAACCAGCAAGCCGAGGCCCAGCGTGCCGGGTGTACGGGGTGCGGGCTTGCTCGCGGAAGTTGATGCGGCCGAGGGGGTCATAGCGTGTTCCTCTTCAGGTGTAGGCGGTGGTTTGGCTTGGCAGGGTCAGTCTGCGACCCGTTGCCACTGCGTGACTTGATCTAACGCAAAGCCTTCGCACCAGCGATGCGCCTCGCTTCGCGTGGCGACGTGGCGCTGGGTGGGTGCGGGTGACCGTGTTTGTGATTTCACGCCTTCACGGTATCGGGCCTGTGGTGGCGGGTCTGTGCGCTACCGTACAGAGCGAACTGGGTTGCTAAATTAGCCCGCATATTTCACCGGGGCAGCGTGGGCCGCGCGTTTTAGCGGGATGTAGGGGCGCGCAAGGTGACGACCCAATAGCACTTGCTATTGGGAAGGAGGCTTGTGCGTTCCTGCGCCCGCCAAAACGATGCGGCACGCGCTGAGCCGTTTTGATGGAATCCAATTTGGATTTGAGGAAAACACAGACTTTCCCAATGAAAACGCTTCAAAACGGCGGTCCCGGTGAAATATGCGGGCTAGATGTGTCACGGCGTTCAATCGCTGTGCAGAAGACTCATCGCGGGGTGTTTGAAACCGGTGATTGATCTGCAGGCTCGGCGCTGCCAAACGGCGCAGGCGCGATTTCCAGCTGGGCGATGGCTTTTTTTGCCCAGTACACCAAGGTCACGCTGACCACTTGAACGAGCAGCCCCACCACCACCAGCCAGGCGGCGCACTGCCAGAAGAATTCGGTCAAACCGAATCCGCAGGGAGGTGGCCTGCAATCGATGCTTGAGCATGCAGCGATTGGACTTGCCGCTCCAGCGTGTCAATGCGCGTCAAGTAGCCCACGAGTACCCCCGCGGTGAACAGGTCCAGGTCGAAGTCGCGCTGCACATGACACGCCGTGCGCAGGGGAACAACGCAGGTGGCGCTGAACCGATGGGCACGTTCTTGCGCGGCTGAATGGGTGGCCAATGGCAGCAGCGCGCCGTACTCCACCAGCTCATTCAGCTGGTCGGCGCTCAAGCCGCTGGCGCGGGCCAGCTCGTCGGCTGTCACCGTTTCTGGTGAGTCCAGGCAGGTCCAGCTTTCAATGTGGCCGATGTGGGTGATGTGTGCGGTCATACCGTTTCTCCCAGGTGGTTTGCAGAGCTGCCTCAGCAGCGCAAAAACGTGCACCGTAAGTCAGAAACCCGGCCATGTCTGTGCGCCAGCAGACAGAGCGCAACGCTAAGCCCGCTTTGGGCCGCCTTTGCCCTATTTGCCGTGTTTAGCGCCGCTCAAGCCACAAATTGCAAAGCCGCCAGCCGCGCATACACACCGCCCGCCGCCACCAACGCGTCGTGCGTGCCTATTTCCACCATGCGACCCTGTTCGAGCACCACGATGCGGTTGGCTTTTTGCACCGTAGCCAGCCGGTGGGCAATGACCAGTGTGGTGCGGCCCTGCATGGCGACCTCCAGCGCGGCTTGCACCATGCGCTCGCTCTCGGCGTCCAAGGCGCTTGTGGCTTCGTCGAGCAGCAGCACGGGGGCGTTTTTCAGCATGGCACGCGCAATGGCCATGCGCTGGCGCTGCCCGCCCGACAGCCGCACGCCGCGCTCGCCCAGAAAACTGTTGTAGCCCTCCGGCAGGGCGCGGATGAACTCATCGGCAAAAGCCGCTTGGGCGGCGGCATGCACCTGCGCGTCGGTCGCATCAGGTCGCCCATAGCGAATGTTTTCCAGCGCGCTGGCTGAGAAAATCACTGCGTCCTGCGGCACCACGGCAATGCTGCCGCGCAATTGATCTAGCGGCTGCTGCGCAATGGGCACGCCGCCCACCGAAATCACGCCTTGTTGCGGGTCGTAAAAGCGCTGCAGCAACTGAAACAAGGTGGTTTTGCCCGCGCCGCTGGCCCCCACCAGCGCCACGGTTTCGCCGGGGGCCACCGCCAGCGTCAGCTCGTGAATGGACGGTTGGCCGGGGCGAGACGGGTAGGTGAAAGTAATTGCTTCAAAATTGATAGCTGCTTGAGCAGTATCTATAAGGGCTGTTGGCCGATTTGGCTTAAAAACGCCGTCTGGCGGCGAAACAATGGCGGAGCGCCCATGCAGCAGTTCCATCAGCCGCTCGGTGGCACCCGCTGCCCGCTGCAAGTCGCCATAGACTTCGCCCAGCACCGCAAACGCGGCGGCCAGCATGATCACGTAAACCACCGTCTGCCCCAGATGCCCAGCACTGATGCGCCCGAGCATGACCGCCTGCGTACCCTGAAACAGCCCCCACAACAGCGCGCCCGAGGTGGCAATGATGATGAACGCGATCAACACCGCGCGGGTCTTGCTGCGCTGCACTGCGGCGACAAACGCGTTTTGCGTCGACGCATCAAACCGTGCCGACTCGCGGCCTTCCGCCGTGTAGCTTTGCACCACCGGAATCGCGTTCAGTACCTCGGCGGCAATGGCGCTTGAATCGGCCACCCGGTCCTGGCTGGCGCGCGACAGCTTGCGCACCCGCCGGCCAAACCACAGCGAGGGAATCACGATCAGCACCAGCACGCCCATCACCATGCCCATCACCCGCGGATTCGTCCAGACCAACACGCCCAAAGCACCCAAACCCATCACCACATTGCGCAGCCCCATGGAAAGCGACGAGCCCACCACGGTTTGCACCAGCGTGGTGTCGGTTGTCAGGCGCGAGAGCACTTCGCCAGTCTGCGTGGTCTCAAAAAACTGCGGGCTTTGGCGCAGCACATGCGCATACACCGCGTTGCGCAGATCGCCGGTGACGCGCTCGCCTAACCAGCTCACGGTGTAAAACCGTGCCGCACTGAACACACCCAGCGCCACCGCCACACCAAACAATTCAAAAAAGTGACCCCGCAACGCCATCAGTTGCTCAGCCTTGCTGCCCGTGACCACCGCGCCCGATACCAGCCCCCCATCAATCAGCCCCCGCAGCGCCAGCGGAAACGCCAGCGTGGCCCCCGCCGACAGCAGTAAAAACAGACCCGCCAGCGCAATCTGCACACGGTAAGGCCGCAGAAAAGGCAGCAGGCCCCCCAATGCACGGGGATGGGGTTTAGTGGGTGCTTGATCAGTGGCTGTCATTTAAATTTTCGTTTGAATGCTGGGTGTCGTGGTGCGGCGGGAGGCCATAGGTCTAGCCTGGGCCAGACCCGCGCTGCAAAATCTGCAGGGGGTTTGGCGCAACCATACAGGGGTTGGCGAAATGGCGTTGACGCCACCCGCAGGGCTAACGAGCGCGCGGTCGTGAGCTAACCCTCGTTCGCACGAACTTCCCGCGCTGCCGTCAGCAAAAGCCGCAAGCCGAACGCGCCCACCAAAGCAGCCGCCACTCGGCTGACCAGCCTCGCGTGCCGCGCGTAGCCCGCTTGCAGCCAACGGTGGCTGAACGCCACAGCCAGCAGCGTGTGCCACACCAGCGCGTTGATGAAGACCAGCACGACAGCGGCAATCGACAGTGTGGAGGTCGGGTCCGCTGGCAGTGCCGTGGCGAACACGCTGCCAAAGAACAGCGCCGATTTCGGGTTCATGATGTTGGTGAAAAAGCCCATACGAAAGGCCTGCCAAGCCGACACGTTTGTTGGCTGCGAGCCCGCGCGCACGAGGCCCGAGCGCCACAGCTTGAACGCGATGTAGCACAGGTAAATGCCCCCTGCGACCTGCACGCCCAGGCGCAGACCCGGGTGCGCCGCAAACACCGCATTAACGCCAAGAATCGCCAGCAACGCCCAAATGGCAGCCACCACGGCAACGCCGAGGCCAGCAAAACAAGCCGCAGCCCGGTAGCCGCTGGCAGCCAATTGAGACACCACGAGCACGTTGGCACCCGGGGTGACCAGGACGATCCAGTGAAGCGCGGCGATGGAGAGCAGGGTGAGCAACATGTGTGGCCTGATTTTCAGTTTGGGTTATTGATCCGGCCCGATGAAGTATCAACCGTTCGCCCTGAGGTATCGAAGGGCTCGCGATGGCTTCGATACCTCAGCCCGAACGGAAATTTAATACTTCTTCGGGCCTTATCGATAGTAGTGGAACAGCACTGTTCACGGGTAGCGGTGATACATGAAAAACTGCGCGTCTTGGCTCCAGCCTTGAGACTCGTAAAGCGTTTGGCCTGGCCCATTGTCCCTGGCGACATTCAGCGTGACCCGCGCGGCCCCGTGCGACCAGGCGTAGTGCTCAACCGCCGCCAGCAGTCTGGAAGCTACGCCTTTTCGGCGACCGTTTTCGTTGACGAACAGATCGTTGAGGATGAAAACTCTCGCCAGCGAAATGGATGAGTAGCTGGGAAAAAGCTGTGCAAAACCCAGCGGCGCCGAATGTTCGTGCGCGATAAAGACGACGGACTCACCGTGATCGAAGCGCGCCCGCAGAAAAGCACGGGCAGCCGAAAGGTCGCTGGCTTTGCCTTGAAAAACGCGGTACTTGTCGAACAGTTCGGCCAGCTCTTGCAGGTCAGAGAAGGTGGCTTGACGAACCGTGATGTCGCTCATGTTTTGAGAGGTCATGTGAAGGGTGGATAGGTATTAGAAACTGCACTTGCGCGCAACGACTTGGTTTCAAGCGTGTATCAACGTTTTTCGGCACTTGCCAAGTGGCCTGGCTCGAAAAGCCCTAAGGCCTGGCGAAGCAAGGACTCGGAGATTGTGTTGGGCCCGGTAGCGACCGAAACGGGCAGGCCAAACCAGTGCGCGAGCGGGTACTCGAACGCGAACTCGATTGCTTTGGCATCGCGCGTGTTGCGACTGACCGGGCTGTCGACCAGCGAAAGCCAGACCCGCTCGAACGCTGACTCAGCCAGTTGCTGCCTGGAGATGTGGATGGCCCCGACGCTGCGCCAGGCGTTGACGCAACCGATCTCGGCGAAGGCAGGCCCCTGACCCGCCACGGGACATCCGAGCTCGTGGCGAAAGACGTCGAAGAACGACTGCTGAGCGCTGACTGCCAGCAGACATTTGCTGGAAAACGCTTCAACCTCGCGCACTGAACCCGTTATGCGGGCGCCAAAGAACGAGCGGCCAAAGAACGCTTCAAAGGCAAGCTCGGTGCTATCTGCGAGGTAGGCCAGCAGTTCGGAGTGCAACGGCACCCGTCCACCTGGAAAAGACCAAGCCTTCTCCCACTCACCATTTTTCGCGAACTGGTAGGAGGTGGGTGCTGACGTGAATTGCGGCAAGCAGTCAAGCATTTGGGATATCTGAAACATCAGCGGTGCGGGTGGGAATCAGTGGCGCGGGTGGGAAACAGGCGCAGAGTCGAAGCAGTGACAGTATGAAACGCCGATACCAACGCCAGCGACATCCCCACGCTGTTCGCACACCATGCAGTTGCTAAACCTATGTGTAGAGAATTTGCTTCCAACTTTTTCCTTTTTTACTCTTAAATTGATAGCTGCTTGAGCAGTATCTACAAGGGCTGATGCCGTATTTCGCATAAATTTTACGAAATCACACGCAACACCGCCCGCACTCACCCATCCCACCGCCCTACATCAAACGCCTGTGCCAACCTGGCCTCTATCGGCAGGGGTTCGCCGTGCAGCCGTGCAGCCAGCAGCTCGGCGCAGAGGGCGGCGAAAGTGAGGCCTCGGGAGCCCATGGCGGTGCTGATGTGCAAGCCTGGGAGCCATTGACCGGCTAGGGGGAAGCGGTCGCGGGAGGTGCAGCGTTGGGCTTGCCAGGTTTGAACCTGACCGCTGCGAAATTGCGCGTCGATAGCTGGTGCGGCTTGGGGGAGCAGGGTGTTCAGGCGGTGGTGGTTGGCTTGCAGGCCCGCTTGCGCGTCGAGCTGGCTCAGCGGCGCCCGCTCGTAGGTAGAGCCGCTGAGCCAGAACGGGCTTCGACACGCCGCGCCCGCCACGTTGGGAATGAAGTGGCCGTGGCCGCTGATGGGGTGGGGCGGGGCGCACTGCGCCAGCTCGGGTGTCCAGGGGCCGTGGGCGACCTGGCCTGCCACCTGATCCAGGTGCTCGTTCAGCGCGCTGGTTTCAGTTCCCCGCGCTGGCAGAAGCCGGATCGCAGCATAGGCGGTGCACACCACCACGAGCGATGCCTGCGCGATAACCCGACTGGTTGCATCCAGCGCTTGCCACCGGTGGCGTTCGCCGTCGGGCAGGTTTTGCAAACGAGCGACCGACTGTCCGCCCACAAAGCGAATGCCGCTGTGCGCCAGCCAGGCCCCCACCAGGGCTTGGGGTTTGATCCACACGGCGTGGGGGAGCAACACGCCGTCCCGCATCGCGGGCGTGGGTTGCCAGTCCGTGCCAATTTGCAGCAGGGCTTGGGCGGCTTCTAGCGTCATGCGCAAACCGGCGCGGCTGGCGCGCGACAGGGGTGCGTCGTCTGGCGATACATGGGGCACCAGCAGCCCAACGGGCAGGCTGGATGCGCCTTGCGCGGGTTGTGGTGCAGCATCAACCACCTGCACCTGCCATCCCCGGCGTGCCAGGCTGTGCGCCACGGCTGCGCCGCTGAGGCCTGCGCCAATCACCAGGGCCTGGCTGGGCTCTGCGCGTGCGAGTGGCTGGCGGCGCAGGGCCCAACGGGGGTTGTAGATGCCGTGCTGACCGGCGGCGTCCACCTCAAAACCCAGACTTTCCAGCATTTGGCGCAGCGGCGCGCTGCAGCCCTGCAGGGCCATGCGTGTGCCGCGCACGCAGTGGCGGACCAGGGCCTTGAGTGTGTCGAGGCTGGGGTCTGATTCAAACGTCGCCCGCACCGAGTCGGCGTCGCATACCAGGGCGCGCAGCATGGCTTGCAAGCCTTCCCTGGGTTTCGGGATGGCCAGCGTGAGCAGCACGCGCCCGTGGTTGAGGTTGATGCGGTGGATGCCGGGGCTCAGTCCCCACAGCTGAGCCGTCAACTGGCTGGACAATGGGTGATGCTGCGCCAGCCGTTGCGAAATGTCGCTGCCTACCACCGCCACATAGTGCAGCCGCTCGCAGCGTTGCGGGTCACGCTGCCACAGGTTCCAGGTGCGCAGGAAATGCCCGCCATCGCCAAAGTCGGTATCTAAAACCGTGTGGCTCACACGCCCCGCCCAGCCATAACAATCACTGGGCAACGGACTTTCAGTCATCTGTCATGCGTTTTCAGGAACGCGGTCATGGCGTCATCAAGCCGCAGGCGGCACATACCCCTGCACAGCATCAGCACCACCTTCAAAAAAGTGCTTTTCCATCTGGCGCTTCAGGTATTCGCGGGCACGCTGGTCGGCCAGGTTCAGGCGGTTTTCATTGACCAGCATGGTTTGCTGCTTGAGCCAGTCGGCCCAGGCTTGCTTGCTCACGTTCTCCCAAATGCGCTTGCCCAACTCGCCGGGGTAGGGGGGAAAGTCAAGACCATCCGCATTGGGGCCGAATTTGACGCAGGTGACGGTACGGGGCATGGGGATCTTTCGCAAGGTTTAAGATTTTTTAGAAATAACAAAAGAATATTTTATTCGTTTGAGTTCTAACGAGACGCTTTCAGAATCCGTCGCATTGACCAACTCGATGTGCAGGAATTTCATGAAACTTCGTCGCGACTTTATCAAGCTTCCCCTGGCGGGCATCACCATGGCATTACTGGGCACCACAGCATTGCCCTTGAAAGCGCAGTCTCAAAGGCAGTCGCAGCCCCAAAGCATCAGCCTGCTCAACGTGTCCTACGACCCCACCCGCGAGCTGTATGTGGAATACAACGCGGCCTTTACCAGGCACTGGAAAGCCAAAACCGGGCAAGACGTCAGCATCAAACAATCGCACGGCGGCTCGGGTCGCCAGGCCCGCTCGGTGATTGACGGACTGGACGCCGACGTGGTGACCCTGGCCCTGGCCGGCGACATTGACGCCATTCATAAAAACGGTGCCTGGCTGCCTGCGGACTGGCAAAAGCGACTGCCGGGCAACTCCGCACCCTACACCTCGACCATCGTGCTGGTGGTGCGCCAGGGCAACCCCAAAGGCATCAAAGACTGGGACGACTTGGTAAAACCCGGCATCAACGTGATCACACCCAACCCCAAAACCTCGGGCGGTGCGCGCTGGAACTATCTGGCGGCCTGGGAGTTTGCCAAACGCAAATACGGTGGAGAGGCACAGGCCAAAGACTTTGTGGCCAAGCTGTATGCCAACGTGCCGGTGCTGGATACGGGCGCACGCGGCTCATCCGTCACCTTTGCCCAACGCAACCAGGGCGATGTGTTTATCTCCTGGGAAAACGAGGCCTATCTGCTTGAAAAAGAGTTTGGCAACAAGGTGGACTTTGTCTACCCGTCTCTGAGCGTGCTGGCCGAGCCGCCCGTGGCGCTGATCGACAAAAACGTCGACCGCAAAGGCACCCGCTCCGCCGCCGAGGAATACCTGAAGTTTTTGTACTCCGAGCAAGCACAAGACATCATTGGCAAGCACTTTTACCGGCCCACCTCCACCAAGGCGCAGGCCAAGTACGCCAAGCAATTGCCCAAGCTCAATCTGTTTTCGATCAACGACGCCTTTGGCGGCTGGGCCAAGGCCGACAAAGACCACTTTGCTGATGGCGGCAGCTTTGACCAGATCTACAGCAAGGGCAAATGAGCAATCACATCAAGCGCCGCACCCAGCGCCGGGTGCTGCCCGGCTTCAGCCTCACGCTGGGCTACACGGTTTTCTATCTGAGCTTGGTGGTCCTGATTCCGCTGTCCGCGCTGGTGTTCAAGACCTTCACCGTCAGCTGGGATCAGATCTGGGCTGCCATCAGTTCGCCGCGGGTTGTCGCGTCGTACCAACTCACGTTTGGTGCCTCGCTGTTGGCGGCGTTGGTCAATCTGGTGTTTGGGCTGCTGGTGGCCTGGGTGCTGGTGCGCTATGAGTTTCCAGGCAAAAAAATCATGGACGCGCTGGTCGATTTGCCTTTCGCGCTGCCCACTGCTGTGGCGGGCATTGCGCTCACAGCCCTGCTGGCCGGCAACGGTTGGGTGGGGCAATACTTTGAGCCGCATGGCATCAAGTTAGCGTTTAACCCCACTGGCGTGGTGATTGCGCTGATCTTCATTGGCCTGCCGTTTGTGGTGCGCACCGTGCAGCCGGTGCTGGAAGATGTGGAGAAAGAACTTGAAGAGGCGGCTTTGTGCCTGGGCGCAACGCGTCTACAAACGTTTACCCGCGTCATCCTGCCCGCCATCCTGCCCGCATTGCTGACCGGCTTTGCACTGGCCTTTGCCAGGGCAATTGGCGAGTACGGCTCGGTCATCTTCATTGCCGGCAACATGCCCATGGTGTCCGAGATCACGCCGCTGATCATCATCGGCAAGCTCGAGCAGTACGACTATGCCGGTGCCACCGCCGTGGCGCTGGTGATGCTGCTGATCTCGTTTGTGCTGCTGATGGTCATCAATGCCTTGCAGGCTTGGCAACGTCAACGCACTGGGGCGGTCTGATGGCGACTCAAAAACGTTTGCAAACAACCGAAGCCCCCTGGGTTCGCTACACCCTGATCGGTATTGCGCTGGCCTTCATGCTGCTGTTTCTGGTGCTCCCACTGGCCGCCGTGTTTGCTGAAGCACTGCGCAAGGGCTGGGGCGCTTACTGGGAAGCGCTGAAGGAGCCGGACGCGTGGTCGGCCATCCGCTTGACGCTGATTACCGCGGCGGTGGCGGTTCCGTTGAACCTGGTGTTTGGTGTGTTGGCCGCATGGGCGATTGCCAAGTACGAGTTTCGCGGCAAGGCCTTTTTGATTACCTTGATAGATCTGCCGTTTTCGGTGTCGCCAGTGGTGGCGGGGCTGATCTATGTGCTGGTGTTCGGCGCGCAGGGTTGGTTTGGCCCCTGGCTGGCGGCCAATGACATCAAGATCGTGTTTGCCGTGCCGGGCATCATTCTGGCCACCGTTTTCGTGACCTTTCCCTTCATTGCGCGCGAGCTGATTCCGCTGATGCAGGCCCAGGGCAACGAGGAGGAGCAGGCCGCCATCGTGCTGGGCGCAACCGGCTGGCAGACCTTCTGGTATGTGACCCTGCCCAACATCAAATGGGGCCTGTTGTATGGCGTAATTTTGTGCAACGCACGCGCCATGGGTGAGTTTGGCGCGGTGTCGGTGGTGTCCGGTCACATCCGAGGCCAAACCAACACGATGCCGCTGCACGTGGAGGTGCTGTACAACGAATACCAGTCAGTAGCCGCCTTTGCCGTGGCCTCGCTGCTGGCCCTGCTGGCGCTGGTGACGCTGGCGATCAAGTCGGTGGCGCAGTGGCGGCATGAGCGCGAGATGAAGGCCATTGCCAGCCTGCCGCCGGAGGCGCCCCGGCAACCGGCTGTGGCTGCGGGGGTGTGAAATTGTTGACCCTCTGTATTGCACAAGCGAGCGATGTTTGTGGCCTCGCGGGGGATCGGGCGGGCATGGCACTCTGCTGCGCTCATGTCCCCCGGTGGCCTGCGGCCACCTCTTCATTGACTTCGCTACGCAAAGCGCCCCGCCAGCCCGATCCGTTGGCGCGCGAAGGATTTCAAAGCCATCCCGGTGCCAAGGTGTCGGTGAGGCGCGATGGGTGTCCGACGCAGCGAAGTCAAGGAGGAGGGTCGGGCGCAGCCTGGCCCGGGGGACATGAGTGGAGTCGGGTACCCATCGCCCCTGACCAGTGCGTACAAAAACTTGGAATGGAACCGAAATGAGCATCGAAATCCGCAACATCAGCAAGCAATTTGGCGACTTTCAGGCATTGCGCGATGTGTCGCTGGACATCGCGTCGGGCGAGCTGGTGGCACTGCTGGGGCCGTCGGGCTGCGGCAAGACCAGCTTGCTGCGCATCATTGCCGGGCTGGAAACGGCCGACCAGGGCAACATTTACTTCAGTGGCGAAGACACCACCCAAGTAAATGTGCGCGAGCGCCAAGTCGGTTTTGTGTTCCAGCACTACGCGCTGTTTCGCCACATGACGGTGTTCGAGAACGTGGCTTTCGGCTTGCGGGTCAAACCGCGATCGGTGCGGCCCAGCGACGCGCAGATCAAGCAAAAGGTGCACGACCTGCTCAAGCTGGTGCAGCTGGACTGGTTGGCGGACCGCTTTCCAGCCCAGCTGTCGGGCGGCCAGCGCCAGCGCATTGCACTGGCCCGCGCGTTGGCGGTAGAGCCCAAGGTGCTACTGCTGGACGAGCCTTTTGGCGCGCTGGATGCCAAGGTGAGAAAAGAACTCAGAAGGTGGCTGCGCCGCTTGCACGACGAGCTGCACGTCACCAGTATTTTCGTCACCCACGACCAGGACGAAGCGCTGGAAGTGGCCGACCGTGTCGTGCTGATGAACAGCGGCCAGGTCGAGCAAGTGGGCTCGCCGCAAGAGGTGTGGGACCATCCGGCCAGCCCGTTTGTGTATGGCTTTTTAGGTGATGTGAACATGTTTCACGGCCGCGCGCACCAGGGCGAAGTACATGTGGATGGCGTGGCGCTAGACGCGCCAGAGCACCACAGTGCCCAGAACGCCAAGGCATCAGCCTATGTGCGACCGTACGACCTGGACGTGCAGCGTTATGCGCCTGGCGCCGAAAATGCCCCTGACGCGCAGGGCTGGTTGGTCAAATTGGTGCGGGCCATCGTGGTGGGGCCGGTGGCGCGGCTGGAACTAATCGCGCTAGATACGGCCTCATCCCCCGACAATGCAGCGGGTCAGCGCATTTTTGAAGCGCAATTGCCGTCGCAGCGCTGGCGTGACATGGGTTTGCAAGCGGGTGACCTGCTGGTTGCCACACCCCGACAAGCCCGCGTTTTTATCGAGGAGTCTTAGTTTGCTCAATTGGATGGATGCACACCCCCGCCGTGTGTTTGGTTTGATCGCTGCCGCCTGCGTGGCCATGCTCGCCTTTGGTTTGTACCTGCAACACGTCGTGGGACTGGATCCCTGTCCGATGTGTATCGTGCAGCGATATGCTCTCATTCTTGTAGCTGCTTCAGCAGTATTGGCATGGGCTACCAGCCTAAAAGGCTTGCAAATGGCTGTTGCGGGTGTGGGTTTGCTCAGCGCCGGATTTGGTGCCTTTGTGGCAGCGCGCCAGAGCTGGCTGCAGTGGTACCCGCCCGAAATCGCCACCTGTGGGCGCGACTTTTACGGAATGATCGAAACGTTTCCGCTCAAGCGAGCCATTCCGATGATTTTCAAAGGCAGTGGCGATTGCACCAAGATTGACTGGACGTTTTTGGGCTTGTCGATTGCCAACTGGTCGTTTGTGTGTTTTGTGGGGTTTGCGGTGGTGCTACTGATCTTGCTGGTGCGGCGATTCAAAGTGGCAAACCCACATAGTTTTCAGCCAGCACGGTAGACAGGGCCTGCGAGTCCACCAAGTATTCCAGCTCGGCGTCCTGCATCTTTTGGCCAAACGCCCCCGTTTCTGGAAACCGGTGCATCAGCGAGGTCAACCACCAGCTGAACCGCTCGGCCTTCCAGATGCGGCGCAAGGCCCGCTGCGAGTAGTCGTTAATGCCCGCCTGCGACTTTTCGCCGTAAAACTCGATGAAAGCGTCAGACAGATACCTTACATCGCTGGCCGCCAGGTTCAAGCCTTTCGCCCCGGTGGGCGGCACGATGTGCGCCGAATCACCCGCTAGAAATAGACGGCCAAAGCGCATGGGCTCGGCCACAAAGCTGCGCAGCGGCACAATGCTTTTTTCAATACTGGGGCCAGTGGTGATGCGGCTGGCCAGATCAGGGTCCAGGCGGCTTTTCAGCTCGTCCCAAAAGCGGGCGTCGCTCCACTGCTCCACCTTGTCGTCAGCCGGGCACTGCACGTAGTAGCGGCTGCGCGTGACGCTGCGCATGGAACATAGTGAAAAACCGCGCTCGCTGTTGCCGTAGACGATGGCGTGCGGTGAGACCGGGGGTACATCGACCAGCACGCCCAGCCAGCCAAACGGGTAGACCTTCTCGTATTCGGTCATCGCGGATTTCGGCACGCTGGCGCGGCAGATGCCGTGAAAGCCATCGCAACCGGCGATGAAGTCGGCTTGCAGTTCATGCGTGGTGCCGTTGTGCGTGTAGGAGACGCGCGGCTGCGTGCCGTCGAAGTCGTGGATCTGCACATTGGCAGCCTCGTAAACAGTGGTCAAGCCCAGCTGCGCCCGTGCGTCCATCAGGTCGTGCGTCACCTCGGTTTGTCCGTAGGCCGTGACCACCTTACCGCCCGTCAGCCCCTGCACATCCACCGCGTGGCGCTGACCTTTGAACACCAACTCGATGCTGTGGTGCACCGTGCCCTCGCGGTGCAGCCGCTGGCCCACACCCACCGCATTGAGCAGGTCCACCGTGCCTTGCTCCAGAATGCCTGCGCGTATACGCCCCAACACATAGGCAGCGCTTTGCCGCTCGAGGATGACGTTGTCAATACCCGCCTGGTGAAGCAAAGCGCCCAGCAGCAGTCCGGCTGGGCCTGCGCCAACGATGGCAACTTGGGTTTTCATGGTGTTTCTCGGGTTCTTGGTGCGGTTGCCAACCAGCCTAAGCCGATACACGGCCCCCTACAGGTTCATCGTCGTGCATTTGCGCGATGATCGCCATCTTTGTGCGATCACCGCGCAGTGACTGGACGCATCGACATGCCTATCGCCCCCACCGACTTCATCGCAGGCATGGCCAAAGGCCTGGCCGTGCTGGAGAGCTTCGACACCGAGCGCCAGCGGCTGAACGCCACCCTGGCCGCTCAACGCGCAGGCATTACCCGCGCCGCCGCACGCCGTCACTTGCTGACTCTGGCGCACCTGGGCTATCTGGAAACCGACGGCAGCTACTTCTGGCTCAGCCCCAAGGTGCTGCGCTTTTCAGGCAGCTACCTGGCCTCCAGCCGCCTGCCGCGTGTGCTGCAACCGAGCTTGAACCGGCTGGCCCTGCTGTCGGGCGATGCTGCCTCAGGGGTGGTGCTGGATGGCAGCGAGGTGGTGATCATTGCGCGCGGTGCTCAAAGCATGGCTTCCGCACAAACGCCATTACTTGCCTATGGCCTACACCTGGGTGCCCGCCTGCCTGCCCACGCCACGTCCACCGGTCAGGTGCTGCTGGCGGCCCAAACCAAAACCCAGTTCAACACCTGGCTGAAGACCCACGCACCCCAGAAAAGCTTGCCGCGTTTAACCGCGCACACCGAAACCGATATGAAGCAGTTTCGCGCGTTGATTGACCAGACACGCATGGCCGACCACGCCCTGGCGGTGCAAACGCACGAGCTGGGCGTTCAGGCGCTGGCGGTGCCCGTGCACAACCTGCAAGGTCAGGTGGTGGCCGCTATCAACCTGGTGTGTTCACCGCTGCGGCGCGACGCGCAGGCGATGCGTCGTGAGTTGCTGCCCTTGTTGGAAGATGCCGCGCGGGAATTGCGTGTGCTCGCCTGAAGGGTTAGACCCATTGGGCTAAACCATGACTTGTTTGTGCAATTGGCAACCGTTAGTATCAAAAACATCTGATGCGAAGAAAGTCCACAAGATGCTGCCCCAGCCCAAATCCGAAAAATTATTGAGCCAACCCCGTCGTACCTTTGCCCAACACGTGTTGGCGTTCGCAGCGGTGGCGGGCTCTTCAAGCGCGTGGTCGCAATCCGATGCGCCGCGCCGCGCCAGCCGGGCGATGCCGGTCGAGTTGGCTGCCTTTGCGAACGCTGCCACGCCTTGGCAATTGCTGGGCAATGGCGCTTTGCGTTTTTTCGGCTTCAAGGCCTATGACGCGTTTTTGTGGGTGGTCGGCAGCACACCAAATCCGTTGATCAACAAAGCCTTGTTTGCGCTGGAGATTGAGTACAACACAGCGGTTACCGGGGAAGAAATCGTCAACGTGTCTCTGGTGGAAATGGCCCGCCTGCGCCGCCTGACACAGGAGCAGATCAAGACCTGGGGCGACCAGATGCAGAAGACGTTTCCGTCGGTCAAGTCGGGCGACAAGCTGGTGGGCGTTTACGTGCCGAAAAGTGGCACCCGCTTCTTTTTCAACGGTCGCCTGGCAGCCGAGATCAACGACCCGGCTTTTGGCGACGCGTTCTTTGCCATCTGGCTGGATGAGGGCACCAAACGCCCCGATTTGCGGCGCGCCCTATTGGGTTTGCCGCCAGCGACTGCGCCGCTGAACAACTAGATACGGCCCCATGAAATATTAATCAGCCACCTCAGCCCGAACGGAAATTTAGTGCTTTTCGGGCCGTATCAATAGGACGTGCTGCTTACTTGGCCGCTGCCAACTCTTCTGGCTTCTTGCCCACGACTGGCGCGCCTTCCTTCTCGTCGCGGCGATCAAACACCAGGGTTTCGCCAAAAATCATCTGAATCCAGTTGGGGTAGGTGTAGGCCGTGCCCTTGTTGTGGTCAATGATGGCGCCAATACCGCCGCCAATCAGTATGTTGCCGGCCAGCCCCGCATTGGCGCGGGAAATGGCTCGACCTTTGGCGTCGGGCTGGCCGCTCTGGCTACAGGTGATGTCCAGGTCTTTGTTGGAGCGGCGGGCTGGGGTGTTGTCGCCCGACTTCGCGTTGAACGAGCCATAGTCGTTGCTCATCTTGCAATCAGCGCCGGTGATGAAAGTACCTGCGGCGGTTTTGGTTTCGATTTTGATGGGGTGGGTGGTCTCATTCATGATGGACGCACAACCGGTCAAGGCAATGGCGGCAATAACTAGCGCGGAATTTTTCAACATGGCAAGCTTTCTTGTGGTTTTGCTTTCCGTCCCCCCGAGGAACTTCTAGGCGGGCGTATTGTAACGTCGTGTAATGACGTGTTAATAAGTGCACACCCGGGAAATGGGCCAAGCCACAAGAAATACGCCTGCTGACGCAGGCCATCAGCACTGCTTAACGCGCTACGGCCGCTTCCACCAATCCGGCCAAGCCCTTGGCCACCGCACCCACCGCCGGGCAATCGGGCACGCCATGGCGGCGCGCGAGGACTGCCGGGTCGTTGTAGCCGAGCCAGACCTGGCCCTTGTCGTCTTCCCAGGCCAGCGCTTTTTGCGGCAGGTCAATACCCATGGATTGCGCGCATTCCATCAGCGGCGTGCCGCCTTGTGGATTGCCAAAAATCAGCACCTCTGTGGGCCGCAAAGTCTTGCCCACTTTGGCAGCGCCTGCTGCATGGTCTACGCGGGCAAACAGGGCGAGGCCGCGTTGTTTGATCAACTCTTCCAGCTTGTTGGAGGTGTCTTTCACCGACAGGGTGCTTTTGACGGCAATCAAGCCATCGGCTGACCAGCTGCTGGTGGCGGCAAGCCCGAGTAGCAGGGCAAGAGAGATTGAACGAATCATGGACGGCTCCGGTTGGGTTGGGAACCCATTGTGAACTGCATGCAAGCGCACAACTACGAAGCGCAATCAAACTCCCAGGTGCTGCGCCAACACCTCCGGCTGCGCCTGCAGCGCATCCGAACTACCCTCGAACACCACCTGGCCTTTGACCAAAATCACGTTGCGGTCGGTGATTTGGGTGACGTGTTTCCAGTTTTTGTCGACGATCACGCTGCTGATCCCGGTGTCGCGAATCAGGCCGCAAATTCGCCAGATTTCGCGGGCGATCAGCGGGGCCAAGCCTTCCGTGGCTTCGTCCAGGATGAGCAGGTCGGGGTTGGTCATCAGCGCCCGGCCAATCGTGAGCATTTGCTGCTCGCCGCCACTCAATTGCTGACCGCCGTGGTTCAGGCGTTCTTTCAGGCGAGGGAAGGTGTCCAGCACGCGCTCGTAGGTCCAGTCGCGTTTTCCGCTCGTGCTGGCGCGTGCGGCCATCTTCAGGTTTTCCACCACGCTGAGGTTCCCGAAAATGCCACGGCCTTCGGGTACGTAGGCAATGCCAAGCTGGGCGATTTCGTAGGGCGCGCGGCCGGTCATGTCACGGCCCATCACCTGCACGGTGCCAGTGCTGGGTTTGACCAATCCCATGATGCTTTTGAGCAGGGTGCTTTTGCCCATGCCATTGCGGCCCATCAGGCCCACGGTTTCGCCGCGCGCCACATGAAAATTCACGTCACGCAAGATGTGGCTGGCGGCGTAGTGGGTGTTGAGGTTTTGCGTTTCGATCAAGTGGGTCAATGTTCTTCCCCGAGGTAAGCCGCCTGCACGCCCGCATCGGCGCGCACGTCAGCTGGCGTGCCGCTTGCGATCACCTGGCCGTTGACCATCACGGTGAGCTGGTCGGCCAGGGCGAAGACGGCGTCCATGTCGTGCTCGACCAGCAGGATGGCGTGCTCGGCCTTGATTTTGAGAAGTAATTCGACCATTCGCTGCGCCTCGGCCACGCCCATGCCGGCCAGCGGTTCGTCCAGCAGCAGCACCTGGGGCTGGGTGGCCAGTGTCATGGCGATTTCGAGCTGGCGCTGCTCGCCGTGGCTGATGGTACCTGCGATGGCGTTCACGCGATCTTTTAAGCCAGAAAGCTCAATAGCCCTTGTAGATATTGCTCGGGCAGCTTCACTATTGATAGCGTTTTTGAGAATTTTGAAGGCTTCAGGTGTGCGCGACTGGGCGGCCAGGCGCACGTTTTCCTGCACCGTGAAGGGCAGAAAGATATTGGTTTTCTGGTAGCTGCGGCCCAGGCCCTGGCGCGAGATTTTTTCGGGGCTCCAGCCGGTGGTGTTTGTGCCATTCAACATCACAGTGCCCGACGTGGGCGGCAAGTCGCCTGACAGCAAATTGGTTAGCGTCGATTTGCCCGCGCCGTTGGGGCCAATGACAGCGTGAATACGGCCTTTGTGCAAGTCCAGCGACACGTCGTTGACCGCCGCCAAGCCGCCAAAGCGCTTGACCAGTTTCGTGGCCTGAAGGATCGGCGTGTTCACCTTTTCATCCATTTTTGTATCAGCCCGAGCAAACCGCGCGGCGCAAAAACCACCAGCAGCACAATGAAAATGCCCATCCACAGCTGCCAGTGCTTGCCCAGTTTGATGGCGCCGACGGTGGGTAAATCCTTGAACACATGCAGCAAATACTCAAACGCAAAGGCGCCCACAATCGCGCCCGCAAAATTGCCCATACCGCCCAGAATCACCATCATGATGGCGTGCGCGCTCATGTGAAAACCCATCAGCTCGGGGTTGATGTAGCCGGTTTGCACGCCCCACAAATAGCCCGCCAGCCCGGCCAGTGCACCTGCCAGGGTGAAGGCGGCCAGCTTGTAGCCAAAAGTGCCAAAACCCATGGCCCGCATGCGGTGCTCGTTCACCCGAATGCCCGCAAGCGCCCGGCCAAACGGGCTGAACAGCACGCGTCGCAAAAACAGGTAGACACCCACCAGACAAACCAGGGTGAAGTAATAAAACGTGAGCTTGTGGTCCAGGTCAAACGGCTTGAAGCCCAGCACAGTGGCATCGGGCTTGAAATTCACATACAGGCCATCAGAGCCGCCCAGGGCCTTGTTGTCAAAGAACAAATAAAACACCATTTGCGCAAACGCCATGGTGACCATGATGAAGTAGATGCCGTGCGTGCGAACCACAAAAAAGCCAATCACCAGCGCGGCGGCGGCAGACCCCAGCACCGCCAGCGGCAGGCTGAGCCACAGGCTGGCGGGTTCATTGGCCGGGGTGAGAAACGCCAGCGCATAACCGGCCAGGCCGAAGAACGCGGCATGGCCCAAGGACACCAGGCCGGTAACGCCTTGCAGCAAGTCCAGGCTCATCGCAAAAATGGCCAAAATCATCATGCGGGCAACCATCTGTGCGTAGAACTCGCTGCCGACGTACGGGAAGGCGAGTAGGGCAACCAGTCCTAGGACTAGCGCTATTTGCAAGCTGCGCGGCAGGGTTTCGAGATTGGCTTGCGGTGCGCTCATTGTTTAAAAAGCCCCTCGGGTTTCCACAACAGCACCGCTGCCATCAGCACATACACCAGCATGCCCGCCACCTGCGGCAGCAGCACCTTGCCAAAGGTGTCCACCAAGCCCACCAGCAGCGCCGCGATCAAGGCCCCGCGCACCGAGCCGATGCCGCCGATCACCACCACCACAAAGCACATGATGAGCACCTGCGAGCCCATGTTGGGGTAGACGCTCGCAATCGGCGCGGCAATCATGCCGGCGACCGTGGCCAGGCCCACGCCGAGGGCGAACACGGTGGCGTGAATCAGTTTGATGTTGATGCCCAGCGCCTCGGCCATGTCGCGGTTAAAAGCCCCGGCACGGATCTTCATGCCCAGGCGGGTTTTGGCAATCAACAGATACAAGCCCAGCGCCAGCGCCAGGCACACGCCCGACATGAACAGGCGGTACACCGGGTAAGACAGGTTCTCAGTCAGCGGGATAGAGGCCGCCAGCAATTCGGGAATGGGCACGCCATGCACATCGTCGCCCCAGATGATGGAGCGCAACTCTTCAAAGATGTAGATCAGCCCAAAGGTCAGCAGCACCTGGTCCAGGTGTGGGCGTTTGTAGAAGTGGCGAAACAGCAGCCATTCCAGCGCCAACCCAAACAACACCGCCAGCACCGCGCCACCCAAAATCGCCAGGGTCAAGCTGCCGAATGCGGCAGACAGCGACCACGCCAGATAAGCCCCCAGCATGTAAAAACTGCCATGCGCCAGGTTCACCACGCCCATGATCCCGAAGATCAGCGTCAGGCCCGCTGCCAGCATGAACAACAGCAGGCCGTACTGCACGCTGTTGAGGAGCTGGATGAGGAATTGAGCGAAGTCCATGGTCGAAAAAGGGGGTTTCACTTCCAGCCGGGGCCGTGGAACCGGCTTCGCAGGGCGACTGGCGCAGCGGCCCCCGCGGGGGGCAGGGCGCTACACGCAGTGAGCAACCGTGGGGGCCTCATACTTGACGGCGCGTGAACAGCAAGGCCACTCCCATTAACGTGAACAGACCACCACAGATGCGGTTGATCCAGCGTACTGGCGCAGTTGATTGCAGCAGCGGAACCAGCCTTGAGACGCCCAGTGCGCACGCTGTTAGCACGGCAAATTCAAACGCCACGAAGGTCAATGCCAACACAGCAAACTGGGGAAGCATGGGCACAGCTGGATTCAGGAACTGCGGAAAAAACGCAGCAAAAAATAGCAGGGCTTTGGGGTTGCTGGCACCGACCAAGAAGCCTTGCAGGTAAAACGATTTTGTTTTTTGAGGGGTGCTGGTGCCACTCAATTGCAAGGGTGATGCGGCACTGCGAAAAGTCTTGATGCCCAGCCAGATCAGATACGCAGCGCCCACGACTTTGGCGACGGTGAAAGCCGTGTCGGACGCGGCCAGTAGCGCACCCAAGCCCAGCGCAGACAGGATCATCACTCCCAGCACTGCCGTCACAGAGCCTGCCACCGCGGTCATGGCGCGTCGCGGCCCGTGGTTCAGCGCATTGGTCACGCACATCAGCATGGTGGGGCCAGGGCTGAGGATGAGCAGGGCGACGGCTGCGAGGTAGAGGAGGTAGGTGGACAGGGTCATGTGTTTGAAATCTCGATCTGGGTTCACATAAACACAAAATCTACGTCATTCCCGCGCAGGCGGGAATCCAGGTGCGAGCCGCTTGAAGTTGGAGCCTATTTGATCGACCAACCGCTGGATTCCCGCCTGCGCGGGAATGACGTAAACGCGTGGCACAAATGCCGTGGCAGGGCCTCATTCAGGCCATCTTGCAACCCGCCCCCGAGTCTGCCAACGCCTTCGCAGCCACCCCGATCACCTTGTTTTCCTTGTTCGCCACCTCGCGCAGGTAAATGTCCTGCACCGGGTTGTGTTGCGGGCTCATGGTCCATTTGCCGCGTGGGCTGTCGATCGTGGCGCTTTGCAAGGCTTTGTACAGCGCAGCCTTGTTTGACATATCACCCTTGACTGCATTGGCACCCTGGGCCAGCAGCAGGCCGGTGTCGTAGCCCTGCACGGCGTACACGTCGGGTTGCAGGCGGAAGGCTTTGGCGTACTCCAGGCGGAATTGCTTGTTGCGCGGCGTGTCCAGTGAGTCGCTGTAATGCATGGTGGTGATGATGCCGTCCGCCGCCGGACCTGCAGCGTCCAGCACACCCTCGGTCAGGAAACCGGATCCGTACAAAGGAATCTTGCCTTTCAGACCCGCCGCGGCGTAGTCGCGGATGAATTTGGCTGCGCCGCCGCCGGCAAAAAAACAGGCCACTGCGTCGGGCTTCAACGCAGCAATCTCAGTCAGCAAGGCTTGAAACTCCACCTGCGGGAAGGGCAGGCCCAGCTCTTTGACGATGGTGCCGCCCGCTGCCAGGTAGCCTTCTTTAAAGCCTTCAAACGCCTCGTCGCCTGCAGCATATTTCCAGGTGATCCACACGGCCTTTTTGTGGCCCCGGTCCACCATGGCTTTGCCCAGGGCCCGTGTGGGCTGGCTGTTGGTGAAACTGGTGCGAAACACGTTGGGGGCGCACAGGGCGCGGGTGGCGGCATGCACACCGGCGTTGGGAATGAGGCTGAGCACACCCGACTCACGGGCCACACGCTGAATGCCCATTTGCACACCCGAGTGCACGGTGCCCACCAGCACATCCACCTTGTCGCGCTGCACCAGTTTTTGGGCGTTTTCCACGCCTTTGGGCGGCTCGGACTCATCGTCCACCTTGAACCATTCAATCTCGCGCCCACCCAGCTTGCCGCCTTGCTGGTCAATAGCCAGGCGAAAGCCGTTTTCAATGGCTACGCCCAACTGCGCAAAGGTGCCGGTGTAGGGCAGCATCAAACCAACACGTACCTTGCCCGACTGGGCCCGGGCAATTTCGGGCAGTAGCAAGCCGGTGGAGGCGGCACCGATCAGGGCGGCGCTGCGGGAGAGGATCAAACGGCGTGTAGCGAGGCGGCGAGAGGTCATGGCAGTCTTTCGGAAGAAGGGGAAATTGATATGTATGCACTGTATTTCATGCGTTGGTGGCGAGCGCTTGAGAGTTACCCGCATTTGCTTCAGCGTTGTTGCGGCTCACTGGATTCCCGCCTGCGCGGGAATGACGGAATTTTTGAATCGTCATCCCCGCGCAGGCGGGGATTCAGCGGTTGCGCCGCAAATGTCTGGCTACAGGTCGTGCCATGCAGGATTGCCAGTTTCGATCAGCTTCAGTTTCCATTCACGATTCCATTTTTTCAACTGCTTTTCGCGGGCGATGGCGTAGGGCATCCCATCAAATAGCTCGTAATGCACCAAGTCGTGAACCTGGTACTGCTGGGTAAATCCTGCAATTACATCGTTTTTGTGCTGCCATACCCGTTGAATCAAATGGCTGGTCACGCCGACATACAGCGTTCCATTGCGCTGACTTGCCAGGATGTAGACCGCCGGTTGCTTCATTGAAGTTCACTGGGTTCCCGCCTGCGCGGTAATGATCGAATTTTGAATCGTCATTCCCGCGCAAGCGGGAATCCAGCGGTTGCGCCGCGATTTGCCTGCCATCACTGTGAAGCACGCAACTTGAACCGCTGAATCTTCCCCGTCGCCGTTTTCGGCAACTCCCCTACAAACTCAATCCAGCGCGGGTATTTGTAGGGTGCCAGCTGGTTTTTCACATGCGCTTGCAAGTCGTTTGCCGTGGCCGATTGCCCGGCTTTCAGCACCACAAACGCCTTGGGTTTGACCAGCCCGTCGCTGTCAGCCACGCCAATCACCGCTGCTTCCAACACCGCGCTGTGCGTCATCAAACTGGCTTCCACCTCAAACGGGCTGACATAGATACCGCCGACTTTCAGCATGTCGTCGCTGCGCCCGCCATAGGTGTAGTAACCGTCGGCGTCGACCGTGTATTTGTCGCCGCTGCGCGTCCATTCACCTGCGAAGGTTTGTTTGGTTTTCTCGCGGTTGTTCCAGTAATACAGCGCAGCGGTAGGGCCGTTGATTTGCAGCTCGCCAATCACGCCGGGGTCGCATTCAAGGCCGTCGTCGCCCACGATGCGCAGCTGGTAGCCGGGCACCGGCACACCCGTGGTGCCGTAACGCACCTGGCCCGGGCGGTTGCTCAGGAAGATGTGCAGCATTTCGGTGGACCCAATGCCGTCCAGAATTTCGCAGCCGTATTCCGCCGTCCATTTGCGCCCGATCTCTGCGGGCAGGGCTTCTCCGGCGCTGGTGCAGATGCGCAGGTTTAGCTCGTTACGGGCAGGGCGATTGGGGTCGGCCAGCAGCGCGGCAAACAGCGTAGGCACGCCGTAAAAAACAGTGGGTTGGTATCGCTTCAAAACGCCAAATACGTCGGTCGGCGTCGGGCGACTGGGCAGCAGAACGGTGGTGGCGCCCACGCTCATTGGAAATGTCAGCGCATTGCCCAGGCCGTAGGCAAAAAACAGCTTCGCGGCTGAATACACCACGTCGTTTTCACGCAAACCCAGCACGCCCTGGCCGTACAGCCGGGCCGTTTCCATCAGGTGGCTGTGCAGGTGCACCGTGCCCTTGGGTGTGCCAGTGGAGCCACTGGAATACAGCCAGAAGGCGGGCTCATCGCTCGATGTATTTGCTATGAAAGGTATAGCTTCTTGAGCAGTATTTACCTGGGCTACCGTGTGATTTGACTCATAAACAGCTAGCCCGGCAACAAAGGTGGTTTTTAATGACGGCACGCCGCCCATCCAGGGCGCAAACGCCGGTAGCAGGCTGTGCGACACCACCAGCCCTTGCGCACGCGAGTCGCGCAGCATGAACTCAAAGTCTTTGGCTGTGAGCAAGGTGTTGGCGGCCACCGGCACCACGCCTGCCAGCATGGCGCCCAGAAAAATCACCGGCCACTCCAGCGTGTCCAGCACGGCCACCAGCAAGCGGCTTTCCGGCGCAAAGCCGTGGGCGCGCAGGGCGGCGGCAAATTGGTGGGCCTGTGTTTGCAGTTGGCCGTAAGTCAGCGTCTGGCCAGAGGCGGCGTCGACGAAAGCGGGTTTCTCGGCACGTGCGGCATGGCGATCCAGCAGGTCCTGGGCCGCGTTGTAAGGCGTTGGCATGGGATGGGTCTCCAGAAATTACTATTATTTTTATAGCTGCTTGAGCAGTATTTATAGGGGCTAGAGGCCACTTTGTCTCATATCACGCGGTGGCAGGGGAGGTTGCCAGTGCCAACCACTCTCTGCACCAAGCCGTCCCTTCGCTTTCGGCCAGCGTGCCCGCACTCGCGTCGTGGCACCACACCTCGCCCACACGCTGCGCACCCAGGTCTTGCAGGCGCTCATCGAATTTTTTGCCGCCAAAGCAATAGGTTTGCAGATACGTGCGGTCACCCAACGCCATCACGCCGTAACGCACATGGCCCAGAAACTTGGGGGTGGCGGCCATCGATTCGTACAGCGCCCGGGCGTTGTCGGGCACGTCGCCCGAGCCGTAAGTCGATGTGCAGATGAGATAAAGTGCATCTTCGTCAAACGCGTTGATCGATAACCCATCCATCACCGTCACCTCAATGTCGTCCACTAAATCAGCGCAGTCCATCTGGATCGACTGGGCAACGTACTCGGCCGTGCTGGTCATGGTGCCGACAAGAATTTTGAGTTTCATGGACAAGGCTTTCGAATAAAGTGCAATAAACTGCTTGACATTTAATTGATGTGAAGCATACTGCAAACCACTTTCAAGGCCAACCGTTTTTTCATCCGAACAAACCCCATCCAAAAAAATGAGCGAGCTACCAGCCCAGTTGACCCACCAGAACCCGCAGGCCACCCTGGCCGACCTGGGCGGCCGCGTGCGGGCCTGGCGGGCGCGCCGCGGCATGACGCGAAAAGCATTGGCCGCCGATTCCGGTCTTTCCGAACGCTTTTTGGCCGATGTGGAAAGCGGAAAAGGCAATGTTTCCATCAACTCGCTGGAAGCCACGGCGCAGGCGCTGAACATCAGCCTGCTCGACTTGCTGCAAGACGCCCCGCGCCCCGCGTTGGCGCGCGCTCAGGGACTGCTCACGCGACTGGACGACGGGCAGCTCGACCAGGCGTACGCGATGCTCAGCAGCAGTTTTGGCTTGGCCGACGCGCAGGGCCGCGATCAGCGTGTTGCCCTGATCGGCCTTCGTGGAGCCGGCAAAACCACGCTGGGCGCGCAATTAGCCGCGCAGCGCGGCGTGCCGTTTGTGGAGCTGGACCGCGAAATTGAGCGCGAGGCAGGCACCAGCATGAATGAAATTTTGTTGCTGCACGGCCAGGCCGGTTACCGCCGCTACGAGCGCCGCGCGCTACTGCGCATTGCGCAGGACTGTGTTGACGGCGTGGTGCTGACCACCGGTGGCAGCATCGTGAGTGAGCGCGAGACTTTTGATCTGTTGCAGAGCCATTTTTACTGCGTGTGGCTGAAAGCCAGCCCTGAAGAACACATGGCCCGCGTGGTGGCCCAGGGCGATATGCGGCCCTTCACGTCCACCGACGTGAATGCCGAATCCAACGGCTCGATGAGCCAAGCCATGGACGACATCCGCCGGATTCTGGCTAGCCGCGAGGCGCTGTATGCACGGGCCGATGCGGTGGTCGATACGGCAGCGCGCACGGCCCGGCAGTCGTTGAAGGATCTGGAACGTGCGGTACCCCGGTAGCCGTCGTTCCCGCGAAGGCGTGTCCCGTCATTCCCGCGAAGGCGGGAATCCAGCCTTCGCATCACAAAGCCTGTATTGCCGCAAGCACCTCACACCTGGATCCCCGCCTTCGCGGGGATGACGAATACCCAAGGAGACAAACATGAACGCCATCACCGAACCGCAGCTCTTCAAACAAGTCATGGACGGCCAGGAGCGCGAACTCGTCAGCTTTGCCACCCACCCCAGCCGCTACCAACACTGGACCTTGGCGGTTGACGGCGATGTAGCCCGGCTCAAGCTGGATATCAATGAAGACGGCGGCATCAAGCCGGGCTACAAGCTCAAGCTCAACAGCTACGACCTGGGCGTGGACATCGAGCTGCACGACGCGATCAACCGCATCCGCTTCGAACACCCGCGAGTTTCGGTGGTGGTGTTCGAGTCTGGCAAAGAAAAAATCTGGTGCTCGGGTGCCAACATTTACATGCTGGGCCTGTCCACCCACGCCTGGAAGGTGAACTTCTGCAAATTCACCAACGAAACCCGCAATGGCCTGGAAGACTCCTCGCGCCACGACGGCTTGAAAAGTCTGGCCGCCGTCACAGGCGCTTGCGCAGGCGGTGGCTACGAGTTGGCGCTGGCGTGTGACCGCATCGTGATGGTGGACGACCGCAGCTCCACCGTGAGCCTGCCCGAAGTGCCGCTGCTGGGCGTGCTACCCGGCACGGGCGGGCTGACGCGCGTGACTGACAAGCGCAAGGTGCGGCGCGACCTGGCAGACATTTTTTGCACGACCAGCGAAGGCGTGCGCGCCGACCGCGCACGCGACTGGAAACTGATTGACGAGCACGCCAAGCCGCAGCAGTTTGAGCAGTTGGTTGCTACAGAAATAGAAGCGCTTCGAGCAATATCTACAAGGGCGGGTGGCCAAAAAGGCATAGAACTCACGCCGCTCAAGCCGCTGATTGACGAAGCGGGCTACCACTACAGCACGGTCGATGCGCAGGTTGACCGCACAACCCGCATCGCCACCTTGACCGTGACAGCGCCCACGCAAGCCATTGAATCCACCCCCGAGGCAATTGAGCAAGCCGGTGCCCAGTGGTGGCCGCTGCGCATGCAGCGCGAGCTGGACGACGCCATCTTGAACCTGCGTACCAACGAGCTGGACGTGGGCACCTGGGTCATCAAAACCCGCGGGGACGCGCTGCACGTGATGCAGGCCGACGCGGTTTTGCAAGCGCACAAAACCCACTGGCTGGTGCGCGAAACCACCGGCGCACTGCGCCGCACCCTGGCCCGCCTGGACGTGACCAGCCGCTCGCTGATTGCGCTGGTCGATCAAGGCTCGTGTTTTGCGGGCACCTTGTTTGAGCTGGCCCTGGCCTGTGACCGCATTTACATGCTGGATTTGCCCGACGCGCCCAGCGCGTCCTCCCATTTCTCGCCAGACGCTGCACCCAGCCTGCAACTGAACGCCGCCAACTTCGGCCGCTACCCCGCCGTCAACCACCTGACCCGCCTGCAAACCCGCTTCAACGAAGACGCGCAAACCATTGCCCAGCTGCAAGGCGTCATCGACACCCCCTTGCGCGCTGACCAGGCTTTGGGCCTGGGCCTGGTGACGCTGACTCCCGACGACATTGATTGGGACGATGAAATCCGCATCATGTTGGAAGAGCGTGCTTCTCTGTCACCCGACGCCATGACCGGCCTGGAAGCCAGCCTGCGCTTTCCCGGTAAAGAAACCATGGAAACCCGCATCTTCGGCCGCCTGTCTGCCTGGCAAAACTGGATCTTCATTCGCCCGAATGCGGTGGGAGAAGAGGGCGCTTTGAAGCTGTTTGGAACCGGCAAGAAGGCTAGGTTTGATTGGAAACGCATTTAAGTCATTTTTTGAACGCAGAGGACGCGAAGGATCCGCAGAGGACGCAAAAGGACAGCCAGAAAGAAAACCAAAAAATGAATTCAATATTGCTTTTTATTTTTGAATTTAATTTTGTATTTCCCTTCTGCGCTCTCTGCGAATCCTTCGCGTCCTCTGCGTTCAAAACTCCCCGCCCCGAATTTTTAGGAGCAAAACATGAGCACCATTGACCTGCAAGCAAAAATCCCCAACAACATCCACCTGGGCGAAAACCGCCAGCTCCAGCGTGCGCTGGAGCACTGGCAGCCCGCGTTTCTGAACTGGTGGGATGAAATGGGCCCCAGTGATTTCAAAGCCAAAGAGGTCTACCTGCGCACCGCCGTGGGCGTGGACGCGCAAGGCTGGGCCAGTTACGGCTACACGCCCATGCCCGACTACCGATGGGGCATTTTTCTGGCCGACCAGGAGCCGGGCCGCAAGATTGGCTTTGGCGACCACATGGGGCAAGACGTGTGGCAAGAGGTGCCCGGCGAATACCGCAGCAGCTTTCGCCGCTTGATCGTCACGCAGGGTGACACCGAGCCAGCATCCGTCGAACAACAACGCCTGCTGGGCCACACCGCACCGTCTCTTTACGACCTGCGCAACCTCTTCCAGGTCAACGTGGAAGAAGGCCGCCACCTCTGGGCCATGGTGTATTTGCTGCACGCCCACTTTGGCCGCGATGGCCGCGAAGAAGCCGAAGAGCTGCTCATGCGCCACAGCGGCGACGCCGACAAGCCGCGCATTTTGGGCACCTTCAACGAGCCCATGGACAACTGGCTGAGCTTCTTCATGTTCACCTACTTCACCGACCGCGACGGCAAGTTCCAGCTGAAAAGCTTTGCCGAAAGCGCCTTCGACCCGCTGGCCCGTACCACCCGCTTCATGCTCACCGAAGAGGCGCACCACATGTTTGTGGGCGAAACCGGCATTGGCCGCGTCATCAAGCGCACGCTGGAAGTGATGAAAGAGCTGGGCACCGACAACGTGCAAAGCGTGCGCAATGCCGGTGCGATTGACCTGCCCACCATCCAGAAATTCATGAACTTCTGGTTCACCAGCTCGCTGGATTTGTTTGGCTCCGAGGCCTCCAGCAACGCCGCCAACTACTTCGCCAACGGCATCAAAGGCCGCCCTGACGAAGCCAAGTTTGCCGACCATGTGGAAGACGGCACCGAGATGCAAATCGTCGTGCCTGACGGCTCAGGCGGCCTGAAAAACGAAACCATCAGCTGCCGCAACGGCATGAACGAAACCACGCGTCTGGAATACGTGAAAGACTGCAACGTGGGCGTCACACGCTGGAACATGGCCATCAAACGCGCCGGTGTGGCCATGGAACTGGCCTTGCCGTCGATTCGCTTCCGTCGCCAGGTCGGCTCCTGGGCCGGTGCACACACCAACCCCCAAGGCCAGCCCATTTCAGCTGTTGAGTTCGAAGCCCAAAAAGACCAGTGGCTGCCCACCGATGCCGATATCGGATTTGTCAAAAGTCTGATGCACCGCGTCACCGAACCCGGCAAGATGGCCGGCTGGATTGCGCCGCCAGACCGGGGGATTAACGCCAACCCGGTGGAATACAGCTATGTGAAGCTGTGAGTTTGGGCGCTTGATGCTGTTGAGATGCTATTATTTATATAGCTGCTTGAGCAATATTTATAAGGGTTAGAGGCTGATTTGGCTTAAAAGTGTTCAGGCATAAAAAAGCCCGCTAATGCGGGCTTTTTATTTGTGCGGGGGCGGAATTACTTCTTGGCAGCACTGGCAGCAGGCTTGGCTGCGTCGGCAGCCGCGGCGACAGGCTTGGAATCTTTTTTGTCGGCTTCTTTCTTGGCCTTGGCTTCTTCAGCCTTCTTCATTTTCTCTTCGTCTTTAACTTTCTTCTCAGCGTCTTTTTTGGCTTTGGCTTCTGCTTTTGCGTCGGCTTTGGCATCTTTGGCGGCAGGAGCCGATGCAGCGGCTACGGGCTTTGCGGTGGGTGCAGGGGCGGCGGCTGGTGCAGCAGCCGTGGCCATGGGTTTGGCATCGCCCTTTTTCTCTTCTGCTTTGGCCATCGGTTTGTCTTCTTTCTTAGCGGCGGCTGGTGCAGCTGCGATGCCTTTGAAGCCTGCGCCGTTAACGGTCAGGCCGCCTTCGGACAACTTGGCGGCATTGCCTTCGCCCACGCCTTGTACGCGGGTGACAAAGTCAGTCCAGTCTTTGAAGTTGCCTTTTTTGCGCTCTTCAATGATCTTGCCGGAAATGGCGGGGCCAATGCCTTTGACGCTGTCCAGGTCAGCGGCGCTGGCCTTGTTCACGTCAACGGCTGCGAAGGCGGCAGCGGCGTACAGCATGACCATGACGGCCAGAATTTTCTTCAGCATGTTTAACTCCTCGATGTAAATGAATGATGCGTGAGCCTGAAACGCGTTTCGCGGGCCGCAGCCAACCCTTAACGGGTCGCTGGCGCGGGGGTTGACCCCGCAGCTTGTTTATTTCGGTGAGTTCTGGGCATCCAGCCACTTCATATAACTGGAAACGCCGGTTTCCACGTCGGCAAACGAATGGTCGCAGCCCGCCGCGCGCAGTGCCGATAAATCAGCCTGGGTATAGGTCTGGTATTTGCCGCGCAGCGCGTCTGGGAACGGAATGTAGTCAATCTGTTGTAGCCAGTCGCTCTCCACCTGCAGGCTGCTGACGACCGCGCGGGCCACGTCGTTGAACGGTTGCGCACGACCGGTACCCAGGTTGAACAGCCCACTTTTCGCGGGATGGTCCAGGAACCACAGGTTGACTGCCACCACGTCATCCACAGAAACAAAGTCACGCATTTGCTCACCGGGGCCGTAGCCGCCGTAATCTGCAAACAGTTTCACTTTGCCTTCAGCGCGCAATTGGTTGAACTGGTGAAACGCCACGCTAGCCATGCGGCCTTTGTGCTGCTCGCGCGGGCCATACACGTTGAAATAGCGAAAACCCACCACCTGCGCGGCGGCGCGGCTGAAGTTGCGACCAATTTCGCGGCGCAGGCGCTGGTCAAACAGCAGCTTGCTGTAACCGTAAACGTTCAGCGGCTTTTCAAACTCGGGGCTTTCGCGGAAGGGCAGCCATCGTCCGCTGGCGTCGGCCTGGGCGTTGCCATAGGTTGCAGCTGACGAGGCATAGAGCAAGCGCGTCCCTTGTTCCTGACAAGCCTCAAAAAGGCCGCAGGACGTGCTGTAGTTGTTGTCCATCATGTACTTGCCGTCGGTTTCCATGGTGTCGCTGCACGCCCCTTCGTGAAACACCGCTTCCACCTGGCCGAAAGCACCAGCGGCGAACAGTTCGTAAAAGCTGTCTGCGTCCACGTAGTCGGCAATGGCCAGGTCTGCCAAGTTGCGGAATTTGTCGGCCTGGGTTAGGTCGTCCACCGCAATGATGTTGTCAATGCCGCGCGCGTTCAGGCCGGCCACGATGTTGCTGCCAATGAAGCCGGCGGCGCCGGTAACGATTATTTTCATAATGAACCTTGATGCGGTTTGAAATGGACTGGTACGTCGTCCGTGTCACGTGCAATGATAAATTTTGTGCACAACCACTTGAGGCAGCCTTGAAAACCATACAGATTTTGCGAATCGGCACGGGCTTGCTGATGGTCAGCGCGGTGCTGCTTGCGGGGTGGCTGGCGCGCTCACCGTGGATTGTGCTGCTAATGGTGCCTGTCTACACCGTGGCTTTTGTGTTGGGACGTTGGCCAGCATGGCGCGTGTCATGGCGTGCAAATTCATGGGCCAGAACGGCCGCCAAACTGACCTCAACCGCAGCGGTGCAGGCGATTTTGGTGGGTGTGCTTTATCTCCTTGGACGGGGTATCTCCGCGGTGTTTGGCCAGTCCGAAGCGGCCCAATTTTCCAGTTGGGATTGGCTGTATGGCGCAGGTCTTGGTCTGGTGAGTTGGTCGCTAGGGGGACTGGTGATCTGGTGGGAGCAGCGATATGGATCAGCGCACGACGAACTGCTGAAACAGCTGTCCGAGTTGACCCAGCGGTCTTCTGCTGCGCAGATGAAAGACAGTGAAGGCCCGCCCGGTGAGATTGCGTTGTTGGCGCAACCGGTCACGTTGCAAAGTTTCTATTCAGGCCCGCACTACACCCACCCGACAGATTCGGGCGCTGTCCACGGTGACGGCGTCAACCCCGGTGCGCACGGGGGTGAGCAAGCCATCGCTGCTGCTGAACAACGGCTGGGCGTGGTGTTCCCACCCGCGCTGCGGGCGCTGTATTTGCGTCAAAACGGCGGGTCCATCAACTCGCTGTGTGTACCCAAGCCCGGTATTGCCCAGCCACGTTCGTACGACGATCTGGTCTTGCCATTTTCTGGCTACGACGACTTGTTGCCCTGCGAATTGCTGCGCACTTTCTACGATTCCGCCTGCGACTACGCCGACCCTGAAACGCCTGAAGGACGGGAAATGTTCCCAGCCGGGTCCGAACGCATGGTGGTCCTGGCGCAGTGGTATCGGCACACGCTGTTTCTGGACTATTCAAGCAGCGAGCCCAAAGTCGGCTTTGTCGACTTCGACCACCACGCAGATTGGCAACAACACTGCGTGTGGTGGGACAATTTTGCCCAGTTCTATGGTGCGTTAAGGCACTACGAGTCGCTGTAATTAAAGATGAAACAACTCGGCATAAGACACCGTGGCGGTACCGAACTTGCCCACCACGATGCCACCTGCCTTGTTCGCCAACGGCACGGCATCACGCAGCGTCATGCCCGCAGCGACCAGTGCGGCGAGCGTAGCAATCACGGTGTCGCCTGCGCCGGTGACATCAAATACTTCGCGGGCCTGGGCTTTGACGGTGAGCTCGCCTTGCGCGTCAAACAAGGTCATGCCTTCTTCGCTGCGGGTCAGTAGCAAGGCGTCCAGTTTCAGTTGCTGGCGCAGCGTGTGCGCGCGAGCCAGCAGGTCGGCTTCTGAGTGCCATGTACCCACCACCTGGGTCAGTTCAGCGCGGTTGGGTGTGATGAGCGTTGCGCCTGTGTAGCGCGAGTAGTCGCTCCCTTTGGGGTCGACCAGCACGGGCAAGCCCGCTGCACGGGCGGCGGCAATCATGTTGGCAATGTGCGCCAGGCCACCTTTGCCGTAGTCGGAGAACAGCACGGCCTGGTGACGGGGGATGAGTTCACCAAAGTGTTCGGTTTGCGAGGCCAGGGCTTCGTGGTCGGGCTCGCTTTCAAAGTCCAACCGCAACAATTGCTGCGAGCGGCCAATCACACGCAGCTTCACCGTGGTTTGCAAGCTGGCATCGCGTGCCAGGTGGCTGGCAATGCCGGTTTGTTTGAGCAGCGCTTCCAGCCGTTGGCTGGGTGCGTCGTTGCCCACCACGCCGAGAAAGCTGGCCTGCGCGCCCAGCGCCACCACGTTGTAAGCCACGTTTGCCGCACCACCCAGGCGCTCTTCTTCACGCGTGACCTTGACCACGGGCACGGGGGCTTCGGGGGAGATACGGTCGACCGTGCCGTGCCAGTAGCGGTCGATCATCGCGTCGCCGACGACGAGGACACGGGCGTTGGCAAGCAGTTGCTGAGAAATAGTTTTCATAGAAAAAGCGTGTCTTTTCCAGAGCCATCGCGGAACCGGCTTTGCCGGGCCGCTGATGGCGCCCCCTTGGGGGGGAGGCGGTCGCAGACCGCATCGGGGCGGAGCCTTCTCATAGCTCTTCTACGCGCCGCGCCGGATAACTGTCCCACGCCTGGCAGCCCGGGCATTGCCAGAAATGCTGTTTGGCGGTGAAGCCGCAGGCTGCACAGCGGTAGCGCAGCAGGGGGCGCACGGCGTGGTCCAGCGCGCGTTGCAGGTTCGGGGCGACCGCGCTGGCTTGCTCGCTGTCTGGCGCAGCGGGGTGGGCCATCCAGCGGGTGGCGGCCACCAGAGAGGGTTCGCGCTGCAGGTGTTGGGCGTACCACTGCCGGGCCTCGTCAGGCTCGGGTTCCAGGCTTGCCAGGGCGTCCATCACGTCCAGCGTGGGGTTTTTGGCTTGTGCTTTAGCCAAGGCCTCTCGTGCAAGCGTTTCCTTGCCACAGGCACGCGCCTGGATGGCGAGTTCCTTTGCTATCAAAGGAATAGCTGCTTGAGCAGTATTTACAAGGGCTAGAAGCGTATTGAACGCTAAATCAGCTTGTCCGGTACGGGCTTGAGCAGCTGCCAGCGCCAGATGGGCGCGTGGTGCGGTGGGGGCCAGTGCGATGGCTTCCCGCAGCAAGGTATCGGCTTCCGGACCAGTGGCTGAAGCGGCTTGCTCGCAGAGGTAGTGGGCCATGCGGGCGGAAAAGCTGATGTCGCCTGAGGCTTGCAGTTTGCGGGCGATGTCGGTGGCAGCGGGCCAGTCGCGGGTGCGCTCGTAGATGGCCAGGCGAGCCAGGCGGGCCTCGCTTTGAAAGGGCGTGCCTTCCAGCTTGCGCAGCGCGTCTTCGGCGCGATCCAGCAGGCCGGCTTTCAAAAAGTCCAGCGCCAGGGCGTGCTGAGCGCGCTCGCGCTCGGCGCTGTCCAGGTCGCCACGCGAGAGCAGGTGTTCGTGTACGCGCACGGCACGCTCGTACTCGCCACGGCGGCGAAACAGGTTGCCCAGAGCAAAGTGCAGTTCGGAGGTATCCGGGTCGTTTTGCACGGCCTCGATGAAGGCGTCAATGGCCTGGTCTTGCTGCTCGTTGAGCAGGAAATTCAGGCCACGAAAGTAGGCCTTGGGTGCGGCGCGGTCTTCAATGCGCAGCTGTCGCAAGTCGAGCCGGGAAGCCAGCCAGCCCAGGACAAAGGCAATGGGCAGGCCGAGCAAAACCCAGTTGAGATCCAAGTCCATGCGGTTGGCTCAGACGTTCAAAGTGGCAAAGCTGGGGGCGCACTGGCAGCCGCACCACCAGATGCCTCAGCTTTGGCCGTTGCCGCCTGCAGGCGATGACGCGCCGCCACCCGTCGCTGATTCCACCAGCGCGGCACCATGCCCAGCGCACCCACACCGAGACCCAGCGCAAACGCGGCCAACACCACCAGCACCAGCGGCGCGCGCCATTGCGTGCCAAAGAAAAAGTTCACAGAGGCTTCTTGCTGATTGTTCAAGGCAAACGCAAAAAGCGTAAAAAAAATGGCTGCCTTAAGCAGCCACAGGAGGTATTTCAAGCGGTCTCCTTTGTGGGAGTTGTCATCTTAGCGGGCGATGACGGGATGACGTGGCCGCTACGCAGCCTGAATGACGAATGACGAAAGCCCGCGCCGCGTGCCTTTGTCATCTGTCATCAATGCCGCATGGCGGCGACGTCATTTGTCATTGACCCCCAGCAACTGCTTTGTCCGTTCATCCACCGCCTCCCGCAAAGCTTTGCCGGGCTTGAAATGCGGCACGCGCTTTTCGGGAATGGCTACCGCTTCACCGCTGCGCGGGTTGCGACCCATGCGGGGTGGGCGGCGGTTGATGGAGAAGCTGCCGAAGCCGCGAATTTCGATCCGGTGGCCGCGCACCAAGGCCTCACCCATCGCGTCAAGAATCGCCTTGACGGCGTATTCAGCGTCGCGCTGGGTGAGCTGGCCGAAACGGTTCGCCAGTTCTTCAACTAAATCGGAGCGGGTCATGGAAAGCGGGGATATCTAATCAGTTGAGGACAGAGCAAACGGGCAGCTTGCGCTGCGTCTTTTGGTCTGTCCCGCAATTTATTTAGATTCGCTGCTATCCATCTTGGCGCGCAGCAGCGCACCTAGGCTGGTGGTGCCGGCGTTTTCGCGCACCGACTGCTGGCTCAGGGTGTTCATCTGCTCTTGCTGGTCGGCCATGTCTTTGGCCTTGATCGACAGCTGGATGTTGCGCGTCTTGCGGTCGATGTTGACCACCACGGAGGTGACTTCGTCGCCTTCTTTGAGCACATTGCGCGCATCTTCCACGCGGTCACGGCTGATTTCGGAGGCACGCAGGTAACCCAGAATGTCTTCGCCCAGGTCGATCTCGGCACCTTTGGCATCGACGGTCTTGACCTTGCCGGTGACGATGGCACCTTTGTCGTTGATGGACACAAAGGTGGTGAACGGGTCGCTGTCCAGCTGCTTGATGCCCAGGCTGATGCGCTCGCGGTCCACGTCCACAGCCAGCACCAGGGCTTCGACTTCCTGGCCCTTTTTGTAGTTGCGTACGGCGGCTTCGCCGGTTTCGTTCCAGCTCAGATCGCTCAAATGCACCAGGCCGTCAATGCCAGCAGCCAGGCCGACGAACACGCCGAAGTCGGTGATGGATTTGATCGGTCCCTTCACGCGGTCGCCACGCTTGGTGTTTTGTGCGAACTCTTGCCATGGGTTGGCGCGGCACTGCTTCATGCCCAGGGAAATGCGGCGCTTGTCTTCGTCGATCTCCAGCACCATGACTTCGACTTCGTCACCCAGGCTGACCAGCTTGGAGGGCGCCACGTTCTTGTTGGTCCAGTCCATCTCGGAGACGTGCACCAAACCTTCGATACCTGGCTCCAGCTCAACAAATGCGCCGTAATCGGCAATGTTGGTGATCTTGCCGAACATGCGGGTGGCTTGTGGGTAGCGGCGGTTCACGCCCATCCATGGGTCGTCGCCCATTTGCTTCAGACCCAGCGACACACGGTTTTTCTCGGTGTCGAATTTCAGAATTTTTGCGGTGATCTCTTGACCGGCTTGCACCACCTCAGATGGGTGACGCACGCGACGCCAGGCCATGTCGGTGATGTGCAGCAGGCCGTCGATACCGCCCAGGTCCACAAAAGCGCCGTATTCGGTGATGTTTTTCACCACACCGCGCACCACGGAGCCTTCTTTCAAGGTGTCCATCAGCTTGGCGCGCTCTTCGCCCATGCTGGCCTCGACCACGGCGCGGCGGCTCAGCACCACGTTGTTGCGCTTGCGATCCAACTTGATAACCTTGAATTCCATGGTCTTGTTCTCATACGGAGACAAGTCTTTGATGGGGCGGGTGTCGATGAGCGAGCCGGGCAGGAAGGCGCGGATGCCGTTGACCAGAACCGTGAGGCCGCCTTTGACTTTGCCGCTGGTCTGGCCGGTGACGAACTCGCCGGATTCCAGGGCTTTTTCCAGGCTCATCCAGGAGGCCAAACGCTTGGCCGTGTCGCGCGACAGGATGGTGTCGCCAAAGCCGTTTTCGATGGAGCCGATGGCCACAGACACGAAGTCGCCAACTTGCGCTTCGAGCTCGCCCTTGTCGTTCTTGAATTCCTCAATCGGCACGTAGGCTTCAGATTTCAGGCCGGCATTGACGACGACAAAGCCGTGCTCAATGCGGACCACCTCGGCGGTGATGACTTCACCGGGGCGCATTTCCGTGCGGGTCAGCGATTCTTCAAACAGGGCGGCAAAAGATTCAGACATGTATTTCCTTGTGCATCAAGGGCAGGATGTACAACAGCGGGGTTGCTATTGTTTGTATAGCTGCTTGAGCAATGGTTGTGTGGGCTAGCCACGGTTTTTACTAACAAACCACACCGCACAGGGGCGGGGTGGAGCGGCAGCTGTTCCAAGTTTTTTCAAGTTGCCTGAAACGGCTGTTGTGCCTGCCACCAGCTCAACACCTGGGCCACCGATTGCTCGATGGATACGTCGGAGTTGTCTAGCAATTGGGCGTTTTGCGCGGGTTTTAACGGTGCAACGCTGCGGGTTGAATCGCGCTCGTCGCGCGCTTGAAGGTCTGCGCAAAGGTCGGCGAGTGTAGCCGAAAAACCCTTTGAAATCAATTGCTTATGACGACGCTCGGCGCGGTGGTCGGCGCTGGCGGTGAGGTACACCTTGAGTTGGGCGTGGGGAAAAATGACCGTTCCCATGTCGCGCCCATCGGCCACGAGGCCCGGTAGGCGGGCAAAGCTGTGTTGCAAGGCTACAAGTGCTGTTCGGACCGCGGGCAGAGCTGACACTTTGGAAGCGTTCATCCCGGCTGCTTCGGTGCGGATGGTTTCCGACACATCCACGCCGTTCAGCAGCACCTGATCGCCCACAAACTGCACTGGCAGCTGCTGGGCCAGGGCGGCAATTTGGGATTCATGCGCGGCGTCGAGCGCCAGCCCGGCTTGCAGCGCCGCCAGCGCCGTCACGCGGTACAGCGCGCCGGAATCCAGGTAGTGGTAGCCCAGTCGTTGTGCCACTTGAGAGGCGAGGGTGCCCTTGCCGGAGGCGGTCGGGCCGTCGATGCAGATCACCGGCACCGCGTCGGCTGGCGTGGTGATGGAAAACAGGGTTTCAAAATAATCGGGGTAGGTTTTAGCAACGCATTTGGGGTCTTCAATGCGCACGGGCAGGCCTGCCGGGTTGAAGGCGGCCAGCGAAAAACACATGGCCATGCGGTGGTCGTCGTAGGTGTGGATGCTGGCCGCCTTCCACTGGGCCACATCCTGGATCGGCTCAATGCGCAGGAAATCGGCACCTTCTTCCACCGTCGCACCCAGCTTGCGCAGCTCACAAGCCATCGCGGCCAGGCGGTCGGTTTCTTTTACGCGCCAGCTGGCGATGTTGCGCAGGGTGCTGGGGCCGTCGGCGTACAAGGCCATCACGGCCAGGGTCATGGCGGCGTCGGGGATGTGGTTGCAGTCCAGGTCGATGGCTTTGAGCGGACACGCACCTTGCGACACCTGCAGCCAGTTGGGGCCGCTTTCAATCTGCGCGCCCATCATGTGGGCGGCTTGCACAAAGCGAATATCGCCTTGAATCGAGGTTGCACCGACGCCATTGATTCGCAGCCCAGTTTTTAAGCCTTTTTGGCCTACAGCCCTTGTAGATATTGCTGCAGCAGCTATGAAATAACTAGCAGACGAAGCATCGGATTCGACGTAGATAGCGCCTGGCGACTGGTAGCGGCTGCTCGCTGGAATGGTGAATTGCTGCCAGCCGTCGCGCTGCACGGTCACGCCAAATTGCGCCATCAAGGACAGGGTGATGTCGATGTAGGGCTTAGAGATCAACTCGCCCATGACGTTGATGACGATGTTGCGGGTAGCCACCAAGGGCAGCGCCATCAAGAGCGAAGTCAGGAACTGGCTGGATACGTCGCCACGCACTGCAATGGGCGCATCCAGCTGAATGTGCGGTTGCCCAATACCCAGCGGCGGAAATCCCTCGTTGCCCAGGTAGTCGATCTGGCAACCCACCAGCCGCAACGCGTCGACCAGATCGCCAATCGGCCGTTCGTGCATGCGCGGCACGCCGCTGAGTTCAAAGTCGCCACCCAGCACCGCCAGCGCGGCGGCCAGCGGGCGCATGGCGGTGCCTGCGTTACCCAGAAAGAGTTTGGCCTGGCGCGTACGCAATTGGCCTGCGAGGCCGGTGATGCTTAAAACGGGGCCGTCTGGCTGAAGTCCACAACCCAGCGTGCGCAGGGCTTGCAGCATCACCTGGGTGTCGTCGGAGGCCAGCAGGTCGTGAACGCGGGTTGTGCCCTGACTCAGCGCGGCCAGCAACAACACGCGGTTGGAAATACTTTTGGAGCCCGGAAGCGCCACCGTGCCGTGCACGCTGGACAAGGCTGGAATGTCCAGGAATTCAGTGGCGAACATCGCTTGTGCCTATTTGTTGCCACCGTTCATACGCCAGCCCGTGCGGGCGGTACTCGCCTGCTCCAGCATGCCCTCCAATGCCTGCGTGTTGCCGCTTTCAATCATCAACTCCAGTGCGTGCAGGCTGCGCTGAAAAACCTTGGACTGCGCGAGCAACTCCTGCTTGTTGGCCAGAAAAATATCGCGCCACACCTTGGGGTCGCTGGCTGCAATGCGGCTGAAATCGCGGAAGCCGGGGCCTGCGACCGACAACAGTTGTCGGGCGGAGTCCTGGCTGGTGATGGCCGTCATGGCGGCAAAAGCGATCAGGTGCGGCAGATGGCTGACGGCGGCAAACGCTGCGTCGTGCGCCTGGGGTGTCATTTGCTGCACGATGCAGCCCAGCTTGGTCCATACGTCCACCGCTTTTTGCAGCTGAATGGGGTTGGTGCGGTCAATCGGTGTGAGGATGACTTGCTTGCCCGCGTACAGATCTGCATCGGCATGCTCCACGCCTGACTGCTCTTTGCCGGCAATCGGGTGAGCCGGCACAAACAGGCCAATGTGGTCGCGCAGCACCCGACGGGCGGAGTCGACGATATCGCTTTTGGTGGAGCCGACGTCCATGATCAGCATGTTGGGGCTGACCAGGTGCTTGACGGTTTTCAGGGTGGCTTCGGTGGCAGCCACGGGTACGGCTACCAGTACCAGATCGGCGCCCGATACGGCTAGCAGGGCCGAAGGCGCCTCGATATCGATCACGCCCATGGCGCGAGCCCGCTCGGTGGTAGACGGCGATTTGCTGTAGCCCACGATGCGCTTGACCAGACCGGCTTTTTTCAGCGCCAGTGCGAACGAGCCGCCCATCATTCCGCAGCCTATCAATCCCATTTGTTCAAACATAGTCGTCATTTAAGTTGGTCAATCACCCGTGGGATAGGTGCCCAGCACCTTGTAAAACGCACACAGGGCCTGAAAGTCCGCCAGCGCCGCCGCGACATGCGGTTGCGTTGGATGGCCTTGCAGGTCGATATAAAAATAGTATTCCCACTGGCCCGAACGGGCAGGGCGTGACTCAAAACGAGTCATGGACACGCCATGGGTCTTCAAGGGAACAAGCAAGTCGTGTACCGCGCCTGGCTTATTAGGCACCGAGACGATCAGGCTGATGCAGTCTTTGCCGGACGCCTGTGGCGCCGGCAGTGTCTGGGGCAGGCACACCACGGCAAAGCGGGTGCGGTTGAAAGCATCGTCTTGTATGGCATGGGCTGCAATGTGCAAGCCAAACTCAGTGCCTGCACGAGCACTGGCAATGCCCGCCCAGGCCGGGTTGTTGGCTGCCAGACGCGCACCCTCTGCGTTGCTGTTGGCACTGCGACGCTCGGCGTGGGGCAGGTGGGTGTTCAGCCAGCCTTGGCACTGCGCCAGCGCCTGCGGGTGGGCCAGCACCACCTCAATGCCGTCCAGCGAATCGCTCAGGCGCAACAGGTTGTGGCGCACCATCAGGCTGGTTTCCCCCACGACGTGCAAAGGCGTGTGCAAGAACAGGTCGAGCGAGCGGGCCACCACACCTTCGGTGGAGTTTTCCACTGGCACCACGCCGAATTGCGCGGTACCTGCGGCTGCGGCGCGAAACACTTCGTCGATGGTGGTGCAGGGAACCGGGTCAATGCTGGAGCCAAAAAACTGCAGTGCCGCCTGCTCGCTGAAGGTGCCTGCGGGCCCCAAGTACGCCACACGCTGCGGCGCTTCGAGCGCACGGCAGGCAGACATGATCTCGCGCCAGATGGTGGCGATGCTGTGGGCTTTTAGTGGGCCTGCGTTGGCGGCCTGCAAGCTCTGGATGACTTGCGCCTCACGCTCGGGCCGAAACACGGGCGAGCCCTCGATGCGCTTGATGTCGCCCACCTCGCCAGCCAATGCGGCGCGGCGGTTGAGCAGGACCAGCAACTGGCTGTCCACGCTGTCGATGGCCACACGCAGGTCGGCAAGGGTTGGGGTCATGGGGCTGTGTTCAGGGAAATGGCTCAGGAAGCCGCTTCAAATTTTCGCATGTAGTCGACCAGCGATTGCACCCCTGCCAGCGGCATGGCGTTGTAAATACTGGCGCGCATGCCGCCGACCGACTTGTGGCCCTTGAGCTGCAGCAGACCGTGGTCTTTGGCGCCGCTTAAAAACGCGTCGTTGCGGCTTTCGTCGCGCAGGAAGAACGGGATGTTCATACGTGAGCGGCAGTCAAGAGCCACTTTGTTGACGTAAAACTGCGAGTTGTCGATGAAGTCATACAGCAGTTGGGCTTTGGTCTGGTTGCGGATGTTCATCGCCGCCACGCCGGTGTGGCCATCTTCCGTCTGGTTTTTAAGCCACGCGAATGTCAGCCCAGCCACGTAAATCGCCCAGGTCGGCGGCGTGTTGTACATGGACTGGTTATCAGCCACGATTTGGTAGTCAAACGCGCTGGGGCAGACGGGAAGGGCGTGGCCTATCAGGTCTTCACGCACGATCACCAGGGTGAGGCCGGCAGGCCCCAGGTTTTTCTGTGCACCGCCAAAAGCCAGGCCCACACGGCTCCAATCCACCGGGCGGGATGCGACGTGTGATGAAAAGTCGATCACCAGCGGCGCGTCGCAGCCCAGGGCTTTGAGGTCGGGCAGATCGTGAATTTCCACGCCGTGAATGGTTTCGTTGGTACAGACGTGCACGTAGCTGGGTGAGCGGCTGAGCTGCCAGGTGGCAGGCGGGGGTAGGGTGGTGTGGTGGCTGTCGGCACGGGCGTCAGCATTCGTGGCCGCAATGTGGGCGTTGCAGTATTTGCGGGCCTCGGCTTGCGACTTATCGCTCCAGCTTCCCGTCACCACAAAGTCAGCCGTCTGGCCGCGCGACAAGTTCAGCGGCACGATGGCATTTTCCGCAATGCCGCCGCCCTGCATGAACAGGATGCGAAAGTGGCTGGGCACGGCCAGCAGCTCACGCAAATCTGCCTCGGCTTGCGTGTAGATGGACATGAACTCCCGGCCCCTATGGCTCATCTCCATCACGCCCATGCCGCAGCCCTGCCAGCTGAGCATCTCAGCCGCTGCCTGCTGCAACACGGGTTCAGGAATGGCGGCAGGGCCAGCGGAGAAGTTATAAGGGCGGTTCATGCCAGTTTATGAGTGAAATAGGGCTCTAGCCCTGGTAAATACTGCTCAAGCAGCTATTTAAATAATAGCAAACCAGATCAGTTCACAGGGTCATTGGGTGTTGCATCCGGCGCTGCATCTGGGGCTGTGTCGTCAGGCGTTTCATTTGCAGCATCCACAGCGGCATCGTTTTCCACAATTCGCTGCAAGCCTGACAGGCGCGAGCCTTCATCTAGCCCGATCAAAGTGACGCCTTGCGTGGCGCGGCCCATTTCACGAATTTCGCTCACGCGCGTACGCACGAGCACACCCTTGTCGGTGATCAGCATGATGTCGTCGTCTGCGTGCACCAACACGGCAGCAACCACCTTGCCGTTGCGCTCGCTTTGCTGGATGGCAATCATTCCCTTGGTGCCACGGCCGTGGCGGGTGTATTCGCCGATTGGCGTGCGCTTGCCGTAGCCGTTGAGGGTGGCGGTCAGCACACTGCTGCGGGTTGATTCAGAAACCGGTGTGCCGTCACCCTCGGCGACCAGCATCGCGATCACGCTCTGGCCGTCGTCCAGCATCATGCCGCGTACTCCGCGCGCATTACGGCCCATCGGACGCACATCGTTTTCGTCAAAACGAACGGCCTTGCCACCGTCGGAGAACAGCATCACATCGTGCTTGCCGTCGGTCAGCGCCGCGCCAATCAAAAAGTCGCCTTCGTCTAGATCCACCGCGATGATGCCGGCCTTGCGTGGGTTGGAAAACTCGTCCAGCGCCGTCTTTTTGACCGTACCCATGGACGTGACCATGAACACGTAATGGTCAGCCGGGAAGCGGCGGTTGTCGCCCGTGAGCGGGAGCACCACATTGACCTTTTCGCCGTCTTGCAGCGGGAACATGTTCACGATAGGCCGACCACGCGAACCACGCGAGCCCGAAGGCACTTCCCACACCTTGAGCCAGTACATACGGCCCCGGTTGCTGAAGCACAAAATCCAGTCGTGGGTGTTGGCAATAAAGAGCTGTTCGACCCAATCGTCTTCTTTGGTGGCAGTGGCCTGCTTGCCGCGCCCACCACGCTTTTGCGCGCGGTATTCGGAAAGCGGCTGGCTCTTGATGTAGCCCGAATGGCTGAGCGTGACCACCATGTCGGTCGGTGTGATCAGGTCTTCTGTTGCCAGGTCTTGCGCGTTGTGCTCGATCAGGCTGCGGCGAGCGCCCAGCTTGGTCTGGCCAAACTCGTTTTTCAGCGCCACCAACTCTTCGCCAATGATGGTGGACACGCGCTCCGGCGTGGCCAGAATGTTCAGCAAGTCTTCAATCTCGGACATCACTTCTTTGTATTCAGTGACGATTTTGTCTTGCTCCAGCCCCGTCAGGCGTTGCAGGCGCATCTGCAGAATTTCATGCGCCTGGGTGTCTGACAGGCGGTACAGGCCATCTGCCCCCATGCCCAGGGCCTGATCTAGGCCATCAGGACGGTAGTCGTCGGCATTGACCACGCCACCATCCAAACGGGTACGGGTGAGCATTTCGCGCACCAGTTTGCTGTCCCAGGGTTTCAGCATCAATTCAGCTTTGGCCACTGGCGCGGTGGGCGCATTGCGGATGATGGCGATGAACTCATCAATATTCGCCAACGCCACCGCCAAGCCCTCCAACACATGGCCACGCTCACGGGCCTTGCGCAGTGTGAACACGGTGCGCCGCGTCACCACTTCGCGGCGGTGCTCCAGGAACACCTCAATCAAGTCCTTCAAGTTGCACAAGCGCGGCTGACCATTGATCAGCGCCACCATGTTCATGCCAAAGGTGTCCTGCAACTGCGTCTGTTTGTACAGGTTGTTCAGCACCACCTCGGGTACTTCGCCGCGCTTGAGCTCAATGACCAAGCGCATGCCCGACTTGTCGCTCTCGTCTTGAATGTGGCTAATGCCTTCCAGCTTCTTCTCGTGCACCAGCTCGGCCATGCGCTCCTGCAGGGTCTTCTTGTTCACCTGGTAGGGCAACTCGTCCACGATGATGGACTGGCGCTGGCCTTTGTCGATGTCTTCAAAGTGCACTTTGGCGCGCATCACGATGCGGCCGCGTCCCGTGCGGTAGCCGTCTTTTACGCCCGTCACGCCGTAAATGATGCCGGCGGTAGGGAAGTCCGGCGCCGGCACGATTTCCATCAGTTCGTCGAGCGTGGCTTCCGGGTTGCGCAGCATGTGCAGGCATGCGTCCACCACTTCGTTCAAGTTATGCGGCGGAATATTGGTGGCCATGCCCACCGCGATGCCGGTGGAGCCATTGATCAGCAGGTTGGGCAGGCGGCTGGGCAGCACCAGCGGCTCTTTCTCACTGCCGTCGTAGTTAGGCCCAAAGTCCACTGTTTCTTTGTCGATGTCCGCCAACATTTCGTGGGCAATCTTGGCCAGACGAATCTCGGTGTAACGCATGGCAGCGGGGTTGTCGCCGTCGACCGAACCGAAGTTACCCTGGCCATCGACCAGCATGTGCCGCAGGCTGAACGGTTGAGCCATACGAACAATCGTGTCGTAAATGGCAGAGTCGCCGTGCGGGTGGTACTTACCCATCACGTCGCCGACTATGCGGGCACTTTTCTTGAATGGGCGGTTCCAGTCGTTGTTCTGCTCGTGCATGGCGAACAACACGCGCCGGTGGACCGGTTTCAAACCGTCCCGCGCATCGGGCAGCGCGCGGCCCACAATCACGCTCATCGCGTAGTCAAGGTAACTGCGCCGCATCTCCTCTTCAAGGCTGATGGGCAGGGTTTCTTTGGCAAATTGGGTCATGGGAAAGGCCGTCGAAGGCTGCTAGGCGAGGCGCGAAAACAACGATTTTACGGCCTAGGGCGTGTGGCAACTGAGCAACAGACATCGCATAACACGCCGCTCTCCTACGTCAGCCGTCCGCATTCGGCACGGAATGTGTAATTGCATGTGGCACAATCAAATCACGTTTTTGGTGATGGTCACCTTAATCGTCCCGTTTACGCAGCGCGGCTGCGGCTTTTTCCCCAAGAGGAGAACCATGAAGAACCTGAATAAAGTGGCGATGTTGTTTGCCTCCGCAGCGCTAGTATCCGCAGCCGGTGCACAGACTATCGATAATTGGCGCAATGGCAGTTCCGAGCTCGTTTGGAAGAACGGCACCAACGAATTGTGCTGGCGCGATGCCAACTGGACACCCGCTACTGCAGCCGCTACATGCGACGGCGCGATCGTTGCCCAAAAGCCAGCAATGGCCCCACCTCCTCCGCCAACTGCAGCCCCAGCTGCATCTGGTGCCGCTCCCGCAGTTACCCCACCAGCGCCTGCCGCAAGCGCACCCGCCGCTACCCCTGCAGTCGCCAGCAAAGTAACCTTTGCTGCTGACGCCTTCTTTGACTTCAACAAATCTGTTGTGAAGCCAGAAGGCAAAGCCAAGTTGGATGACCTGGTTGGCAAAGTCAAAGACATCAACCTGGAAGTTGTGATTGCTGTGGGTCATACTGACTCCGTCGGAAGCGATGCATACAACCAGAAGCTGTCTACACGTCGCGCTGAAGCCGTTAAGGCCTATTTGGTGTCTAAAGGCATCGAGAAAAACCGCGTGTACACCGAAGGTAAGGGCGAAAAGCAGCCTGTTGCTGACAACAAGACCGCCGAAGGCCGCGCTAAAAACCGCCGCGTTGAGATCGAAGTCGTCGGCACCCGCGCCAACAAGTAATCCTTTTCTGGATTCTCAAGAAAGCCCCAGTGATGGGGCTTTTTTTATGGTTTGAACGAAAATCGCACCATGACCCAAACCGTGAATGCTGACCCGGCCGAGCTGGCCAAATTTTCTGATCTCGCTCACCGGTGGTGGGATGTGGATGGTGAATTCAAGCCGCTGCATCGCATCAACCCCCTGCGCCTGGCCTGGATTGCAGGCATGGTGCCCTTGAAAGGCCTGCGCGTGCTGGACATTGGTTGTGGTGGTGGCATTCTGACCGACGCTATGGCTCGCCAGGGGGCCGAGGTGCTGGGCATTGACCTCGCAGCCAAGCCGCTGGCCGTAGCCCAACTACACGCTTTGGACGTACAGACAGAAGGCGTGAGCTACCGTGAAATCAGCGCAGAAGACTTGGCGGACGAACAGCCGCAGAGCTTTGACGTGATCACATGCATGGAAATGCTGGAACACGTCCCCGACCCGTCTTCTGTGGTGCGAGCCTGTTCCCAATTGGTGAAACCGGGTGGCTGGGTATTTTTTTCCACATTGAACCGCAACCCTAAATCGTTTGCATTTGCAATTGTTGGCGCTGAATACATCTTGAATCTGCTGCCACGTGGCACCCATGAATATGCCAAATTGATTCGCCCCAGCGAACTCGTCGCCTGGTGCCGCGACAGTGGCTTGGTGTTGCAAGCCACTAAAGGCATGGAATACAACCCTTTTACGCAGCGCTATTGGTTATCTGGTGACACCAGTGTGAATTACCTTCTGGCCACCCAAAGAATATGAGCCGGTTCGATGGACACGTTTGAGGTAAAGGCCGTGCTGTTTGACCTGGATGGCACGCTGGTCGACAGCGCCCCTGATCTAGGTGCCGCTGTCGACGCGATGCGCATCAAGCGCGGGTTACCTTCTTTCCCACTCGAACGGTATCGCCATATGGCAGGTGCCGGAGCACGCGGCATGCTCTCGATTGCGTTTGACATGACGCCCGATCACCCGCACTTTGACGCGATGCGCGAAGAATTTTTTGTGAACTATGAGCAATGCCTGACCGAACGCACCCATGCGTTTGACGGCGTCGCGGAGTTGATCGCCAGTCTGACGGCCCTGCAGTTGCCCTGGGGCGTGGTGACGAACAAATCATCCCGCTTCGCGGTGCCCCTCACTGCAGGCATGCCGCTATTTGACACGTCCGGTGCGCTGGTCTGCGGAGACACCACACCCCATGCCAAGCCACACCCGGAGCCCATGTTTGAAGCGGCTCGCCGACTGGGCCTTGCACCGCAGCACTGTATGTATGTGGGTGACGATGAGCGTGACATTGTGGCTGGGCTGGCTGCAGGCATGACCACGGTCGCAGCCACTTATGGTTATCTGGGCATCAAGGCTGACACCCAGGAATGGGGCGCTCACGCCGCCATTCACGCGCCTTTAGATTTGCTGGCGCTCTTGAAACGCGCTTAACCGGCCTAAAATGCCTCTTCCTGGGGCTGCACTGGTTTCGACGTGGGTTCGGACGCGCGGCAGGGCATGTCGAGCTGAATGTGCTCGTAAAAAAGATTCAAACAAACTAACTGCAAACGACGAACGTTTCGCACTCGCTGCTTAATAACCAGTGAGCCTCACAACAGCAGGCCGATGGGCTGGGCAAGGGCGGCAACACTCTCAAGGTGAAGTCGTCCAGGCCGTGGGGTAATTTTCATCGGCTGGTTGCACGCTGGGCACCTTAGCGCGCAACGAGACAATAGGATGCTGGCGGCCGGTAGAGCGTGCGACTGCGCGCTATCGGTGGCGAGACCTAAATCAGACCGCTACACATGTAGAACTGCTCGAAAAAGGCTTGCGGACGGGGGTTCAAATCCCCCCAGCTCCACCATACGACCTGACAAAGGCCGCTAACGACAACCCGTTAGCGGCCTTTTTCTTTGGTAAATCAACAGCTTACGCGATACAACGCTACAAAGGCTGCTATTGACAGCCAAACCAAAGCGGGGGGAACAAATAAGGGACATCGTGAACTCGGGGGATTGGCTCCCCCCGTTTCTTTCAGTTCGCTTTCTTTGTCGTTACCCTTTCTATCGTTGTGAGGACAAACGCGCCCTGTTGCTGCTCGGCGCTGAACATGATTTTTTCGCCTGGTACAAGCTCAGTGAGTTTTTCCAGCAGCGCCGGGTCTTTGACCTGAAACACCATGGTCATGGGCGGCATGTCCAGGCTTTTGATCGGGCCATGTTTGAGAGTGACTTTCTTTGCATCCTTGTCGACCTTGCGCACTTCTGCTTCGGCCATCTCAGGGGTCGTATCTGACCGAACAGCCTGAACATTGACCAGGCCAGTGACGGGTACCAGAACAGCATTGGAGGCGGGTAGAACTTTGATCTTGCCGACCATGCCGGCCTGGTAATGCCCAGCAATCAGGCAGGCAAAGTCGAAGTCGCCCGCGCGATTGAAGGTCCAGACAATCTCGCCTTTCTTGCCGGCGGCCACGTGGGCCATGTAGGGCTCGTCGTGCTCCATGTTGGGAAACTTCAGCATTTGCGCAGCGTGTTCGTTCAGCACTTGTCTGGTCCCTATGACGAGCTCGTGCAGCAGCTTTCCGTCGTTGGTCATCACCAGCCGCACCGTCTCGCCTTGCTTGACGGTGAGGGTGTCTGGCGTAAAGCGCATGTTGTCGCCCATACGGATGGCAATGGTGCGACGCACATCCTTCGCGTCGCCTGCAATGCCCCAGGCTTGTTGCTCCTTTTTGATGACTGCAGGTTTGTCGCCGTGTTTTGCAGTTTCATGGGCAAAAGAGCCTGTAGCCCATGTAAATACTGCTAGAGCAGCTATCAATTTAATAGTGTTCATATTCATTCCTTTTAATGTTTCATGTCGCCCATCGGCTTGCGAACGGAGGGCAACAGAGTTGGCTGGGTGGTTGCAGGGGTGGTTTCTGACTTGAAGCGTGCCGGTTCCGGCAAATTGCCTGTCCATTCAAACGCCTGGGTACCCGGCGGCTGCTGGTAGGCACCGGGATCTTTGTAATCACCCGGTTTTTGGTTCTTGCGCACCTTGAGCGTGGTGAACATGCCGCCCATCTCCAGCGGGCCATACGGGCCGGTGCCCGTCATCATGGGTGCGGTGTTTTCAGGGATTTGCATCTCCATCTCGCCCATGTCGGCCATGCCGCGCTCGCCCATCACCATGTAGTCGGGCACCACCTTTTGCAGCTTGGACAGCAGGCCGCGGTGGTCCACGCCAATCATGGTGGGTACGTTGTGGCCCATGGCGTTCATGGTGTGGTGGCTTTTGTGGCAATGAAAGGCCCAATCGCCTTCTTCGTCGGCCAGAAACTCGATCTGCCGCATCTGACCCACCGCCACGTCGGTCGTCACCTCGTACCAGCGCGTGCTTTTGGGTGTGGGGCCACCGTCGGTCCCGGTCACCAGAAACTCATGCCCGTGCAGGTGAATGGGGTGGTTGGTCATGGTCAGGTTGCCGATGCGGATGCGCACCT
>JANOQJ010000081.1:0-107667 GCA_031414805.1 Comamonadaceae bacterium
GGCCACAACGCCCTAATCAGCTCGTCCTTTTGCGCGTGACTGAGTTGGCTGAGATCGGGCAGGTTTAGCATCAAGGCCGATTGTCACTCACTATTTCATAGCAAGCTCAGAATTGACTTCGTTGGGAGCTGAGTAGTTACAAAAAGCTGCTTGTTGACAGGCAAGGCGCTTCGCCGCTTTATAAACTCCCGCCATGGCACAAACAGTCATCCCACAACTACGCATCACCGACGCCGCACGCAGCTTGCGGTTTTACGTCGATCAACTGGGCTTTGCGGTGGACTGGGAGCACCAGTTCGAGCCCGGCTTCCCACGCTTTGCGCAGCTCACACGCGCCGGTCAAACCATTTTTTTGACAGAACACACGGGTGACTGCCAGGTAGGCGGCGCGGTGTACTTCATCGTGCCCGATGCGGATGGCTGTTTCGCTGCTTTCTCCCGTGGGGGTGTGTCAGCGACCCACCCGCCCGCCGATACGCCGTGGGGCACCCGTGAGTTTGTATTGACCGATCCCGATGGCAATCGCCTGCGGTTTGCCAGTGAGCTGGGTGGTTAACGATAGACGGGTTCAGTGCCCGATAAGCGCTATAAAAATAGTAGCTTCCTGAGCATTCTTTACAAGGGCGAGAGCCACTTTTTCTCTAAACACGCTGGTGCTGGTGCTGGTGCTGGTGCTGGCGATTGCGGCGTGTCGGGTACAGCCGCGCCTATCTCGGCCGTTTCCCAGTTGCCATCCAGCCAGCATAAAAATCAATTTTTTGATTGATCAACACCATCGCCTGCTCCCATTCGACGATTTTGTCGGCGACGGTTTGCTGGTGTCTTAGCAGCATTGCCAGGGTCGGCTTCAGGGTTGCCCCGCCTTGCTGCGCCAGCTGGGTGTACTCGCGCAATTGAGCGATCGACATGCCGCTGCGCCGCAGGCGCTCGACCAGCTCTATCCATGTCACATGCCGTTTGCTGTAAATGCGCCGGCCGCCTGCATCGCGCAGGACGCGCGGCAGCAGACCTTGCGACTCATACCAGCGAATCGTGTGAACGCTGTGCCCTGTTAGTGCGGCAAACGCACCGATGTGCAAGCGAATGGCCGTTTTCCCGGATGCTTTAGATTGTTGACGCTTCATGTTCCGCACGTGCTGCGTGGTAGCTCGACACAACATCCTCGTACTTGCCCAGCACGCGCTCGATGAGGTCGGTGTCACAGTATTCGACAACTTCCATGATCTTCCCGCCCAAAAATTTAAAGACAAAGCAGTATTCGTTGTTGTAGCGCTGCCCGGCCTTGGTCATCACTTCGCCGCGCACCTCGGCAACCACGCAATCACCGTCTCCGATGATGTTGATGGCCTGCGCTGTGTACTGCGTTGCAAACTGTGCGTACAAAGGGGCAATCAGTTCTCGCCGAATCGTGTCCTGCCCTTCAAAGCGCTTAGCCCAACTGTAGTGGCCCGGAAAGCGCCAAACATAGTCCGGATGACAGGCCTTGGCAAAAACGCTGTTGTCGCCTTTTGCCAATGCTTCGTAGATGTCGGAAATGGTTTGTTTGTTGTTGACAACGCTCATGATTGCTCCAGTTAAAAATCAGTGATCGGGTGGTAAAGCGCAGCCACTGCGACCGCGCGTTTCGATTTAATTTCATAGAGCACACTCGAGGTCAAGCGTTATTGTGGGGTTGTGACCGGCGTCGGAAATCGGGCCGAACCGATACCATTCCCGACGATGTTTTTGACCCGAATGTTTCTCCTCACGAATCGCCATGCCACGCAGCACGCCCACCGAATACACGCAATCCAAAGCCCGCCCACCGGGTGCCGACTTCGCTGACTATTGCTGCGAGTTGCTCGGGTGTTTGGGCAACGTACAAGCCAAGCGCATGTTTCTTGGCTGGGGTCTGAGTGTGCAGGGGCTGACAGTCGCCGTCATCGCCTATGACACGCTCTATCTCAAAGCCAACGCCGCGACGCTGGCGCAATTCGTGTCGGCAGGCTGTCAGGTGTTTGAGCACACGGCCAAAGGCAAAACGCGGCGTATGCAGTACTACACCGCCCCCGAAGACACGCTGGAGTCGCGCGCAGCCATGCAGCCCTGGGCTACTTTGGCGATGCAGGCGGCACTGGCTGCGCGCCAGCCTGAAAAAGTGGTGCGGCCAAGGGGTGCAGGCAAAGCCGTGGTGGCGGCCAAGCCACGCAAATCGAGCGCTAAAACACCGTCGCTTGAACACTCCTGACACCATGCTGTCAGGAGCGGCTAAGCACACTCAAAGCCCCTCAGCTTTTTGAAAGATGCACCCATGCCGCACACCCTCGTGAACCCCGACGCCCTGCACAACCCGATTCCGTTTGGCTACAGCCACACCGCCGCAATTCCGGCGGGCGCGCTGGTTGGCAGAGCGTTTGGTATTGAGCGAGCGCACCATTTACCGCGACATTGCGCAGCTGCAGGCGCAGGGCGTGCCGATTGAGGGCGAGGCGGGTGTTGGGTATCGGCTGGGGCGCGGTTTTGACTTGCCGCCCTTGATGTTCACGCTCGAGGAAGCGCGCGCTTTGGCCTCGGCCGTGCAGCTGGCGCAGCAATGGTTGGACCCGGAGCTGGCGGCCTCCAGCGAGGCGGCGCTGTCGCGGGTGTTGAGCGTGTTGCCGGCTGATGTGCGCGAGCGAACCCGCAGCTTGCACATGGTGGTGGCGCCATCTGGCTTGAGCGACTCGGTTCGCGGCAGCATGCAATTGCTGCGCCGGGCGTCACAAACGAAACACAAGGTTCGCGTGGCGTACCGCGATGCGACAGAAAGCCGAACCGAGCGGGTGCTTCGGCCCCTGGCTTTGTTTTATTGGGGCAAGGTGTGGACTTTGGCAGCGTGGTGCGAAGCGCGGCAAACTTTTCGCAACTTTCGCCTCGACCGTATTGAAACCCTGACCTGTCTAGACGAGCGCTTCGAGCATGAAGACGGCAAGTCTCTGGACGACTTCATGGCATTGGAGGAGTGTGCTGTTGAATCGCGTTGATTCGGTTTTTCGAGCGGTTGCACGAAGCTTGTGTGCGCTTACCCGGTGGTAACCAAGGCAATAAAAACGCTATGAAAAACATAGCTGCTTGAGCAATATCTACAAGGGCTGGGTATCGATTTGACTTGATTAGATACATACCTCAGACCGTCATTCCCGCGCAGGCGGGAATCTAGGTGCGAAGACTGCGCAGTCGGAAAGCTTTGCCCGTCGCTGAGGTGGATTCCCGCCTGCGCGGGAATGACGGATCGATAAACGTTTGAGGCATGTATCTAATCAAGCGATTTGACTTAATAAAACTCCGCCATGCCAGCCACCGTTTCACTCATGCTTTGAACCAGCTCGCGTGGCCCCAGCACTTGAACCTGGGTGCCCAGGCCGAGTAACTGGCAGCTTGCAAATTCAACCGATTCCAGCGGCACCACAACCTGCGTCCAGCCTGGGTGCTCTGCATCAAGCTGCGCCGACACCAACACGGCACTCGCCACCAGCGGGCTGAAGCGGCGGATGCGGTCCAGTCCTTTATCGGTCACGCGCAGCGTCACATCGATGTGCGCCACACCCGCTTCAAACTGCTGCGTGGCGGTCTGCCAGTAGGTGGTCAAGTCAAAGGTTTTGGGTCGCTTGAACGTAGCGCTTTGCACCTCGATACGTTGAATGCCTGACAGCTTGAAGGTGCGTGCCGCGTGGCTCTGGTCGTCCAGTGCCGCCATGTACCAAAACCCGGCTTTCAGCACCAGGCCCAGCGGTTTGATCACGCGGTCTTTGACGCCGCTCCAGCTTTCGTAGCGCATATGCACCACCTTTTGGTGCCACACCGCATCGGCCACGGCTTGCAGGTGCTCGGGCGGGGCGGCTTGGCGAAACCAGTCGATGGCGTCGATGTGCAGGCGGTCGGACACGCGTTGCGCATCGGCGCGCAAACCCTCGGGCAGCGCGGCCAGCATTTTCAGCTGGGCTGAAGCCGATGCGTTGCCTAAACCCAGCGCCGCAGCAGCGCTGGGCACACCCGCCAAAAACAAGGCCTGCGCCTCGGCCTCGGTCAAGCCCGTCAGCTGCGTGCGCCAGCCCGGTTGCAACTGAAAACCGCCCTCGCGCCCGCGGTCTGACCACACCGGCACGCCCGAGCTTGAGAGCTGGTCCATGTCGCGCAGGATGGTGCGGGTAGACACCTCCAGCTCTGCCGCCAGCGCAGGCGCTGTCATGCGGCCACGGGTTTGCAGCAGCAGCATGAGGGTGAGCAGTCGACCAGCTTGCATAAGATTTTTCCGGGGTTATTTGTAGTGTGCCTTCAATACATGACGCCCGGTGTCAGGTATGCAGCCATACGCTTGGCGCATTAAAACTGCCACGAAAACACACGCCATGAACCCAGCCCATCAAGCCGCTTCCAGCCCTGTCGTAGAGCTGCGCCAATACAGCTTGCATCCCGGCCAGCGCGACAACTTGATTGCGCTGTTTGAGCTGGAATTTATCGAGAGCCAGGAGGCTTGCGGCATGACCCTGATGGGCCTGTACCGCGACCAGGACGACGCCGATCGTTTTGTCTGGTTACGCGGTTTCTCAGGCATGTCGCAGCGGGCACAAGCGCTGGGCGATTTTTACGGTGGCCCTGTGTGGCGAGCCCATCGTGAGGTGGCCAACGCCACCATGATCGACTCTGACAACGTGATGCTGTTGACACCCGCCACCCAGCACTCAGGCATCTTGCTGACCGGCTGCACCCATGTGGCGCGGGGTAGCGCGGAGATTCCGCCCGGCCTGGTCACTGCGCACGTTTGCGTGCTCAAACAGACCGCCGATGCAGCCTTGATTGACCAGTTCCAGCGGCAACTCAGCCCCCTGCTGCAGACCGCAGGCGCGATGATTTTGGGCAGCTACGTGACCGAGCACGGCACCAACACTTTTCCGCGCTTGCCGGTGCGCACCGGCGAAAACCTGTTTGTGTGGTTTTCCTTGTTCGACAGCGTCACCGCGCATACGCAGCATCTCCAGGCGCTCGCACGCAACCCCGCGTGGGCGCAGGCGTGTGCCGCGTGGCATGTGCATTTGCAGCAAGCCGAGCAGGTGCTGCGGCTGGTGCCCACGCCGCGTTCCAGCGTTCATGCATGAACGCATTTTTCAACCCGTTTGATAAAGGTTATTGCTATGTCTGAAAATCATGTTGAAGGCGGTTGTCAGTGCGGCGCCGTGCGCTTTCGCATCACCGGCCAGCCGCAGATGACCGCCATCTGCCACTGCACGATGTGCCGACGCGCGCATGCAGCGCCTGCAGTGGCGTGGGCGATGTTTGAGCAATCGCAAGTTGTGTTCACCCAGAATCAGCCCACCTTGTATGCCTCGTCTGAAGACGCAAAACGCGGCTTTTGCAGCCACTGCGGCACGCCAATCTGCTTCACGGCGGGCTACCTGCCGGGCCTGATTGACATCGCTGTAGGGAGCCTGGACAAGCCGGAACTCATGCCGCCGCAGTTTCACTACTGGCATGACGAGCATTTGCCTTGGGCGGCGTTTGCCGACGACTTGCCACGCCATGCCGAATTTCCGCCGATGGCTTGAACCCGGATTTTCCATTAGGCGCACCTGCGGTGCTGTTTGGATTCCAGCGGCGCATTTGCGGCCACTTTCGCCCCTCTTCGTCGCCCATGGCACAGGCCAAAAGGCTCCTCAGTCAGATCAAAACTGACTCGCAACTGCATCCGCTGTCTATCCAAACCCCTATGGAAATTCTGGGTTGAACCGGAACGATCACGATGAGCACTGCAAATGATTTCGATTTTTTGATTGGCCACTGGCACGTGTCGCACTGCCGGCTGGCTGAACGCTTGGTCGCAAGCCAGCATTGGGTTGAATTTGACGGAACCACCCGCGTGCAAAAAGTACTCGGGGGTCTCGGCAATATGGACGACAACCTCCTCAATCTGCCTGGCGATCCCTACCGCGCCGTGACCCTGCGCAGCTTTGACCTGGCACAGCAGCAATGGTCTATCTGGTGGCTGGACGGCCGCACGCCAGGGCAGTTGGACACGCCGGTGGTCGGGCGCTTTGAAGGCGCCGGCGAAGACCGCGTGGGCCAGTTCTTTGCCGACGACCACCTGCGCGGCCAGCCCATTCGCGTGCGCTTTGTCTGGACACCGCAGCCCCCCGAGAACGCGCACGGCCCCCGGTGGAGCCAAGCGTTCAGCGGCGATGGCGGCGAAAGCTGGGAGGTCAACTGGGTGATGGATTTCAGGCTGGCGTCTTCAGAGCCGGAAGTCGAAATAATTCAAAATTTACTATAAAAAATATAGCTGCTTGAGCAGTATTTACTGGGTTTGAATACCGATTTCATGAGCCGAAGCTGCGCTCTTGATTGACTCGCCAGATATGTTCATAGAGGGATTTGCGCCGTAGCGCAACCCGTCGACCAGCAAGGCAACCATGCGCCGTGTGTAGTCGGTTTGATCGTCTTTTGTTGTCACGCACAGATTCGCGGCAGCGCGCAGCAAGTCGTATGGCTCGATGTCGGTGCGCACCTGGCCAGCCGCAGCCGCTGCGTCCAGCAATTTGCCAAGCGCGGGCTTGAGCTGTGTTTCGAAGTACGCCGGCAAGGTTTTGAACGCCGGATCGCCCGAATGCAGGGCTGACGCAAGCCCGCGTTTGGTTGCAATGAAATCTGCGTAGCGGTGCATCCATTTCGCCAGCGCCTTGTCCGGCGCAAGCTCGGCTGCCAACGCCTGCGCTGCGTCTGCACAGGCATCGACTTCCTGACGGAAGACGGCCACGATCAAGTCTGAACGTTGCGGAAAACGGCGGTAGAGGGTGGCGATGCCGACGCCAGCCTTTTCTGCGATCTCTCGCACCGGTGCATCCACTCCGGAGGTGGCGAAAACAGCCAAGGCTGCTTCCAGCAATGCGTCTTCGCTACGTTGTGCGTCGGCGCGCAAAGCCCGCAACTTTGGGACGTCTTGCCCAGCGCTGTCGCCTTGAACAGGCTCTTCTGTGCTCATTTTTTCTTTCTGACACGCATGTCTGATTTGACATACGGAACATTGATCCGTATTATTCGGAACGTTGTTCCATTTTATATCCCACAAATCGCGTGGACAACTCAACCAGCACAAAACCCGTGCGTTCATATCAACCACCGAAAGTCGGCCAGAGCCCTGAAATGGAAAGAAATCACGCCATGAGCATGTCAATCAACAAAGCAGAAAAGATTCCCGTCAGCGCGGCTACACCGGTAATCTCTGTCAGTCCAGTGGTCGTGTCAGTTCCGGGGCGCGCCGTCGACCTGCAGCTGCGAGTTTCCGCGCCTGTCACCGGACGTGGGCTACCCATCATCCTCCTGTCGCACGGCCACGGGAGATCCAACAACCTGTCTTCATTGAACGGCTATGGCCCGCTCGCCAACTTCTGGGCTGCTCACGGCTTCGTTGTGGTTCAGCCCACGCACTTGAGCTCCAAGACACTCGATCTGGAAGGTCCCGACGCGCCATTGTTTTGGCGATCTCGCGTTCATGACATGAAGAGCATCATCGACCAACTGGACCCTATCGAGTTCTTGGTCCCGATGCTCAGCGGGCGTCTCGACAAAGGCCGAATCGCCGTGGCGGGACATTCGATGGGTGGGCATACGGCAAGCATGCTGTTGGGTATGCGCCTGACCGATCCCAACGACGGCACGTTGGTGGACTTGGCTGAGCCGCGGATCAAGGCCGGGGTACTGCTTTCCACGGCTGGCAGCGGTGGTACTGATCTCAGTGCGTTTGCCGCCGAGCACTACCCAGTCATGTCGGGTCCAAGCTTTGCTGAGATGAAGACGCCAGCCCTGGTGATCGCAGGCGACAAAGACGTCGCATCGCACCTGACCACTCGGGGTGCCGACTGGTTTGCCGATCCCTACTTTCTGAGTACGGGTCCCAAATGTTTGCTGACACTGTTTGGCGCACAACATGGGCTTGGCGGGGTTTCCGGATACGACGTCGCCGAGACGACGGACGAGAACCCCGAGCGGGTGGCTGTGGTCCAGCGGTTGAGTTGGGCCTACCTGCGCACGGCGCTGTATCCCGAAGATCGCGCCTGGCCTACCGCTTGCGCCGCATTGGCCGAATTCGCAGATGCGCTGGGGCGGGTCGAATGCAAGTGAATCTTGGGCGTACTGCTTGCGTAAAACTATGCAAATTGCTACAAAAAACATAGCTGCTTGATCAGTATTTAAAAGGGCTGGATGCCGATTTCGCCCTAAACCTTGCGTTGACCAGCGATTCATATTTCATAACGCACCGACCGAATGCGGTGCTGGCGGAGCTGCTGCAAAAGTCAAGCGACCCCGCGTCGCTGCGTTGTCGGGTCTGGCTGGAGCGGGTGGTGGTGCATCCGGCACGCGAAGACCGGTAGCACGGATTACCCCACCGCAAGTACCGCCACCGCGCCGTCGTCCATCAGCACGGCCACCGAGCCCGAATCACCCAAGCTCACCATCGCGGCCACGCGAGAAGGCAGCGTGTACTCGCCCACTACGCGCCATTGGATGGCCCCGTCCAGCAGCAGCACGCGCAGGCCGCTTTGATCAGGTATCAGCAAGCGCTGGCCGTGCCAGGCGGACAGGTTGAGTTGCCGTGAACCGATGCGGTGGTTGCTCACCCCCGAGCGCAAGGTGCCTGCCACCAACTGCTGGCCCTGCTGCTGGTAGGTGTGCAGCACGCCGCCGATGTGGGGCGTGTGAACCGCAAGCCAGTGCTTGCCGTGCACGGTGGGTGACATCCAGCGGTTCGCGGTGCCCAGCGGTGCGCCCAGCGCAGCAATGCGCAAGACACCCGGCGTGGCGGGGTCGGCATCGAGCAAAACCAGTTGGCCGCCCTGCGGGCCTGAGCGCACCGTGAGCAAACCATCGCGCTGGCCCAGTGAAACTTTGCGTGGCGCAATGTCTTCCAGCACGTGGGGCTCGCCTACGATCAGCTCGCGCATCACGCGCAGGCTGTGGCGCTCCAGCAGGTAGGCGCGCGTGGCCTCTATGCGGTCGCCCAGCACGCCGTGCGGGTAGCGCTGGTCGTTGGGCCCGCCCAGCACCACCACATGGCCGCCATCGCCCGAGCCATCCAGGTCGGCTTGCAGCAGGCCTGCATCGGGCAGCACCGCCACCTCCGAGCGGGCCACGCGACGCCAAGTTTGGGTGCCGTCGGGCTCCAGACGAACGACGTGGTGTTGCGTGGCGGACGCTTGAATGGCAATGACTGCCAGCGGCAAAACCAACAACCCGGCAGCGGCGGGCAATGTGCCTTCGCTCGACTGGCTCACTCGCCCGGCTTCCAGCACCCACAGCGCGCCGTTGCGCTGCCGGGCTGCAATGCGCCCGTGACCCAGGGCCAAGGGCGTTTGAGCATCTAGCCCTTCGCCTAAACGCTGCGGTGCGGCGCTTGTGTTTGTAGTAAGCGGCGAAGGGAATGCTGTGGGCAAGGCCCACAGCGTGCCGCCGATACCCATGCCCAGCAGGCCAGTGGGGCCACCGGAGGCCAGTTGCGCCATGGCTTCAGGTTGCAACACACGGCGCGCGGCAAGTGTCTGCGCCTGCACGCGGTTCGTCGTCAGCAGACCACCGCCCAACGCCGCCAGGGCGTAGCGCCGGGAGATCACAAGGCAGAGGTCACAAAGCGGCCTTCAAAGCCGCACGAATACCGTCAGCGCTGGTGTCACCCGCCGAGCGGGCCACTTCTTTCTTGCCCTTGAACACCACCAGGGTGGACTGGGATTTCACCGAGAGCTGGCGCTGAATGTCTTTGTCGGTGTCGAAGTTCACCGAGAGCACGGTGAGCTTGAGTGCAGGCTCGGCTTTCAGGCTGTCCAGCACTTTGTCTTGGGCGCGGCAGGTGGGGCACCAGTTGGCCCGAAAGTGCAAGGCGACGGGCGCATCAGATTTTTGGGCCACTGCCAGCGCATCGGCTGAGTAGGGTTTGATATCCAGCGCGTGGGCCGAGGCGGCAGCGCACACCAACAGTGTGCTGGCGATGAATTTTGCAAAGGTCATGGCGGGTGTCCTGGGTTGAAGTGAGCAGAAAAGTGCTTTCACTAGTCTCTGTACTTCGGAATTGCCAATCCAAAGTTACAGCCCTGCCCGGGACTTGCCAGGAAAATTACTTGGGCAAGACCAACGGTTTGAGCGTGCCGCAGTCTCCCCCGAGCCATTTGCCGCTGGCCTGCATGGTGCTGGCGTGGGGCTTGCCCTGGTGGGTGCTGTTCATGGTCATGTTCATCGTGTAGGCGGTGTCGCTGGTGTAGGTGAACACGCCTTCACCGGTGGAGGCGGGGTTGGTGCAGGTGTATTTCATCTTGTAGCCGGTAGCGGTCTTGTCGTTGGTGCTGGTGCAGTTGCCTTGTTGCTGGGTTGCCAACTGGCCGCGGTCAATCATTTCTTTGTTGATGCAGGCGCGGGTCACCATGCCACCACCGGCCGCTGCACCGAAGCTCACACCCTGCTTTTCCATCATGTCCTGCATTTGTTTGCGTTCGGCGGGCTTCATCGCAGCCATCTGCTTTTCCATTTGCGCCATGGCTTGCTCCATTTGTGGGTTACCGCCCATCTTGCTGGTGACCTCCCACAAGCCGGGTTTCATGGTTTGGGCTGATGCGCTGGCAGCGCAGGTGAGCAAAGCGAGGGCAGGCAAAAAGCGGTTCATGGCGACTCCGTTGACTTTAAAAGCCGCTATTTTGTCGGCTACAGCCCGTAACAGCGTGTCAAATTAGTGGCAAATGGCCGGAATTCTTGACTTCTTCCATCACCGCGTAGGTGCGCGTTTCGCGCACGCCGGGTAGCTGCCACAGCACGGTGCCCGCAAAGTGGCGGTAGGCGGTCATGTCGGCCATGCGGGTTTTAAGCAGGTAGTCAAAGCCACCGGCCACCATGTGGCATTCCATGATTTCGCCATGCACCTGCACCGCTGCCTTGAAGGCCTCAAACACGTTGGGCGTGGTGCGGTCCAGCAGCACCTCGACAAATACCAGCAGGCCCGCGCCCAGTTGCTGCGGGTTCAGCCGTGCCTCGTAGCCGGTGATGAAGCCGTCTTTGCTCAGCCGCTGCACCCGCGCCAGCACGGCGGTGGGCGACAGGCTGACGGTTTCGGCCAGCTTGAGGTTGGACATGCGGCCGTCGCGCTGCAGTGCATCCAGAATTTTCAGGTCGATGCGGTCGAGGTCGGTGAGGGTTGGCATGGGGCCATTTTATGAAGAAAATGGCGTTCAGCCCTTATATATATTGCTCAAGCAGCTATTGTTTTGATAGTAAGCAGGCGTTTGTCCAGCAGTACCGGGTGCCCCCAACGCCTGTTCAGCCCGCCACCCGCTGCGCAAACGATTTGCGTAAGTGGTCTACCAGCAGCCGCACGCGCGTGGGCAACCTGTCGCGGCTGGGGAATAGGGCGGAGATGGGGCGGGTGTTGGCTTCGGCCCATTCGGGCAGCAGGCGCACCAAGTCACCGCGCAGCAGGTCGCCGGTCACCGCGTAATCCGGCAGCAAGCCCACGCCTGCGCCGTAGCGCACGAACTCACGGGCCGCGATGCCGGAGTGGGTTTTGACGGCGGCGTTCAGCCGCAGGCTGCTTCGCTGGGCGGTGCGCAGATTCAACAGCTCGAGCTTTTGCGGGTGGGCCAGTTGCGTGATGCTGACCCAGGGCAAGTTGAGCAAGTCGTCTGGCGCTTCAATGGTGGGATGCTGCTGGGCAAACTCGCGGGAGGCGCACAGCAGCATGTGGCACGAGCCGATTTCTGTGGCGAACAAGCCGGTGTCGGGCAGGCGGCCCACGCGCAGGGCCAAATCGAAGCGCTCCTCGATCAGGTTAGACACCGAGTCTTCCAGAACCAGGTCAAAGGTCACATCGGGGTGCAGCTGGCGAAATTGGCCCAGTTGCGCAATCAAAAAACTCACGCCAAAGTTGTAAGACGAGGTCAGGCGAATCAAGCCGCTGGCGCCCACACGCTGCGCCTCCACGGTGGCAAAGGCGGTTTCGCTAGCCGCCACCATGTCGCGGCAGCTCGCATAAAAAGCATGGCCCTCCTGTGTGAGCGACAGGGCCCCGGGTGCTGCGGCTGATCAGCTGTGTGCCCAGCCGCTTTTCCAGTGCCGCCACATGCGCGCTCACCACCGATTTGCCCAACCCCAACGCCACCGCCGCTTTGGAAAACGAGCCTTGTTCCACCACTTGCGCAAACACGGCCATTCGGTTGAGTTCTTTCAGCATGTGTTGCCTTTTGATTCAGTTATGCCGGTTATTGTGCGGTTTTTGCGGACAGTCTTTCCGAGTTTTGGTGACTGGTGTAGTTTTAAGCGCCGCAGTACGCTTCGCTACCAAACAGTAACTGACGCGCCACCCAGCTGGGTGGCGCCGCCCGGCAGGAGACAAAGACAATGAGCGGACCGTTATCCGGTATACGCATCGTCGACATGACGACGATGCTTTCTGGCCCGTGGGCGGCAATGATTCTGGCTGACCAGGGTGCCGATGTGATCAAAGTGGAAGTGCCAGGCGTGGGCGACCATGTGCGCTCGCTGGGCAACCAGCGCGCCGGTATGTCGGCCATGTTTTTAAACATCAACCGCAACAAGCGCTCCATCAGCGTCGACGTGAAAAACCCCCAGGGACGCGACCTGGTGCGCAAGCTGGCCGGCACGGCCGACGTGTTCATGCAGAACTTTCGCCCCGGCGTGGTGGACCGGCTGGGCGTGGGCGAAGCCGACATTCGCCACGCAGCGCCCGAGATCATCTACACCTCGATCAGCGGTTTTGGCGACGAGGGCCCGTGGGTGGGCAAGCCGGTGTACGACCCCATCATTCAAGCCGTGTCAGGCCTGACCACGGTGCAAGCCGGCTCGGATGCTGAGCGCCCACGTTTGATACGCACCGTGTTGCCCGACAAGCTGGCGGCGGTGACGGTATCGCAAGCCATTTCGGCGGCGCTGGTCAGCAAGCTACGCACCGGCAAAGGCCAGCACCTGCGTATTTCCATGCTCGACTCGGTGCTGTACTTTTTGTGGGCCTCCGACATGGGCGCGCAAACCTACCCCGACAAAGAGGTCAGCCACCAGGAAGCGGCCAGCTTCATTGACCTGATATACGAAACCAAAGATGGCCACATGACGGTGGCCGTGATGAGTAACAAAGAGTGGCTGGGTTTGACCAAAGCCCTGGAAAAACCGGAATGGTTGGCCGACGAGCGCTTTGCCACGCCCAGCGCGCGCGACCAGCACGTCAATGAGCGGTTGATCATGACCCAGGAGGTCATGCGAAGCCGCAACACGGCTGAGTGGATGGCGCGGCTGGAAGCGCAAGACGTGCCGTGTGCACCTGCGCTGAAGCGCAGCGAAGTCATCAATCACCCGCAGGTTTTGGCCAGTGGCTCGGTGGTGGAAACCCAGCACCACGCGGCGGGCCGTTTGCGCCAGGCCCGATCACCTGCGCGATTTGCAGGCACACCATCGGTTCACCGGCGGGGTGCGCCGCTACTGGGCGAACACAACGACGAGGTGCTGCGCGAACTGGGCTACACCCCGGCGCAACTCGACGCGCTACGCGCCAGCCGCGTGATTGGCAGCGAAAACCTTGTTGCCAGCTGATTTCTCACTTCTAAAACAAAACTTATGAAAACCATTCTTGTCGTCGGTGCCGACCGTGGCATCGCCCATTCCATCTGCCTGATGCTCAAAGCCCGTGGCGAACGCGTCATTGCCGCCTGCATGGGCAAAGGCGAAACCTTGTTGAGCGCCAACATTGAAGTGATTGGTGGGATTGACATCACCTCCGGCCTGGCTGTCGACATGCTGGGCGTGGCACTGAAAGACAAGCAGGTCAAGCTCGATTGGCTGCTGCATGTGGCCGGTGTGCTGGGCCTGGACGAGCTGGGCAAGATTGATTACGCCGACATGCGCCGCCAGTTCGAGATCAACACCCTGGGCCCCTTGCGCGTGGCCGAGGTGTGCCTGCCGCACCTGGATGCCGGTGCCAAAGTGGGTGTGGTGACCAGCCGCGTGGGCTCGCTGGGCGACAACGGCTCCGGCGGTATGTATGCCTACCGCGTCTCGAAATGCGCGGCCAACATGGTCACGCTGAATTTGCACCACGACCTGGTCAAACGCGGCGTAGCCGTGGTGGCCTTACACCCCGGCATGGTGGCCACCGACCTGACCAAAGACTACCCCGGCACCTTCAACTACATCCAGCCCGAAGACGCCGCCAAAGGCCTGATCGCCCGCATGGACGAGCTGACGCTGCAGACCTCTGGCCAATTCCGCCATGCCAACGGCGACACGCTGATCTGGTAGCACCCGCATTCACGTTCCCCCACCGCAAGCAACCCACCATTAACAACGAAGGAGACAAGCATGATTGCCCTGTACCAATACCTGCCCGCCTGGACGGTTCCCTGCATCAGCCCCTATGTGACCAAAGTCGCGTACTACATGGCCATGAACGGCATGCAGTACGAAATGAAACCGGGCAACCTGGCCACGCTGGACAAAGACACGCCCGCCGGCAAACTGCCCTGCATTGTGGACACCGACGGCACCACGGTGAACGACTCCACTCACATCATTGAGTACTTCCGCGGCAAATACGGCCAGGGCATTGATGCCGGTGCCACACCCGCCGAGCATGCGGTGATGATGGCTTTCAACCGCATGATTGATGAGCACACCTACTGGGTGGGCATCATCCAGCCGCGCTGGCGCGAAACATCGGGCTGGGAAAAGTACCTGCGCATCATTGCCGGCAGTGATGATGTGCCACCCGGCTTGCGCTCGTTTGCGGACGATTTCCGCTTTCGCATCTTGAATGAGTTCATGCATGGTGGCTGGGGCCGCATGCCAGCCGAGGTGATCTACCGCCGTGCCCGCACCGATATCGACGCACTGTCCGACTTCCTGGGCGACAAGCAATTTTTCATGGGCGACAAGCCGCGCTGGATTGATGCGGCTGTGCTGTCCATCCTGCGCCAGATCATCGAATCGCCGTTTGACTTCGACACCAAAGACTATGGCGCAAGCAAGAAGAATCTGGTGGCCTACATGGCGCGCATGAAAGAGCGCTTCGGCATCTGAGCCTGTGCGACGCTCCACCACGGTACGACCATGATCACGCTGTACTACTACACCTCACCCAACGCCCGCAAGGTGCTGATGATGCTGGAGGAGACCGGCTTGGCGTACCAGGTGCAGTGGGTGGATATCTCCAAGGGCGAGCAACACGCGCCCGACTATTTGCAGCTCAGCCCCAACAACAAGGTTCCCGCGCTGATTGATGCGAACGGGCCGGGCTGCCAGCCGCTGGCCTTGTTCGAATCGGGCGCAATTTTGTTGTACTTGGCCGAGAAAGCCGGGCGGTTGATTCCGGCGGATCCGGTGGGTCGCTGGAACGTGATCAAGTGGTTGTTCTGGCAAACCGCCAGCCAGGGGCCCCTGCTTGGGCAGGCAGCGCACTTTGTCAGCCATGCAGCGCAGCGCGGGATTGATGCGCCCTATGCCACGGACCGCTACCGCCAGGAGGCACTGCGTTTGTATGGCGTGCTGGAGCGGCAACTGGCGGCCCAAGACTACATCTGCGGCGAGTTTTCGATTGCCGACATTGCCGCCTTTCCCTGGGTGCGCGTGGCCAAGGGCCACGGCGTGAACACTGACGAATTTCCCCGTGTGGCGCAGTGGTGTGCCGCCGTGAGTGCCCGCCCCAGCGCGCAGAAAAAGTTGGACCGCGACGCCGCCACACTGGCCGCCGCCAAAACCGGCAACTACAGCGACGCGACCTGGAAAGCCCTCTTTGGCAGCCATGCTGGTAGTCAGCCCGTGACGGACCAAGTTTCTGCATAACCCTAAAAGCAACCCATGACACAAGCCCTCAAACCCGCGATGTGGATCAACGGCCAGGCCGTGCACACCGACCACACGCTACCCGTGCTCGACCCTGCTACGGGAGACGTATATGCGAGCGCTCCCAACTGCAGCCGCAGCCAACTGGACGAGGCGGTAGCGGCCGCGCAAAAGGCATTTATCAGTTGGAGTGCGGTGCCCACGGCCGAGCGCTACCGTCTGGTGAATACCTTCATCGACAAAGTGACCGCAGACACCGAGGTACTGGCCCATTTGCTGACCCACGAGCAGGGCAAGCCGCTGGCAAAAGCCAAAAGCGAAGTGGGTGCGGCGACCTTCTTTGCGAAGGGCTACACCGCCGTGGAACTAACGCCGCAGGTGCTGCGCGAAACCCCCACGCAACACGTGGAAGTGCGCCACCGTCCGCTGGGCGTTATTGGCGCGATCACGGCCTGGAACTACCCGGTGCTGCTGGCCATGTGGAAGATCATTCCCAGCGTGCTCACGGGCAACACCATCGTGCTCAAGCCTTCGCCCAACACGCCGGTAGCCACTTTGCGTTTGGGTGAAATTGCGCAAGAAATTTTTCCACCCGGCGTGGTCAACGTGGTCAGTGGCGGCAACGATCTGGGTGCCTGGATGACCGAGCACCCCGGCATTCGCAAAATCGCATTCACGGGCTCAGGCCCTACCGGCAAACGCATCATGGCCAGTGCAGCAGGCAACCTGAAGCGCCTCACCTTGGAGCTGGGTGGCAACGACGCAGGCATTGTTCTAGACGATGTGGATGCCGCAAAAATGGCCGCCGATTTGTTCTGGGCCAAGTTTTCCAACTGCGGTCAGGTGTGCGCCGCGCTCAAGCGCATGTATGTGCACCGCAGCGTGTATGCGGCTGTGTGCGAGGAACTGGTCAAGTTCGCCAAGACCATCAAGATCGGCCCTGGTACGCAAGAGGGCGTCGACATCGGCCCGATTCAAAACCGCATGCAGTTCGACCAGGTGCATGCGGTGGTGGCCGAGGCGGTGGCCGAAGGTGCGACCGTTCTCTACCAAAGCACGGTACCGGCAGGGCCCGGTTTTTTCTTGCCCATCACCATCTTGACCGACGTGAGGCCCAGCATGCGTGCCGTGGCCCATGAGGTGTTTGGCCCTGTGCTCACCATCACACCGTTTGACGATGAAGCCGACGCTTTGAAGTGGGCCAATGACAGTGAATACGGCCTGGGCGGCTCGGTGTGGAGCAGCAACCCGGAGCGCGCTGCCCTGCTGGCGGCACAACTCGATTGCGGTGGGGCCTGGGTCAACCAGCACCCGGCCATGGGGCCAGAAATCCCATTCGGTGGGGTCAAAGGCTCTGGCATTGGCGTGGAGCTGGGCCGCGCCGGTTTAGAGGAATACACGTCGATTCAGGTGCTGAACATCAAGCGATAGGCGCAGTGCTTTGTGCACCAAGGAATCGACGTTCGTTGCCGCGCCATGCGGCTGTTTTGTCGTAGTGAAATAGGAGATCAGAAATGATGCTTGCAAGAGACGACTGGTATGACATCGCACGCGATGTCGACTGGACTTTGTCCTATGTGGACAAAGAAGAAGCGTTCCCACAATCTTGGTCTGGCGTGGGCCCCGTGCCTGCCGAAGCCTGGAATTCGTGGGATGAGCCTTACCGCGTGACCTACCGCGACTATGTTCGCGTGCAGCGCGAGAAGGAAACCGGAGCCTCGGCGGTGCGTGACGCGCTCAAGCGCGCCAACATCTATGAAAAGCTCGATCCGGCGCACACCGCGTCATCGCAACTGCATATGGGCACCACCTGCATGGTGGAGCAAATGGCGGTGACGATGCAAAGCCGGTTTTGCCGTTTTGCACCCACACCGCGCTGGCGTAGCCTGGGCGTGTTTGGCATGCTCGACGAGATTCGCCACGCCCAACTGGACTTGGCGTTCTCGCACGACCTGCTCAAGCACGACGAGCGTTTTGACTGGTGCAACAAAGCCTTTCACACCAATGAATGGGGTGTGCTGGCGGTCAAAAATTTCTTTGACGACTGGATGCTGAACGCCAACTGCATTGAGGCGGCCATGGCCACCAGCCTCACGGTGGAGCACGGCTTTACCAACATGCAGTTTGTGGCGCTGGCAGCTGACGCCATGGAAGCGGGCGATGTGGATTTTTCCAACCTGCTGTCCAGCATTCAGACCGACGAGGCACGCCACGCGCAGCTGGGTTTTCCCACGCTGGAAGTGCTGATGAAGCACGACCCCAAGCGCGCCCAGTATGTGTTTGACGTGTCGTTCTGGCGCAGCTTCCGCTTGTTCCAGACGCTGACCGGCACCTCGATGGATTACTACACGCCGGTGGCCCAGCGCAAGATGTCGTTCAAGGAGTTCATGCTGGAGTGGGTGGTGCACCACCACGAGCGCACCATGAAAGACTACGGCCTGCAAAAGCCCTGGTACTGGGAAACCTTCCTGAAGTGCCTGGACCATGGCCACCATGCCATGCACATTGGCACCTGGTTCTGGCGTCCCACGCTGTTCTGGAAGCCCAACGCCGGTGTGTCCAAAGCCGAGCGTGTGTGGTTGAACGCCAAGTACCCGAACTGGGAAGACAGCTGGGGCACGCTGTGGGACGAAATCATCAGCAATGTGAACAGCGGCAACATGGCGGCGACCTACCCGGAGACTTTGCCAGCGCTGTGCAACATCACGCAGCTGCCACTGGGCTCGGCCTGGGACCGCCACAACCTGAAGATGTACACCAGCGAATACAAAGGCCGTCTGTACAACTTCGACTCCGACGTGTCCAAGTGGATTTTTGACACGGAGCCTGAGCGCTATTGCGGCCACACCAATGTGATTGACCGTTTCCTGATGGGCCAGATTCAGCCGATGAACCTGGCCGGTGGCTTGCAGTGGATGGGCATCACGCCGCAGGTGATGGGTGACGACGCTTACGCCTACAAGTGGGCTGCCGAATACGCATCGCCAGTTCGCAAAGCGGCTTGATTCACTCACAACAGGAGACATTCACCATGGCGCTCTTTCCCGTGTATGGCGTGTTCAAAGGCGACTTCGTGCCCCACTTGGTGGCCGTAGACACCGATGACACGATGGCCCAAGTGGCTGAAAAAATTGCGGTGCATGCGGTAGGCAGGCGGGTGGCCAAACACCCAACGGCCACCACCTACACGGTAGACATTGGCGGCGTGGTGGTGGACAACGCTCACCCCTTGGGCCAGGTGATCGGGCAGACGGGATTGAAACCGCTGCAGTGGGTCACGGTGGGTTGGGCGACCTGAGTTGTGTGGGTCATCCCCGCGCAGGCGGGGATCCAGGCGCGAGGACTGTGAGGGCAACTGCTCTTGCAGTTCTCCAAGATGGATTCCCGCCTGCGCGGGAATGACGGAAATGGGTTGGTTACGTCAGTTCTAAACCAGAGGCAAGACATGTCTGAATTCAGCACAGCCAATTTTGTAGAAGTCTGCCTGGCCGACGACTTGTGGATGGGCGAGATGCAGGCCTTTGATGTGGGTAAGCACAAGGTCATTGTGATCAATGCCGAGGGACAGTTTCATGCGTATGACGGTATGTGCCCACACCAAAGCGTGCAATTGATTGAAGGCAGTTTTGACGACGGTGTGCTGATGTGCCGCGCCCACCAGTGGACGTTTGACGCCTGCACCGGCAAAGGCGTTAACCCCTCGTCGCATTGCCTCACGCGCTTTCCACTGCGCATTGACGATGGCCGCGTGCTGGTGGGCGATCAGCCCTTAGACGCGACCTGATGACACACAAGAATTTTTAGGAGACAGGTATGACAACGACAAGCCGAATAGTGATGACCGAGACCGTGGGCTACGACTCCGTGGGCCCCACCATGCGCGCAGGCGACGTGGCCGAGGCCGTGATCGAAGCCATTGAGCAGGACAACCCGGGCCAGGACATTCTGGTGACCGACCGGGGCGACTACATCCACATTCATGTGAACAAAGACTGCCGCTTGACGCGCAGCAGCCTGGAACTGCACCTGGGCCGTGAGTACCCGCTGCCCATGCTGGAGGTGGAAATGGCCTCGTTCACCGGCCGCATGCAAACCAGCGACAAGGAATACCGCTGGTATTTCAAGACCTGACGCGAACACCAGCCACCCAACCTAAAACCACAACGAGACAAACGCCATGAGCCAAGACAAATCTGCTGCTCCAACAGCCCCAGGCCCGTCCGTCAGCCCGCTACGCGCCAAGCGCTCTAAAACCTGGTCCAGTTTGGGCAATCTGGGGCGCAAACCCACCGAGTACGAGGTGGTCACGCACAACATGAACCACACGGTTACTAATGCAACCCCGCTGGAAATGGGCCCTGAGGTGCATGGCAACCAGTGGCTGAAAAAACACCGTGATGGCATTGGCCTGAAGGTGGCCGGTGTGGACAGTTTTCGTGACCCAGACCAGATGACGTATCGCAAATACACCACCCAGATGGACGAGCAGGAAACCTATGTGGATGGTCTGCTGCGCCAATACACCGAAGGGCAGGGCATTGACGCCAAACTGTCCCCGGCCATGCTGGACACGCTGGCGCTGGCTTTCACGCCCACCCGCTACCTGGGTCATGGGCTGCAAATGATTTCGGCCTACGTGCAGCAACTGGCCCACTCCAGCTACCTGGGCAATTGCGCGGCATTTCAAACCGCTGACCAATTGCGCCGCGTGCAGCGCGTGGCCTACCGAACCCGCCAACTAGCCAATGCACACCCGGCCCGCGCATTTGGCACGGGCGAGCGCGCCAGCTGGGAAAAAGATGCCGACTGGCAGCCCGTGCGCGAAGCCATTGAGCGGTTGATGCTGGCTTACGACTGGGATCAGGCCTTCGTGGGCTTGAACCTGGTCATCAAGCCGGTGGTGGATGAGTTGTTCCTGCACGCTTTTGCCGACGTGGCCCGCGCCAACCATGACGAGCTTGATGCCGGCCTGTGCGACAACCTGTACCTGGACGCCCAGCGCAGCCGCCGCTGGACCGCATCAGCCTGCAAAGCCATGGTGCAAGCGGATGTGGAAAACCACCAGGTGCTCAGTGCGCTGCTCAATACCTGGCACCCCATGGGCGTGAAGATTATTGAAGCGGGAAGCCGTTTGCTGACCCGCCATACCCCCAGCATCACCGCGGCATCGGTTGTGCAATCGGTGACGCAGGGATGGGAACAGTCGTTGGTGGAAGCGGGGCTGCGGAGTTGATCACATTGCTATGTTTTATATAGCTGTTTGAGCAATATCTACAAGGGCGGGTGGCCGTTTTGACTTCAATTTCAAGCTAAACCTTGAGTTTCCACCCTGTGCGGAAAATCCACCACACGGTGGCCAGGCAGAGGGTCAAAAATCCCAAAATGGCTGCGATGCTCAGGCCCACATTCACATCGGCCACGCCGTAAAAGCTCCAGCGAAAGCCGCTGATCAGGTAGACCACCGGGTTGAGCAGCGCAATCTGTTGCCAGATCGGTGGCAGCATGTTGATGGAGTAAAACGCGCCGCCCAAAAAGGTCAATGGTGTAACCACCATCAGCGGCACGATTTGCAACTTCTGAAAATTGTCGGCCCACAAGCCGATGATGAAACCGAACAGGCTGAAGGTAACCGCTGTCAGGACCAGAAAGCACAGCATCCACAACGGGTGGGCAATTTCGTACGGCACAAACAGCCGTGCGGTCACCAGAATCAGCAAGCCCAGAGCCACCGACTTGCTGGCCGCCGCGCCCACATAACCAATCACCACCTCCATAGCCGACACCGGGGCCGACAGCAGCTCGTAAATCGTGCCTGAAAACTTGGGCATGTAAATGCCAAACGCAGCGTTGGAAATGCTCTCGTTGAGCAGCGACAACATGATCAGGCCGGGGATGATGTAGGCACCGTAGCCAATGCCATCGATGTCGCCCATGCGCGAGCCAATGGCTGCGCCAAACACCACGAAATACAGCGAGGTGGAGAGCACGGGCGAGACGATGGATTGCGTAAGCGTGCGCAGGGTGCGTGCGATCTCGAAGCGGTAAATCGCGCGGATGGCTTGCCAGTTCATGCGGGCTCCTTTTTGTCAGTTTCACCGCTGTGCACCAGGCTGACAAAAATATCTTCCAGCGAGCTTTCACTCGAATGCAAATCCTTGAAGTCGATGTGCAGCTCAGCCAGGCGCTTGAGCAGGGCCGCAATACCGGTTTCCTCGCTTTGCGTGTCAAAGGTGTAGATCAAAGACTGCCCACCGTCCGACAGCGTGAGGGGCAAATCGGCCAGCGCGTCGGGCACTGCCTGCAAAGAAGTTTGCAGAGTCAGCGCGAGCTGTTTTTTGCCCAGTTTGCGCATCAGCACCTGCTTGTCTTCCACCAGGATCAACTCGCCCTTGTGGATGATGCCAATGCGGTCGGCCATCTCCTGCGCTTCTTCGATGTAGTGTGTGGTCAGAATGATGGTGACACCAGCCTCGCGCAGGTTTCGCACCATTTGCCACATGCTCTGGCGTAGCTCTACGTCGACGCCGGCCGTTGGCTCGTCCAAAAACAGGATGTGCGGCTCGTGCGACAGGGCTTTGGCAATCAGCACGCGGCGCTTCATGCCACCGGACAGCGCCATGATCGTGCTGTCTTTCTTGTCCCACAGCGACAGGTCACGTAGTACTTTTTCGATGTGCGCCGGATTGGGCGGCTTGCCAAACAGACCGCGGCTGAAGCTGACGGTGGACCACACGGTCTCAAATGGGTTGGTGGACAGTTCTTGCGGCACCAAACCAATTTTGGCGCGGGCTGCCCGGTAATCACGCACGATGTCGTGGCCGTCCACCGTCACGGTGCCGGTACCCAGTTTCACAATGCCGCAGATGGTGTTGATGAGCGTGGTTTTGCCCGCGCCGTTGGGTCCCAGCAGCGCAAAAATCTCGCCGCGCCGGATGTTCAGGCTCACTGACTTGAGCGCCTGAAAACCCGAAGCATAGGTTTTGCTTAAAGCTTGAATGGAAATGATGTCTGACACGGGTTCTTGTAGGTAAAAGTGCCGCAAGTCCAGGTATTTCCTGCTCAAGCAGCTGTTAAAAATATAGCGACAGTGGCTGTCATTCCCGCGTAGGCAGGAAATCCAGGCGCGAGGCCTGCGCGGTCAGTCGTTCTTGTCACTTTCGCAGATGGATTCCCGCCTGCGCGGGAATGACGGAGTTTTCGGTTGCGGGTTGTCGACTCAATTCAGGTAAGTCGGCGCGTGAAACTTCTCTTTCAGGTACTGGCCGTTGCTGATTAAGGCATCTGCATCGTCAGCAAATACGGCGGTCGAAATCTTTTCCAGCTGGTGGTGCAGCAGGTTCAGTTGCTCCACCAGCAGATCTTTGGCGGTTTTGCCGCCGTGCAGCTTGTGCATGCTGGCAAAAGCCGGTGGCAGCTTCAGGTAGCCCGAGACCGTTTCGGGTAGATCGCGGGTGATGGCGCCCATGACCGTCTGAATCTGCGCAGGCGGTAACATAGGCGCGTCGGATTGACCCGTCAGCCGGGGCACCAGCGGCTCCAGCACCTTAGGAATCGAGTTCAAGATGGCCAGCGCTTCTGCAGGCAGTTGCTTTTTGCTCTGGTTGATGAGTTCCTGTACGCCTTCCACCAGGCGCTTGCCGTCGTAGCGCTGGTACAGCGAGGCATCGATCAAGTCACGGCTGGGCACGGCCAGCGCACCGGCGGCGTACAAGCCCATGGTGATAGGCAGCCACCACTGGTCAATGACCCCGCCAAAGAAAGCGCCGAGCCCCAGCAGGGCCAGGCAGCTGCCAACGATATTGCGGGTGCTGTACAGGTAGAGCAGGAAGGTGTTGGCGCGATTCATGGTGTGGAGGGTCAAGATACTTTGAACGCAGAGGACGCGAAGGATTCGCAGAAGACGCAGAAAAAACATCCCAAAATTTGCGGGCTGGGATCCATTTTCTCGGACTTGTTTTGGGCCCTCTGCGATTCCTTTGCGTCCTCTGCGTTCAAATCGGCTGTTTTCCCAAAATTCAACTACTGATAGCCCCGAATTTCCTTGAACACCTGGGCCAGTGGCGTTTTGGTGGCGTTGAAGACACGGCCACCGGTCAGGCGGGCCAGCGCGTCGAGTTGTTCGGCTTTGGCATCGCCAAACTGGATGGAGAAGATGCGAATACCTTTGTCTGCATCGGGCAGCGCGGCGTACCAGGTCTCAAATTCGATGGCGCTCAGGCCCTTGTTGCTTTGACCGTCGGTCAGTAACACCACCGAGTAGTAGCGGCTGGCATCGGCCCTGCGGCGGGCGAGAGACTCTTGGTAGGCGACTTGTGCCGCCGTGAAAACTGCGGTGCCGCCGGTGGGTTCCAGCTTCGCAATGAAATCGCGCACCTTGCCCTCCGTGGCGGCGCGGTCGGCCTTTTCGAGCTTGAACATGACAGCGGGCCGCACCGTGTCGTCAAAAGCCACCATGCTGATGTTCTCGCGCTCGCGCAGACGGGCAAAGCGGCCGGACAGGCTGGCGTCCAGCCCGGTCAGGCCTTGCAGGGCTGCTTTCATCTGTGTCATGCGGTCACCAGCCATGGAGCCGGAAATATCCAGCACAAAGGTGGAATCGGCCGGGCGGCGAATCTGGTTGTCAAACGCATCCAGCACCGCGTCCACCACGGCCAGCTTGGCGGGGAAGGGCAGCTCAATCAGGGTGGCCGGGTACAGCTTGGAAGTGGGGTCAACGCTGGCGGCCACTTCGGGCAGCAGCGACTTGCGGAAGGTCTGCTGGGACATGGGCGTCTGGAACGCGGCCGAGCGCACATAGGCCAGCAGCTTGGCGTAGTCAGCGCGCCTGGCCGGGTTGGTCAGCATCAGCGGGTAGTCGGCGGACAAGATGCCGTCTTTCGGGTAGATGATGGCCAGTGGCTCGGTCAGCTGCCCACCCGCATTCAGCGCGTGGATGACCGAGCCGTAGTTGATCATGCCGTCGATGCGGGTTTGCTCTTTTACATACGCATCGGCCAGCCAGCCCGACGACCCGGCGGTGAGCGCCTGGGCTTTGAAGAAGGCGGAGAGTTGGGCGGCGTTGATGTCGGTCACCTCCAGCGCATCACCCTTGCCCGCCAGCGCAGCGGCTACGCCCATCAGGCCGGAAAAGCCGGTGTTGCTGGCGCTGGGGTTGGTCATGCCGAAGCTGAAGCGGCCTTTTTCGGCGGCCAGGGCTATGTCTTTCCAGGTGAGGTTGGGGTTGGGTGTGCCGTCTTTTTGTACCCAACCCAGCTCCTTGGCCTTGCTGGTTTTCAGGCCCAGCACCACCGGCGTGATCATGGTGCGCTCGCTTTGCAGCACTTTTTCGCGCGCGCCAGGGGTCAACAGCGCATAGCGGTTACTGGCAAACCAGGCCGCATCGGTCTGCTCACCGCCCGACAGGCGCTCCACCGCTTCCAGTGTGCCGCTGTAGTTGAACTTGATCATCAAACCCGTGGCCTGCTCGATGGCCGGGACCAGCGGCTCCAGGTCTTTGAGCTCGCTACCGGCCAGGATGGTGAACTGGTTAGCGGGTGGGGTGACTGTTGCGCCGGGGGAGGGGTCAGGCGCTTTGCCGCAAGCTGCAAGCAGGATAGGCAGGGCCAGGGTGGCAGCCAGCTTGAATAAGCTTGGTTGGCGCGCGGCCCCCACCCCTGCCCTCCCCCGGAAGGGGAGGGAGTTAATCCAAGCCAGCGCGTTCATCACAGCGCCACCGGCCCAGCGACCCTGGTGCTCTGCGCCATCGCCTCACGCGCCTTGTCGCCACGCGAACGGTCCAGATATTGCTCGGCGCGCTGCACCTGCTCTTTCATCATCTGGTTGTTGCGGCCCATGGTGTCAATGGCTTTGCTGCGGAAGGTGTCCATCGCGTCCATGGCCTTGAAGGTGTTGTCAAAGGTCTCTTTCAAGCGCTCCACCCCAATCAGCGGGTTGGCCGAGAACTCGCCGGTGCGCTCCACGTGTTGGCCCAGTTGCACGCTGCTTTGCGCAATCAGGTTGTCGATGGTTCCGCTAACGCCTTTGAGCATCTCCATCACCTTGATCTGGTTACCGGTGGCCCGGGCCACGGTTTGTGCTACGGCCAACGCACTCATGCCCGTGGTTGCCACACGGTCGCAGCCGTTCATCATTTCGCGAGCGGTTTTTTTCAGCTCGCCCAAGCTCAAATACCCGTTCACCGACACGGCCAGTTGGGTGTACAGATCGCTCAGGTTCTGGCGGGCATAAAACAGCACTTCCTGCTCCAGTGCCCGGGCGCGCTCGGGGTCGCTGGTTTTGAGTTTGGCCACCTGGTCAGCCAGGCGTGCATCGAGCTGCTCGCAAAAACGAATCGCTGCTTTCAGGCGCAGCATCGACTCCCACAGCTTGCCGCGTGTGGTTTCAATTTCCACCGCGTCGCGGTGCATGTCGTCTTTGGCGGCATGCAGTTGCTCCATGGCTTTTTGCAGCTGGTTGCCCGCACTTTGGTATTTGCGGAAATAGCTTTGCAGCTTGTTGCCGAAGGGAATAAAACCCAGAATTTTTTGCTCGCTGAGCAAGTCGCCGTCTTTTCCAGGGTTCAGTTCGTCCAGCTGCACACGCAGGTCAGCGATAGCTTTGTAGGCCGTCGAATCCTCCATTCCCACGAAGTTGCGCTCCATGAAGCGCCCGGTCATGAAGGCGGCAGCGCTGGAGACTTCTTCCTTGCCCAGGCGAAAGGCCGAGTCCAGTCGGTTTTTGAACGCCTCGCTGTGCAGGTCTTCCGTCATCAGTTTGTCAATAAAGCCCTGCACCTGGGCATCCACCTCTTTGGTGGTCGCGTCAGGCAGCGGCACCGCGTCTTTGGCCGTGAGCGCGGGCACGGCTGCCAGCGGCTCGGGGGCGTCCAGCACAAAGCTGGGCATGGCGGGGACAGTGGTGACGGGTTGTGTGCTCATGGGGGCTCCGGGTTAAGAAACTTCAAAGATTGACAAGCAGCGGGGATTTCTCCTGCAGACTTACTGAGCGTACTTCTTCTCGATGTCAACAATCATCCGCTCCAGCACCTCAAATGAGGGTGGGTCGATCACGTCGACCAGGGTGGTGGGCACCGGCAGTTTTTTGTCTGCCACACGCGTGACAAAAGCGTCCTGCCCACTGGTGCGGTAGCCGTACTCGACGGCCAGCGCCTGCAGCCCCGGGTCCGATTCCAACAGCGTGCCCAGCTTGACGCCTTTGGCGCTGATGCCCACAAATACATGCTTGCTGAAGATGGTGGGTTTGGGGTACAGCAGCACCATGTCAGCGCGCGCCCCCGTTGCAGCGGTGGTTTGTTTGCCCAGGTATTCCAGAAACTGCGACTCGTAAATCATCACCATCGGCGCTTTGCCGACGCCCATCGACACATAGTCGTCAAACGGTCCGGCACTCGATGCTTCCTGGAAGCCCTGCTTTAAAAAAATACTGGTCATCAGCGGCAGCACCTTCTGCAACTCTTCCTCCGACTGCACCACGTTGTTGCCGTTGGCCACGTAGCTGGCCAGACCCAGGTACATCGCGCCCGAGTTGGACTTGCGAACATCGGTGCTGGACACCAGCACACTCTTGCTGGTGGCGTACACGTCGTTGCCCTTCAAGTCTTTCCAGCGCGTGCCTTTGTCCATCAGGGCGATCAGCTTGGGCATGTCCACCACATAGTAATTACCGGCTTCCAGCTTCACCAGGCCTTCACGCTCGAGCACTGGAATGAGCGTCTTCCAGGAAGCAATCACCATGGGGGTGAAAAACGGTGTGAACACCTGTGGCGCTTTGGTCAGTTGCTGAATTTTCAAAGCAGCGGGTGCGCCTGCCGGGTGCGCAAAGTCAAACGATTTCAAGTCGGCTCGCTGGGCAATGGCGCGGGAACCCGCTTTTTCAATCTGCACGGTGATCGCGTTTTTTTGCAGAATGGCGACCACCCGGGGGTCATTGAAAAAGCTTTCTTTTTCCGAGCCAATCAGCCCCCGCACCACTTCCATCTTGGCCGCCTCCAGCTTGGCTGTTTGCTCCGTGGCGCGCTGGTCATACGAACGCCAGCCCGCAAAGCCCACCCCAGCCAACACCAGGACAGCAAGCGCAGGGCCAATGAAACGGTTCATGGTGATTGAGAAAAGAGCTGCGGGCAGCGATGGGCGGGTTATAGCAAAGCTCGGACTGTCAAGCTGGGGTGTGCGGGCATTGTTTCAAGTACTTTTGAGCCCTAGCCTTTATCTCATCGGCTCAAGCAGCTATGAAAATAATAGTGAATACGCTTCGCTTGGCTGCCAGGTTCGTGCGGTACGTAAGCAGTGACACAAAGACCCAGTTGGTCTTTCAGTCTTCGGTAGTGGACTCCGTGCTGCTCAGGCGCACAGGCGTAATCTAAAAGCCCAAGATTAGTCTGGAGTCGCCTCATCAAGAAAGCGATATCACTGAAATCATGGTTAGAGGGGCGCAGCAACGCGCCTCGGTGTTAACCCAAAAACTGATTTCCTGGAGATAAAAATGTTGTCTTTGCTTTGCAGGCTGGCGCCATCTCGCGCCGCAGCCAAATCCCTGGCCGTCATTTCAGGCCTTGCCACGTTGTCAACCCAAGCACAAGCCGCTGTCACCAGCAGCAGCGTCCTCAAGCCGGACGACTTTGTCGGCATTTCGTTCTGGTTGATCTCGATGGCGCTGATCGCGTCGACCGTGTTTTTCTTTCTGGAGCGTGACCGGGTGTCGGCCAAATGGAAAACCTCACTGACAGTCTCGGGCCTGGTGACCTTGATCGCTGCGGTGCATTACTTTTACATGCGTGATGTGTGGGTTGCGACGGGTACCTCGCCCACCGTGTTCCGCTACATCGACTGGTTGATCACCGTGCCGTTGTTGATGATCGAGTTTTACTTGATCTTGTCGGCGATTACCAAAGTCCCCTCCGGCGTGTTTTGGCGCTTGATGATTGGCACATTGGTCATGCTGATTGGTGGCTATTTGGGCGAGGCGGGCTACATGCCTGTTTGGCCTGCGTTCATCATCGGCATGGCGGGCTGGGCGTATATCTTGTGGGAGATTTTCTTCGGTCAAGCCGGAAAAATCAGCGCTTCGCAAGCGCCACCAGCCGTGCAGTCGGCCTTCAATCTGATGCGTTGGATCGTGACCATTGGCTGGGCAATTTACCCGGTTGGTTACTTCTTTGGCTACCTCACTGGAGCTGGACCAGAAAGCAGCGCCAACGCCCTAAACATCATCTACAACCTGGCTGATGTGTTGAACAAGATCGCCTTCGGTCTGATCATCTGGTCTGTGGCGGTCAGTGAGTCTGAACACGCCCTGAAGAAGTAAGCACGCCACCCGCAAGCTGGCAGCGGGCCAGCTTGCGGGCTAGCTGCCACAGCGATGTGTGGTGCCCGTTGCCCCGTTCGCTATAGAAATAATAGCTGGTTGAGCAATATCGGCAAGGGCTGATGGGGATTTTCACCCACACGCATAGACGCATTCCAGACTCTCGGTCCACCGCCGCTCTTACACTCTTGCCTTGCGGTGCGGTCTGTTTCCCCACCGTTTTTTGCAAAGCCCTCAATTGCGTTTTTTACTTTGACTGCGCTCACCTCTCGTCACCCCAACCCGTCCCGCGCCATCGTCGTCGGCGCAGGCTTTGGCGGCATTGCGGCAGCTTTGCGTTTGCGGGCCAAAGGCTACGAGGTATTGGTCTTTGACCGTTGCCCGCAACTGGGCGGACGGGCTCAGGTGTTTGAGCGTGATGGCTTTCGCCACGACGCGGGGCCTACCGTGATTACGGCGCCTTTTTTATTCGATGAATTGTTTGCCCTGTTCGGCGAGCGCTTCTCCGACCATGTGCGATTGGTGCCGCTGAAGCCCTGGTATCAGTTTTATTTTCCTGACGGCGACCGCTTCAACTACGGTGGCACGCTGGCAGAGACTCTGGCCGAAATTGAACGTATCGAGCCGCAAGATGTGGCGGGCTACCAGCGACTACTAGCCCATTCCGAGCGTATTTTTAACGTCGGCTTTACCGAGCTGTCAGCCCAGCCGTTTGACCAACTGGGCGTGATGCTCCAGCAAATTCCGCGGCTGGTAAAGCTGCGAAGCTACGAAACGGTGTGGCAGATGGTGTGTCGGCATTTGTCGCACCCCAAGCTGCGCCAGGCGTTTTCTATCCAACCCCTGCTGGTGGGCGGTAACCCGTTCGACACCACCAGTATTTACGGCCTGATTCACTACCTGGAGCGCGCCTACGGCGTGCACTTCGCGATGGGCGGAACCGGGGCTATCACCGCGGCATTGGGTGGTTTGATGCAGCGCCACAACATTGCAGTGAGCCTGAACACGACTGTCAAGACCATCCAGATAGACGATGGAAAAGCACGTGGTGTGGTGCTGGAAGATGGCACGCACGTCGCAGCTGACGTGGTGGTCTCGGACGTCGATCCGGCGCATCTTTACAGCGCCATGATCGGCAGACCACACCAGGCCTTGGCAACGCGCGCCAAGCAACGCACAGCGGCATTTTCGATGGGTTTGTTCGTGTTGTATTTCGGGACCACACGCTGCTACCCCGACGTGGCGCACCACACCATCTGGCTGGGCCAGCGGTACCGCGAGTTGCTGCACGATATTTTTAACGTGAAGCATCTGTCAGAGGACTTTTCGCTGTACTTGCACCGTCCTACCGCCACCGATGCAAGCTTTGCACCGCCGGACTGCGATAGTTTTTACGTGCTGTGCCCGGTGCCCAATTTGCAAGGCGCGGTAGATTGGGAAACCCAAGGCCCGCTTCTGCAAAGCCGTATCGTGGCGGCATTGCACAAAACCCTGTTGCCCGGCTTGGCAGACTGCATCACCAGCGACTTTTTTATGACGCCAGAAAACTTCAAGCATGACTATCTCAGTGTGCATGGCGCCGGGTTTTCGGTGGCACCCTTGTTTCGCCAGTCTGCCTGGTTTCGCTTTCACAACCGGGCCGAGGGCATTGAAAACCTGTATCTGGTGGGTGCTGGCACGCACCCGGGGGCGGGCTTGCCCGGCGTGCTGTGCTCGGCCAAGGTGATGGATGCGCTGGTGCCCACCGCGCGGTCGGTGGCATGACGATGAACGCCAATCCGCTGACGGTGGCCGATGCCGTCCTGCGCGAAAAAGGCCGCAGTTTTCACTGGGCACGCCGATTGCTGGGCACCACACATGCCGCGCGCGCCACCCGGCTGTATGGCCTGTGTCGCACCATTGACGACATGGCCGACGAGGGAAACTGCCCGGAGACGGCGCAGCGACAACTGGCTTCTGTGGCGCGCGATATCCGCGCCGGTACGTCATTGGACCCCGTGGTGACCGATGGCTTGGCGTTGATGCACGAATGCGGCATTGACCCCACCGTGCTGTTGGCATTGATTGCCGGTGTGAGCGCTGATTTGCGCACCGTGCGCGTACCCGACATCGACACCTTGTTGCAATACAGCTTTCGGGTGGCAGGCACCGTGGGGTTGATGATGTGCAAGGTGTTGGACACGCACGACGCGCGCGCCATGCCCCATGCGGTTGATCTCGGTATTGCCATGCAGCTGACGAATATTTGCCGCGATGTAGCGGCTGACGCAGCAGTGGGCAGGCGCTACCTACCTGCCACGCTGGTGGGCGATCTGGATCCGGCACTGTTGGTACAACCGGCTGCTGCCTTGCAGCCCCAACTCAAGGCCTGCATCAGCAGCTTGCTGGCGCGCGCTGAGCTGCACTACCAAAGCGCTGAAATAGGCTTGCCGTACCTGCCGCTTGGCGCACGCACAGGCATTCTGGCGGCAGCTCGCGTGTACCGCGCCATCGGCACAGAGCTGCTGGCGCGCAACTGTGATTACTGGAGCGAGCGTGTGGTGGTCAGCCAGCGGCGCAAGCTGGGGGTGACCGCGCAATTGGTGGTGACACAGCCTGTGCACACATCGTTTTGGCGCTTGCCACGCGGCCACGATGCGCAATTGCACACCGCGCTGGGCAGCGTTTTCAGCCCCGCATCGGGTGCCTGTCTGGCGTGATGATGGGCCAACACTGCAATGTTGCCGTGTTGGGTGGCGGCTGCGCAGGTTTGAGTTTGGGCTTGGCATTGGCCCGTCAGTCATCCACAAACAGCGCCCAATCGCAACAGCCGTCGGTGGTCATCCTGGAAAACCGCAGCGCCTACGTTCAAGACCGCACCTGGTGTTTTTGGCCCACGCAGGCCACCCAAGCGCAGGGGCTGGACGTATTGGTAGCGCACTCGTGGCCCCGCTTGCGCGTGCGCACGGCCAACGCGAAGACTGCTTTGCTGGACTACAGCGCAAGGCCCTATGCAATGGTCAATGCCCATGCGTTCTATGACCATGCCGCAGCCGCCATTGCAGGCACAAACAGCATCCGCCTGCGCTTGGGTGAAACCGCTTTGCGCTGCGAGCGCGAAGGGGGTCAGTGGCTGGTGCACACACAGGCAGAAACGTTGCGCTGTGCTGCGGTCATTGATACCCGCCCCATCGCGCACCCTGCCGTGGGCGGTGCCTTGCTGTGGCAGTCGTTTTACGGCATCGAAATCGCGTGCGAGCAGCCCGTGTTCGATGCACAGTGTGCCGACTTGATGGACTTTGCACCGCCCACCGATGAGCGCATCACCTTTACCTACGTGTTGCCCACCAGCGCGTACAAGGCCTTGGTTGAGCTGACAGTGTTTTCGCCGCAACCGCTAGGGCCGCAAGACTTGGCCTTGCAGCTGGAAGCGGCGCTTGTGCAACGCACGCACGGTGCCGCCTTCACCCGCCTGCGCAGCGAGCACGGGGTCTTGCCGATGGGCGCCACCACAACGTTGCCAACCCGGCAGCCCGGCTACGTCTACGCGGGCTTGACCGCAGGCGGTGCACGCGCAGCCACAGGCTATGCGTTTGTGCGCATTCAGCGCTGGGCTCTTGCGTGCGCGCAGGCGCTGGTGCAGGGGCAGGGTCCGGTGGGTCATGTGCCCGATTCGTGGGTTCAAAGCCGTATGGACAAGCTGTTTCTGCAGGTGATTCGCGCCCATCCGCACACCGCCCCTGACCTGTTTTTGGCGATTTTTAAACGTGCGGGTGCGCACCGTGTGGCACGGTTTTTAAGCGACCAAGCCGGCCTTTTTGACCGCGCGGCCATTGCGGGCAGCTTGCCGCCAGGGCTGTTTTTGGCGCAACTGGCACGCCAAAGCTCGAGCAACACGAAAGTGCCCACATGAACCGCCTGAAGTTGCAGGGCAGGGTGTTCTGTGCAGCTGCTTTTTTGCTGTGTGCCGCCACGGCCTGGTTGCCTGGCTTGCCTGCCCGTAGCGAGTTGCTGGTGGCGCTGCTGTTGATGAGTCTTTTTGGTGTGCCGCACGGTGCGCTGGATTCGCTGTTTGCGCAGCGCCTGCACGGCTTGGCCAGCCCGTTAGCCTGGCTGGGCTTTGTGCTGGCTTACCTGGGTCTGGCTGCCGGTGTGGTGGCGCTGTGGTGGGTGTTCCCGGGTCTTTTTCTGGTTGGATTTTTGGTGGTGTCGGCTGCCCATTTTTCGGGTGATTTACGGCGCGGTGCCAATACCGTTGCACGGCTGTTTTACGGGGCGGCAGTGGTGGTGTTACCGACCTGGCTGCATGCAGCAGAGGTCACGCAGCTGTTTGCCTGGTTGACCGATTTGTCCAGCGCCACCGCACTGGTGGGCTGGCTGCACCAGGCCAGCTGGCTGGTGCTGCCGGGCGTGCTGGCCAGCGCAGCGTGGTTGGCACGCACCGACAGCCAGTCTGCTATTGAAATAATAGCTGTTGGAGCAGTATCTACATGGGCTACACCCCTATTAGGCTTTGCGTTGTACTTTTGCCTGATGCACAGCGCCCGCCACACGCTGCGCAGCCAGCACTACGCGCAGGCCACCGTGATCACGCTGGTGAAGACGGCCGTGTGGCCGTTGCTGGGCCTGGCGGTCTTGGTGGCACTAGCATGGGTGGTGCTGAAAAACCTGGCACCAGAGACAACGCCAGACCAGCGCGCGGTGCAGCTGTTCTTCGTGGCGCTGGCCGCGCTAACAGTGCCGCACATGGTGCTGGTGGAGCGGGTGCGGTGGTCGGGCTGGGGTCTGGACGCTGCCGAGAAATAAGCCGGGGTGAGCGGGTGCTGACGGCCTGAGACAATTCAGGCATGAATGAAGAACAAGAAACCGTCGCCCTGCCCGAGGGTTGGCTGCACGTCGAGTCGTTGGACATTGAGGCGCAGGGCATTGCGCACCGGCCCGATGGCAAAGTGGTGTTTATCGAAGGTGCGCTGCCTTTCGAGGTCGTGTCCACCAGCGTGCACCGCAAAAAGAGCAGCTTTGAAGCAGGCGTGGTCACTGCCATTCACCAGGAATCCTCGCAGCGGGTGAAACCGGGTTGCCCGCACTTCGGGCTTCACACGGGTGCCTGTGGCGGCTGCAAGATGCAGCACCTGCATGTGGGTGCGCAGGTGGCCGTCAAGCAGCGGGTGCTGGAGGACAACCTGTGGCATCTAGGCAAAGTCAAACCCGACATGCTGCTGCGGCCCATCGAAGGGCCTGCCTGGGGCTATCGCTACCGGGCGCGGCTATCTGTTCGCTACGTGGTGAAAAAAGGCGTGGTGTTGGTGGGTTTTCACGAACGCAAAAGCCGCTACGTGGCTGACATGCAGCAGTGCCCGGTGCTGCACCCGCAGGTGGATGCGATGCTGATGCCGCTGCGCGACTTGATCGGCTCGATGGACGCACGCGAGACCTGCCCACAGCTGGAGTTGGCGTGTGGCGACCATGTGATTGCGTGGGTGCTGCGGCATCTGGAGCCATTGAGCGAAGCCGACAAAAATCGGTTGCGCGCGTTTGCGGTGGCGCACCCCGGTGTGCAGTGGTGGCTGCAGCCCAAGGGGCCCGAAACCGTGAGCTTGTTGGATGAAGGGCTGGAGGCAGGCGGTCAGCAACTGGCCTACGCACTGCCCGAATTCGGCATCACCATGCCGTTCAAACCCACCGATTTCACCCAGGTCAACCCGCAGATCAACCGCGTGCTCGTCTCGCGTGCGCTACGCCTGCTCGATGCGCAGAAAACCGAGCGCGTGATCGACTGGTTTTGCGGTCTGGGCAACTTCACCTTGCCGCTGGCCACGCAAGCCCGTGAGGTGCTGGGCATTGAGGGCAGCGACGCGCTGGTTTTGCGTGCGCAGGGTAATTTCAAGCTCAATTTTGAGTCAAATAGGCCGATAGCCCTTGTAAATACTGCTCAAGCAGCTACTAATTTCGTAGCAAGAAACCTGTTCGACATGACACCCCAGTTGCTCATGCAGGACGGCGTGGCCGACAAGTGGCTGGTTGACCCACCGCGCGAAGGCGCATTTGCCCTGGCACAAGCGCTGGCCGAACTGCACCAACAACCCGAGCTGCGCGGCAGTTGGACGCCACCCCAACGCATCGTCTACGTCAGCTGCAACCCCGCCACCCTGGCGCGCGACGCAGGCTTACTGGTGCACCAGGCGGGCTACCGGTGCACGCACGCGGGTGTGGTGAACATGTTTCCGCACACGGCGCATGTGGAGAGCATGGCGGTGTTTGAATTGGTTTGATCAGGTAAGCGCAGCCTACGCAACAGCGACGAGCGGTATTACCAGAATCTATTTCATTTTCGAATTAGAAATACACTCAGGCGAGTAGCTTCTGTCGGGTATTTGTCCGTATGAATACGATGCATCTGATATGCATTCGCGATCAGATTCAAATTTTTTCGGTCTGCAATATATTTTTTAAATTTAAATTTATTGCTCATAAAGTTGCTCTATGTTCACAGCTGCAAGTGGAATGTAATAAATTTTGATTTTGCTGGTTATTTGTTTCTTGTCATTCACAAATTGGCTAGTTTTAGTATTGTATCTTGAGGTTTTAATGGTTTTTATTCCTGTCAACAAGTTTACATGTATATTTCGAGGACCATTTCCACCAGAAGTGTAATATTCAATGTTTTTTTCGATGAGTTGCGTGCGTTTATTTTCTTTATCAAAACGCAATTTGAATGCAACTTCATTTCGCATTTCGGATGTTTTAACCGAGATAATCTGATTTGAAATTTTAAAACTGGTGGGACAGCAGCCCATTTCTCCAGTGCCAATATTCTGAGATTCCTCACTGTTTATGACTTTTTGCTTCTTGTCATAGTAAGCAATAACCAGCGTTACGGTATCTTTCTCATTTGTGGTGGTTTTGTTTAATGAGATTTCATCAAGCGTACCATCACCGTCCCAATCGATTCTTGCAGTTTGTAGCACTACGGTATCCAAAACCTGCTTGGGGGAGATGGCTTTGGTATCTGCAAGTGCCGCACAACTAACGATCAATAAAGCGCTCAGTAATTTTTTCATGGCAGGCGAGCGTCCGTTAGCAAGGTTTCAAACGCAAGCGCCAAGCTTGCAATGTCGTTTGCTTTGTCACTTCCATTAATCATGGCACGCGCCTTCACATAATCGGTGTTTACGTCGCTGAAATAGTCTGAGCATTTCCTGCCGTTTGCATAGCCTCCACCGGTAGTCATGCCTTGCACCATGATGTCATATGCAACCTCGAAATTTTTCACTTTTTCTGGATCCAATAACAAATCCATGCCATAGCCAAAGGCGAGACTTGACTGAAGGTAGCCGAACCACCAGGTGAGTTGAACCAACCCGCGGCCAAAATACTGATGTTCATCGCCTGCTGCATCTTTGTATTTTATTGCCACAGGGCCACCGGATACAGAGCCGCCATCTTTTCTATCAGTGGTCAGTCCAGTCCCTTCCGTCAATTTAAATACCTTACGATTCAAATCCGCCCTTATCTTGAACTGGTCGCCGTCTTTCTCCGTAATGAGCGCACCTTCCGTGATTTTCTCAACCTTGACTGGTTCAAAGTACGGCCTACCCTTACCTTGTCCCAACTCATCAATTGGAACAAAAATTTCCCATAATTTTCTATCCACCATCACGGGTTGTTTGGTTTTAGGGTCTAACGCCAGTTTGCCTTTAATCACTTTAGGAACTGAGAATTTTTTGATCTCTTTTGCTTCATGGCAAGCTGTTGCCAGCATGTAGGCCATGTAGCGTATGTCCGTGACGCGAGGGTCTGAACCCAGGCGGTTAATGATTCGGGTCGAGGTTTCAGCTGCTGTGGGTGCATAGCCTGGCTGGTGTTTGCGCAGAAATTCAAATATTCCGGTTTGCAGCTTGGCTGGGTCAAATCCTTTGACATGCAAGTATTGTGTGTTTAGTCCGTTTGGCATATCACTCCCTTTCAGTAATTGAAAAACATAAAATCTCGTTGTGCAGCGCATAAGCTGAACTTGTACATTTTAATATTTTAGTTCTTATATTTCCCGGGATTTTTAGTCATTTCAGCTTCTATAAATTGACGCAAAAAGTAACCGGCAAAGGTCGCCACGGAATTGGATCGCCAACAAAAAAGGGCCCGAAGGCCCTTTTTTAATCGTCAAAAGCGTTACTCGCGTTCACCGCCCGCCAAGCCCAGCAATGCCAGCAGCGCTTGGAACACGTTGAAAATGTCCAGGTACAGAGCCAGGGTGGCGCTGATGTAGTTGGTTTCGCCGCCGTCCAGGATCTGTTTCAGGTCATACAGCATGTAGGCGCTGAAAATGCCAATTGCCATCACGCTGATGGCCATCATCATGGCGCTGGAGCCGACAAACACGTTGATGATGCCGCCGATCATGATCGCCAGGGCGCCCACAAACAGCCACTTGCCCATGCCCGACAGGTCACGCTTGATGACGCTGGCCAGGCTGGCCATCACGAAGAACACGCCTGCGGTGCCGCCGAAGGCCGTCATGATCAGGCTGGGGCCGTTTTTAAAGCCCAGGACCATGGAGATCAGACGCGAGAGCATCAGGCCCATGAAGAAGGTGAAAGCCAGCAACACGGGCACACCGGCTGCAGAGTTTTTGGTTTTCTCGATGGCGAACATGAAGCCGAATGCGCCGGCCAGGAACACGATCAGGCCGATGCCGCCGGTCAGGCCATTGACGATGCCAGTGGTCACACCGACGTAGGCACCCAGTACAGTGGGCAGCATGCTCAGCGCGAGCAGCCAATAAGTGTTGCGCAGTACTTTGTTGCGCTGAACGGACCCGGCTTGGGCATGGTCCAGAACGTGGGTGTTGTCGATCATTGCTAAAAGTCCTTCACGAATGCCGCAAAAGCGCGGGCAGTAGCAATTTTAGGGTTGATTCAAAAATTGCAAGCAATGCCCGCGCTATCCTCCCGGCTTTCTTGTCCAACAAACCGTAACACCATGAAAAACAAAGCTTTTCTCGAACTCGCCGACCTCAAAACCATTGCCACAGCCGCCGAAGCCGAGGCATTGAAAAACAACTGGGCCGTCACGATCGCCATCGTGGACGAAGGCGGCCACCTGCTGTGGTTGCAGCGCCTGGACGGTGCACCGGCCATTTCCGCCCACATTGCACCTGCCAAGGCCAATACGGCTGCATTGGGTCGCCGCGAGAGCAAGGTGTATGAAGACGTGATCAACGGTGGGCGCATGTCATTCCTGAGCGCACCCGACATCAAAGGCCTTCTGGAAGGCGGCGTCCCGATCCTGCACGAGGGGCACTGTATTGGGGCCGTGGGTGTCAGTGGCGTGAAATCGACCGAAGACGCGCAAATTGCCAAAGCAGGCATCGCAGCACTCGGAATTTAAGCGTTTTAGGCCTGTAGCCCTTGTAAATACTGCTCAAGCAGCTATCTAATTGATAGTGTTCAAGCGCCATAGCGAAGTGACCTCTGCCGCCCGCGCCTGATGCAGTGGGTCGCTGGCATCTTGCGTTTTACCGTGCGTCGGCCGCACATCACGGCGGCCCAGCACCTGCAGGCCTGCATCGGCGATCCAGCCCAATAGTTGCTCGCGCGTGCGCAGCCCGAGATGCTCGGCCAGGTCGGACAAGATCAGCCAGCCTTCGCCACCCGGCTCCAGATGGTCTTTCAAACCCGCCAGAAAGCCGCGCAGCATCTGGCTGGCCGGGTCGTAAATCGCCCGCTCAATCGGGGCGCTGGGTTTGGCGGGTAGCCAGGGCGGGTTACACACCACCAGCGGCGCGCGGCCGGGGGGAAACAGGTCGGTTTGCAGCAACTGAACCTGGTTTATGAGATTCAACCGGGTCAGGTTGTCCTGCGCGCAGGCCAGGGCGCGGGGGTCCACGTCTGTCGCCACCACCCGGGCCACGCCGCGTTGAGCCAGCAGGGCTGCGATGACGCCTGTGCCGGTTCCGATATCAAACGCCAGCTTGCACGCTGGCGTGTCTGAAGCTTGTTCTGTTGTTGGCAGGGGTTCCTGCGCAATCAGCTGTAGATACTCTCCCCGAACCGGCGAATACACGCCGTAGTGCGGGTGAATGCGCGCGCCCAGCGCTGCAATTTCGACGCCTTTCTTGCGCCACTCGTGCGCGCCAATCAAGCCCAGCAGCTCGCGCAGCGAAGCCACATACGGCGCATCACACGGGCCATAGGCTTCGGTGCACGCCAACCGCACATCGGGCGCGCGGCGCAGAGGCAGCACATGGCCCGCATCAAACGGCAGCAGCAGCATGCCCAGGGCACGGGCGCGCTGGGCTTGGTGCATGCGGTGCTGGTTGAAGGCTGTGAGCAAATCAGGCGATGGTTTTGCAGACTTGCCGTCTAGCCGTCGTGAAGATTTGGTAGGCCCATCTAGCCGTCGTGCCATCGCCTGCAGCAGCTGCCTGGCATTCTGAAAATCACCCCGCCACAGCATGGCCGTGCCTTGTGCGGCCAAGTGGCAGGCCGCGGGAGCCGACAAGGTGTCGTCGGCGATCACCACCCGCAGTGGCGGTGGCACACCGGCTTCAGAGCGCCATCGCGCGGTGCGGTTTTGGCTGGCCTCGGTCCAGTGCAGGTTTGGAGAAATGGCGGTAACGGCGGGTGGCAGGGGCATGAAAGCAGTTTAGGCCCAGCCCGCCTGAAATAATGCACCGATGTACGCCGCCCACTTCGGTCTGAAACAAGACCCGTTTTCCATCGCGCCTGACCCGCGCTATCTCTTTATGAGCGAGCGGCACCGCGAGGCGCTGGCGCATCTGCTGTATGGGGTGGGTGGTGGTGGCGGATTTGTGCTGCTCAGTGGCGAAATTGGCACGGGCAAAACCACGGTGTGCCGCTGCTTTCTGGAGCAGATTCCAGCCAATTGCCACGTGGCGTATATCTTCAACCCCAAGCTCACGGTGCGCGAGCTGCTCAAGTCGGTGTGCGACGAGTTTCACATCGCGTTGCCGCCACATCCACTCGGCCCCCACGCCACCAGCGCCAAGCAACTAACCGACGCGCTCAACGCGTTCTTGCTCAAAACCCACGCAGTGGGTCAAAACTGCGTGCTCATCATTGACGAGGCGCAAAACCTGAGCGCCGATGTGCTGGAGCAACTGCGGCTGCTGACCAATCTGGAAACCAACGAGCGCAAGCTGCTGCAAATTGTGTTGATCGGCCAAAGCGAGCTGCGCCGCATGGTGGCCCGCCCCGAGCTGGAGCAACTGGCCCAGCGGGTCATTGCGCGCTACCACCTGGAGGCGCTGACGCCGAAGGAGACCGCTCGATACATTCAGCACCGTCTGTCCGTGGCCGGTCTGCGGGGCGTGATGCCGTTTTCCAGGCAGGCTGTGAAACGTGTGCAGCAACTGTCGCGTGGCGTGCCACGGCGCATCAATCTGTTGTGTGGCCGCGCGATGCTGGGTGCCTACGCCACTGGCCAGGCCGTGGTCACACTGGACGTGCTGGACAAAGCGGCGGGCGAGGTATTCGGGCCGGTGGTGACCACTGACACACCCACAGGCACCGCTCCCCATGCGCCCTTCAACGTTTGGGCGCGGGGCGCTATGGCCGCAGGCCTGGGGTTGCTGGTGGTCGCTGCCGTGTGGTGGCTGCTGCAGCCGCGGGATCAGTTGGTCGTGCCCGCGTCAGCGGGTTCCAGCAGATCAGCAGGTTCAAGCGAATCAGCAGCTTCTAGCGCGCCCGCTACAACTGCCACTGTGGTCAGCGCTACGCCCAACACCGCCACTGCCACAGCGCAAACGGGCTTGCCCGCTGCCCCCCTAGCGTCTTCCGCACTTCCCGTGATCGCGGCGCTAGCGGGCGACGAAAACCAGGCTTGGCGCGCTCTGGCCGCCTTGTGGCGCATCGACTTGCCTGAAGGCGATGCCTGCGCACAGGCCGCTCGCCAGCAATTGCAGTGCTTTCGCAACAAAAATATCACCCTGGCGCAAATCCGCCAGCTGGGCCGTCCCGGCCTGCTGACCGTGCTGGACGAGCAAGGCCAGCTACAGCAAGCGCTGCTGATGGGCCTGGGAGAACAAACCGCCACGCTGGGGCAGGGCACTCTGGCAAAAACGGTGTCGTTAACCGCGCTCGCGCAGGCTTGGAAGGGCGACTTCGCGACGTTTTGGATAGCGCCTGCCAGCTACGACGGGACGATCAAGCCCAACGCCCGCGGCCCTGTCGTGGACTGGTTGGCACAGCAACTGGCCGGGCCAGGTGCCGTGCCCGCACCGGCGGTGTTCAGCGACTCGTTGCGACAAAAGCTGCAGACCTTCCAACGAGCCCAGGGCCTCCCGGCAGACGGTCAACCTGGCCCCATGACACTGATGCAACTGAACCGCGCGGCCGGGATGGCTGAGCCCAGGCTGCGTGTTTTGTCGCCCTGATTCGCTTGATTCAACGCACCGTACCGATTCCCCTGAAAGGCTCCATTTGTCCTACATCCTTGAAGCGCTGAAGCGCGCGCAAGCCGAGCGCGAGCAGGGCCATGTGCCCGGCCTGCACGCCCAGCCCGTGCCCCACGCAACGGCACCCCACGAATCACGCTGGCGGCTGTGGTGGATCGGTGCTGTTGCCCTGATTGCCGGGGCAACGCTGATTACGCTGCTGATGTGGAAAAGCCAGGTTTTCACGGCGGCAGATGTGGGTCTTGCAAGGCCGAATGGCAACGAGCAACCCAAAGCGCCTGCGCCACAGGTTGCGCCAGCCGCAAGCCCTGCGCCTTCGCCCTTTGTGGTCGGCGGCACAGTGGCGGCGGTCACGGCGACGGCACCGCAGCCCACACTTGCCACACCCGCCACACCCGCCACACCCGCCACACCTGTGCCATCGCCTGCGCCACCACCCCCACCACCCCCACCACCCCCTCCTGCGGCCGTGGCGAGGCCCACTCCCCAACCCGTTTCCCCAGCCGTTGCGCCACCGGCCGCCAAGTCCCAGGTCGCAGCCGCGCCTCCTGCTGCAGCCACGGCGTCCGCACCCGCTGCACTCCAGCCCACGGCATCAACCCCTGCCGAGACTTCCCGCATTTACACGCAGGCCGAGCTGCCCGAAGACATTCGCCGTGACCTGCCCAAGCTGGCTGTGAGTGGTTCGGTGTATTCCAGCAACCCCGCGCAGCGCATGCTGGTGCTCAACGGCCAGGTGATGCAAGAAGGTGGTACGCCCGGCGGCGACGTGGTGCTGGAGCAAATCCGCCCCAAAAGCGCCGTGCTGCGCTTTCGCGGGTATCGGTACAGCCTGGAGTTTTGATGCACAGGCATGAGATTGCTATCGAATAGATAGCTGCTTGAGCACATTTCACAAGGGCGGGAGGCTGTTCTCGCTTGAAATCACCCTGTCGCCAGGGTGTTTGGCACACAAGTTGCAAAAAGGACTCTTGGTATCTCAACCCATTGTTCAGGAGCAACCCATGAAACGTCGTGAAATATTGGCCGCCGGGGCGGCTGTTTTGGCAACACCCGCCTGGGTGGGCGCACAAAGCGCCCCCTGGCCCACGCGCGGCCCCGTCAGGTTGGTGGCGCAGTTTCCCCCCGGCGGCTTGGTGGACACGGTTTCGCGGCTGATGGCGCCGCACCTGTCGCAAGCGCTGGGGCAGACGGTGGTTGTCGAAAACAAGGCCGGGGCTGGCGGGTTGATCGGCACCGACTACGTTTCCAAGCAAACGCCAGATGGTTACACCCTGCTGGTCAGCCACGCTTCGGTGCACGTTTACGCCACCGCGACCCGGCGCACCATGCCCTTCGACGCAGTGAATGATTTCACCCACCTGGGCATGCTGGTGGAAGCGCCCATGGTGCTGCTGGTGCGCGGCGCATCGCCATTTCAGACGCTGGAGCAATACGTGACCGCCGCCAAAACCAAAGCCGTGCGCTATGGCTCTTCGGGCATCGGCTCGGCCAACCACCTGTTTGGCGAAATGCTCAAGATCGAAGGAAAGGCGCCTATGCACGACCACATTCCTTACCAGGGCAGCGCACCCGCCATGCAAGACCTGCTGGGCGGCCAGATCGACAGCTTGTTTGACCCGGTGACCACCAATGTGGCCCAACTTAAGGCGGGCTCGCTGCGTGCCCTGGCCGTTTCCACACCCAACCGCCTGCCCGCGCTGCCCAACATCCCCACGTTTGCCGAGTTGGGTTACCCCAAACTCACCGGCTCGCAGTGGCTGGGGTTGTCGGCACCCAAAGGGCTGCCCGCACCGATCATTGCGCGCTTGAGCACCCTGATTCCAGAAATTTTGGCCAAGCCCGACATGTTGTCCCGACTGGAAGAGCTGCAAACCTTGCCGCGCAAAAGCCCGGTTCTCGGCGGCGATTTCGTGACGTTGATCAACTCGCAGATTGAAACTTGGCGTGGCGTGGCCAGACTGGCGAATGTTGAAGTGATAGCCTGATAACTTTTGAAGCAGGAGGCAGTTGATTGGCACCCACCACCCCCCACACCCCCGCCGAGGTTGTGAATGAATTCCTGCGGCTGATCATGCTGCCCGACCCCGTGTCTGCCAGCCGCTACACCGCGGCAGATATGAAGATTCTGTTCACCGGGGGCCGCGCGATGCGCGCGCCTGCCGAGTGCACCCAATTCAATGCGTCGCGCTACAAATGGGTGAAAAAACGCATTGAGCGCACCGAAACGGTGATGCCCGAGCCGGGTGCCGACACGGTGGTCTACAGCTTGGGCACCTTGTACGGTGAGTGGCCCGATGGCACGCCGTTTGAAGGCAACCGCTATGTCGACCGTTATGTGGTGCGGGATGGCTTGATCACCCACATGGACGTGTGGAACGACAGCGCCGAATGGCTGCTGGTGCGTGCCGGGCTGGCCAAGCTTTAACCCTTTCAATGGCAGCCACTTACACCGGGGCACTGCCCACCCACGGCCGGTTCGACTACCAGCCCATCGGCCAGCGTACCCACTACCGCTGGCCCAACGGCGCGGGCTTGGCGGTTTACCTGGGGTTCAACATCGAGCACTTCGCGTTTGGCGAAGGCTTGGGCGCAAACATTGGCCCGGCCAGCCCGCAACCCGATGTACTCAATTACAGCTGGCGCGAATACGGCAACCGGGTGGGTGCCTGGCGCTGTCTGGATTTGTTCGACAGCCTGGACATGCCCTGCGCGGCGCTGATCAACACCGCGCTGTACGACCATTGCCCGCAGCTCGTGGCGGCCTGTGTGGCACGCGGCGACGAATTGGTGGGTCATGGCCACAGCAACGCGGAGCGGCAAGGCGGGCTGGACGAAGCCAGCGAACGCGACTTGCTGGCCAGCTGCAGTGACCGCATGCAAAGCGAAAGCGGGTTGCGCCCTGCTGGGTGGTTGTCGCCCTGGATTTCCGAAAGTTTGTTGACGCCCGACTTGTTGATCGAGACCGGCTATGGCTACACCCTGAACTGGTGCCACGACGACCAGCCCACGCCCCTGCGCACCCGCAGCGGCCAGCCCCTGTGGGCCGTGCCGTACCCGCAGGAGCTGAACGACATTCCGATGATCATGGCCCGCCAGTTGGATGGCAAAGATTTCGCGCAAATGATCATCGACCAGCTGGATGAAATGATTCGGCAAACACAGGGGTATCAGGCTGCGCCGCTGGTCATGGGCATTGCGCTACACCCCTACATCGTCGGCCAGCCCTACCGCCTGCGGCACCTGCGGCGCGCCTTGCAGCAGGTGGCCGCCGCGCGCGACCAAGGACAGGTCTGGATGACCACGCCTGGAGCGATTTTTCGGCATGCTGTGCAGATCAGCGTTTGACAGTCGATGGCATTCGCTTGCGCAACCATGACTTGGCCTGTGGCCTTGGATGACAGATGACGGACTTGCTCCCTCTCCCGCGTGCGGGAAAGGGCAGGGGTGAGGGCGCTGGGGTCACACAAATTCCAACCACGGCCGAATTTCATCCAGCCGACTCGCATGCTGCTGCGCTACCGGTTGACTGGCCAGCGCCAAGCTGTGGCGAATGCCCGCCAGCACACTGTCGATCACCGGTACGCTGACTTGCGCTTGCACCTGTGCGGCCATGCCTGCCAGGCCTGCGCCGCCCAGGATGACGGCCTGAACATCAAAGTCTTGAACAGCCTGCACGCAAGCCTTTGCCAACAGCGCTCGTGCGGCATCCGGGTCTTGCGCGAGTTGTGCCCCGGTCGGCGCAACGGTGGTGATACCCGCCAGAGCCTGGCCATAGCCCAGGCTGTGTGCCAGGCGCTGCAAGATGGGCTGCCACCGCTGCCCGCCGGTGACGATGGCAAAGTGCCCATACGGCTCGGCCTGCGCAAACGAAGCCTCTGCCAGCCCCGTGACGGGTACCGCGCTGGATTCGCGTAGTGCCAGCAAGCCGGGGTCGCCAAAGCAGGCAATCAACACGGCGTCGGGCTTGAAATCGCCTTGCGTCATCACACGGGCCCATGCCGAAAGCGTGGCGTGGCCCGCCACCGCATAGCTGGTTTCGCAGGAAATATAGGGTGCCCCAAACCCGGCTGTGACCACCTGCACCTGCACGCCGGGCCCCGCTGCTTGTTGTCCATGCGTTTGCAACAGCGCAGACACATGGGCGGTGGTGTTGGGGTTGATGATGAGAATGTTGGGCATGACAGAGTCAGTCAGAACGCAGGGTGTCAACAGATTCGGTATTCCATCACAAGCGTTACAGCAGTTACGGCTTGGGTTCCGACGAAAACCAGTTCAAAATGACTACGCTCTTTTGTCTGCGCGTTCCCACCGAATAACCGGAGGACTTCCATGAAGCTTGTTGCCGCCCTTTTGAGTCTCTTGATGCTGGTGTCTTGTGGCGGTGACGACGACGTCGTGCCTGCTATCGAATCCATCTCACCCGGGGTGGTCACCACACCGCCAACCGTCACGCCGACCATGCCCTCGGTGACGCCGACCATGCCGACGGTGACCCCCACAACGCCTTCCGTGTCTCCGACGACACCTGCCGTCACACCCACCACGCCAACCTGCCCAGCCTTCACCGACAGTTTTGGCCGCCCCGTGACCTGCAACGAGATGGCCTTGCTGGCCGGTGCCAACCTGCCCTTTGTGGATGGCGGCGGCGGCACGGGTGATGGCAGCGGCGACGGTGGTGCCGATGGCAGCGCCGGAGATGGCGCGCCCATTGCCAACACGGTTTTGCGCTTTACCGACATCGATGGCAAACAAGTCACCACAACGACCGATGGCCGTGGCTACTTTCGTGTCAGCCTGCGCGGCCTCAAGGCCCCCTTGCTGGCCAGCGTGCAGCGCGACAACAAACCCTGGCAGTCTTTGCTGATAACCGACATTGTTCGTGCCCCTGCCAACCGCCGCTTTTACACCCTCAACCTGACCGGTTTGACCGATGTGGTGGCCTCCGAGCTGGCCAAACGCGATGGCTTGGCGAACCCACAGGCATTGACCCCAGCCGCACTCGTACGCCAAAAAGCGCAAGTGCCCGCCATCATTGCAACCATCAAGAACACGATCCGCGAGCAGATCGAAGCAGCCGGCCTGGACTTTTCCACGTTTGACCCCCTGAACACACCCTTTGAGGCGGTGTTGAGTGACAAGTACGACGTGCTGCTGGAGCGCCTGATCATTGACAAAGACCCCGTGGGCGGCTTCTCGGTGGTCACGCCGCGCTACGGCATCAACCCGCAATCGCCCACCATGCTTCCCGGCGGCAGCCTGGATTTCAGTACCAATTTCACCGCCACTTTTGCGGTGGTCGGCGGCGCTGCCAATGGCCTGCTGACGGCGACCGGCCCCGGTAACACCACCTACATCGCACCTGCGACGCCGGGTATTTACCGCATCGTGGCCACGTCCACCGCCAACGCGGCCAACCGGGCCACCGCCACCGTCACGGTGAGCGCGGGCACCGGCTTTCGCGTCACTGGCACCCCACGTATTGCGCCCAACACCAGCACCCAGCTGACAGCCCTGTTCAACGACGTGAGCACCAGCGCCACCTGGACGATTGAAAGCGGTTGCGGCACTTGTAGCGTGAGCAGTTCAGGCCTGTTTTCGGCCCTCAGCTCAGTACCCACCACGGTTGCGGTGCGAGCCACCCGCGTGGGCGTGCCGTCGCAAAGCGCCGCGATCAGCATCACCATTGCCTCAGAAGTCATCCTCAGCCTGAACGCGCCGAGTGCCATCACCGTCACCTCGCCTGACATGTTCACCTTCAACCCCACCATTTCCCCGGCAGGCATCAACGCCGACGTGAGCCTGGCTGCGGCACCGGCGGGCGACGCGGGCAGCTTCATCACGGTGGACTACTTCAAAGGCTACCTGCCACCGGCCCGCGCGGGCAATTTCACGGTGGGCGTGGCCAGCGTGGCTGATCCATCGAAAACCGGTTCGATTGTCGTGGCCGTGATCACGCCTGCTGCGCCAGCGCTGGCGGCCACCCCCGGCGCGCCCAGCTCGATGCGCTACACCCACGCAGCGGCTGCGCTGCCCGATGGCCGGGTGCTGATGGTCGGCGGCCTGGCCGACCGGCAAAGCAACAACCGGCTGCTGACCACCGATGTGTTCAACCCAGCCAACGGCAATTTCAGCGCAGGCCCGAGCCTGGGGCTGACCCGCCCATACCCCGAAGCCATCGCCATCGACGCCAACCGCGTGCTGGTCACCGGCGGCGAGCTGGATTACCAGACCGCGCGTAACACGGCCGAGGTAGTGAGCCTGAGTCGCCAGGTGTCAGACCCCACGCCCAACGCCATGAGCGCGCCGCGCATTCACCACCGCATGGTGCTGCTGAACCGGGGTCCCAACAGCGGCAAGGTGCTGGTCATGGGCGGCTTCAACGGCCCCGTGCCCTACGGTGTGCCCACGTGGCAGGCCACGGCGTCGGTGGATGTGTTTGACCCGGCCACCGACGCCTTCACGCCCTCGCAGGCGAGTCTGCGCACCGCGCGTGGCATGTTCACCGCCACGATGCTGGCCGACGGGCGCGTGCTCATCGTGGGCGGTTTTCAGCCTGAGCCGGGCCCGCTTGGCTTGGCGTCAGCCGAGATTTATGACCCGGTGACGGGCACCTTCGCCTTCACCGGCTCTTTGGCCATTGCGCGCTACGGTCACACCGCCACCCGGCTGGCCGATGGGCGCGTCTTGATCGTGGGCGGCATCAACAACGGCAACACCCAATCCACCGCCGAAATTTACGACCCTGCCACCGGCAACTTCAGCCCCGTCTCGTCCAACTTGGCCGTCACCCGTGGGTACCACGCAGCATCCACACTGGCCGATGGGCGTGTGGTGATCTTTGGCGGTGAGAGCGGTGACTTCGTGGTGCGGGGCACGGTGGAGGTGTTCAACCCGGCGAACCAGACCTTCAGCCCCTACGCCGTGATGTCCACGCCCCGCGTGCGTGCCACTGCCACCGCGCTAACGGCGGGGCCCAACGCGGGCAAGGTGCTGGTGTTTGGCGGTGGGGCGGTCAACGCGCCAGCCAGGGCGGCGGAGCTGACACCCTGAGCGTATTGAATTGCTATTGAGTTGCTATTTAATTAATAGCTGCTTGAGCATATTCCACAAGGGCGGGTGGCCGATTTGGCTTAAACGCCGGATGACCCCGCCCGCTTCGCATCCATCGTCGCCACCAGCTCCCGCGCTTCATCCCCTTGCGGAATCGGCTGACCGCTGTCGCGCCACTGCACGGCGGCCTTGAAACCCTCGGTCTGCGCATAACGGCGAAACCATAGGCCTTCGGGGTTGTGGCGGGTGATGCCGTCAAACACGGTGGCCATTTGCTGGCTTTGCTCCAGGCCCATCGTCAGCATCACCTGGTTGACCACCATTTTGTGCATGGCCAGGTGGCTGCGTGGCACGCCGGCAATGCGCTCGGCCAGCTGGCGCGTGGTGGCGTCCAGCTGGTCGGCGGGCACGGCCTGGTTGGCCAGGCCCCAGGCAGCGGCGGTGCTGCCGTCAATCGTGTCGCCGGTGAACATCATCTGCTTGGCCCTGGCGGGGCCCAGGCGATACGTCCACATGGCGGTGGTGGGGCAGCCCCACACGCGGGTGGGCATGTAGCCAATGCGGGCGTCGTCGGTCATTACCAACAAGTCGCAGCACAGCGCAATGTCGCTGCCACCGGCCACTGCCGCCCCGTGCACCTGGGCAATGGTGGGTTTGGGGCTTTTCCACAGCGTCATGAAGTCTTCGGTGTTGCGTTTCATGAAGGCGTAGTCGTCCATCGGGTCCCAGGGCGCGCGCTCCTGCTGGCACGGGTGGTCGATGTCGCTCTGGCCAAAGTGCGTCAGGTCGTAGCCGCCGCAAAAGCCCTTGCCTGCGCCTTGCACCACGATCACATGCACCTGCGGGTCGGCATTGGCCCAATCGACCGCCGCCCGAATCTCTCGCGGCGTGTCGTCGTTGATGGCGTTGTAGTGCTGCGGCCGGTTCAGCAGCAAGCGGGCAATGCGAGGGTTGGCGGCATCGTGGTCAATGCGCAAGGTTGAAAAGCTGGGCATGGGTGTCTCCTGGTTTTGCTGGGGGAATAGTGTGGTGAAACGAGGTTAAAAACAAGGTCGCCACGTAAAATGCGCGACCTTCCCTTCCCAAACGAGTGTCCCAGGCGCTCCCCGCACATGAACGCCCCCGTCGACGTCTCCTTCTTCGCCCGCGCCGCCAAGCCGATTACCAGCTACCGTAAATACTGGGCGCAGCGCTTTGGCCAGCCCAAATTTTTGCCCACCAGCCGGGCCGAAATGGACGCGCTGGGTTGGGATACCTGCGACATCGTCATCGTCACCGGCGACGCGTATGTCGACCACCCCAGCTTTGGCATGGCGGTGGTGGGCCGGGTGCTGCAGGATCAGGGCTTTCGCGTAGGCATCATTGCCCAGCCCGACTGGCAAAGTGCCGATGCGTTCAAGGCTTTGGGCAAACCCAACCTGTTCTGGGGCGTGACCGCGGGCAACATGGACAGCATGATCAACCGCTACACGGCGGACCGAAAAATCCGCAGCGACGACGCCTACACCGCAGGCGACATCGGCGGCAAACGCCCCGACCGCGCCGCCATCGTCTACAGCCAGCGCTGCCGCGAAGCTTTTAAAGACGTGCCCATCATCCTGGGCGGCATCGAAGGCAGCCTGCGCCGCATCGCGCATTACGACTATTGGAGCGACAAGGTCCGCCGCAGCATCGTGGTCGACGCCAAGTGCGACCTGCTGCTGTACGGCAACGCCGAGCGCGCCCTGGTGGAAGTGGCCCACCGCATCGCCGCCAAAGAGCCGGTGCAGCAGATCACGGACGTGCGCGGCACCGCCTTCATCCGAAGGCCCGACGACGAAACCGGTAAGGGCTGGTTCGAAATCACCTCCACCACGGTGGACGAGCCGGGCCGCATCGAGCAGCACGTCAACCCGTATCTGACCACCAGCGAAGCCGCGCAGCAGCAGGGCAGCACGTGCAGCAAAGACGGTGATGGCACGGTGAATGTGATGGATGCCAGTGCTATGGATTCAATAGCTGCTTCAGCAATATCTACAAGGGCGGAAAGCACTTTTTCCATAAAACCGCTGACTTTTGTGGCCAACCCCAAGGTCAAGCTCAAAGTGCCGCCCCGAGACAGAAGCGTCATCCGCCTGCCCAGCTACGAGCAGGTGCGCGCCGACCCCGTGCTGTACGCCCACGCCAACCGCGTGCTCCACCTGGAAACCAACCCCGGCAACGCCCGCGCGCTGGTGCAGGCGCATGGCGAAGGCACCACGGCAAGAGACGTGTGGATCAACCCCCCACCCATTCCGCTGACCACCGCCGAAATGGACCATGTGTTCGATCTGCCGTATGCGCGCAGCCCGCACCCGATCTACGCCGACGAAAACGGCAGCCACGACCACGCCACCAAAATTCCCGCGTGGGAAATGATCCGCTTTTCCGTGAACATCATGCGCGGCTGCTTTGGTGGCTGCACTTTTTGCAGCATTACCGAGCACGAAGGGCGCATCATTCAAAGCCGCTCGGAAGACAGCGTGATTCGCGAGGTAGAAGATATTCGCGACAAGGTCAAAGGCTTTACCGGCGTGATATCGGATTTGGGCGGGCCTACGGCCAATATGTACCGCATCGGCTGCAAATCCCCCGAAATTGAAGCGGCCTGCCGCAAACCCAGCTGCGTGTACCCCGGTATTTGCTCCAATTTAAATACCGACCACAGCGCGCTGATCAAAATGTACCGCCGCGCCCGGGCTTTGAAAGGCGTGAAAAAGATATTGATTGGCTCCGGCCTGCGCTACGACCTGGCCGTGCAAAGCCCTGAATATGTGAAAGAACTGGTGCAGCACCACGTGGGCGGTTATTTAAAAATCGCCCCTGAGCACACTGAAGGCGGGCCGCTGTCCAAAATGATGAAGCCGGGCATCGGAAGCTACGATAAATTCAAGCAGATGTTTGAAAAGTACAGCGCCGAAGCCGGAAAAAAACAATACCTCATTCCCTACTTCATCGCTGCCCACCCCGGCACCAGCGACGAAGACATGATGAATCTGGCTGTATGGCTGAAAAAGAATGGTTTTCGCGCCGACCAGGTTCAAACCTTCTATCCCAGCCCCATGGCGACCGCCACCGCCATGTACCACAGCAATAAAAACCCGCTGCGCAAGATTGGGCGGGATTCAGAAACGGTGGATATTGTTCGCGGCGACAAACGCCGCCGCTTGCACAAAGCCTTTTTGCGTTACCACGACGCAAATAACTGGCCCCTTTTGCGCGAAGCCCTGAAAACCATGGGCCGGGCTGATTTGATCGGCAATGGCAAGCACCATTTAATACCCACGTTTCAACCGATGACCGACGGCGGATACGTGAGTGCGAGGAAGAAAAACAGCACGGCTGCACCGGTGAAAGCCGGGCCGGTCAAATCGACAGCGCCGCGCAAAGGGGCGATGCTGACGCAGCACACGGGGCTGCCGCCGAGGGTGACGGGGGCGAAAAAGGCTTAGTTAGCGGCCCTACTGGGCTTGGTGAGCTGCTTGCATGACCCGCTGCAATTTGTCGCGCAGCGCTGGAAACCCAGCGTCCAGGGCCCCGATTTTTGGTTCACTTCCTGGTGGTGCGAAAAAATGCTTTGGTGTGTAGGGGAGCACGTATCGCCGCTCCAGGTGGAATAGCGTGTCGTTAAACAAGCCCGTCGCTGCAAACCAGGGGTCTTGGGTTTCTATCAACAAGTCCCACGCTTTGCGGGCGCGCTTGATTTGGCCCCATTCATTTTTACGAAACGACGTCCCACCCGCTACGGCCACCTGTACGACGGCATGTGCCGCGTCAACTGCAAGCACAAGCGCGGGGTGTCGTACCAGCGATGTGCTGCCGTCGGCTTGGTCGTATGGCACATAGCACCACACAATGTCGCCCACTTGGGGCGGTGACCAGGTCATGAAGTGGTAAAGCCCCAGGCCTGCTCAATGGTTTGAGTCGGCTGGAAAACGCGACCCTGGGTTGCGGCGGCTGACCGAGTGGCCAGTTTGTCCCACTCGGCGTTTGTGGGAGCGCGGTCACCCAACGGGATGTCGCTGGCTTTGCTGTATCTGCCAGCCTGGATATCGTCTGCCAGCCGTGCGAGCGCAAAGTGGGTCACAAACGTCGCGTCTTGCTGAAAGTGGCGTGCCATGGCGTCAAGTCGCTCGCGGCTGACAGTGAATACGGAGTCGGGCTTGAATTTGACGTACAGGACATCGGCTTTAACGGTTGTCATGGTTAAGCTCCTAAAATTCCCTTATTTTATCGATGTGATCTAGCCAATACATGTGCAGAAGCTATTTTTTATCTATATTAAAATAGAATTGTTTAGATAACTGGTGCGGGATGAAGCATCGGGACAGTCGATGAAGCCGTCAAAAAAATCCTGTTTTGATAGCTGCTTGAGCAGATTCCATAAGGGCCAGCCGTTGTTTCGACCCTAAATCCAGCCCAATCCGTCCTACCTTTTCCCCATCAACCCCCCCAATACCCCCCGCAGAATCTCCCGCCCCACGCTGGTGCCAATCGTGCGCACGGCGGACTTGGCCATGGTTTGGGCCAGGCCGTCGTGTTTGGCGCCGCGCGGGCCGGTGGTGCCGAAGAGCATGCCGCTCAGGCCTGCGCCCAGGCCGCTGAACATGCCGCCAGAGTCAGCGGTAGCTGCCGCTTCACCGGGTTTTCCAGGCGCTGCCGTCCCAGATGCAGCAGCCCGCCCCTTGATCTTTTCGTAAGCCGACTCGCGATCCACAGCCTTCTCGTACACGGCGGCCACCAGTGAGCCGTCCATCAAAGCCTTGCGTTGTTCCGCCCCGATAGGCCCAATCTGGCTGCCAGGTGGCAGCACATACACACGCTCAGTCTCGCAGGGGCGGCCTTTGCTGTCCAGGAAGCTGATGAGGGCTTCACCCACAGCCAGCTCGGTAATCGCCGTTTCAATGTCCAGCCCTGGCTTTTGGCGCATGGTTTGCGCGGTGGCTTTCACGGCTTTCTGGTCGCGCGGGGTGAAGGCGCGCAGGGCGTGTTGCACGCGGTTGCCCAGCTGGGCGAGCACGCTGTCGGGAATGTCCAGCGGGTTTTGCGTGACGAAATACACGCCCACACCTTTGGATCGCACCAGACGCACCACCAGCTCAATGCGCTCAACCAGCACCTTGGGCGCTTCGTTGAACAGCAGGTGCGCTTCGTCGAAGAAAAAAACCAGCTTGGGCTGCTCCAGGTCGCCCACTTCGGGGAGGGTTTCAAACAGCTCGGACAGCATCCACAGCAAAAAGGTGGCGTACAGGCGCGGCGCGTTGAGCAGCTTGTCGGCTGCCAGCACGTTCACCACCCCGCGCCCGTCCACCGTTTGCATGAAGTCGCTGATGTTCAGCATGGGCTCGCCAAAGAACTGCTCGCCGCCCTGGCTTTCGATCTGCAGCAGGCCGCGCTGAATGGCCCCCACGCTGGCCGCGCTGATGTTGCCGTACTCGGTGGTGAAGTCGCTGGCGTTGTCCCCCACAAACTGCAGCATGGCGCGCAGGTCTTTGAGGTCCAGCAGCAGCATGCCGCTGTCGTCGGCAATCTTGAAGACCAGGTTCATCACGCCCGTTTGCGTTTCGTTCAGGTTCAGCATGCGCCCCAGCAGCAGCGGCCCCATGTCTGAAATCGTGGCCCGCACCGGGTGGCCTTGCTCGCCGAAGACATCCCACAGCGTGGCGGGGCAGGCTTGTGAGACAGGTGCATCGAGTGCGCGGTCTTTCAGCACGGCAGCCAGCTTCTCGCTGATTTTTCCAGCCTGGCTGATACCCGTGAGGTCGCCTTTTACATCGGCCATAAACACCGGCACCCCAATCCGTGAAAAGCCCTCGGCCAGGGTTTGCAGGGTCACGGTTTTACCGGTACCGGTCGCGCCGGTGATCAGGCCGTGGCGGTTGGCCAGGGCGGGCAAGAGTTCACAGGCTGTGGTGGCATTTTTAGCGATTAAAAGTGGCTCGGCCATGGCAGATTCCTTGTGGGCGGTTGGTGCAAAAGGCAAAACGTAAAATCAGCCCTATTAAATCAAGACGCAAGGACGCTTCGTGGCAGGACACAGCAAATGGGCCAACATTCAGCACCGCAAGGGCAGGCAGGACGACAAGCGCGGCAGGATATGGACGCGGGTCATTCGCGAAATCATGGTGGCGGCGCGCCAGGGCGGCGGTGATTTGTCGGCCAACCCGCGGCTGCGGCTGGCGGTGGACAAGGCCAAGGCGGCCAACATGCCGGCCGACACCATCAAACGCAACATCGACAAAGCCACCGGCAACCTGGAAGGCGTGCACTACGAAGAGATTCGCTACGAGGGTTACGGCATTGGCGGCGTGGCCGTTTTGGTGGACACCATGACCGACAACAAGGTGCGCACCGTGGCCGAGGTGCGGTTTGCGTTCAGCAAATACGGCGGCAACATGGGCACTGAAGGCTCGGTGGTGTTTCAGTTTCGCCATGTGGGCCAGATGATTTTTGCGCCCGGTACACCCGAAGACAAGCTGATGGACGTGGCTCTGGAAGCAGGCGCTGATGACGTCGTGACCGACGATGACGGTGCCATCGAAGTGCTGACCAGCCCGGCGCAGTTTGAAGCGGTGAAACACGCGCTGGAAGCCGCAGGTTTCAAGCCCGAGGTGGCAGAGGTGACCATGCGGGCCGACAACACGATTGAATTGAACCCCGACGAAAGCACCCGCATGCAAAAGCTGCTGGACGTGCTGGAAGACATGGACGACACGCAAAGTGTGTTTCACAACGCCGGTCTATGAGCCCCCACGCTACGCACTACGTGTCTTCGCTGCCCCCCGAGGGGGCCGCATGAAAGTATCCAAATGAATGTTCTTGTCATCGGCAACGGAGGCCGCGAACACGCCCTGGCCTGGAAGCTGGCCCAGTCGCCCAAAGTGCACCGCGTATTTGTCGCACCCGGCAATGGCGGCACGGCGCTCGACAGTCGGCTGGAAAACGTGGTTTTAGAAGGAAAAGTGCCATTCGCTCAAGAGATTTCTGCTTGGGCAGCTACTAATAAGATAGCGCTCACGGTGGTCGGACCAGAGGCTCCGCTGGCCGCTGGGGTAGTGGATTTGTTTCGCGAGGCGGGCTTGCGCGTGTTTGGGCCGACCCAGGCGGCGGCTCAGCTGGAAAGCTCCAAGGCGTTCAGCAAAGCCTTCATGCAGCGCCACGGCATACCGACTGCGGCCTATGACACATTTACCGACGCCGCGTTGGCCCATGCCTACGTTGACAAGGTCGGTGCACCCATCGTGGTCAAGGCCGATGGTTTGGCGGCTGGCAAGGGCGTGGTTGTCGCCACGACCCTGCAAGAAGCCCACGACGCGGTGGACTTCATGCTGCTGGACAAAACGCTGGGCGTGACGCACAACGACGGGGTGGCCCGAGTCGTCATTGAAGAGTTTTTGCAAGGCGAAGAGGCCAGCTTCATCGTGCTGTGCGACGGCAAAAACGTGGCCACGCTGGCCACCAGCCAGGACCACAAGCGCCTGCTCGATGGTGACAAGGGCCCCAACACCGGCGGCATGGGCGCCTACTCGCCAGCGCCCGTGGTCACGCCCCAGGTGCATGCACGGGCCATGCGCGAAATCATCCTGCCCACCATCAAAGGCATGGCGCAGGACGGCATCACCTACACCGGGTTTCTGTATGCCGGTTTGATGATTGATGCGCAGGGAAAGCCTAAAACACTGGAGTTCAATTGCCGTCTGGGCGACCCGGAAACGCAGCCGATCTTGATGCGCCTGAAGTCCGATTTGTTTGACGTGCTGATGGCTGCCACCGCACCCGATGGCCTGGCTGATTTCGAGATGCAGTGGGATCGCCGCGTGGCCCTGGGCGTGGTGATGGCAGCGCACGGCTACCCGATGAATCCGCGCAAAGGTGACGCGATTCGGGGGCTGCCGGGTCCGGCTGACGATGCCATGGTGTTTCATGCTGGCACGGTGTTGCAGGGCGGCGCGTTGCGCACCAGCGGAGGCCGTGTGCTGTGCGTCACCGCGCTGGCTGACACAGTGAAACTGGCCCAGCAACGGGCGTACGGTGTGGCGCAAGGCATTTCGTTTGATGGGGCGCAGTGGCGCACTGACATTGGCCACCGGGCCACCAAGCATTGAACCTAGAAACAGCAGTTGACCGCTTGTCCTGGTAACTTTTACCCATGAAATCAAGCACTTGCAGCTTCGAGCTGGCTCACCAGTTGGGGCAGAGCGCTACGCGCCCGATTGAGCCGCCCTGGCGTGCGCTGGCGGCGTTGCTCCGCCTAGCAGGCAAGAGCCTGCGTTGTTGTCGCGCCTTGCCAGCCCACCCCATGACGGCCCAGTCGGGCGCGTACAACTGCTGTTTCTAGGTTGAACATGACACCCCAAGCGAACACCCAAACAGCAGCGGTACGGGCCTGGCTGCTCGGGCTGCAAACGCGCATCACCGATGCGGTCAGTGCCGTCGATGGCACGCTGTTCATGGCAGACGCATGGAAAAAAGAGCCCGGAGCCATGCTACAAGGCAGCGGCCTGACGCAAATTCTGGAAGGTGGCCCGGTGCTGGAGCGCGGCGGCTGCGGCTTCTCGCATGTGCGCGGGCAGCGCTTGCCGCCTTCGGCCACGCAGAACCGGCCGGAGTTGAACGGTGCGCCATTTCAAGCCATGGGCGTGTCCCTGGTGTTTCACCCACGCAACCCCTACGCGCCCACGGTGCACATGAACGTGCGCATGCTGGTCGTCACACCCGAGGGCGCAGATCCGGTATGTTGGTTTGGCGGCGGCATGGACTTGACGCCGATTTACGGTTTTGAGGAAGACGCCCAGCACTTTCACCGCAGCTGCCAGGCGGCGCTGGAGCCGTTTGGAGCAGACAAGTACACACGCTTTAAAGCCTGGTGCGACGAGTATTTTTTCTTGAAGCACCGCAATGAGCCGCGGGGCATTGGCGGCGTGTTTTTTGATGATTTCTCCGAGGGTGGCTTCGACACTGCCTTTGCCATGACGCAGGCCGTGGGCGATGCGTTTCTGGGGGCCTACCTGCCCATCTTGCAGCGCCGCATGCATCTGCCTTATGTGGAGCGCCAGCGCAACTTTCAGCTGTATCGCCGCGGTCGTTATGTGGAATTCAATCTGGTGTGGGACCGGGGCACGCACTTTGGTTTGCAGTCAGGCGGGCGCACGGAGTCGATTTTGATGTCCATGCCACCGTTGGCCAGCTGGGCTTATCAGCATGAGCCTGCTGAGGACTCCCCGGAAGAGGCGCTGTACAAGAAATTCCTGATCCGAAGGGATTGGGTCTGACCGGCATCAAACGCCTGGGCGTTTTCGGTGGCGAAGATCAGACCAGCGCCCCCATCAAACGCCTGGGCGTTTTCGGTGGCGCGTTTGACCCACCGCACCTGGCGCATCAGGCCCTGGTGCAAGCGGCGTGCGAGCAGTTGGCGCTGGACGGAATGCGTGTTTTTCCCACCGGCCATGCCTGGCACAAGCAGCGGGTGCTCACCCCGGCGGTGCATCGTCTGGCGATGGCGCGGCTGGCGTTTGACGGATTGCCGGGCGTGGTGGTCGATGAGCGTGAGCTGCGCCGCGCAGGGCCCACGTACACCATCGACACCTTGCGCGAGTTGCGGCGCGAGTTGCCCCATACGCAGTTGTTCCTGGTGATCGGGCAAGACCAGGCTGCCGCGTTGCCCAGTTGGCAGCAAGCCAGCCAGTTGCCCGAAATTGCTACTATTTGTATAGCTGGTCGAGCAGGTTTAGCAAGGGCTGGAGGATCTTTTGACGTAAAAACACCGTTGCCAGCCGGGGCAGTGGCGCTCCAATTGCCGCTCATGAATATCAGCGCCACTGAGGTGCGCCGCTGCGTGGCGGCGGGCCTTGGGATTGACCATCTGGTTGCGCCCGCCGTTGCGCGTTATATTGACCAACATTTTCTCTACACAAGCTGAAATCGATCAGCTCCCTTGATGACCACAGAAACCGCCGCCAAAAAAGACATTCAAAAACTCCAGCGCGCCATCGTCGACGGCCTGGAAGACGTGAAAGCGCAAGACATCGTGGTGTTCAACACCGAGTTGCAAACCTCCTTGTTTGAGCGGGTCATCATCGCCAGCGGCACCTCCAACCGCCAGACCAAAGCCCTGGCCGCCAGCGTGCGCGACGCAGTGCGCCAAGCCGGATTTGCCAAGCCCCGCATGGAAGGCGAAGACAACGGCGAATGGATCATCGTGGACTGCGGCGCGGCGGTGGCGCACATCATGCAGCCCACCATCCGCACTTACTACCACCTGGAAGAAATTTGGGGCGACAAGCCGGTCCGCCTGAAATTTGGTGCCAGCAAACCGGCTGAAGCGGCGCAGAAGCCAGAGCCCAAAGCGCTGACCAAGAAGGAAGTGGCCGCCAAAACCTCGATTCGCCGCAGCAGTGCCGCCAAAACGGCTGTGAAAGCTGCCGAGCAGGCCGAGAAAGAGGCCAAGTTCCTGGAGGCCGCTGAAGCAGCCAGAGCCAGTCGCAAGCGTGCACCTGCGCGTGGTCGCACGGCAGCCAAGTCGCCGACCAGGGTGCCTGTCAAGTCGCCCGCCAAAACAATTTCAAAAGCGCCCGCCAAGTCAGCCACCACCAAGATCAAAACTGTGGTGGTGGGCGCACCCGCTAAGAAGCCAGCCGCCAAACGCGCTGCCCCGTCCGCTCCGTTGAAAAGAGCCCCTGGGCGTAAATGAAACTTCTGGTGGTGGCCGTGGGCAAGCACATGCCCGACTGGGCCCAAACCGCTTGGGACGATTACGCCAAACGCTTTCCGCCCGAGCTGCGGCTGGAAATCAAAACCGTCAAAACCGAGCCACGCGCCTCTAAAACGCTGGAATCCTTGCTGGCCGCCGAGCGCGAGCGGATCGAAGCGGCCATCCCCAAAGGCAGTCGAATCGTGGCACTGGACGAGCGCGGTACCACCGTCACCACCATGGCCCTGGCCAGCAAATTGAAAAACTGGCAACTGGAGGCCGATGACGTTGCCCTGGTGATCGGCGGCCCCGATGGTCTGGAGCCCGCGTTCCGTCAGGCCGCCCACGAGCGCATCCGCCTGTCCGACCTCACACTGCCGCACGCCATGGCCCGTGTGCTGCTGGTCGAGCAGCTGTACCGGGCCTGGTCGATCAACGCCAATCATCCGTATCACCGCGAATGAAGCACATGCCGCCGTTCATCTACTTGGCCTCCCAAAGCCCCCGCCGCAGCCAGTTGCTCGACCAGATTGGCGTGACTCATGAATTGCTGCTGCCAGACGCCACGGAAGACACCGAAGCGCTCGAAGTTGTGGTGCCGGGGGAGCCACCCGTGCGCTATGTGCAGCGTGTGACTGCTCTTAAACTGATAGCTGCTCGAGCAAGATTGACAAGGGCTAGTGGCCTAAAAGGCTTAAAACAGGCACCTATCCTGTGTGCAGATACCACCGTGGCGATGGGTCGAGCGATCTACGGAAAACCGGCCGATGCAGACGACGCAATCCGCATGCTGGCCGAACTATCGGGCCACACCCACCGCGTGCTCACTGCCGTGGCCATTGCGCACGGCGAGCACGCGCTGTACGCGCTGAGCGAGTCGCGTGTGGAGTTTGCTCCCTTGAGCCGCGCCCAAATCCAGGCCTATGTGGACACCGGCGAGCCGCTGGGCAAAGCCGGCGCCTACGCTGTGCAGGGCCACGCGGCGGCGTTCATAGCCAGCATTCGCGGTAGCTACAGCGGCATCATGGGTTTGCCGCTGTTTGAGACGGCGAATTTGCTGGCGCAGTGCACGGCGTCGGCTGCTTAACTCGGCTCGATGCCCAGATCCCGCAACCGCTTGGTGATCACGGGAAACTCCTCGCGGTACATGGCCAGGGCCTGATCGGGGCTGCCGATCAGGGTTTCCAGGCCGCGTTCGCGGATGGCACCTGTCACATCGCTTCCGTTGGCAATGGCCTGAATCTCGGTGGACAGGCGGGCCACGATGGCGTCTGGCGTTTTGCTGGGCACGAGAAAGGCCATCCACACGCTGCGATCAAAAAAGTTATCCGAGATGCCCAGCTCGGCAAATGTGGGCACGTCGGGCAGGGCACTGGAGCGGTTGCGGCCCATCATGGCCAGGGGCACGATTTTTCCGGACTGCACATGCTGGCGCGCGGTGCCCGCTGAGGTGAAACCGCTGTTCACGGTGTTGGTCAGCAGGTCTTGCAGCACGGGCGCTTCGCCGCGCTGCGGCACATGCACGGCAGCGAATTTGAGTTCTTTGGCCAGGGTTTCACCTGCCAGATGGCCCAGGCTGCCAATGCCCCAGGAGCCATAGGAAACTTGTCTGCCAGCGGTCGCTGCAAACTTTTTGAACTCATCAAAATTCTTCACACCCAGCGACGCGGGCACCGACAGTAGCGCCGGGCTGCGCAGAATGGACGCGACAAAGCGGAAGTCTTTTTGCGGGTCGTAGGGCAGGTTTTTGATGAGCACCGTGTTGTTGATCAGCGGGTCGTTCAAGGTGAAGAGCAGGGTGTAGCCATCGGCGGGGGCTTTGGCCACCTCGGCGCAGCCAATGCCGCCTGCAGCACCGGTTTTGTTGTCTACCACCACGCTTTGCGCCAGGGTTTTAGTCAGGCGCTCAGCCACCATGCGGGCTATGGCATCGGTGGCACCGCCTGCTGCGTAGGGCACGACGATACGCAGGCCTTTCGATGGAAAAGGCGTGGTTTGTGCGCCCGTCAAAGGCACGAACGCGGCAAGTGAAGCGCCCGCACTGGTCTGGATAAAGAGTCTGCGTTTCATCGTTGTCTCCGGTTGTGGATGGGTTGTTTTCTGGACGCTGTCGAAAGGGTCAATCCCGAGCCGCCTCGGTCTCCACCAGGCGGCGAAAACGGGTCAGCGCGCTGTCCAGGTGCAGGGGCAGCATTTCAAAGTCGGGCGCGGCATTCAGGCTGGCTTGTTGCGCGCCAATCATGTCTTTGTCTTCATGAAAAGCGCGTATGAGCATTTGGTGCATGGCACCGGCCAGCTCGTCATCGCCTTGCCCTTTGCGGTGACCTTGCTGAAAGAAGTAGTGCGTGCTGTGCGCGGTTTCGGGTGTGACGGTCTGGCAGCTGTGCAGCTCCACCTGGCCGCTGTCCACGGTGTTGTCGGCGCTGGGTTTGCCGCCGGACTTCATCAGCAGCGTGCCGGGTAGCAGAAAGTCATAGTCCCACCAACGCTCAATCGTTCCTTTGAACTCATGGATGCGCTGGTACGAAGGCGGTGGGGGCACTTTCTCTACCCGCCGCTGCACCCGCAAACCGCGCTGGCCGGGCGCGGTGATGGCATCCACCTGCGCGCGGGCCTGCGCAATGGCGGTGGAGCCGCCCAGGGTTTTTTCGTGCACATAACTCAGGTGCGAAAAGTCCAGCAGGTTGTCGCAGATCAGCAGGTAGTTGGTGTCGTAGTGCAGGTAGCCCGGCACGTTGCACCAGTCGGGGTTGCCGCTGGAAAAGTTATCAGGCAGTTGCGCCAAGTCGGCGCGGCTGGGGTCGCCCATCCACACAAATACCCAGCGGTTTTTTTCCACCACGGGGTAAGACTTGACGCAGGCTCTGGGCGGCGGTGTGTCCATGCCCGGCACCTCGATGCACTGGCCCACTGGGTTAAACACCAACCCGTGGTAGCCGCAGCGCAGGTTGTCACCCTCCAGCCGGCCTTTGGACAGCGGCGCGCCGCGGTGGCAGCAGCGGTCGGCCAGGGCCACCAGGCCTGCGGGCGTGCGGTAGACCACGATGGGTTCGCCGAGCACGGTGCGGGCGAAGATTTTTCCGTTGTCTTGGGTCGCGGGAATCTCGTAGTCCCAGGCAATCACATACCAGCAGTTTTTAACGAACATGGCGAGGTCCTTTCAAGCGTTGGCTTTGGGTGCGTGCGGGCGCGCTGGTTTGGCCAGCGAGCTGGCAATGAAGGCCTGTGTTGCCTGCTCGACAGCAGGCAGGTTTTCATGGATGCGCTTGAGCAAGCCCAGCAGGGTTTCGCGCTCGCTCGCGCTGAGCACCGCCAGCAAAGCCTCTTCACGCGCCAGCGCAATGCCCAGAATCTGGTCGTGAATGTGTTGCCCATGCAGGGTCAGGCTGGCCAGGCGTATGCGGCCGTCGGCGGGGTCCAGCTCCAGCGAAATGAGTTGCTTGGCGGCCATTTGCTTGAAGCAGCGGCTCACCGACGCTTTGTCCATGCCAATGATCTGGCTGACCTGCTGGGCGCTGATGGTTTCGTGAATCGCCAGCAGCACCATGCAGCGCCACACTTCCGCGCCCACGCCAAACAGGTTCAGGTAGTGCTGGGAGGCGCCGCGTGTCAGTTTGTTGGCAATCCAGATCAGGTAGGCCGGGACATAGCGCTCCAGATCAATCGCCGGATCGCCTGGCGGCTGAGCATCCGCATCTCCCTGGCTGCCGAGATCATCTGGCGGCACGCGGCTACGCACGTTTTTGGGTATCAAACGGGTGGGTGCTGTGGACATTTGGATATTTGGTTGGCAACTCAACAAGTTGAATGATCAACTTTCTTACCAGGAGCGGTTTGGGTATTTACCCGCATCACCGTGCTTGAGTTCATGCCCTGCCGCCCGGGCCTGCGTTTGCGCTAACAATCAAGCCCATGCAAGACATTCTGATTAACTGGTCCCCTCAAGAAACCCGTGTGGCCGTGGTCGAGCACGGCACGGTGCAAGAACTGCACGTGGAGCGCAGCCTGGAGCGTGGCCTGGTCGGCAATGTCTACCTGGGCAAAGTGGCGCGCGTGCTGCCTGGCATGCAGTCAGCGTTTATTGACATCGGCCTGGAGCGTGCGGCGTTTTTGCATGTGGCCGATGTGTGGAACCGGCAGGAAGGCGGCGAGCCGCCCTTCGCCAAAACACTGGCCAAACCAGGGCAAAACGGTGCGCCGCTGATACCGATTGAGCGGCAGGTGTTTGAAGGCCAGGCGCTGATGGTGCAGGTGATCAAGGACCCGATCGGCAGCAAGGGCGCGCGGCTGTCGACCCAGATCAGTGTGGCGGGGCGATTGCTGGTATTTTTGCCGCAGGACGACCACATTGGCGTCTCGCAAAAAATACCCAGCGCGCAGCGCGATGCCTTGCGTGCGCGCCTTCACACACTGGCCAGCGACGGTGCGCCCAACCCCGCCAACCCCGGCGGTTTTATTTTGCGCACCAATGGCGAAGACGCTACCGACGCGCAGTTGGCCGACGACATTGCCTACCTGCGCAAAGCCTGGGCCCGTATCAAAGACGGTGCCTTGCGCTCGCCCGCACCGGCCCTGTTGCACCAGGACTTAAGCCTGCTGCAGCGGGTGCTGCGCGACATTGCCGACGAGCAGACCCAGGCCATACAAATTGATTCGCGCGAACAGTTTGATGCGCTGCACGCTTTTGGCCAGGAGTTCATGCCGCAGACCACCGGACGGCTGCAGCACTACAAGGGTGAGCGACCCATTTTTGATCTTTTCTCGATTGACGAAGACATTGCTAAAGCGCTCGGTCGGCGGGTCGACCTGAAATCAGGCGGCTACCTGATCGTGGACCAGACCGAGGCCTTGACAACGGTGGACGTGAACACCGGCGGCTTTGTGGGCGCGCGTAATTTCGACGACACCATTTTCAAAACCAACCTGGAAGCCACCCAGGCCATTGCCCGCCAGCTGCGCCTGCGCAACCTGGGCGGCATGGTGATCGTGGACTTTATTGACATGGTGCGGGAAGACCACCGCGGCGCAGTGCTGGTGGAGTTCAAAAAACAGCTCGCACGCGACCGTGTGAAAACCACGGCAGGCGGTTTCTCGCCGCTAGGCCTGGTGGAGATGACCCGCAAGCGCACCCGCGAATCGCTGGCCCACATGCTGTGCGAAGCCTGCCCGACCTGCCACGGCGTAGGCCAGCTGAAAACCGCCCGCAGCGTGACTTATGACATCCTGCGCGAAATCCTGCGCGAAGCCCGCCAGTTCAACCCGCGCGAGTTTCGGGTTGTGGCCTCGCCCAAGGTGATTGAGCTGTTTCTGGACGAGGAAAGCCAGCATCTGGCGGGCTTGTCTGACTTCATTGGCAAGCCCATTTCGCTGCAAAGTGAGAGTGCGATGGGGCAGGAACAGTACGACATTGTGTTGTTGTGAATTTTTTGCAGCAGGGGGGTCTTTGAACGCAGAGGACGCAAAGGTTACGCAGAGAACGCAGAAGGAATTCAGAGAAAAATTCAAAAAAATACAAAACAAAATTAAGCTGATTTTTTTGGTTTTCCCTCTGCGTTCTCTGCGTAACCTTCGCGTCCTCTGCGTTCAAAATTCTCCTGTCTCCAAATGCCCATCCCCATCCTTACCTATCACCAGATTGACGAACCCCCACCTCGCGGCGCGCCGTTTCGCAGCCTGGTGGTGGCACCGCAGTCGTTTGCACGCCAGATGCGTTTGTTGAAGATCCTGGGCTACCAGGGGCTGTCGATGTCGGCCTTGTTGCCCTTCCTCAAAGGCGAAAAAACCGGCAAGGTGGTGGGCATTACTTTTGACGATGGTTATGTAAACAACCTCGTGCATGCCTTACCGGTGCTGCAAAAGCACGGCTTCTCGTCTACCTGCTACATGGTGTCTGGGCAATTGGGCGGCTCCAATGTGTGGGATCACGCGTTGGGCATTGCACCCAAGCCCTTGATGAATGGCGAGCAGTTGCGTCAGTGGGTGGCCGGTGGTCAGGAGGTGGGCTCACACACCGTCAACCATGTGGATTTGTCGGTGGCCAGTGCTGCGGCTGGCGGCAAACAAATTGCAGGCAGCCAGCAAGACTTGCAATACCTGCTGGGCGTGCCCGTGCTGCATTTTTGTTACCCCTACGGCCGCTTTCTGGCCACGCACGCCCGCCAGGTGCAGCACGCGGGCTACCACAGCGCCACCACCACACAGCGGGGCCGGGCGCTTCCTACTGACAGCTTGTTCACTTTGCCGCGTGTGCCGGTGCTGCGATCCACCACCCTGGCCACGTTCTGGCTCAAGCTTGCCACCGGCTATGAAGATCGAAGGCGAGGATGAGTGACAAGAATCTACCGGTGCGGCGCTTGAAGATTGCCGTGCTCAGCCGGTCGTTTTCGACCCGAGGCGGCGGGGCGGAGCGCTATTCGGTGGCTGTGGCAACCCAGCTGGCGCAAACGCATGAGGTGTGTGTGTTTGCGCAAAACTTCGACACCCCACCGCCCGGCATCACCGTGCACCCAGTTGGCCCCGCGCTGCGCCGACCGCGCTGGCTCAACCAGTTGGTCTACGCCTGGCAAACCGCCCGGCTGACGCGCACCGGTTTTGATGTGGTGCATTCGCACGAAAACGTCTGGCAGGCCGATGTGCAGACCTTTCACGTTAAAAGCGTGCGCGGCAGCCTGCTGGGGCCCCGCAGGGGCTGGCGACGCGCGCTGGCTTGGCTAAAAGTGGTGACCAGTCCGCGCAAACTGACGTATCTGGCGCTGGAGACGGCGCGATGTAAGCCTCGACCGGGCAGGGCGCAAGTCGCCGTCTCGACCTTGCTGGCTGACGAATTGCGCGGCCACTACCCGCACACCACGTTCGAGATCATCGCGCCCGGTGTGGACGCGCCGCTGCATCGCATGCCCCGTGCGCAAGCGCAGCAGCATCTGGGCCTGGCAAGCGACAAAACCTGGCTGCTGCTGGTGGGCAACGACTTCAAGCGCAAGGGCCTGGACGCGGCGCTGGCGGCGCTGGCCCAGCTGCCGCAGCACGTGCACCTGGCGGTGGCCGGTGACACCCGCCAGCAAGCGAACTACCTGCCCATCGCCCAGCAACTGGGCGTGGCCCCGCGCGTGCAATTTCTGGGCTCGCTGCGCGACATGTCCGTGGCCTACCAGGCGGCCCACCTGCTGGTGCACCCTACGCTGGAAGACAGTTTTGGCATGGTGGTGCTGGAGGCCATGGCCCACGGCCTGCCGGTGGTGGTCAGTGGCCCGGCGTACTGTGGTGTGGCCGCGCAACTGGTGCACGGGCAGCAGGCCTGGTTGCTAAAAGACCCGCACGATGCACAGGAACTGGCCGGTACGATTCAGAGTTTGCTATTAAATAGTGAGCTGCTTGAGCAGTATTTACCAGGGCTGGAGGGCTTTTTGGCTCTAAATGGCTGGCAGCAGGTGGCGCAGCACTACGAGCGCTTGTACCGGCAGGTTACGACTCACAAAATGGCTCACAAGTCAGGCGTCTCGCCAAACAACTCGTTGGACACGCCACCCGACGCCAGGTGATACAGCCGCGCGTAGGTGCCGCCCTGTCCTAGCAACTCCTCATGCGTGCCGGCCGCTTCAATTTGCCCACCCACCATTACCACAATCTGGTCCGCATGCTGGATGGTGCTCATGCGATGGGCGATGACCAGGCTGGTGCGGCCCGTCATCAAACGGGCTAGTGCGTCTTGCACGGCCCGCTCGGATTCGTTGTCCAGCGCCGACGTGGCTTCGTCGAGCACCAAAAACGGCGCATCCTTGTACAAGGCGCGCGCAATCGCCAGCCGCTGACGCTGCCCGCCCGACAGTTGTACGGCGTTGTGACCCACCACCGTGTGCATTCCCTGGGGCAGGCTGGCTACATGTTCAGCCAGGTTGGCCGCTTGCAGCGCCGCCTGCACGCGAGCTTCATCGGGCGCCTCGCCCAGCGCCACGTTGGCCGCTACCGTGTCGTTGAACATCACCACGTCCTGGCTGACGAGGGCGAATTGGGCGCGCAGACTGCTCAAGTCCCAGTCACGCAGGTTTTGGCCGTCCAGGCTGATGCGGCCCGCGTCAGGATCCAGAAAACGCGGAAGTAGATTGGCCAGCGTGGTTTTGCCAGAGCCCGAGGGGCCGACCAGGGCCACGGTGGAGCCAGGTTTCACAGTCAAGGTCACTTGGTCCAGGCTGGGGCTGGCGCTGCCGGGGTAGGTGACGCTGACGCCTTGAAGCTCCAGCAAACCGGTGGCACGTGCCGTGCTGAACTTGCCGCCCTGCTCGACCGCACTGCGCTCAATGACCGCTGTGGCCCGTTCGATGGCTGCCAAGCCACGCGTGATGGGGCTGGCGGCTTCCGACAGGTGTTTGATAGGCGCAATCAATAGCAGCATCGCCATCACAAACGAGGCAAAACCGCCCACTGTGATCTGGCTGGAGCCGCTTTGCCACAGCGCAATCGAGATGACGATGGACAGGGCGATGGCGGCCAGCATTTGCGTGATGGGCGTGACCGCTGAACTGGCCACGACCGACTTGATGGACAAGCTGCGCAAGCGCAGGCTGAGTGCGTCAAACCGGCCCGCCTGCTGCGCCTGCGCGCCGTGCAGCCGCACCATTCGGTGGGCCAAAACGTTCTCTTCTACCGCGTAGGCCAACTCATCGGTGGCATTTTGCGTGGCCACCGTGATCTTGTAAAAACGCTTGGTGAACGACTTCATCACCAGGGCCACCAGCGGAAAAATCGCCAGCACCACCAGCGTGAGCTGCCAGTTTAGAAACAGCAGATAGCCCAGTAAGGCTACCAGGGTGAGGCAGTCTTTCATGGCTTGCAAGATGGCGTTGACCATCAGCTGGGCGCCACTTTGCACCTCGAACACCACCGTGTTGGACAGCGAGCTGGCCGAGTGACTGCGATACAGCGCCAAATCCGCCCACATCAACTGCTCAAACAGGCGTCGGCGCAGGTTCAGCACCGCCTGGTTAACCGCTCGAGCCAGCGCGTACTGCGCCACAAACGAGGCCGTACCGCGGACCGCAAACAATGACAAGAGTGACACCGGCACCAGCCACAGGGGAATTGAGTTGCCTTGAAACCCGTTGTCCAACAGAGGCTTGGTCAGCGCCGGCAGCATAGGCTCCGTCAGCGCACCCACGGCTGATGCCAGCACCGCCAGCCAGATGGAGCCCGACATGCCCACAAAATAGGGTGACAGGGCCTTCAGGCGCTGCCACAAGGTGCGTTGCTCGGTGGCCGGGTCGGTCATGGCGGCTTGACGAGACGCCTGGGGTTGGCCGCCACCATGGCCCCCGCGAAGGTGGCCAACAAATGTCCCTCGGCAAACGACCGGAAATGCCCATTGAACATGCTGGCTGCGCTCCACGCCAGCACCATGCCAGCGGCCAGCGCGCGAAAGGGTGGGGCGGAGCGGCGCTGGGTCACCACCGCTGCAATCCAGGCCACAAACACCACCAATCCCAGCAAACCCTGGTCAATCCAGGTGTGGATGAACTGGTTGTGCGGGTCGTCGGTAAACATGTTTCGCCAGTTGCCTTCGGGGTAGTTCATGGTCTTGACTTGTGCGATGTAGGCGCTGTTGAAGCTGCCAGTGCCACTGCCTAGCAGCCAGTTGGCCTCGATGATGGCCAGCGAGTGCTTGTAGAAGATGTAACGCATACCCAAAGAGCCGGGCTCTTTGGACACCTCGGCGGCGCGCCATTCGTTCACACCTTTCATGACCCGATCCTGCATGCGGTCTGAGGTGTAGAAAACGGTTGGAACGGCAATACCGACGGCCAGAACAAGTCCAAGCCACTGCTGCCTGGACAACTGAAACGCACCCACCACAACGACCGACACCACCAGGCCCAGGTAGCCGGCACGTGCCACGCTCACGGTCATCACGTTCGCTGCGAACACCACGAAACCCAGCACCCACATCATGCGCTGGCGGTGGGTCAAACCGACTTGCAACATCCACCAAAAGCACACCAGTGCCGCCACCGCCAAAGAGACGCCCTGGGTGCCGGTATTGCGCAGCAGCTTGTCGGCTTCAACCGGTAGCGCAATCAGCCCGCTCACACCTACAAAGGCCAGCAGCACGCCCGGTATGGCACCGAAGACAAACCAAACCGACAGTTTTCTTTTCCAGGCGTCATCGTCAAACAGCATCAACACCAGAAAAAACCACGCCAGCTTGCGCCAGGACCAAAACTCTGCGGCCGTGTGCTTCCAGGGGCGTGCTTCACCGACAAAGCACCAGATAAAAACAATGCCGATGAATGCCACGGCCAACCAGCCCGCTGGGTGACTGATCGCGGCCTTGAAGCGGCGCGTCAGATCGGGCACAAACAAGGTGGCTACAAAGGCCACCAGAATGGCCAGGTTGGAGACCGGCGGCGAGTACATCAGGCCGATGCACGCCACGATGACGGCGATGCGCGCCACGCGCAGCGCGGTTGAGGCGTCCGCAGAATCAGTAGCTGTTTCGAAGGAGATGCTTGCCATGCTTAGCGCCACAGTTGGTAGAGGTACTTGCGGCGAAACTTTTCCATCGCAAACTTGAAGGCCTGAACCGGCCGCGGTGGCAACGGCTCCAGCGTGGAGGTGAACAGCCCATTTTTACTGCCTTGCTCCACCACCGGTTCTTCCAGCCAGTAAAGCCCAATATCCAGGATCGGGTCGATATGGTCAAACAGGTTATCCATTGGTCTACCAATACCGTTGGTATCGATCCAGTCCAATCGAAGCTTCGCAGTCGCCGCGCTGAGCAAATAGGAGTCGCCAAATCGGCCTTTGTTGGCCCGGTACAGGCGTTGACCCGCGATGCGCTGGCTGCGTGGGGTGTAGAAATTACCGCCATTGCCGATGAAAATTACCTTGGGGTCGGCTAGCTGCGCACCTTCTTGCAATGCAGCCTGCAAACCCTGGACAAAGTCGGGGGCCAGCAGCACATCGTCTTCCAGTACCAGACCACAAGCCCAGCCGCGCTGAGCAATCAACGCATGGGCATGGCGGTGTTTCAGTGCGCAGGATTTTTGACTTTGCCGCATATTGGCGCCCGGAAAGTAGCGTTGTTCAAGTTCGGGTGTGATGTCGGAGATGTCGAACTCGTGAATGAATTCGTAGGCCATTCCCAAGGCTGACAGTTGCCGCTCAATCGAGGCTCTGCGGTCAGTGAAATCGCGTGGATTGATGATCAGAATTCCATCGGGCTGCATGAAGGCGATATCCACGAATGGGCTCACGGATGGAGACGGTCTGACAGACGTTTTTGAAGCGGTGGATGCTACCATGCGCCCGCTTTCCAAAGCCTCCAGCCGCTGCCTGCGGACAGACCACAACAGACCCGTTTGCGCCACCCCGTTCATGCCCCTGCTCAGCGTTATCGTCATCACCCGCAACGAGGCGCACAACATCGTAGATTGCCTGGCAAGCCTGACCTTTGCACACGAATGCATCGTGCTAGATAGTGGCAGTACCGATCAGACAGTGGCCCTCGCACGCGATGCAGGTGCGGCTGTGCACACAACTGACGATTGGCCTGGATTTGGCCCACAGAAAAACCGCGCTTTGGATCTGGCGGTGGGTGACTGGGTGCTCTCTATCGATGCCGATGAACGTGTCACGCCTTTACTGCGTGACGAAATCCTGTCCGTGCTCGACGGGCAGCCCACGCAAAGCGCCTGGTCCATACCGCGCAGCTCGAATTACTGCGGTCAGTTCATGCGCCATGGTGGCTGGTACCCCGATCGTGTGGTCCGGTTGTTTCGCAAGGGCACCGCCCGGTTTTCGGACGATCTGGTGCACGAAAAGCTTCTGACCTCTGGGCCCACGGGGCAACTACAAGCGGACTTGCTGCACCACAGTTTCGCGGACCTTGACAGCGTGCTGGACAAGGTCAACCGCTACTCCAGCGCCGGTGCCCAGACGCTGCTACAGCGCGGCAAAACGGGCTCGCTGGGCAAGGCGCTCAGCCATGGGTTGTGGGCGTTTGTTCGCACCTACTTCCTCAAGCTTGGCTTTCTGGACGGTCGCATGGGGCTGGTGCTGGCTATCTCCAACGCGGAAGGCACCTATTACCGCTACCTCAAGCTGTGGCTAGCCAACCAGGGGCCAAGACAGCGTTGACTGAACCCGTCAAAACAGCCGTGATCGTGCTGACTTACAACCGCCCCGATGCGCTGCTTGCAGTATTGCGGGCCCTGGCTCGCCAGTGCGGGCCGCAGCACGAGGTCTGGATTGCCGATGATGGTTCGCGTCCTGATGCCGTGGCGCAGATGAATGCCGGTTTGCCTCGTTTTGCCTGCTCAGTGCGCCATGTGTGGCACCCTGATGTAGGCTTCACCGCAGCGCGCGCAAGAAATTTGGCGGCTGCCCGCAGCGATGCGGACTACCTGATCTTTCTGGATGGTGATTGCATACCCAACAAGAGCTTTTTAGGCCAACACGCCCGTCTAAGCTGCTCAAGCAGCTATATAAATGGTAGCAGAGTGTTGCTGTCCGAACGCTTGAGTCAGCAGGTTTTGTCGCATCAGGCAGACCCGGTGCATGCCAGCTGGAGCCAATGGTTGCGCTGGCGCATGGCTGGTGACAGCAACAAGCTTCTGCATGCGGCGTTGACATGGACGTTGCCACGTCGGGTGAACCCACGCTTTGTTTGGAAAGGCATCCGCAGCTGCAACCTGGGTGTATGGGCATCGGATTTTCGTGCAGTGAATGGGTTTGATGAAAGCTTTTCGGGGTGGGGCCACGAAGACGCTGACTTGGTGTTACGCCTGCACCAGCACGGCTGCCGCAGAATCAACGGCTTTTTAGGCACCGAAGTGTTTCATTTGTGGCACACGGAACAAAAACGTGAGCAAGAGGCATCCAACCGCGAACGCGTGTTGCAACGGGTGCAGCAGGGCGTGGAGAGGGCGACGCGAGGGCTTGAAGAGCAAAGCGTCGCAGATGCCAGCGTTGTGGTCACCGAGTTGATCGAGCCACCGAAGAACTGAATAGAGGACAAACATGAATTTTTCCCGTAGGCAAGTGGGCACCGCATTGGCGTTGTCGCCACTTAGCGCCCTGGCTCAATTTCGCGTTGAAGTCACCGGCGTGGGCATGACCCAGTTACCGATTGCCATTGCGCCTTTTCGCGGTCAGGAATCGGCCCCACAAAAGCCCGCCCCGATCATCCAGGCCGATCTGGAACGCAGCGGGCAGTTTCGAGGGGTCGATTCCGCTGGTGCGCCGCTGGATGAAACCAGTCGCCCCGACCTGTCTCCCTGGCGGCAAAAAGGTGCCGATTCGCTGGTGGTGGGCAGTGTCACGCGACTGGCCGATGGCCGCTTTGACGTGCGCTTTCGCTTGTGGGACGTGGTGCGAGGGCAGGACCTGGGCAGCCAAAGCTACGCCGTCACGCAAGGTGACTTGCGCTGGGTCTCGCACCGAATTGCCGACTTTGCGTATGAAAAACTCACCGGCGAGCGCGGCGTATTTGCCACTCGGGTGGCCTACATCACGCAAACGGGCACGCGCTACACGCTGTGGGTGGCCGATTCGGATGGTGAAAACGCAGTGGGCGCATTGACCAGCGCCGAGCCCATCATCTCGCCGGCCTGGTCGGCCAACGGTGGGCAACTGGCCTATGTGTCGTTTGAGTCTCGCAAGCCGGTGGTCTATGTGCACGAACTGGCCAGTGGCAAACGGCGCTTGCTGGCCAACTTTCGCGGCTCCAACAGCGCCCCAGCCTGGGCGCCTGATGGCCGCAGCCTGGCCTTGACATTGACCCGCGACGGCGGTTCACAGCTGTACACCATCGACGCCAATGGCGGTGAGCCCAAGCGGTTGACCCAGTCGTCCAGTATTGACACCGAACCGGTGTACTCGGCCGACGGCAAAAACATTTACTTTGTGAGCGACCGGGGTGGCGCGCCGCAGATCTACCGCATGGCCGCAGGCGGTGGCAATGTGGAGCGTGTGACCTTTACGGGGGGATACAACATTTCCCCTGCCGTTAGCCCGGATGGCCGATGGCTAGCCTACATTTCTCGCGTGAGTGGCGCGTTCAAGTTACAGGTGATGGAACTTGCCACGTCTCAGGTGAACTCACTGACAGATACAACTGCAGATGAAAGTCCCAGCTTTGCGCCCAACAGCCGCTTGATTGTTTACGCCACACGCCAAAGTGGTCGCGAGGCGTTGATGACCAGCACGCTGGACGGGAAAATCAAAACCCGTTTGGTGGGGCAGGGTGGTGACATTCGGGAGCCGGATTGGGGACCTTTTTTGAAGCAGTAACGCGTCAATCCACACGCGAACGGATGGATTTATTTTTAATTTCAAGGAGTAGTGCATGTTCAAACGATGGATAGCAACGGTGGCCCTGGCCGCCCTGGGTTCTGTGTTGATATCGGCGTGTGGGTCTACCACCAAGCTCGATGAGGTACCGGTCGAGGACAAAGCACCTCAATTGATTTCGTCAACTGGCAGCGGTTCAGCCGGAACTACCAGTACCGCCGCTATCAACCGCGATGTGAAACCCGTCACGCTGGACGGCGCAGCCGCCGACAAGACCGGTCCCTCGGGCGTTGCCCGCATCGTTTATTTTGACTACGACAGTTATGTCATCAAGCCCGAATTCCAGGCCCTGATTGAGTCTCACGCCAAGTTTTTGAAAACCGGCAATAGCCGCAAGATCATGGTCGAAGGCCACACCGACGAGCGTGGTGGCCGGGAGTACAACTTGGCACTCGGCCAAAAGCGCTCTGAAGCGGTACGCCGTGCGCTCAGCCTGCTGGGGGTGACTGACGCGCAGGTTGAAGCCGTCAGCTTTGGCAAAGAAAAACCTGCGGCCAACGGCAGCGACGAAGCCACCTTTGCCCAAAACCGTCGCGCTGAAATCGCCTACCGTTGATGCCTATGCGTTCGCTCTCTTATGTTGTGAAGTCCTGCGTTTTGTCGCTGGGCGTGCTGGTCGCTTCAGTTGCCCACGCTGGCCTTTTTGACGACGACGAAGCCCGTAAAGCGATCGTCGAGCTGCGCCAACGGGTAGAGGCCAATCGGGTCGCCACCGAGGCCAGTGACGCACGGCGTGCCGACGAGTTGCGCCGCGCGGTGGACGAAACCGCGCAGACGCGCCGTAGTCTGCTCGACTTGCAAAATCAAATAGAAACCTTGCGGGCTGAAACTGCCAGCCTGCGCGGGCAAAACGAGCAACTCACGCGCGATCTGGCTGAGGCGCAGCGCCGCCAAAAAGATTTGACGCAAGGTGTGGAAGAACGCCTGCGCAAATTTGAACCGGGCAAAGTCTCTGTGGATGGACGGGAGTTCAATGCCGAGCCCAACGAAAAGCGCGATTACGAAGCCGCGCAGGCTGCATTTCGCAAAGGTGAATTTGTGCCTGCACAGACCGCGTTTGCAGATTTCGTGAAGCGTTACCCGCAAAGCGGCTATGGCCCGTCGGCACTGTATTTGATGGGCAACGCGCAGTACGCCAACCGCGACTACGCCGGTGCGATTGCCAGCTTTAAGCAACTCCTTAGTCAGGCACCTGATCACCCCAAAGCGCCCGAGGCAGCTTTGTCGATTGCCAATTGCCAGATTGAGCTGAAAGATGCCCGGTCGGCGCGCAAAACGCTAGAAGACCTGGTCAAGGTGTTTCCGCAGTCTGAAGCTGCAACGGCTGCCAAGGAGCGCATCGCCCGCCTGAAGTAGCGCATCCAGCCAACAAAATGCGCCGACCTAAAATCGGCGCATGCAAACATCTGAACTCAGCGGCCTGTACAACCAAGTGTTGTGGGCCGCTTTTATTTTGTCCGCCGTCTTCGGTGCCATCGCCCAGCGCACCCACTTTTGCACCATGGGGGCCGTCAGCGACGTGGTCAACATGGGGGACTGGACGCGTATGCGCCAATGGGGTTTGGCCGTTGCGGTCGCCATGATCGGCTTTTCAGTTCTGGCTGCAACCGGCCAAATCGACCCCAGCAAAACCTTGTACGCCTCCAACCGTTTGCTGTGGTTGTCCGCCGTGGTGGGTGGCTTGATGTTTGGTTTTGGCATGGTGCTGGCGTCCGGTTGCGGTAGCAAAACCCTGGTGCGCGTGGGCGGTGGCAGTTTGAAGTCGCTGATTGTGTTGATCGTGATGGGGGTTGCAGCCTTTGCCACCCTGAAGGGCGTAACGGCGGTGCTGCGGGTGGCGACAGTCGATCAGGTTGCTATTAATTTCGTAGCTGGTTCAGCAATATCTAACTGGGCTGCAAGCCTGTTTGGCATAGAAACACGGGTTGCGGGTCTGCTCAGCGCTGGTTTGCTGGGTGGCGCTCTGGGGATATGGGCCCTACGCGGGCGTAATTTCTTGCAGGCCGACAACCTGCTGGCGGGTTTTGGTATTGGTGCGGTGATCGTGGGCATGTGGTGGGTCAGTGGCCATCTGGGCTATGTGCCCGAGCACCCGGACACTTTGCAAGAGGCCTTTCTGGCCACCAATTCCGGCCGCGCCGAGGCTCTGAGCTTCGTGGCCCCAGTGGCCTACACCGTGGACTGGCTGATGTTTTTCAGTGACAAAACCAAGCTGTTGACTTTGGGCATTGCTTCCGTAGGCGGCGTGATGGCAGGTTCAGCGGTGGTGGCGGTGATCACCAAAACCTTTCGCTGGGAAGGTTTTGGCAGCACTGAAGACGTGGCCAACCACTTGGTGGGTGCGGTATTGATGGGAGTGGGCGGCGTGGCGGCCATGGGTTGCACAGTGGGGCAGGGTCTGTCCGGTATTGCAAGCTTGAGTGCTATGAGTTTCATAGCGGTTGCTGCAATCATGGCTGGGGCTGTAGCCGCTTTGCGCTATCAAACCTGGCGGTTATAGGGTGAGCTCATTGCCTGATCTGGCGCGTCGCTTTGGTGGTCTGGAGCGCCTGTACGGCGTGACCGGTGCGGCGCAGCAACGTGCGGCTCATGTGGCGGTGGTGGGTATTGGTGGCGTGGGTTCGTGGGCTGTGGAAGCCTTGGCCCGCAGTGGCGTGGGCGCGCTCACGCTGATCGATCTGGATCACGTGTCCGAGTCCAACATCAACCGGCAAATTCACGCCACAAGCACCACGGTGGGCCAGGCCAAAGTCAGCGCCATGCAGGAGCGCATCGCGCAAATCAACCCTAGCTGTGTGGTGACCTGTATTGAGGAATTCGCCGAGCCGGCCAATTGGCCGCAACTGCTGCCGCCGGGCGTTGACGCGGTGATTGATGCTTGCGATCGGATGCAAGCCAAAGTCGCCATGGCCGCCTGGGCACGGGAAACTGGTGCGCTATTTATCACCGTGGGTGCGGCGGGGGGTAAGCGCCAGGCGCATAAAGTTGACGTGGATGATTTGGCCTACGCCACGCACGACCCGTTGCTCGCCTTGCTACGCACTCGCTTGCGCAAACTGCACGGCGCACCGCGCGAAGGTAAAAAAATCGGCATCGCCTGCGTCTTCAGCCGCGAAGCGGTGGCCCCACCAGATGTGTCGTGCGATGTGGATACTGACGGTTCACTGAACTGTCACGGCTATGGCTCGGTGGTCTCCGTGACGGCCAGTTTTGGCAACTGTGCTGCGGGATGGGTTTTAGACCGACTCGCCCAGCCAAAACTGCCGAAAACTAAGGCTATAATCGCAGGCTTTGCTGAAGACAACTCAGCAAAATCGGGACGTTAGCTCAGTTGGTAGAGCAGCGGACTTTTAATCCGTTTGTCGTGGGTTCGACCCCCGCACGTCCCACCAATATTTGAAGCCCCTGCAGACCCGTGTTTGCAGGGGCTTTTTGTTTTGTGTGGCGTATCTCCGGACCGTCATTTAAAAACACTTGGTGAAATTGATCATGTGTAATTGAGCTCACATAAGTGATGGGGGTGGTTCAATTCATACTTTTGCCGCATCATATGTAGCACTGTGTATTAATCGCCACGATCTTTGTAGGAATTTCCTCGCCATGTTTGACCGCATTAAAAAGGCTTTTTCTCGGGACGCTAAAGAAACCAAAGAATCGGTTTCAGCCAGCGTCAACAGCCCGCAAAGCAGCCTGGTCGCGGAATGGGCCGACCAGCAGGGCTACACGTTTTCAGGGCAGAGCAAAAGCAAGAGTCTGGCGATCGATGGCAAGCTGAAAGGCAAACCCTGGCGCCTGGAGGTTGGCGTGCCGCAGAGAAACTTTATTCGCGGTGAAGAGTTGCGGGCGCGGGCAGAGTTGGGTCTGGACGATGATATTTCGGTCCTTGTGATGAGCCGGGCGCTGAAGAACTCGCTGGATAAAAAGGCCTACGACATCTACACCGACGGCCTGCAAACCACGGTGGATCCCAATTTGCCTGAAGAAATGCGATGGCTCGCGGTGTACCAGGAGGTTGGCTGGGACAGCTTGCCCGGTGCATTTTGGGACCGTTATGCGGTCTTGAGCGACGATCAGGACAAAGCCACGGCCTGGATCACCCCGGAAATTGCTAGCTTGATGCTGGAGTGGCCATTACCAGAGCCACACCCAGAGGTGCCAGTCATCCTGATGCTGCTACGCGGAAAAGCCTACTTGCGCATGGAGTACGCGCCCGCAGAGTTGCATACCTTGCAACATGCAAATCGAATATTTACGACAGCCTGCGAGGCTGCGTTGGACAATTTAGGGACCGATATTTCCGTGTAGAGCCCCCTCCCGTTATCGTATTCAGGAGCCCCGTGTGATGGGCATTTCCACTTCTGGTGCGCGGGCGGCGTACTTGCCCAACTCCAGCTTGGCAATCGCATTGCGGTGCACTTCGTCAGGGCCGTCGGCAAAGCGCAGGGTGCGGGCACCGGCATAGGAGTAGGCCAGCGGAAAGTCGTCGCACATACCGCCACCACCGTGTACCTGCATTGCCCAGTCAATCACCTGGCAAGCCATGCTGGGGGCCACGACCTTGATCATGGCGATTTCATTTTTGGCGACTTTATTGCCGGCAATGTCCATCAGCCAGGCTGCCTTCAAGGTCAGCAAGCGGGCCATGTCGATCTTGCAGCGTGCTTCGGCAATGCGTTCTTGCGTCACGGTTTGCTGGGACACCAGCTTGCCAAACGCCATCCGTGAGGAGGCGCGTTTGCACATCAGTTCAAGTGCCCGCTCGGCCAGGCCAATCAGGCGCATGCAATGGTGAATGCGCCCAGGGCCTAAACGGCCCTGGGCAATTTAGAAGCCACGGCCTTCGCCCATCAGGATATTGTTCACCGGCACGCGCACGTTTTCAAAATACATCTCCACGTGGCCGTGTGGCGCGTCGTCGTAGCCAAACACAGTAAGCGGCCGCACGATGCGGATGCCTTTGGCGTCTGCGGGTACCAGCACCATGCTTTGCTGGCTGTGGCGGGGTGCTTCAGGGTCGGTTTTGCCCATGGTGATGAAAACAGCGCAGCGTGGGTCGGCGGCACCCGAGATCCACCACTTGCGTCCGTTGATGACATAGTCGTCACCGTCGCGCTCAATGCGGGTTTCAATGTTGGTGGCGTCGCTGGAGGCTACATCCGGCTCGGTCATCGCAAAGGCCGAGCGAATCTGGCCTTCCAGCAGAGGCTTGAGCCAGCGCGCTTTGTTGACATCGTCGCCATAACGGGCAATGGTTTCCATGTTGCCGGTGTCGGGTGCGGAGCAGTTGAAAACCTCGCTGGACCACACCACCCGGCCCATGATTTCGGCCAGCGGAGCATATTCCTGGTTCGTCAGGCCTGCGCCTTCGTAGCCCGATGCCGCGGCGCTGTCCACCGGTAAAAACAGGTTCCACAAACCTGCTGCACGAGCCTTTGGTTTGAGGTTTTCGATGGTTTGCAGGGCGGTCCAACGCTTGCCCGCTGCGGTGTTCGCCGCCAATTCCTCGTGGTAAGTCTTTTCGTTGGGGTAAATGTGCTCGTCCATGAACGCCTGCAGCTTGGTTTGCAGTGCCTTGGTTTTGGGGGAGTAGTCAAAGTCCATGGGAGTCTCCTAGTGTTAATTCATAAATTCAGGCAAAAAATCGGGTGAGCGCACTCACGCGCGCTGTGCGAATTGCCACGCCATTTCGGCCAGTGGCCGTGCGCCGGCACCCGATGCCACGGCTTGCGCGCTGGATGCGGTGCCCGCCTCGACACGCTTGGCAATGCCTTGCAGGATGGCGGCCATGCGAAACAGGTTGTAGGCCATGTAAAAGTTCCAGTCGGTAGCCAGCGCGTCGGGCGTGAACTGCCCCGTGCGCTCGCAGTAGCTTGCGATGTAGGCCTGCTCGGTGGGAATACCCAGCGCCGCCACATCCACGCCCCCCAAGCCACGAAAAGTGCCGGGTGGCATATGCCAACTCATGCAGTGGTAGCTGAAATCGGCCAGCGGGTGGCCGAGCGTCGATAGCTCCCAGTCGAGCACTGCCAGCACGCGTGGCTCGGTGGGGTGAAACATGAGGTTGTCCAGCCGGTAGTCGCCATGCACGATGCTGGTGTAGCGCTCGTCTTTGGCACTGGCGGGCATGTGGGCCGGTAGCCACTGCATCAGGCTGTCCATCTCGGGGATGGGTTGGGTAATGGAGGCGATGTATTGCTTGCCCCAGCGGCCAATCTGCCGCTCGAAGTAGTTGCCTGATTTGCCGTAGCCCGCAAGGCCTTGTTGGGCAAAATCGACGCTGTGCAGCGCGGCAATCACACGGTTCATTTCTCTATAAATGTCGCCGCGCTCAGCGTGGCTCATTCCGGGCAAGGTTTGGTCCCACAACACGCGGCCCTGCACAAACTCCATCACGTAAAAGGCCCGGCCAATTACCGACTCGTCTTCACACAGGCAGTGCATTTGGGCCACCGGAACATCGGTGCCCGCCAAACCTTTCATGACTGCAAATTCGCGCTCCACGGCGTGCGCCGAGGGCAGCAGCTTGGCCACGGGGCCGGGCTTGGCGCGCATCACATAGCTCTGGCTGGGTGTGATGAGTTTGTAGGTGGGGTTGGACTGTCCACCTTTGAACATTTCCACGCTCAAGGGCCCTTTGAAGCCATCCAGATGTGTGTTTAGCCAAGCGGCAAGCGCAGACGTGTCGAATGCGTGCTGGTCGCTCACAGCCTTGGTGCCGACGAAATGGGAGAAATCAGTCATGTCGTTTTTTAATGGTCTGCTTCAACAATTTTCATCAGCGCTTCGCGTTTGCGCACCACCAAGCCACCCGGCTCGATGCGAATCGCGCCTTCGCGCTCCATCGATTTGAGTTCCTGATTCACCCGCTGGCGCGAGGCCCCCAGCAATTGCGCGAGCTCCTCCTGCGCCAGGTGCAGGCCGATGCGGGTTTCCAGCCCATCTGACAGGCTGGGCACGCCATAGCTGCGCACCAGATGCAATAACTGTTTGGCCAGACGGGCACGCAAGGGCAGGGTGTTGAGGTCTTCCACCAAACCAAACAGCTGGCGAATGCGCCGGGCATGAAGACGCAGCAGGGCTTCGTACAGCTCCACATGCTGGCCCAGAATTTTGCGCAAGTCGCCACGGGCTACGCAAAGAATCGTGGTCTCGCCATGCGCATAGGCATCGTGGGTTCTGCGCTCGCCGTCGAAGATGGAGACATCGCCAAACCAGATACCCGGCTCCACATAAGTCAGCGTGACCTGCTTGCCCGAGATCGACGTGGAGCTGACGCGTACTGCGCCTTTTGCACACGCGATCCACTCTTCCGACGCATCGCCGCGGGCTGAAATCAGCTCGCTGTCTTTGTAGCGTTTGACATAGGCGCATCGAAGAATGTCGTGGCGAAGGGAGGGTGAAAGGGATGAGAACCAGCGGCCAGCGTTAATGGCCTCGCGTTCGTCGATGCTAAGAATGGGGTCGTCCATGGGCTGTCTTTTCAGTGACTGTGGTTGGCTTGCATTGTCGCGTCAGGGACGAGGGCGCGGCGCAAAACTTGTCGCCTGCGTGTCGGCACGGCATCTGAACAGCAGTCGGATCTCACATGAATGGGTGCTATAAAAAAAATAGCTGCTAGAGCACAGCGTGTGTACTCCAGCAGCTAAAAACGTTACAGATCGGGTGGGTTCACCCGATTGAACGCACCTGCAACAAAGAATGGTTGTTGATGCCTGCTGGCAGGCATTACCAAGGGTTGACCCTGAACGAGCCACCGCTGAAGTAATACACAAAAGATTCAATCTGCACACTGCGCTCCTGCCCCAGGTCGTACTGGCCGTAGGTCAGGCTGTACGGGTTGGTGGCGGGAAAGGTCAGGCTGGTCACCATGGGTTTGGTGACCATGGTTTTGGCCTTGGTGTCAACTTCGAAGCGGGCCAGGCCCTGCGTGGTGGGGTCGAAAAAGCCGATGGCGTTTGAGCTGCCGTTGAGAACGGGCGTTTCGTTCAGTCGTACCGGCAGCGCAATGCGCCATACATCCCCTTGCTGAAAGAGGTTGATGCCCCGGCTGCTGCTGTCCAGGCCACTGGCGCTGCCGCGTTTGCCCAGCACCACCGTGCTGCGAATGCTCGGTTTGGTGGGGTCGGCCACATCCATCAGCGCCACTTTCACGCCCTGAGCCACACCGCCGTCGTTCGCATCTTTGCCCACACCCAGCAGCAGCGTGTCACCCAGCGGGTACAGATAGTCTGAGTAACCGGGAATCTCCAGCTCGCCGATGGTTTTGGGATCAGCGGCGTTGCTCAGGTCCAGCACATACAGCGGGTCTGTGCGCTTGAACGTGACCACGTAAGCACGCGGGCCGACAAACTGCACCGCATAAACCTGCTCACCCGGTTTGCCAATGGCAGCTGGGCGCTGGGCATTGGGCAGGGTGGCCACAACCTGGAGAGTTTTGGTGGTGGATGACGCTTCGCGCAATACAGTGAGCGTGGCGGGAGAAGCAGCGGGCACCGGCGTGGCAGCTGTGGAGGTTCCATTGCGCACGACGCTCCAGCCCTGTGCCCCAGTAAACGTCAGCACCCGCAAATCGCCCTGGTGTTCGCTCATGCGGTAGGCGTTTTTGTCAGCATCCCACCCCAAGTGGCCTGCCACCTCGCCCGTGCCCCGGTAGTCAATGCTCTGGCCCGCCAGCGCAAATTTGTGGATGTCGGTTTTACTGCCGGCTGGCGCAATCGTCAGTGCCACATTGCCGCCGTAGTTGAAATAGCGCGAGCTGGCCAGGTACACCGCCGCAGGTGACATGTACAGCGCCTGGCTGCCGCCCAGAAAGCAACGGCTGCTGCGTTGCAGGCTTGCCGATGCCAGGTTGAACGCGGTGATGGTGGTGACCTGGCGATCCAGCGAGACGTTGCCCGCCTGCACGTAGCAGTCGCCTTCGGCTACCAATGGTTGCGCGGTGCCGCCGTCGATGGTGATGGTGGGCAGAATTTCTGCGGCGGTCAGGCCCGCGACGGCGGCCTGGGCCTGGGCGGGTGTGGCGTTGGCGGGTATGGCGTATTTCCGAAGATCCGGCTGCCAGTTGCTCACCACGTACAGCGTGCTGCCAATCACCCGGCTACCCACCAGGCTGCCGTCGATGCGGATGCGACTTATCACGCTGAGCGTGGCGGTGACCGCGCCGTTCGCGGGTGTGGCCAGCAAGTCAATGCCCGTGCGGGCGATTTGTGGGCCCGGCATGAGGGAAATACTGGGTGCGGGCAGGGTGACGGCCGTGCCCGAGCCACTGGGAACCGTGCTCGAACCGACGGCGGTCGTGACGGAGCCAGACGGCACAGTCACAGCCGGCACGGTGGGGGGAAACACTGGCGGTATTGCATTGGAGAACTCAAAGCGCTGACCCACCAATGCCAGCCGATTGGCAGAGCCCACCAGATACATGCCGGAATAGGTCAACTCACTGGGAAGCGTGACACGCCCCACGGATTCGAGTTGCCCGTTGGCCAGTCGACGCTGGGCTTGCAGCACGGCCGCTGTGGGCGTGCCAGTGTTGGTCGAATAAGCTTTGGACAGGGCGTACAGCAGGGTACCGTCGGTCTTGACCCAGTCGTTTTCATCGACACCACGCTCTTGCAGTGTGGTGCCAGCAAAGGCGCCGGCGCCGACGGGCTCGCTGACAGCAGTTGCTGATGGTGCGGGGCTGGGCACGGCACCCACCGGGGTGGCGGTCGTCACCACTGTCGTGGCGCCGCCAGCAATCAGTTTTTGCTTGAAGTAATCCACCACCCCGCCGGTCGCAGGCACAGCCAGCGCTGCTTCTGTGGCAGGGGTCACGGTCTGGGTGGTAGTGGGCAGGGTGGGCACTGTGGGTGTGCCCGATCCGATGGGAGCGGTTGGTGGCGGTGAGGTGCTGGAGGCGTTTGCCGTGTCACCGCCCGAGCTACCACCGCCACAGGCAGCCAGCAGCGTGGCCGCCAGGCATATCGCCAGCACGCTGCGTGTGGCGGGTGGCGCGTGGGTGCGCGCCCGGTTGAGAGTTGAGTTCATGAAGCGAGTCCTTTAAATGAGGAAGAAGGTTGAAAGTGGCTTACTTTTTTTATCGTCATCATGCAGGTTGTGTGGAATAATATCCCACGTTTTAAACCCAAGTCAACCCTACTTCAGTCGATTCAAGTTTGTTTTCCTGACCCGGCATGTTGTCCCGATCCACCCTTGTTCTAGAAGCCTGCCTGGTGCTGCTCAAGCCCCTGGTGGCTTTGCTGCTGCGCCACGGGGTGGCGTATCCGGCATTTGCGGTGGCGCTGAAAAAAGTGTTTCTGGAGGCCGCGCAAGAAGAACTGCGCAGCCAGGGCGCGGCCTTGACGGACAGCGCGGTCAGCCTGCGCTCGGGCATACACCGACGCGATGTACGGGAGATCACCCGGCCTGACGGCGAGCCAGCAGCCACACCCGCGCTGAACAAGCCCATGAACATGGCCACTCAGGTGGTGGCCCGCTGGCTCAGCGAGCCTCAATATCTGGATGCAGATGGCCATCCCCAAACCCTGCCTCGCGCGCCAGCCGCCAACGGATTCGACGCCCTGGTCGCCAGTGTGAGCAGCGACATTCGCCCTCGCGCTGTACTGGACGAACTCGTGCGCCTGGGGCTGGTGCAAGAGTCGGCTGACGGCGTGCAACTGCTGCAAGCCGGTTTCGCCCCGCGCCAGGGCTTTGCCGAAATGGCCCAGCTGTACCGGGCGAACTTGCACGATCACCTGGCGGCGGCCAGTCAAAATCTGGACGGTGACCGCAACTTTTTAGAGCAAGCGATCTTTGTCGATCAAATTACCGCCCAATCCGCGCAGCGTTTGCACGCCGTGTCAGCCAAAGCCTGGCGGCAGGCCTTCAAAACCGTGATGCAGGAAGCGGCAGCCCGTTTTGAGGCCGACGCCCGCGACGCCCAGCCGCACGAGCGCAACCACCGCGCGCGCTTTGGCACCTATTTTTATTCGCAGCAGGAGGAACATGATGTCCAGAACAACCGTCCCAGCGCCGTCAAAAAAGGCCCTTGAATCGAGCGTGCCGAGCCTGTCCAGCCAGCTGGGCCGCGTTCGGCCTCATGCCGAGCCAGAAAGTTTTGTGCACCAATGCGTAGAGGCCGCCATTCGCGGTGTCTGCGTGGTGGCTGTGCTGGCCTTGGTGTTGACGTTGCTGCTGGGGTTGTCTGGCTGTGGGCCCGGTACCGGCGGTACAGGCGTGGGGCCTGTTACCAGCACATCCACCTCGTTTGCCTTCAGCGGAACCACCACAGTAGCCCCCTCCACAGCTGTACCCACCGCGCCTGTCACCTCGCCCGGCTTGCCTGTGTCGCCCGCTGTGCCGGTGCCTGTACCAGGGGCGACGCCACCCCCCACAGTGGTGGGCTGCACTGTCAACTGCGCCACCGTCACGGTCACCTTGCAGGTGGAGGCTGACCGGGTGGTATTGCAGGGCGGTTGCTTTGTCTTCACGTCGATCGCGCCGCTCGTCGTGGCGGCCAACGGGCCAACCGTGTTGGCAGGCACCTACCAAAAGTTCAGCACCCAGGCCGGACAAGTCGTCACCAGCAGCACACCCGCCAACCTGTCTGTGCAGTTTGCCAACGGCCAACCCGACAGCAACAGTGTCATCTTGAGCGTGCGCGACGTAGCGGGCACCTTGCTGGTCGGACCGGTGACGTTGTCGCGCACAAGCACTGCCGCCCCAACGGCGGGCGGTGCGTCTTCCATCGGTGCTGCGGGGGGAACTGGTGCTGGCACGTGTCCCTGAACTTCCGGCTGATTGCTATTAAATAGATAGCTTTTTGAGCAGTATCTATAAGGGCTGTATGCCAAAAACATGCCCAAACCGAGCTGGGACTTCAGCCGCCCGCTTTAGGTGCGTGACACGGGTCTAAATTGCTATCAAAAAAATAGCTGCTTGAGCAATATATACAAGGGCTGGGGCCTAATTTGGCTTGTATTCAGCCGTTTTTTTGCTCAGGAAAGCCTCTATACCAATACCCGCATTCGCATGGTGCAAGTTGCGCACAAAGTGGTCACGTTCGCGGGCCAGCTGTGCGGTCAGCGTCGTGCCATCGGCTTCATTGACAAGTTCTTTAATGCTGGCCAGCGCGTTGGGTGCGCGCTCGTTCAGGCGTTGTGCCAGGGCCAGGGCGTCAGCCAGCGCGCTGCCGGGTTGCGCTAACTGGTTCACCACGCCAAGCGCATGCAGGCGCTGCGGCGTGATGCGTGAGCCGCACATCAGCAGCTCGGTGGCCAGTTGGCGGGGCAGGGCGCGTAGCAGGGCCCAGGTGGCTCCGCCATCGGGCGACAGGGCGACATTGCTGTAGGCCATCACAAACACGGCGTTGTCGGCGGCCACGATGAAATCACAGGCCAGCGCCAGCGAAAAACCTGCGCCAGCTGCGGCACCTTCGACGGCGGCAACCACCGGTTTGGGGAAAGTGCGGATGGTTTCTATCCAGGTGTGCAGGCCTTCAATGCTCTGGGCCTGCACCTCGGCAGGCAGTTGCCGATTGGCCTGCAGACGCTGCAGGTTGCCGCCCGCGCTGAACAGCGTACCTTCGCCCGCAATGACCACGCAGCGCACCTCGGGGTTGGTTTCTGCCACGCCCAGGGCTTCAATGCCCGCTGCGTAAATTTCCGGGCCCAGGGCGTTGCGGTGTTCGGGGTTGCTGACCGTGAGCACCATGGTGGCACCCTCACTGGTGCTTTTGAGTTGGGCGGACATCTGGGCACTCCTAGAAATTCAGATTTTCGGGATGAAGTGCTAGGCGCACGGAGCGCAGGACACCGGAATGCACTTGGGTGCATGAGGATTCCGAGCACCGCCGAACACCACGTAGTTCGCTCACGCTCAGTGACGCAATTCGCCCGAAAAATGAATTTATAGGAGCGCCCATCAGCTTGCCTCGTGAAGCAGTGACAGACCGATGGCCCCGCGCCTGCGCAGCCAGGGGCTGGGGCGGTAGCGCGGGTCGCCGTAGACGGTTTGCAGGTTGAACAGCACTTCCAGGACGTTGGTGGGCCCCAGGCGGTTGCCCATGTCCAGCGGGCCTTGGGGGTAGCCCAGGCCGAGGGTGACGGCGGTTTCCAGGTCGGCCGGGCTGCAAATGCCCTGCTGGCAAATGTCGGCGGCAATGTTCACGATGGTGGCCACCACACGCTGGGTGACGAAGCCGCCGCTGTCGGCAATCACGCTCACGCTCTTGCCATCGCGCGCAAACAGCGCGTGCGCGGCGTCCCGCATGTCGCGCCGGGTGGCCGGGTTGGTGGCCAGCACACGGCGGCGGGTCAGGGCGTCGTCCACCAGCAGGTCTATACCCACTGTTCGCGCCGGGTCCAGCCGCTCCACCACGGCCACCGTGGTCACGTCAAAACCCAGCGGGGCCACCAGGGTGAGTGCGGTGGGGGATGGGGACTGGCCCGTTTCAATCTTGGCACCCAGGTCTTTGAGCAGTTTCAGCAGCTCGCTGCGCCGCGCGGCGCGGGGGGAGACCCACACGGGCGGCATATCAGGCACCTCGGGCACAGGTGGCTCGGGTGGCACCTGAGTTTTGCCGTCCACATAGCGGTAAAAGCCTTCGCCCACTTTTTTGCCCAGCAGGCCACCGGCCAGACGCTGGGCGGTGATGACACTGGGGCGGTAGCGGGGTTCTTCAAAATACTGGTGGTAGATCGACTCCATGACCGGGTGCGACACATCCAGCGCGGTCAAGTCCATCAACTCAAACGGGCCGAGTTTGAAACCCATCTGGTCTTTCAAAATGCGGTCCACGGTGGCGAAGTCGGCCACGCCCTCGCCTACCACCCGTAGCGCCTCGGTACCAAATCCGCGCCCGGCGTGGTTAACAATAAAACCGGGTGTGTCGGCAGCCTGCACGGGTGTGTGGCCCATCTGGCGGGCAAAACGGGCCAGGTCGGCGCACACGGCAGCGTCGGTTTTCAGGCCCGCAATCACCTCCACCACCTTCATCAAGGGCACCGGGTTGAAAAAGTGGAAACCCGCAAAACGCGCTGGGTGCTTGAGGCCCGCCGCAATCGCCGTGACCGACAGCGACGAGGTGTTTGTAGCCAGCACCGCGTGTTCAGAAACAACAGTTTCCAGTTGTGCAAAAAGCGCTTGTTTAATGTCCAGCCGTTCCACGATGGCCTCGACAACCAAATCGCAATTTGCCAGCGCCGACAGGCTAGTCGCAGGTATCAAACAGGCTTTGTTGTTGGCCAGTTCGCTGGCACTGAGCTTGCCCTTGTCGTGCTGGCGATCCCACTGGGCGCAGACCGATTCACATGCGCTCGACACCGCTTGCGGCTGGTTGTCAAACAGGTAAACCGTGCAACCAGCCTGCGCTGCGATTTGCGCAATTCCGCGGCCCATCGCGCCCGCACCCACAACGCCAATCGATTCAAAAGGTTTTTGCATCGAACAATTATCCTGTAGCGTACCTTTGGGTTGACCCGCTGTGCCAAAATCCCGATTTGTATGAATATTTACTTACAAACAGCCCGTTTGGGCGTAGGCCTATTGGCCCTGGTGACTGCACTTGGAAGTGCAGCACTGAGTCTGGACCGCGTCACCGGCGCAACACTGATCGGTCAGCCGCTGGACGTGACGGGTCTGTTGCGACTGGATACGAGTGACGACCCATCCGCTCTGTGTCTGGAAGCCGACGTGTTTCATGGGGACACCCGGGTCGATGCCAGCCGCGTGGCGATCACGGTGGAGCGCTCCAGTGCATCAGAAGCACGATTTCGAATTCGCTCCAGCCTGGCGGTCGACGAACCGGTGGTGACGCTGTATGTACGTGCTGGTTGCGTGCAACGCTCGGCGCGGCGGTATGTTCTGTTGGCCGATGTGCCCAGTGACACACCGAATAACAACACGGCATTGGCCAATCGTGCGGCAGGGGTAGCGGCACCGGTCGTGCCCTTGCCCAGCGCGGGTGCGGCAGGCAGCTCTGCGGCAGGCGCAACCGGCGCGGGTACGGCTACAGGCAAACCAGCCAGATCCGCCAGGCCGCGCAAGGCCAGCCCGACCAATCCAGACGCAGGCAATCCCAATACAGCAGCCGCGACCGATGCAGCGCGACCGGAAACCGCAAGTGCCCCACCCAAGGCGCCGCGCGTCGCAAACCGTGCCACGCCAAGCGAACGGAAACTGGCCGACACAACACCACGCCTGAAGCTGGAGCCGCTTGAATTGAGCGTCGATGGGGAACTCCGGTTACGCAGCTCCCGGGAGCTTCAGAGCGCAACCGATAGCAGCGACCAACGCCGTGCCGAGGTCATGGCCTGGTGGCGAGCCATCAACGCGCAGCCGCAGGATGTGCTGCGTGAAGCGCAACGGGTGCAGGCGCTGGAAGCCGATGCCAAAGGCCTGCGCGACAGTTCCGTTCGCACACAAACCGAGCTGACCGACTTGCGCGCGAGGCTGGAGCAGGCCGAGCAGGCGCGCTACCTGAACCCGTTGGTGGGCGGCCTGGCGTTGTTGCTGCTGGCAGCCGTGGCTGGTTTGGTCTATTTCTGGTTGGCGCGCCGGCGTGCGCAAGGCCAACCGGACTGGTGGCGTGGTGACAAGACCGGTGACGATTCGCAACCCGGCAGGCTGGATTCCCGCCTGCCGCCCCAGGCGGTATACCCCGGTGGGCAGCGGGGCCCGACAAACGCTGCAGCGGTAGACCTGGATCTGGACTTTGATCTGGGCGCTGACGACCCGTTTAGCGCACCTGCAGCCAATGCCGTGACGCAGGATGGCTTCAAGAAGAAACTGGGCGGCGATTCCGTGATTCCGTGGAGCAAACCCATTCAGCAGTCGGCGGCTTTTGAAGACCTGTCGATGGACCGGTCGGGCTCCGAGCGCGCGACGCTGGCAGAAGACCTGTATGACGTGCAGCAGCAAGCTGATTTTTTCGTGGCCCTCGGCGACTTCCCGCAAGCCATCGAACTGCTCAAAGACCACATCAGCACACAACCACAAACCAGTGCAGTCGCCTACCTGGATCTGCTCAGTATTTATCACCAGCTGGACCGGCGCGATGACTACGAGGCGTTGCGGGTGGATTTCAACCAGGCGTTCAACGCGCAGGCGCCGCAGTTCGATTCATTTGGCAATGTGGGAGAAGGTCTGGAGGCCCACCCCAAAGCGCTGTCGCGCATTGAAGCTTTGTGGCCGTCGCCCAAGGTGCTGGATTTGCTGGAGGAATCCATTTTTCGCAAACCCGGTGCGGACGGTGGCGAGGCGTTCGACCTGGAGGCCTACCGCGAATTGTTGTTGCTGCACTCGCTGGCCAAAGAGGTGGTCAGCCCCAAGCCGGTGGTTAACGCAAAACCGCGTGCATCAACCGTGGGCTTGGGCACGCCAGCGTTGAGCAAGTCCAACTCGCAATCCTGGGCGGAGCTGGACACCTCGCGGGCCGGTCAATCGACGGGCTTTTCTGCAACCAAAATGCAGCCGCTGGGAGCCAAACCCGTCAAGGCGATCCCAGTGAAAGCGCTGGTTTCGACGGTCGATGTTGACTTTGAGTTGGACGACGACGATAAGCAGCTGCCTTCGGCGGTGCTGGAATCAACCCCTTTGGGGCATGTCAAAACGGGTCTGGATGACGATGCCACAGTGAGACTGGGTACCAAACCCTTGGTGGCTGCACCAGACCAAGCTGCGGCCCAAGCCCCCACAGCCAACAGCCACTTGCTGGAATTTGACGTGTTTGACGCGGCCACACCGCGCGAATCGAAGTTGTGATCGCGAGGGCGCAATACGCCCGTTGCAATTGCTGTATCGGCTGCACCCACAGCTTTTTTTTGCCAAATCGGCCATCCGCCCTTGTAAATACTGCTCAAGCAGCTATCTAATTTATAGCGTTTTAGTTGGTGAAGGCTTCGTGTCGGCAGCGCGTGCGGCCCAGGCGCTCACGGCCAATGCTGCCAGCAGCCCGACCAATCCCACCCAATGGAGCCAATCCATGCGGTCGTTGGCAATCAGTGCGCCACCACCAGCTGCGCCCAGACCTTGCCCGGCATACATGGCCGATGTGTTCAGGGCCACCGACGCCGTGGCCAGCGCAGGTGCCAGACCCACCAGCCGTGCTTGCTGCGCAGAATTCGACGCAAAACACCCTAGAGCCCATGGCAAGACCACGGCAGCTGCGAGCCACAGGTTGGTGCCCAGCGGCCACAGCAGCATGGTCAGCGCCATGCAGGCCACCGCAATGAAAACCGAGCGCGCAGCGCCCAGTTTGTCGATGTGGCGCGACATCACGACATTGCCCAGAAAGCCAAATGCGCCAAACCAGGCAAACAACAAACTCAGCTGCAGCGGGCTCACGTCCAGTCGCGCCTTGTAGTACGGCGCCATGTAAGAAAACAGCACAAATTGCCCGCTGGAATACAGCACCGTGACCACGATGCACAGCAAAAGGGGCTTGGACTGCGCAATCTCTTTCCAGGCCGCCAGTGACAGGGCGGGCGGCTTGATGCCGTTGGGTAGGGCCCGCCAGACCCATACCGCGCTGACCAGGGCCAACACCGCCACGCAGACAAAGGCCACCCGCCAGCCCGCCAACCCACCGATCAGCGCGCCTAAAGGCATGCCCAGCACCGAAGCCACCGACCAGCCCAGAAATACAAACGTGATGGCCCGGCCCCGTTGCTCGGGCGGTACCAGCAGCCCAACGCAGGCGGCCGCTTGCGGCGAAAAAATGGCGGGCGCAGCCATCGCCAGCACCCGCATGGGCAGCAGCGTGCCAAAGCTGGGCATCAGCGCGCACAGCAGGTGCAGGGCGGCGTACCACAGCATAGACAGCGCCAACAGGCGGCGCCGGTCCCAACCCGCCACCAAGGCTGCAAACAGTGGCGCGCCCAGGCACATCAGCACCGCAGCAGCCGAGATCAACTGGCCTGCAGTGGCCACCGAAACGTTCAACGAACCGCTGATCTCGCTCAAGGTGCCAGGCACCACCATCACGCCCGTGCCGATAACGAAATTCCCAAACAGCAGCGGCCACAACACGCGCGGCAACGGTGCGGGCGCAGATGCGCTTGGCTGCATCAGCGGCGCACCTGCAGTGGGTTAGCCATCAGCGGCGCACCTGCAGTGCGCCGGGGTTGACGATATTGCTAGGCCGTCCGTTGATGAAATTCACCACGTTGTCAAACGCGGCACTGAAATACATCTCATAGCTGTCCTGCTCCACGTAGCCAATGTGCGGCGTGCAAATGCAGTTTTCCAACCGCAGCAGCGCATGGCCTTGCAAGATGGGCTCGCTTTCAAACACATCGACTGCCGCCAGACCGGGGCGGCCCCGATTCAGGCCTGCAATCAGCGCGTCGGGCTCAATCAACTCGGCACGTGAGGTGTTGACCAGCATGGCGGTGGGCTTCATGCGCGACAGGTGCTCCAGCTTGACGACGCCTTGCGTGCGCTCGCTCAAGCGCAGGTGCAACGACAGCACATCGCTGGTGGCAAACAGAGCTTCGCAGCTGTCCGCGCTGGCATAGCCATCGGTTAGCGCCTGTGTGCGCGCGGCGTCGCTGCCCCAGACCTGCACGTGCATGCCGAATGCCCGGCCGTAGCCTGCAACCAGCTGACCAATCTTGCCGTAGCCCCATATCCCCAAGGTGCGGCCGCGTAACACGGTTCCCAGTCCAAAGTTGGGTGGCATGGCCGTTGATTTAAGCCCCGACTGTTGCCAGCCGCCATGCTTGAGGGTTGCCATGTATTGCGGCAAGCGCCGGCTGGCCGCCATGATGAGCGCCCAGGTCAGCTCGGCCGGTGCCACCGGCGAACCCATACCCTCCGCCACGGCAATACCGCGCTCGGTGCAGGCCGGGACATCAATGTGGTTGCCCACCCGACCGGTTTGGGCAATCAGCTTGAGTTTGGGCAGCTTTTCCACCAGCTGGCGGCTGATGTGCGTGCGTTCGCGAATCAACACAATCACGTCTGCATCTTTGAGCCGCACCGACAGCTGTCCAATGCCCTTGACGGTGTTGGTGTAAACCTTGGCGGGGTAATCGTTCAGCCGGGTTGCGCAGGGCAGCTTGCGCACGGCGTCTTGGTAGTCATCCAGAATCACAATGTTCATCCAGGCATTTTGCCCGCAGCGCGCCGCAGATAGCATCCACCTGTTTCTGTCCAATTTTTCAGGAGTTATTCAATGGCCATTTCCATGTCGTCCGCCAGCCTGCCGATATACACCAGCATGTTGTCCAACCTGTCGCATTTGCTGGACAAAGCCCAGGCCCATGCCGACGCCAAAAAACTCGATCCGGCCGCGCTCACCCAGTTTCGCCTGGCACCCGACATGCTGCCGTTTACCCGTCAGGTGTTGATCGCGTGCGACGCGGCAAAAAATGGCGTGGCGCGTATGTCAGGTGTTGAAGCGCCCAAGTTTGAAGACAACGAAACCACCTTGCCCGAGTTGAAAGCCCGCATTGCCAAAACCCTGGCCTGGTTGGCCACGGTACCTGCCGACAAGCTGGATGGCTGCGAAGACAAAGACATCACCTTCCCGGTGGGGCCGGATGCCACCCGCACGATGAAGGGTGAGGCGTTTTTGAAACATTGGTCGCTGCCGAACTTCTTTTTTCACACGACCATGGCCTACGCCATGCTGCGCCACAACGGTGTGGAGATCGGCAAACGCGACTATTTGCTGGGTAGCCGGGGTTAAAGGGACTGAACGATGGCAAAACCTATTCAATTCACCGGTGCCGGCATTAACTGCACCGCCCAAATCGAAAAAGTAGACCGCGACAAGGTCTATGGCTGGGTTGATACCCAGGTGTTTGACGACAAAGGCGCAGTGTGCGTCACGGCCAGCTTGCTGGAAGACGGCAAAACACTGATTCCTGCTGGCGGCTTTGCCTTGAAGCTGCTGAGCAGCGACGGCAACGAAGTGGCACGCAAAGACCTGATTGCCAAAAACGCGGATGGCGAGGTACTCGAGCAGATACCGTCGGTATTTGACCGCCCGGTGACTTTGCGACCCAGCGCGACGATCGAAGATTATCTTGATTTGCAGGTCAAGGTGGTTTATCAATTGACCGTTGAATCGGGCAAAGATGAATTGATGGCCGCACTTGCCACGCAATTTCTATCATTTGATTTCAATTATCGGGCTGGCTACGAAGTTGATACCGGGTTTTTAATCGTGGCCGATGGTCAGATTTTTGCGGTGATTGGTAAACCTGCCGTGTTTGAGTTTATAAAACTCGAGACGCCACCTGTGATGGACGAGCAGGACGCGGGCGAAGAAGATGAATCGCTTGATTTTGGCATGCTTTAAAACCAGAAACCACCATGGCTAAATTAGATATCAGCAATACCAAAGGCCGCAACGCCGAAATACTCTACACAGGCCAGGTGAAACCCAGTGGGGTCATCATGGTCAATGCCGCAGGTGAAAAGCCGGTGAGTCGGCGCATTGTGAAAACCACCAAAGGCTACGAGCAATTGCTCAAGCAGTTTGCTGACCCGGCTGCCGTCAGTCACGCGCTGGTGCAGGATGACCCGGAGCTGGACCTGGAGATGACCGGACGCTACGCCGAGAAACCCGTCAAGGTGTATCTGAATCAGCAAAGTGCCGTGGTCTACAAAGTGCGCGTCGAAGAACAGGTGTTTGACGCCAAAGGTGAATTGAAAGAAACCCGCGAGCCCAAATACCTGGAGAAAAACACCACTGGCGAGCACCCGCTGAAGGGTGGCAAGCTATTTCTAAAGAAGCAGATATTCAACAAATTCATTTTTGGACGTAAATACCAGCTGCGCCACGTGAATGGGCTGACGTATGACTTTTTGTTTGAAATTGCTAAAGACCTGGCCGAGAAAGACAGTTTGATGATGCTGGGCAGCGGCGCAAAAGGGCTGCTGCCACTGGTGTTTCAAGACGGTGGCACGCCATGGCGTGCTTTTGTGGAAGGACGAATCAAAGACGATAGTTATTGTCTGATTCTGCATTTGACCAATCTGGAATTGAAAGCGCTGCCCCAAGCTGAGGAGATTGCATGATCGAAGTCGTTCAATACAAAAATCGGGTGGCTTCGCGTTTACTCGGTGTGTCGGTCGACGATGTGGCCACACGCGTTCCGGATGGTGTGGATTACTTTGCCAGTGTCAAGCTTGACGGCCATTTTGCGGGCTGTATTGCCAAAGCGGGGCAAATTCAGTTTTTCAATCGGTCAGGCAAAGAGCTGAAATTGCCCAAACTGGCCGAAGCCGTCAAAAAAGTGCTGGGTGATAAAGATATTGCGCTGGCTGGCGAGCTGTATGTGCCCCACGCTGAACGCGAGCGCAGTTTTGCGGTGAGTGAGGCGGTGGCCGATGAGGCGGCGCACGACTTGCACTTTGCGGCGTTTGACGTGATTGGGGCGAGCGACCCGCTGGATGTGACGCTCAAGCAACTGGAGGCCCTGCTGCCCGCAACTGGCAAGCTGCACCTGATTGCCCAGCAAACGATCAACAGCCGGGCGGCGGTGCTGAATTTGTACGCGCAGCACGTGCAGCAAAAAGGCGCAGAAGGCATTGTGTTGCGGGCATCTGACCGCTCTGGCTTCAAGCTCAAAACCCGCCACCACCTGGATTTGGTGGTGATTGGTTACAGCGAGGGCAGTGGCGAGCAGGCGGGTTTGTTGCGCAACATGTTGTTGGCTGCCATGCACCCGGATGGCACGCTGCAAGTGGTGGGCAAAGCCGGTGGGGGCTTTAGTGACGCGCAGCGGCGTGACTGGTTGGTGCAACTGGGCGCGATGCGCACATCGTCTGAATTCGTCGAAGTGGCCGAGCGGCAAACGGCGTTTGAGATGGTGCGGCCCGAGTGGGTGGTGGAGTGCAGCTGCATTGACATGCTGACCGAGGACGGCGGGCGGCCCGTGAGCAAAATGAGCCTGCGCCACAGCGCTGACCACGGCTACACGACAGCCGGCGCACGCCCCTGCGTGAACATGATTTCGCCAGTATTTATTCGGTTGCGAGACGATAAAACGGTCAATCCAACGGATCTGCGCTTTTCCCAAATTAGCGATGTGGTGGAACTGGCCAGCCTGGAAGCGGCCAGCGGCGGGCCAAGCACCCCATTGAAGCGCGAGGTTTACGTCAAGGAAACCAAGGGCGAAGTGGCGGTGCGCAAGTTCGTCGCCTGGAAAACCAACAAAGAATCCACCGGCAAATACCCAGCCTATGTGCTGTTCTACACCGACTTCAGTGCCTCCCGCGCCGAGCCGCTGAAGCAGGACATCACGGTGGCGGCTACTGAAGAGACGGTCATGACGCTGTTTGCTCAGGCGGTGGCGGAGAACATCAAGAAGGGCTGGGTGTTGCAGGTTTCCAAGTAGGTTCGCCGAGGGTGCAAAGATGAAATACGCAGTCACCGGATGCCTCATTCCCTTGCTGAGTTGGCTGGTATTGGCCATCGTCATGTCGCTGGGGTTCCAGGCCTTGGGTTTTGCGTTGGCAGACACCGTGTTCGTGTCTGTTGTCGGCGCTCTGTTGGGCTTGATTGGTATGGGGCTGCTGCGTTCATCTTGGCAAGCCAGGCAGCAATCCCTGGGTGTTGAAAGCGGTATGGTGGGTGCGCAGCCGAAGGACGGGGCGCAAGTTGTGATCGTTGGCGTGATCACGTCAAACGAAGCAGATTTACTGGTGGCACCCATCACAGGGGCAAGATGCGTTGCCTACAGCTATCGGGTGACAGAAACACGCGGGTCTGGCAAAAGCCGAACAACCGTGACCCACGTACGGGGCAGTGCGCTGATCCCATCCACTATTTCAGCGCCAGGCGGTTCGTACAAACTGCTGGCTGTGCCCGACCTGCAAAGCGCGCAGCCGACCGAATCAAACAGCATGGATCCGCGTACGAACCACAAGGCCCGTGTGGAAACCTTCAGGCGCTACCTCCAAACCACCCGCTTCACGACGACCTCAAAAGAAGCCGCCAAAGAACTGACAGACCAATGGGCCGACGCAGATGGCCAGTACCGTGGTGATGTGCTCTACACCCATCTGGATGACCTGAATCTGGCCAACTGCAAACTGGAGCAGCAACACATAGCGCCAGGTGCGCAGGTTTGTGTGTTCGGTACGTTTTCGGCCGAGAAGTCAGCCATCGTCCCGTCGTCCGCATGGCACGGCCGCCCGCGCTTGATGGAAGGCGGCGCAGACGTGGTGGCAGCCAAGCTGCGCACCAGCGCCAGAAACCGCTTGATCGCGGGGCTGATTTTCTGCGGTGCCGTTGCGGGGCTGGTGGCGTTTGTGCTCGGAATTGAGGATGTGGGGGCTTGGTTGAATGGCCTGGTGCACCCGGCGCAGTGACTTTTGCCATCACCCGCGAATTCAAGCGTTGCAGCCCTTGCGCTGGGGCTTGCCACACGCTACAAGACACGCCCGACCGGCTGGACGACGTGCGCATGGCAAAAGTGGTGGATGCGGTGCTGGCAGAGGTTCCCTAAGGCCGTGCATACTTTTTTCGCCCCCTTACCTTACCCAGCCAGACTCCCTCGGCAAGTCGGCACAGCTCAGTGCAGCCTGCCCGCCTGCCGGTTTTCCCGCTCCACCAGCCGGTCCAGTTCGGCGCAGACGTCGGCCATGCTGCCTGACATGCGCATGCGGCCTGCACCCGCTGCGCGGTCGCCGGGCTCGACCACGCGCAGGATGCGCAGTGGTGTGTTTCGTTGTGTTTTTAAGCTTTTTTGGGCTACAGCCCTTGTAGATACTGCTGGAGCAGCTACGAATTCAATAGCGGTTTGAATATGTGGAGCGCCAGATGTGCTGGATTGACGGGCGCGCCCGGGGCTTAGTGAGCTGGAGCCCGCTCGCGTTGTGCGCCGGTTGAACAACTCAGGCAGGGCGGCGAAAAAACTCTCGAGCGGGAACAGGGCAAGTGTCATGGTGAAAACGTCCTGGTGAAAGCGTGCTGGGCGGCTGCGTTTCTGTGGGCTTACATCAGCATGGTGTTGCGAATCAAACCCACTGCCAGCCCTTCAATTTCAAAGGGCTCGCCGGGCTGCACCAGGATGGTGGGGTAGTCGGGGTTTTCGGCGTGTAGCTCAATGACTTCGTGGTTGCGCTTGAAGCGCTTGACAGTCACGTCGTCGCCCAGGCGGGCCACCACAATCTGACCGTTTTTCGCGTCTTTGCTGCTTTGCACCGCCAGCAGATCGCCGTCCATGATGCCGGCGTCGCGCATGGACATGCCTCGTACCTTGAGCAAATAGTCAGGCTTGCGCTGGAACAGGCTGCTTTCCACGTAATAGGTCTGGTCCACATGCTCTTGCGCGAGGATGGGCGAACCCGCAGCGACACGGCCCACCAGCGGCAGCATGAGCTGGGACAAACCGGGAATAGGGAGTGAAAACTGCTTGTTGCGCGACTCGTTCAGCGAGCGAAGCGCCTCGCTGCGCAGCCGGATGCCACGCGAGGTGCCGCTGACCAGCTCGATGGCACCTTTGCGGGCCAGCGCCTGCAAGTGTTCTTCAGCCGCGTTGGCCGACTTGAAGCCCAGCTCGGTGGCAATTTCGGCCCGCGTGGGTGGCGAGCCGGTGCGGGCCATAACGTTTTGAATCAAGTCCAAAATCTGTTGCTGGCGGGCGGTGAGCTTGGCGGGGATGTTTGAGGCGTCCATTGGCATACTCCAAAAATGACTGGGTTCTTGTCCAGTTACTGTATTTTTAGTCAGTTTTTGAAAGTTGACAAGTGCTAAATCAAATAGTGGGTCAAACAATTGTGGTTTTAGGTACCGGCGGCACGATTGCAGGCACCGCCAGCCGCGGCGACGACACCGTGGGTTATACCGCCGGGCAGGTCGGCATTGAAGACTTGCTGGCCACCGTGCCTGCGTTGAAAAATACCCATCTTGTTGCCGAGCAGGTAGCGCAGATCGACAGCAAAGACATGAGCTTTGCCGCGTGGCAACACCTCGCTGCACGCTGCGCCTACTGGCTTGCGCAGAGCGATGTGCAAGGCATCGTCATCACGCATGGCACGGACACGCTGGAAGAAACCGCTTACTTTTTGCAAGCCGTGTTGGCTCCTGATTTGATTGGATCTAAACCCGTGGTGCTGACCTGCGCCATGCGCCCCGCCACCGCCCTGGCACCCGACGGCCCGCAGAACCTGCTCGACGCGGTGCTGGTGGCACGCCACCCGGGCGCGCGCGGTGTGGTGGCGGTGTGTGCTGGCGTGGTGCACAGCGCGCTGGATGTGCAAAAAACGCACACCTGGCGGCTGGATGCGTTCACCAGCGGAGACGCAGGGCCGCTCGGCGTGGTGGAGGCTGGCAATCTGCGTTTAATGCGAAATTGGCCAGTAGCCCTTGTAGATATTGCTCAAGCAGCTATTGAAAACGTAGCGTCTTCAACACTGTTCAACGCTGTGCAACGGGCCAAGCAATGGCCGCGCGTGCATATCGTCTTTAACCATGTGGGCGCAGACGGCAGCTTGGTGCACGCCCTGTTGGCGCATGGAGTCAACGGCATCGTGGTGGCAGGAACAGGCAACGGGACCGTCTCAAACGACCTGCAAAACGCGCTGTTGCAAGCGCAAGAAGCGGGCGTGCGCGTACTGCGCGCCACCCGCTGCGCGAATGGCCGCGTGCTGCCCACCGCCAACGATGTGTTGCCCGATTCGCAAGGCCTGTCGCCCGTGAAAGCGCGGGTGGCCTTGCTGCTGCAGTTGTTAGTGCGGCGCGACAATCCCACCATCAACCCATAGGAGACACCGATGTTTGAAACCGCCATCGCAGGCAGCCTGCCCAAACCGGCCTGGCTGGCCGAAACCAACAAACTGTGGCCGCAGTGGAAAGCGCAAGGCGACGAATTGCGCCAGGCCAAGGCAGACGCGACGCTGCTGTGGATCAAGGCGCAAGAAGACGCGGGCCTTGACATCGTGGGCGACGGCGAGCAGTCGCGCCAGCATTTCGTACACGGCTTTCTGGAGCAGGTCGACGGCATTGACTTTGAAAACAAAGTGACCATGGGCATCCGCAACAACCGCTACAACGCGCAAGTACCGCAAGTTGTCTCTGAGTTGAAGCTCAAAGGTCGCGTGCACGCCTTCGAGGCACAACTGGCGCGCGCCCACACCACGCGCAAACTCAAATTCACCTTGCCCGGCCCCATGACCATCGTGGACACCGTGGCCGACCGCTTTTATGGTGACAAATTGAAAATGGCAATGGCCTTTGCGCAGCTGTTGAACCAGGAAGCGCTGGCCTTGCAGGCCGACGGCGTGGACATCATCCAGTTCGACGAACCTGCCTTCAACGTCTACATGCAAGACGCCGCCGATTGGGGTGTGCAGGCGCTGGAAGTAGCCGCCAAAGGCCTGACTTGCACGACCGCAGTACACATTTGCTACGGTTACGGCATCAAGGCCAACACCGACTGGAAAAACACCCTGGGTGACCAGTGGCGGCAATACGAGCAGGTGTTCCCGGCCCTGGCCAAAAGCAGCATTCAGCAAGTTAGCCTGGAGTGCTACCACTCACACGTGCCGCCCGATTTGATGCGTCTGCTGGAAGGCAAAGACGTGATGGTGGGCGTGATCGACGTGGCCAGCGACGTAGTGGAAACGCCCGAACAAGTGGCCGACACCATTGCCATGGCCCTGCAATACGTGCCCCAAAACCGCCTGTTCCCCTGCACCAACTGCGGCCTGGCCCCCATGAGCCGCGAGGTGGCGGTGGCCAAATTGCAGGCGCTGGCGGCGGGGGCGGCGCTGGCGCGGCAGCGGCTGGGGTAGTCGCAGGGAATCTAAACCTGAAACAGATTCTTGCTTAGTGTGCGTTGGTCGATGTAGGCCTCGCACCGAGTGGCTACTGCCAACAGCCAGGTCTTTGCCTCGGCGTCATTGTTGCCAATGATGTAACTGGGCTCTATTAATTCATTGAAATTTTTCAATAGATCATCGGAGCAATAAACAATCATCCTTTGTATATCACACCACAAGCCCATCACCGGCCAGGAGGCACCATTTTGGACGCTGAAATATTCGTCAAGAATAGCTTCTTCAGAGTCTGAAAATTCGAGCACGCTTTGGTAAAAGTATCCTCCCATAAATTGAAACAGATATGGAAATATTTTTGAAATATCGTTGTTCATGTCAAGGTATCGGATAAGAGGTCAAAATATAGTAGGGCTTGCCGTTGTAGACTTGATACTTGAAAACAATCTGTACTTTACGCATACCGGTTAAAATATTGGTTGACCGAACAACGCCGTGACCGATTTCAGTGCCTGCGTCAAATACAATAGGAAGAGTTCTTGTTGGATTTGATCTGGCCCATGCAGTTATTGCTGCTTTATTTGTTTGTATTGCCCGGTACAATACCCGTTCTGCAATTTCAAGTGATTTGAATGTTGATGCAGCAGGAATTCTGGTTTCCGCGAGCAACCTTGCCCTCAACTGCGCTTCTGTTCTGCCAATATGTTTGGCGATAGTGTGGCCACCTACGCGACTGCCAGCGACAGCTTCCTCCCCTGCAAGAATGATCCTGCCGCCCCGTATCGCCAAGATACGGGCAGCACCCACACCCAGCGAAACGACGACCGGGACAGCAATATCTACCCACATTCCAATATTGCTGGCGGTGGCCTCGTCTGTGCCCAGTTCACGGGCCAGCGCTGCGATGCCCTGCTGGGTTAATGACTGCTGCTCGTTCCCTGAAACGGCTTGCCTGAACCCTGATTGGAGGGTGTCAATACCATGTGCCCCCAATACCACACCGCCTACTTTTGTGGCACCTGTTGGCTCAGGAACTGCCAACAACAGACCACCTCCGATAATCTCGAAAACACCGGCAACAGCTTTCACACCACCCCATATGCGATTACTTTGAATCTCACTGTCTGTGAGAGATTGCCCTGCTAAAACTGCGGCCAGCTGCGCCGGAGAAAAAACTACCTGCAAACCATCATCCATAAAAACTCCCCAGGGTTGATTTAATTGCTTTTTAGCATATCGAGCTACCCTTCATGAAGGTAGTTGTAACCAAAAAATACTACACAGCTAATTGCAATACTAATTAGGTGAATAGGGTTGGTCAGAAGCCCTAGAAAACCATTCGCAGAACGGCGCACGCGCGAGTTAAATTTCAATCGAACCATTTCGAATCATGACCAGTGAAGCGACGCTGCAACACGCCTGGGCCGCGACAAGCTTCGCCTGATCGCCATCCGGCAACGGCGGTTACAAATTTCACAACCAGGCAACATCCGCTCGAGCGGTGGCTGCGTTATTCATGTCATCAACAACAGGAGTTCGATTCATGCATTCTTCAAGCCACACGCTGATTCAACCCGGCCAGCTAGCTTCCTTCTCTGACCGCCTGCGCCATAGCAAAGCACTGATCCCCACCATGGCCGTGATGGGCGTGACGGTGCTGGCGCTGGCCGCTGCGCTGCTGGTCAAGCAGTCTGAAGCGCAGGGCGACGCGCCCAAGCTGGGCACGCCGGTGGCCGCTCTGGCAACACCTAGTACAGCGCCATCCCAAGCAGTTGCACGCCATCTGGCCTCTGTGGAAAAACCTGCAGCCACACCGGTGCAAAAACCCGTCGTCAAGGCCACACCGAAGCCAGCCCCCAAAACTGCGGCTTCCCAAGCCCCGGCTGTCCAGCCGCAAGGTTCGGTGCCAACGCCGGTCGTGGTTGCGCAGGCGCCTGTTTGTAGCAACTGCGGCACGGTGGAGTCCGTCACGCCTGTGGAGCGGCGAATCGACAAAGGTAGCGGTGTGGGCGCTGTGGCAGGTGGTGTGGTCGGCGGCGTGCTGGGCAACCAGGTCGGCGAAGGCTCAGGCAAAACCATCGCCACCGTGCTGGGCGCCATTGGCGGTGGCTACGCAGGCAACGCCATTGAAAAGAATGTGCGCAAAACCACCGTGTACCAAGTAAGGGTGCGCATGGAAGACGGCTCGCGCCGCACCATCGAGCGTGCGCAGCCAATTGCGACAGGCACGCGGGTGACCGTTGATGCCAACAGCCTGCGCATCGACAGTTGATATGGGCCACGGCCTAAATAAATAGCTCTGCCGACGCCTTTTCAATACTGCTAAAGCAGCTAATATTTTCGTAATTAGGCACTATTTACTCACGCCGCGAGCTATTTGGCGACAACACCTTATTAACCACCCGGCGCTTACGCCGGCCTGCACGCCGCCAACGGCTTTCAAGCCCTGGCTGATCTGGATAACAACGCCGACAAAAAGATAGACAGCGCTGATGCTGCGTATGCACAGCTACGCGTCTGGCAAGACACCAACCAGGACGGCATCAGCCAGGCCGGGGAACTCAAAACCTTGAGCCAACTGGGCATTGCCAGCATCAGCACCGTGGGTGTGGCCAGCAATATCAATTTGGGTAATGGCAACACACAGCCCCTGAGCGCCACCTTCACCCGAACCAATGGCCAGACGGGCACGGCAGGCACCACCGTGCTGACCGATGGCCAAAGCGGCAGCCTGATACTGGCCAGCAATCCCTTCTACCGCGAATTCACAGACAACCCGGTATTGACCACAGCCAGTAAAGCATTGCCCCAGATGCAAGGTAGCGGCTGGGTACGGGATTTGCGGGAGGCGATGAGTTTGGGAACGCCGCAGGCAACGGCTTTGCAAACCCAAGTGGAGGCGTTTGCGGCTGCTAGTACGCACGATGCACAAATGGCGCGAGTAGACATGGTATGGAAATGATAGCTGCTTGACTAGTCTCTATAAGGGCGGATGGCTGATTTTGTTGATGAAAAGCTATCTGGTCAAACACACAAGAATTTACTTGTGACAACCTATCCAGGTGGATAGCTGGGCATGTCATGGAGGCTGGCTATCCTCAGTTGTTAACTCTAAAGAATTCCTGATCGTGGGCAATGCAGGCAAATAGGTTTGATTCCGGCTCTGTCGATTTGATGTCTCCTGAGGCATAAGCCTTCGCTTTAGCTCGACATGATTAGATTTGAAATTAAATTAGTGACCGAAAACTCGCAAACAAGTTGATGAATAAATAATATGATAGATGATCAATTCAATGAACGAACTTAACAAAATTGCAACATCTAGAAAAACCGTTTTCTTTGATGCCTCAAGCGTATTGGGTTATGCAATCCTCGCAACCCCCGTGGTGATCATCATTTTATTTATTAAGTTTGTTTTGAAGAAGAAGGCAATTCGAGATCTAAAACCAATGAATGATGCGCTGTATCCAGCAGCCGTGCAGCATCGCTCCGATTACCGGTTAATCGTAAAGATTTAACGACAAATGTGTATCAATTGAATATTCTATCAATAGACCAATATGATTGTATTTTCTAGAAGCTTACGGCGCAAATGGTTCTTTCGTATTGCGCTTGGTTTATTATTGGCCTTTGCCTTATTTCTATTATATAAGTGGAGCGCAGTTGTTGAATATTATGTTGCCGAAGTAGCAGGTATGCATGGAGATAATAGTCTCCAAAAAAGTCGATCAAGATCATTATTCGATCTAATAAATTCCCAAAACGTTGGCTCGAATTTGCTGCCAAAAAAAATTAGTTTATTACCGAGCTATTCCGCAGCGTGTAAATATTCCAAACCAAAAATCCTTCATGAAAATTGTTTGTTTTGGGTTGTGGAAGGTAAAACCAATCAAGAAGCTACCCAGTTATCTATAAACACAAGTGAATTAATTCGGAGGGTTGATCTGATTGGTGACGGCTTGGGATTGGATTTTGCCTACGTTGTAATATTACCAGTAACTAGGAATGTTACCTATGAAGGAGAAATTACTCCTTACTCACTAAGCAAGTATTTTGTAACTGAAGAGCCTCTACTTTTAAAGATTGGAAAGTGAAATGTACATCATTGTTAACGTTAGATATGGAAATGTTTCGGGTGGAAATGGAAATGCTAACCCGGCACCTACTTACACCGGGCACGTCTGGTTAACGGTTCACAATGACGACGGCACCACCACCGATAGCGCAGGATTTAATCCAAGTTCCGACGGTTTACTTGGAGGTAAACCAGGCGCTCTTGATTGGGAGAGGGGTAACTCTGACTGGAGGAGTAACCGTATACCAATTACTCCAGAGCAGTATGAAAAATTTACAGACTTCAAGCAGGAAACAAATACTACGCCCCCAATATATTCACCGTTTGGAGGTGACGGGGAGAATAGTTTTAATTGCACCACCTGGGCACGTGGTGCATTTGACAGGATGGAAATACCTTTAAATGGATCAACTTTAGATTGGTTACCTTCTCGAATGCCAGAGGCTTTTGAGCCATATTTAAGTGGCGATCCCTTCACCGGCAGACCCTGGGGCAACATGAGCTCCGACCTCAACGACCTCTACAACGCCGCCCGCCCCACCATAGGCCGCGACCCCTTGGTCCTGGACCTCGATGGCGATGGTATTGAAGCCGTAGGCATTAACTCTGCCAACCCCATCCTCTTCGACCACAACGCCGACACCGTCAAAACCGCCACTGGCTGGATCAAGGCAGACGATGGAATACTGGTGCTGGACAGGAACGGCAACGGCACCATAGACAGTGGCCGTGAACTTTTTGGCGACAACACCTTGTTGACCACCGGTGCTTACGCTGGCCTGCACGCAGCCAACGGCTTTCAGGCGCTGGCTGATCTGGATACCAATGCAGACAAAAAGGTAGACAGCGCCGATGCTGCTTATGCACAGCTACGCGTCTGGCAAGACACCAACCAGGACGGCATCAGCCAGGCCGGGGAACTCAAAACACTAAGTCAACTGGGCATTGCCAGCATCAGCACCGTGGGCGTGGCCAGCAATATCAATTTGGGCAATGGCAACACCCAGCCATTGAGCGCCACCACGTCGGCAAGTCTGGTTTACATACAGCGACACCAGACAGTCGAAGTCTTGCGGATTGCTACAACAAACGTAGCAAAAGCACAAGCATTTACTAGGGTGGATGGCCGATTTGGCTTAAAACCGCGCAAAGTGCCTGCCAGTAGCGATTCGCTACGAAGCAGGAGCTGTTCACGCAGGAACTGCTTGGGCCAAACGGCAAAAAAGGCTTAAGGATTAACAGCGCAGAGGCCGCAGATGTAAAACTATGCAAGCTGTCGCGACACGTGAAAAATCTACAGGTACAAACCGAACGCTAGCCAGCACAGCACTGGATCACAAAAGGGACGGCAAAAACAATGAATAACGTAAACAGTTTGATGGCATCACTTTCCGTGAGCAAAACTCCGAGTCGGCCCCACTCAAGAATTTATTTATTGCAACCTATCCAGGTGGATAGCTGGGCCTGTCATGCAGGTTGACTATCCTCTGTCGTCAACTCTAAAGAACTCACCATCTTTGGCAATGCACCGCGACGGTCGCTGCTCACTATTGCAACCTTAAACGCTATGTTGATTAATCATTGAAAATTGGCATCGCACCTTTAGATTTTGGAAACGAACATGTTCACATTTAACTTTCGACGGCGCCTATTAGTACGGAGTTTTTTACTCTTGCTCATAACAGGTTTATTTTCTTTTCAAGGGTTTTCTATGGCAGAAGGAATAGTTAGTGATATAAAAAAAATTCGTCGAAGTAATGCGGATGCAAATATTGACGTTTCCGAAGTTGTCAAAAAATACATCTCCGTAGCTGCAGATAAAAACGGCGTCGAAAGTTATCTTAGAGCTCAAAAATTCCAATTACATAATCAGCCACTGACATCGGATGGAACGCAAACTCTCGTAGCTGTTTATTCAGACAGATATTTAAATATTGGATTTCACGACGAAATCCGAGTAATTGTAGTTTTTATTGACAATAAAGTTGTTAGCACAAACGGAAAACTTATTTTTCGTTCTTTGTAAATTTTTTGAATTATGGAGTAAACATGACAGAAACAATTGAAATCAGGTACACGCCCATAGGGCCAGGCTACTACCACAAATATATTGTCTATACGAACTCGAGTGGAGTTCAATACGCTGCACGTGGTGGGCCAAGTGCGGGTGCTGGCATAGGTGGACTATCGACTGGACAGAGCGGGTCATCTGGTGGATCGCCAGGATCTCCGTATGGCGATATAAAGACCGAGCATGGTATTTATGACCCAAATTTTATTGATTTCGATCCGTCAAGGTCAGATCCCAAGGAAATAGTAAAGACCGGTAGCGATTTATCTGCTGACTGGAAGAATATTACAGATTCTATGAGTGATATTGGTCGTGAAAGGCATCAATATCGGCCTATGGATCAAAACTCAAATACTGCGGTGGATGAGACCATGCGGCGTGCAGGAATACCGGAACCGAAAGATGATAATTTGAAGAAAAATTGGGCGCCCGGCTCTGGCAGGAATTTGCCAGGTGGAGCAGACGACGCGCAATTTTCAAATTACGACCTACCACAAGGCGACCCCTTCACCGGTATGCCCTGGGGTGGCATGAGTTCTGACCTGAATGACTACTACTCCCGAGCCCGCCCCACCATAGGCCGCGACCCCTTGGTCCTGGACCTCGACGGCGACGGTATTGAAGCCGTAGGCATTAACGCTGCCAATCCCATCCTCTTCGACCACAACGCCGATACCGTCAAAACCGCCACTGGCTGGATCAAAGCCGACGACGGAATACTGGTGCTTGACAGGAATGGCAACGGCACCATTGACTCGGGTCGCGAGTTATTTGGCGACAACACCCTATTAACCACGGGCCCCTACGCTGGCCTGCACGCCGCCAACGGCTTTCAAGCCCTGGCGGATCTGGATACCAATGCAGACAAAAAGATAGACAGCGCCGATGCGGCGTATGCACAGCTACGCGTCTGGCAAGACACCAACCAGGACGGCATCAGCCAGGCCGGGGAACTCAAAACCTTGAGCCAACTGGGCATTGCCAGCATCAGCACCGTGGGTGTGGCCAGCAATATCAATTTGGGCAATGGAAATACCCAACCCCTGAGCGCCACCTTTACCACCACCAGCGGCACCACCGGAACGGCAGGCACCACCGTACTCACCGATGGCCAAAGCGGTAGCCTGATACTGGCCAGCAATAACTTCTACCGCGAATTCACTGATAACCCGGTTGTCACA